>JAAYIN010000003.1 GCA_012523405.1 Clostridiales bacterium
TCGCCATTCGTATCCGCAAATCCGTGACAGTGCCTATGGTCTTTATGACCTACGCAAACGTGGTGTTCTCCTATGGATCGGAACGCTTTATTAGTAAATGCGCTGAAATCGGAATGGACGGCATCATTCTGCCTGATGTTCCGTTTGAGGAGAAGGAAGAGTTTGCTGAGCTTTGCCAGAAATACAACATAGATTTCATTTCAATGATTGCGCCAACCTCACATGACCGCATTAGCATGATTGCAAGCCAAGCAGCTGGTTTTGTTTATTGTGTATCTTCCTTGGGCGTCACTGGAACGCGCAGCAGCATCACAACCGATATTGGTGCTATGGTTCGTTTGGTAAAGGATTCCAGGGATGTACCATGTGCCGTAGGCTTTGGCATTTCCACGCCAGAGCAAGCAAAAAATGTCGCAGCAAAGGCAGATGGCATTATTGTGGGCTCTGCCATTGTTAAACTCTGCGCACAATATGGCATCGATTGCTTGGAACATGTGGGTGCATATGTGAAGTCAATGAAAGACGCAATTTCATAAAGCGATTGATTAAAATCATAAAAGAACTGCTGCATTCAAGCGGTTTTTTTATGAACATATGCCGATATGATGAGATGCATGATTGAATGGATTATGAAGGCTTGGCTCTATCTGTGTTTGACAAGACTTCATCGCTTTGATACAATAAAGCAACTTTATTACTAATATAAATAATGTTCTGACAAGTGTACATAGAAAGAAGGTATGCTATATGCCGCGCTTGAATTCGACAAAATTCAATCATATGCAAACGCTTCTAAGAGCGCTTTATCGTACGCCTAATGCTACAAAACCGCAGCTTTCGCAGGACACAGGTCTTCCCGGTTCTACGGTGCATCTGGTCATAACTGAATTAACGAAGAGCGGGATCATCTGTGAATCGGGTATTGCTGCTTCAAGCGGCGGCAGACGCGCCACTCGATATCAAATCAACCATGATTATGGTGTTCTTGTGGCAGTTAGCATGCGCATTAATGAAGTAGAACTTGGCATTTTCGACTTGTCAGGTCTCTGCCTTACTTCGCAAATACTCTCCCTTTCCTGCCTCGACATGGGACCTGAAACTTATACGGCTGAAGTTGCTGGTGCAATTCAAAACATGCTTGCTGTTCATGTGCAAGACAAGAGACGCTGCATTGGTGTTGGCGTCACGGTGCCGGGTTCGGTGGATTGCGAAACAGGCATTGTTCTTCAAATGTCAGGTGCACCGCTGTGGCAGTCCTTTCCCCTATCTGATCGTCTGCGTGAGGCTTTGGGCTTGCGGGTGGTGGTTGATAAGGATGTTTATGCCTGTGTACACTATCTGGATCATTCCGGACAAATGAGGCGCAATCGCTGTACGGTCTACCTTTCGATCTGTGAGGGCATTGGTTCGGCTGTTATGATCAATGGCGAGGTCTTCAGGGGCACGCACAACCTTGCAGGTGAAATAGGTCATATGACAGTGCGTAGGGACGGTATCCCCTGCCGATGCGGCAATACCGGCTGTCTGGAGCTATATTGCTCGGATATCGGTATTATCAAGCAGTATAATGCACATGTGAATGAAGACTTAAGCAGCACAGATGAAGTTCTTGACATGATGAAGAGCGGTGACCGCATCGCGTCCAAGGTCATATCACAAGCGATCAGGTATCTTGTTGACACCACCTCTACGATTTTTATGACCTATGATCCCGATGAATTGATTATCTATTGCCGTTGGCTCAATCAACAGCGCGGACTGTATTTTAGTATGCTTGACAGCTTGTACAAGAAGAGCATGTTCACCCAAAAACATGCGGTTGATATTAGACTTCTCGGAGATGAATCCTTTAATCTACTTGGTGCTGTAGCCATTGCTCAGAGCGAACTGCTGATTAAACGCTGCGACGAATTGATTGATTATCGTGCAGAAATGAATATCTAGCGGTCATAAGGCGATTTTATGCAGCAAAACATAGCTAAGAGGCTGTTGCAGAAGTCTTTTCAAAAGACAATAGCAACAAAATCCACCTGCGAATTACTTGATTCGCAGGTGGATTTTTGTGTGTATTTACAAGACAACAGCCCCCTTTTATCAACAGAAAACAGGGTCTATACCTAATGGTATAGACCCTGCAAGTGATATGAATAATTAAATTATTCAGCAGCCTGAGTGCTTCCGAAGAAGAAGTATCCCAGGGGAGTCATGTACAGGCCAGTGAAGCCCTGCAGCATGTGCTTGTTGGTGTAGAAGTAGATCGGGCCTAGAGCCTTATCCTGGCCAATAACGAGGTCTTCAGCCTGGTGCATAAGGGTCATGCGCTCTTCAGCATCGCTGGAAGCCTTAGCTGCTGCGATCAAAGCATCATACTCAGCATTGCTGTACTGTGCGTCGTTGTTGCCGCCGCCAGTTACCCACATGTCAAGGAAGCTCATAGGATCATTGTAGTCAGCGATCCAGCCATTACGAGCGATAGAATAGTTGCCATCCTTACGAGTCTGTAGGAAGGTGTTCCACTCTTCGTTCTGAAGGGTAACGGTTACGCCAAGCTCGGTGCTCCACATGTTCTGAAGAGCTTCGCCAACTGCCTTATGAGCGTCGGATGTGTTGTAGAGATACTCAACAACAGGGAAGCCTTCGCCACCCGGATAGCCAGCTTCTGCTAGCAATTCACGAGCCTTGTCGCAGTTTGCTGCATAAGCTTCTTCGCTAGGATCGTAGTAGTCGCCGCCGTTTGCACGGAAGTCGCTGCCAGCTGCTGCATCAGCAATACCGGTAGGAACATAGCCGCCAGCAGGGATCTGACCGGTCTGTGTGATCTGCTCAACAATGTAAGGACGATCGATGGTCAGCAAGAATGCTTCACGAACGAGTGCATTGTCAAAGGGAGCCTTCTGGTTCTGGAAGCAGACATAGTAGGTGCCGATATAAGGATCAACAACTAGCTCGCCGCTGTCAAGAAGTGCAGCGATTTCGTCAGCGGGAACCTCTTCAATGAAGTTGAGGTCGCCAGCGCGATATGCTGCGTACATTGCATTGTGGTCATCCATCAACATGAACTTGATGCTCTGGGGGCCAGCTGCATCGTTAGCATAGTAGTTAGGATTGCTGGTTGCTTCGATGTAGGAGTTGTGCTCCCAAGCAGTCATGGTGTAAGCACCATTGGTGATGAAGGTAGCGGTATCGAATGTCCACTGATCACCAGCGGTTTCGATGATATCCTGACGGATCGGTAGGGTTGCGGGGAATGCACAGATTTCGTTGAAGAAAGCGCATTTAACTGCCAAAGTAACTTCAAAAGTCTTATCGTCAAGAGCCTTAACGCCAAGTTCTTCCTTTGCTAGTTCGCCAGCCATGATCTCGTTGGCATTAACAACCATGTCGATCATGTAGTTGTAGTCAGCAGCGGTTGCGGGATCAACCAAACGCTGCCAAGAGTAAACGAAATCATTAGCGGTTACGTCTTTGCCATCGGACCATTTGATGTCGTCGCGAAGAGTAAAGGTATAAACCAAGCCATCTTCAGAAACGGTAACGTCTTTAGCCTGACCAAGCTCAAGTGCTGCAACGCCAACGTTTTCGCTGTACTTCGCGCCGGAATCTACCCATTTGTAGAGACCTTCGAAGAAGTGCTGAGCCATAACTGCGCCGTCAACAGCGGAGTTCAGTTGGGGATCAATGGTCTGAGGTTCGCTAGCCAAGCAAACAGCTAGTTCGAAGCTTTCTTCGGCTACTGCAGGCATGACGAACAACGAAGCGCATAGAACCAGTGTTAAGAGAAGTGCTACGATTTTTCTCATGTTTTTTTCCTCCTATTTTGATTTTGATCTTTATAACGATCGCCTTTTTGGCGAGTGTTATCCATTAAACAATGTGACATGCACAATAATGTTCTGGGGAGACTTCTTTATACTCAGGTATCTGCTCGGAGCAAATGGGTTTTGCATAAGGGCAGCGAGTGTGGAAACGGCATCCTGTCGGCGGATTGATTGGGGAAGGAATTTCGCCTGTGAGCATGATGCGTTTGCGTTCGCGACTCTTCTTGGGATCAGGTACAGGTACTGCTGAGAGCAATGTTTGCGTATAGGGATGCAAGGGATTCCTGTTGAGCTCATAGCTTTCTGCAAGCTCTACCATTGTTCCAAGATACATCACACCAATGCGGTTGGAGATATGCTTAACAACCGAAATATCATGTGCGATGAAAAGGTAGGTAAGTCCGAGGTCTTTTTGCATGTCCTCAAGCATGTTGACGATCTGGCTTTGAATGGAAACGTCCAAAGCGGAGATTGGTTCGTCGCACACAATGAACTCTGGTTTTACACTAAGTGCTCTTGCAATGCCGATGCGCTGTTGCTGACCGCCTGAAAATTCATGAGGATAGCGATTGGCATGCTCAGAGTTAAGACCAACCTGATTTAAAATGTTGCGAATATAGTCAGTGCGGTCTTTCTTGGAGTTAGCTAATTTATGGATGTCAATAGCCTCGCCGACGATTTCGCCTACTGTCATACGCGGATCAAGTGATGCAGAGGGATCTTGGAAGATAATCTGCATTTTACGTCGATAGGGCAGCATTTTCTCTTTTGTGATGTCTTTGCCATTATAGAAGACACGGCCGCTTGTGGGCTCAATCAGGCGAAGAATACTACGCCCAAGCGTGCTTTTACCGCAACCGCTTTCTCCAACCAATCCTAAGGTTTCTCCCTTTTTGATTTGGATAGAGATGTCTTCAACAGCTTGTACATAGCTCTTTTTAAATGAATTGGTTTTAATGGGAAAGTACTTTTGAATATGCTGAGTCTCTAATAAAATTTCACTCATTAGTAATCTCCTCCTCAGCAATTGCTTTGTCTCTAGCGTCTAGCCAGCAGACAGAATAGTGTCCGTTTTCACGCTCGATTTTTGGCGGAGCGTGCTTAAGACAAACCTTCATGCACTGTTTGCATCTGGGTGCAAATGGACAGCCAACAGGAGGATTGAGCATATCAACGGGTGTGCCCTCGATGGGAATGAGCCTCTCATACTCAGTTGCATCCACGCGCGGCATAGATGCGAGCAATCCATTGGTATAGGGATGCATCGGATGATAGAAAATATCATCAATTGTCCCATGCTCGACAATATGCCCTGCATACATAACGGCTACACGATCACAAATGTCTGCAACAACGCCAAGATTGTGTGTAATAAATACAATTGCCATTTTTGTCTTACTCTGGATGTCACGCATCAAATCCAAGATCTGTGCTTGAATCGTAACGTCAAGTGCAGTGGTTGGTTCATCTGCGATGAGTAATTTTGGATTGCAGATCAAACCCATTGCGATCATAACGCGTTGACGCATGCCGCCTGACAGTTCATGGGGATATTGCTTCATTCGCTTGTCCATCTCATGGATACCTACAAGCTCAAGCATTTTAACTGCCTGCTTATAAGCTTCTTTGTTACCGATGTTTGTATGGCATTGCAGTGCTTCAATGAGCTGGTTTCCGATGGTGTAAACCGGATTGAGGCAAGTCATGGGATTCTGAAAGATCATACTCGCCTTGTTGCCGCGGAAATCCGTCATTTGTTTCTTGCTGTAGTTGAGGATTGATTCTCCCTCAAAAAGAATTTCTCCGCCAATGACTTCACCAGGGCTCTGCAAGAGTCCCATGATGCTAAATGCTTCTACGCTTTTGCCGGAACCACTTTCGCCGACGATTCCCAGAACTTCGCCGTAGTCAAGATCATAGCTGATCCCATCTACCGCTTTCACTTCTCCAGCAGGTGTGAAGAAGGATACCTTAAGGTCTTTTACTTGTAAGAGTTTATCACTCATTGATACCCTCCTCCTTTATTTTTTAAGTCTTGGATCAAGTGCATCGCGCAGACCGTCACCAAATAGGTTGAAAGCTAAAATCAGTATACTGAGCACTGCGGATGGCACGATCAAGCGATACGTGTAGCTGTAAATACCGCTGAGTCCTTCACTGGCAAGCGAGCCAAGGCTTGTAAGCGGCGCGGAAACGCCCATGCCTAGGAATGACAGGAACGACTCTAGGAAGATCGCTGAAGGAATCTGCAGGCAGGTTGTAACGATGAGCTGACCGATGCAGTTAGGAAGCAAATGCTTACGAATGATACGCGCATCGCTTGCGCCAAGCGCGCGTGCGGCTGTTACGTATTCATTTTGCTTGAGCATAAGCACCTGACCGCGAATAATACGGCTCATACCAACCCAATAGAGCATACCAAATGTAATGAATATACCAATTAGGTTTGGACCGATGGTGCTAAGGAAATTGCTAATCCACGAGTTATGCGTATTGATGTATGTCGTGATAGGCCCTTTTAATGTGGATGCCAGCAATAGCACGATCAGCACATCAGGCACTGAATATATGATGTCTACAACACGCATCATGATCGTATCGACCATTCCTCCGATGTAGCCGGCAATAGCGCCATATAGCGAACCAATCACAAGCACGATGAGGGATGCCACAAGACCGATGGCAAGGGAAATACGTGTGCCATATAGCAGACGTGCAAGATTATCTCGACCAAGATTGTCAGAGCCAAGAGGATGCTTCCATGCATCAAAGACGATTCCCTTACTCTCTGCTTTGGCAAGAAGCTTTTCAGTGGGTTGCTCCCATACTGGCGGCCAGTTTTCTTCGCCGCGGATTTGCGTTGAATAATCTAGGTCCATAAGCATCGGTCCAAAGATACAGGCGACAAACAGGAAGATGATCACGCACAGCGCAACCATTGCCACGCGGTTCTTCTTGAGTCTACGCCAAGCATCCTTCCAATAGGAAACGGATGCCGTTGGAGGAATATAGTTTTCGCGCTCTTCCTTTGATGCAACATCAAAGTCCCCTAAAACAGGTGAATATGGTGTGTTCATTTGCATGACTTTGTCTACATCTACATGCCCTACATGCATGGGCAAACTGCTTGGTTTCTTATTCATCAGTTCTTTACGCTCCCATCCGTGTAGCTAATACGAGGATCAATGACTTGATATAGTAAGTCAACGACCAAGTTAAGAGTAATAATCAATGCTGAAAGGAAAATTGCTGTACCCATAATAATGGGATAGTCTCTGTTGATAATGCTTTGAACGAAATAGCGTCCAAGACCTGGAATGGAAAATACCGTCTCAACAACGAATCCGCCGGTTAAAATGGATGCGGTAAGTGGTCCAAGATAAGTGATAACCGGAATCAATGAGTTACGCAGCGCATGCTTGAAAACCACTTTGCTAGTGGGCAAGCCTTTAGCCCGTGCAGTTCTCACATAGTCAGTGTTGATAACATCCAAAAGGCTGGATCTTGTCAATCTGCCAATATAGCACATGGGATAAAAGGACAATGCAAAGCATGGCATCAAATAGCTTTTCCATGAGTTAAGCCCTGTTGCTGGCAGCCATTGAAGCACAACACAAAACAATACCAATAAAAGTGTTGCCACAACAAAGCCGGGTATCGATATGCCAAATGTCATCACAACGCGCAGTACGCTATCCGGCCATTTACCGCGATTGTAGGCAGCGATGCAGCCGAGCGGAATACCGATGATAATTGCGTTAAGTAATGCAAAAATACCAACACGTGCTGATGTTGGGAACATCTCCATAATGATTGTTAGCACAGGACGATTCTTTTGCATACGGAAAGATACGCCCAAATCGCCATGCAGTAGATCGGAAAGATAATTAAGCAACTGCTCCCCTAGCGGTTTATCCAAACCATACTTGGCATTCAAAGCATCAAGTACGGCTTGTGAAGGAGCTTTTTCACTTAAAAAAGGGCCTCCGGGTATGATGTTCATGAGTAAAAAAACCGCGCAAATAATGAGCAGTAGTGATACTACAGCCATAAGTATGCGCTTTGTAAAGTACTTTAACATTATGACACCTCTTGCTACCTTTACAGGTAATATGTAAATTCTCTATGTTACTATAGAAGAACTTAGAGTAATATTACATTATATGTAATGTTACGTCAATAGATATGGCATGCACAACTTGTTCTTCCTTTGTGTTAAATTTTGATTTAAAGGAAATAATGGTTAATGAAATATATATTAACAGATCGATTTCCACATTTTGAATTATAACACAGATACTGCAAGTAGATTGGGTAAATATGATGTATTCAAATGGATATACATGCATTTCATTTAAACGTAACAAACGCATTTGCATGCGGCTGTCACGCTAAAAATTCATATTACCGTAGTTTGGTTACCGGATTGCTTAGCGATGACATCAGTATGCGTTTTAGTGAGCTGGTTGTCTCATAGTTGCTGATTAATTTCAATCAAGTAAGTTTGTTAACCTGTTAATCATATTGAGCAGAATCTGTTACTCAACCCGCAGCGGGGTTGCAGGATCAACGATCGAATGAATTCTGGTAGCAAAGCTCTCCCTGTTTTCGATATCCTCATCTGTGACAAAATGCACATCCAGCAGTTCGTCAGTCACGTATCCTGTCCGAAGATAGTTGATTTTTGCAAGTGCCTTACTCCAGCCGTCAAGCCATTCTGTAAGCGATTGCAGCTGATGCTGTGAACTGTTGACATGAATAATCAAGTCGATATCGCTGCCCATACCGGCGCTTTCGGTGTCTACGCTTCCAAACAAATAAACACCCTTTACCCCATACTTCTGGAAATCCATTTCAGCTGCTACTTCACTCGCCATATATTTGCGCCAGCGCCAAAATCGATCTTTCCCTTTTTCACCCCATTTCTTGTCAACTTTACAATCGATTAATGAATCGTCTAGTGAGGGAGTTGTGTTCTCTCCTGATAGGAATGCGACAGCCTTTTCGAGCTTTGCATTCATGTACAGGAATAGCTGACACTGATAGTGTACCTTTCTCAAGTCGATTACTTTGATGGCATCTGAAAGATAGCCATACTCCGGCAGCAACTGTCCAAGCAGATTATGGGAAGACTTGAAGAAGCCATCTTTAAATATTACGTCCTTTTGATCGGGATAGAGCGGGAGATAGGCAATATTCGCTTCTACCAAATCCTGAAAGAAATGCGTTCCAAAGGATACTTCTGGCACATAGGAATGCTTTGCATGTGCAACCTCAATCAAAGCCGCCGTATGACAGATGTCAGCGTATGTTACCCTTACTCCTAGCTGAATATCTCCGCGGCTCCCCCATCGTCCGGGACCGATGAGGATATACTTTTGATGCGGCAACATGTCGTTGAGCAAACCAACGGCTTTCCCAACCGATAATAGCTCATCTCTGGTGGATAAATTGTGGTATCCCTCTGCGTCTACATAAACGACATAGGGAATGTTTTCAATCTTCCCGTCGGATACAAATCGATTGGCTGTGAAAACAATATCTTCGTTTGGAATATTTTCGGGAATAGGAGCAGCGCTGCTTTGCACCCCGCGTCCCATGGCGCGGCATTGAAGCAAAACGATAGATTGACCATCATAAGCAAACTCAATATCCACGGGCAAGTGCATTTTTTCGCTGAGCACATGAAGCATGTGCTTGAGTTTGTCGGGAACATTACTTGATGATATGATGCCTTCAAAGGTGATCACCATATCGTCTTTTTCTGGTGATAGTGAGAATGCATTCTTCTCAAGCATACATTCAGGGGTATATACGGACACAAGCTTGTGAAGTTCTGGTACTTCATTTCCCCATTTTTTGAGAAAATCGGCTGCCTGAATTGTTTCGAACTGATTTTGCTGTAAATTGATGACATCAATATATTTGGGAGAATAGTGCTTTATATCATTTGGTGACTGGTTGATTCGAAGCCCTGGTTGTCCAGGCGAAAACAGCATGGGATAATCATTGTTTACGCGATCGACAGCTCGTGTGCCAAGCCCCATCACCATGCGAACAAGCCCGCTTTCCCTAGATACACGCGTTGACCAACGAAGCGGGTTTTGTGAAAATGCTACGCCAGCATATAGCGGCATATAGTATGGACCGATCTTTCTGCCAATGACCTCCTGAATTAACACACCCATCTGCTCTTTGAAATTCAGCAGGCGGCGTTCTTGGCGGTATTGCAGTGAATCTGGGTTGTATTGTGAAGAAAACACTTCAAGCACGGCATCGATCAGCTCGTCCAAACATTCTTCTTTTGTTCCTTGATTGGGAAGAAAAAGGCTCTTATACTTGCCGCTGAAAGTTGAGTGACTACGATCCTCAAGCAAGGAAGATGATCTGACAATGATCGGTGTCCCTTGCAGGTCGTCAAGCGCCATACTCAGCATCTGTATCATACGTGAAGGCAGTCTGCCATTTTTGATTTTATTGACTACATCATCATAGGTCATTCTTAAATATGGGATGGAATTGTATTTATAAGAATTCATCTCTTCCATATGATTATAGCGTAGGAATTCGTCCGAGAGATCGGTGGCTAGATACCATGTCTTTGGTGTGCGAATATCTGCAAGCAATGGATCTGTTTTGGCGGCGTTTTTCAAAATTTGCTCGGCAATAAAAAGCCCAGCACCTTTGCCGCCAATATTGCCATCACTTTTCGTCGATCCAATGATTTTTCGAATGAGCGGATTAAAATCCTTGATGCTCAGATTGTCTTGAATATGGTGAATGAGCAGCTCGTCGCTGGTTAAAAATCGATGTGCAAGTTCAGCGATCAGCCATGACCTTGTGGCTGGGTCTGTTTGCTCGCCATCCATATGAGCGTAGCTGCTAACCGCATCAAACACTTCACTTAGCTCGGTGTTTCGATTCCCTACTGCCTTAACAATAGAAAACACACGCTCTTCATTAAGCCAATCGTTGACGAGATCGTATATTTCAGCAGCGGGCAAATAAGCAGTTGCTCTGTCAATCAGCTTTTTCCCCGATTCGAGTACATCGGGCATAATTTGCTTTGGCAGTGGTGTGTTCACCTCGCCATATAGAGATAATTCATTTGGATTGGATTCCTTGCGAAAGTCATCCTCGTTTTTGAAGGCATTGCTCAGATAAGTGCGAAACTTCTCATAAACCCTGACCAATATATCAGGATTGATGCTTTGCAGAAGATCAAAAATGATCGACAACTCACGTTGCGAGTTCAGCAATAAATTTGTGATTCGCGAGGATACAGCTTGCAGCAATTTCACTTCGCTGTCTAGGAGATTCATTGATTCCATCTCATCAGCATTGGGCAGATACCCCGTTTGTATGCTTCCGACGGCTTGATCTCCTATCATAATTGGTGTTTCATTGAGCAAATTGACATTCTTCATATCATCTTGTTGATAAATACGCGAGTTTAGGATGATTCTGATTCTGCATTTTTCCATGTCTTTAAATCCGGCAGGAAGCGCTGTAATCAGACTTTCCATTGCGGCTGGAATCGTATAATTTTTGTTTTGAAGGATGTCGTCAACTGCGTAGATACATTCGAGTTCTTTGACACGCTCAGAAAACAACCACGAATCTTGTTCTTTCATATGATTGCTAATCCCCCTTTCTATGTGATTGCTCTTCTTGGCAGAATATCATTATCTTTCGCAATAATACTGCTTCTATGCGATTGATATGAAAAGATGGGAGGTGCGCTCAAAATGCTTTTTGAGTACACCTCCCATGCAGTATCATTGATGTGAATAAAATCCAGCCTCTGCGTTTGGCTGCATCTGCAACACGGTTAATAGCAATGATATATGCCGCGTCGCGCATATATAGATTTTTTTCTTTTGCAAGATCGTAAACGGCTTGGAATGCATGAGTCATCTTAAACTTCAGCTTCTCGTTTACTTCATCCTCGCCCCAGAAGTAGTTCATATTGCACTGTACTTGCTCAAAGTAACTGCAGGTAACACCGCCGCCATTTGCAAGGAAGTCTGGCAGAAGCATAATGCCTCTTTCGTGAATCAATTTATCACAGTCAGGAGTGGTAGGACCATTCGCTGCTTCGCAAATAATTTTCACGGATTTTGAGATTTTGGGGAATGTTTCAAGGGTGATTTGGTTCTCAAGTGCTGCGGGAATCAAGATATCTACATCTTGTGAAATCCATTCATCGCCTGGCAGGATTTCATAACCCAGTGCTGCAGCCTTCACCTTGTCGATGCTGCCGTAAGAGTCCTTGATTTCAGCTAGTTTTTCAACATCTAAGCCATCTTCACAATAGAATGCATAGGACTTTGAATCTGCTTGATCCCAGCACGAGACGGCTTTGACTTTGCCGCCAAGGGAAGCATATAGCTTTGCTGCATACTCTGCTACGTTGCCAAATCCCTGAATGCTTGCGGATGTAGTGGCAGGATCAATGTTCATTTCTCTAAGCAATCCTTCTAGCACGTAAACAACACCATAGCCAGTTGCTTGGGTACGGCCGATTGAACCGCCCATGCCCACAGGCTTGCCTGTGATCATGCCGGGATACCTGCCGCCCATCATTGTTTCATACTCATCCAGCATCCAAAGCATGTGCTGGCCATTGGTCATTACATCAGGTGCAGGAACGTCTACATTCGGACCAAGCTGGGTATGTAGCTGACGCACATATCCTCTGCACAGTCTTTCTTGCTCAGATAGAGAGAGGTTGTGCGGATCGCAAACAACCCCGCCTTTACCGCCGCCAAGAGGAATGTCAACAACAGCGCATTTCCATGTCATCCACATGGAAAGAGCACGCACGGTGTCCGCCGTTTCATGGGGATGGAAGCGAATTCCTCCCTTTGCAGGGCCTCTTGCATCGTTATGCTTGATACGGTATGCGTTAAATACCTGTGTTGTACCATCGTCCATTTTAACCGGAATAGTAAAATGCATCTCTTTCATAGGTTGACGCAGTAACTGTTTGGCGCCTGTGCTCAGTTCTAAAAGTTCTGCAATTCCATCAAATTGCGTTTGAGCATTCTCATAAGGATTATGTACTTTGCTTGTCATAATAAATCTCCTTCATCTATTAGTGCCGAAAAACTTGCATAGATACTCCCTGTTACAAAATATCGTATGCACAGCATGTACCGATTATATCCCAAAGAATTGGTTTTATCAATAGCGTTTGGTGCGCTGCATAGTATATCGTCATATGATGACGCAGTGCTGCGTAAAAGCACAATCCATTGTATAGCAGGAAAAACAGCTGATTTAATCAAGGGATTCATTCTCCGTGCTCTTTTCATACGGTTGTATAAATAATGTTTTTGCGCAGTTGAATGGTCTCAAATGTATTGTCACGAAAATATAATGCGGCAGATTGCTTCTGAATGCACAATATGCGATAATTATGGTGTCAATAAAACGAATACCGGAGGATACGATGCATGATATTTGGAATCCCTGGCATGGATGCGTAAAATGCAGCGAAGGATGCCAATACTGTTATATGTTCTATCTTGATCGCGTACGTGATCGCAATGGAGCTGAGATATATCGAACCAAGTCTGGGTTTGATTATCCTTTACAAAAAGATCGAAAGGGCAACTATAAAATCAAAAGCGGAGAATTGATTCGAGTATGTATGACGTCGGATTTCTTTTTAGAAGAGGCTGACCCATGGCGAAATGACGCTTGGGAGATGATGCGCATACGAAGCGATGTGAAGTTCTTCCTGCTTACAAAACGCCCCGAACGTGTATCTAGTTGCCTGCCTGAAGACTGGGGCGACGGTTGGGAAAACATTTTCTTTAATGTGACCTGTGAAAACCAGCGCAGAGCGGATGAACGCATTCCCCTACTGCTAACGCTACCATTTAAGCACAAAGGAATCATGTGTGCACCCTTTATTGGTGCAGTCAGCATCAATAAGTATTTGTGTAGCGGCCAGATAAAACAAGTTACATGTGGTGGCGAAAACTATGATGGTGCACGACCTTGCGATTTTGCATGGGTGCAGAAGCTGCAGCAAGAATGCATCGCGCATCAAGTCACCTTTACTTTCATCGAAACCGGAACGCATTTTATCAAAGATGGTAAGCATTACCGTATCCCAAGTAAGATCATGCAGAGTCATATGGCGTATAAGTCAGGGGTTAGTTATCAGGGAAAGGAAATGCAGTTCAAATTGACGGATGGATGGGGTTTCCCTATTTCAGTAGAAGACTTGTACACCCCACACTACCGCACAAATTGTTATACTTGTGGTAGTAAACCCACTTGCAACGGATACAGCGACTGTGGGCGCTGCAGAGAATAAATGCATATCAATGTACGTCCAGCAAAACACCCCAATTGTTTTCAGCATTACACTGCTTAACAATTGGGGTGTTGTTAGTATACTGAGTAATATCCCAACTTGCGTAAAACCACGTATTTATTACTTGTTTCCTTTTTGCTTGATCCGTGCAAAAACGGATTGAAGCACAATAAAGAAGCAAAGTAGTAGCGCTGTAACGACGTTGGACCAAGAAGAAATGAGGTTAGCATTCTTCACTAGGCTTGAAATCGTACCGTTGATTAGCACGCCAAAGAATGAACCAATGACGTTACCCACACCACCTGTAAGCAGCGTGCCACCAATGACAGCTGATGAAATGGCGTCCATTTCGAGACCTAATGCTTGCGTGGTCGTTCCACACATGGTATTGAGGCAGTAGCAGATAGCGCCAATGGAACACAGAAAACTCGAAAGAACATACGCTTGCATGCGTGTTTTCCGCACATTCAGGCCCATCAAGGCGGCTGATTGCTGGTTGCCGCCAACTGCATACATTCTGCGACCAAAGCGCGTGTAGCGAAGCACTAAGAAGATAACAACCACTACCGCCAAAGCAATCAGCACTGACACTCGAATATAAGGTATCATCAGCCTGCCCTTTGAGTTCATATATGCACCAATGTTAAAGGGCATATTGATCTTTGTGTTGGCTAATGTGCTCATGAATGAGCTACTGGTAATACTCACCTGTTGCGTATCAATCACAGCCGTCATACCACGAGCGAAGAACATGCCTGCCATTGTGACGATGAACGGTTGAACTTCCAGATAACCAACACAGAATCCTTGTGCTAAGCCGAACAGAACACCAATGCCAAGGATCATCACGATGAGCAGAGGTGCTGGAAGCCCCCATTTCTCGATGCCAACTGCAAGAAGCATGCAGTCCATTGCAATCAGAGCGCCAACCGAGATATCGATACCGCCCGTCAACATGATGCAGGTCATACCGCAGGTTACGCAGATTAGGCCAGAGTTGCTGATCAGGATGTTCAGAAATGTTTGTAAGTGGTTAAAGCCTTTGCTTGCGTAGGTAATGCAACCAGCAGTATACATGATCGCAAACAATGCGATGGTGATCAACAATAACGCGTTATTACCGATCAGCGATCGGCGTTGCGGCTTTTGAAGAGAAGTATTCATCATGACTGAACCGCCTCCTTTGGGGAAGTGGCAATTCCTTTTATATTATGCTTTGCAAAGTATGCACGCACAACCGGTGCCTGAATGAGAACAATCAAGATAACAACAACGGCTTTGAATACAGGTGCTTGAGCTGAACTAATACCCAGTGCATACAAGGTTGTTGTAATTGCTTGAATGGTATATGCACCGATAATCGACCCTGAGAAGCGGAATTTACCGCCGCCAAGGCTGTTGCCACCAAGTGCCACCGCCAAAATCGCATCCAGCTCAAGGTTTAGACCGATATTATTCGTATCAGCTGAGTAAATGCGGCTTGTTGCAACAATGCCTGCAATACCAGCGCACAGTCCACAAATCACAAAGGCTGTGAAGATAATACGCTTGCTTTGATACCCTGCAATGCGAGCTGCATTCTTGTTAATACCAACGCTCTGCACATACGTACCAAGTGCTGTAAACTTGAGCACAAGCGCCATCGCAGCGATACATATACCTGCTATCAGAATCGGTGTTGGAAATATCCAGCAGTAACCACCGAAGAACTGGAATGAAGGTACACGCACATATACAATGCTGCTATTGCACAGAAGGAGACCTATGGCACGTCCAGCCGAGAATAATATGAGCGTTGCAACCATTGGTTGAATGTTCAGATAGGAAACAAGGAAGCCATTGAAAGCGCCGCAGAGGCAAGCAACCAAGATACCTGCTGCAATGCCAACCCAAAGTGGCGTTACATACTCAGATACATTTGTGTTGCCAAACCCCGCAAGGAGCATACAGCACATGCCGCCCGCAAGGCTCATGACAGAGCCAACGGAAATATCCGTTCCAGCTGAAGCCGAGACAACAAGCGTCATACCAATTGCAAGGATAGCTGTTTCACTGCCACGGTTAAGGATATCAATAATGCGTCCATAGAGAATATTATTCTTAATCGATAAGGAGAAGAAGCCAAAGATTGGAGCGCCAATGGAAGCGTCATGGATGATATTGACCGCCATGACCAGAAGCATACTGAAAATAGGCAAAAAGAGTGGCATTTTTACCAGTTTTTTAATGGCTGCTTTCATCCTCTTTCACCTCCTGCAATTGCTCTCATGACACTTTCCTGTGTCATGTCTCCACTGAGTTCCCCTACCTTTTCGCCATCTCTGAGTACTGCCATGCGGTTGCATGTGCGGAGCATTTCTTCAATTTCAGATGAAATAAAGATGATGCCCTTGCCTTCTTGGGCAAGCTTAATCACGAGCTTTTGAATCTCGGTTTTTGTGCCGATATCAATGCCGCGTGTGGGTTCATCCAATATGAGGAAATCAGGATCAGTAGCTAGCCAACGAGCTATAACGACCTTCTGTTGATTGCCGCCTGATAGCTGTTTGAGCAATGTTTCACGGCTGGGTGTTTTGATTTGCAAAAGCTCGATGAACTTATCTGCAATTTCGCATTGCTCCTTCATCGGTACTAAATGCATCATGCCTCGGCGAGCTTGCACCGCAAGAATGATATTTTCGCGCACACTTAAATCATCGATGATACCTTCTGCTTTGCGGTCATCTGGCAGCATGCCCATCCCTAAGTGGATAGAATCAAGCGGCTTGGATATCTTTACATCATTCCCTTTGGCTTGGATTGATCCGCTGGTTACTTTATCAGCACCATAAATCGCACGCGCCAATTCACTTCGGCCAGAGCCAAGCAGTCCTGTTAGTCCCACCACTTCGCCTCGCTTGATTTGCAAATCAAAAGGCTTGATTTTACTAGTGCCCAGATTCTTCGCGTCAATCAGCATTTCACCATGACTGTTTATACTGCCTTCCGGCTTGATATTGGCTAGGTCGTCAAAATCCTTGCCCATCATAGCCGCAATCAATTTGATACGCGGCAAATCATCAATGGGATATTCACCAACCAATGCACCGTTTCTAAGAACGGTGATTCGATCACAAACTGCATATACCTGCTCTAAGAAGTGAGTAACAAACACGATGCCGATTCCCCTGTCGCGAAGATCGCGCATGAGGTCAAATAGCTTTGCAACCTCGACATCATCCAATGATGACGTTGGTTCATCCAAAACCAGCACCTTGCAATCCATATCAACAGCGCGGGCAATAGCAATCATTTGCTGCATTGCCAGTGAAAAATCCTCTAGATTCTTCTGTACATCGACATGTAAATCCAGTCTTTGCATTAGTTCCTGAGAACGAGTTACAATGGTTTTTCGATCAATTGTTTTCAGTTTTGTAAGTGGTTCGCGTCCAATGAATAGGTTTTCAGCGACACTTAGATTGGGACAGAGATTGATCTCCTGAAACACCGTGGAAATGCCACGCAACTGAGCTTCAA
This sequence comes from Clostridiales bacterium, assembly GCA_012523405.1. GTDB lineage: Bacteria > Bacillota > Clostridia > Christensenellales > Aristaeellaceae > Limiplasma. The sequence continues at coordinate 17,665 of JAAYIN010000003.1, forward strand.
GGGTGGAATGATTGAGAATATCTCCTTTGATACCTTCTATAGAAATCTGACCATTATCAAAATCATGCACGCCATTTAAGCATTTGATCAGCGTGGATTTACCCGCGCCATTCTCTCCCATCAGCGCATGAATCTCGCCTTTACGCAAGGTAAAATCCACATCATCAAGTGCTTTAACGCCTGGGAAAGTCATGGTAATATTGCGCATGGTCAGGACGACTTTATCTTCCATCTGCCATCCGTTCCTTTCTAAGTAAAATGCGGGACTGGAGCGGACTGTCGCCCCACACCCGATATGAAAAGGAGAGAGGCTTCCGGCCTCTCTCCTTAGAGTTAGCATATTGCTATGCCGGCTTAACTATTTAGGCCTAGCTTAGAAGGGACGAGATGTGATGATTTCTTCGGTGATGGTAACAGCATATTCACTAGTGATGCCAGGTGCGCAGAAACCAGAGTCAGGAACGATTGTCATAGCATCGTACGCTTCGCCAGCTTCCAGCTTAGCAATTAGTTCCTTGACGGTTGTAGCCTGCATGGGATTGCACTCAACGTTGCAGGTGATCTTGCCTTCTAGTGTGTAGGTAAGTCCAGCGTTGGTTGCGTCATAGGAGATAAGGGTAACGTCGCCATCTACGCCGTATGTTACGCCAGCTGCGTCCATAGCGTCCATTGCGCCATAAGCTTCATTATCATTCTGGCAAACAACTACGTTGTACTGTCCAGGATAGGTCTTAATGAAGCTTTCCATGACTTCCTGTCCACCAGCTTGGTCAAAGTTACCACTCTGGCTATCAAGAATTTTCCAGTTGTCATGCGTTGCAGCAATGTTATTGAAGCCTTCTGTGCGACCTAGGGTTGCGGATGCGCCAACGGAGCCTTCGATAACAAGGATGTTTGCATCAGCACCGTCTAGGTACTCTGCCAGCCAGTTGCCAGCGGTTTCGCCTTCAAGAACCATGTTGGTGCAAACCTGAGCGGTGTAAAGAGCGGGATCAGCACTTACGCCACGGTCAGCAATGATGACGGGGATGCCAGCGTCATTGGCTTCGCCCAAAACGGTTTCCCAGCCAGCTTCCTGCACGGGGCAGATGACGATGTATGCAACGTCCTGCTCGATGAAGCTGCGAACAGCGTCAAGCTGTGCTGCGTGATCGTTGTCAGCATCTACGAATAGGAGTTCAAAGCCATTCTCGGCGACGAAAGTGCTCTGATAGTCATTGGTGTTAGCTGCACGCCAGTCAGATTCATGACCGACCTGAGCAAAACCGATGGTAATTACATCTTCTGCAGATGCGAAGGAGCATAGTCCAAGAACCATAACCAACGCGGTTAGTAATACTAGGAACTTTTTCATTAAGAAACCCTCCGTTCATTTTTCAGGGGTTAACCCTGTCTATGTGGTATATTCTACGCCGAATGATACAAATTTACAATTGAGAGCATTTCTAAATTGGTTGAAGATCATTTCACTTGGCATAGAATTTAACTCTATACGACTGCAGAGGTGGAATTTGGTTTTATAAAAGTTGAATATTATTTCTTTCCCTTCGATTTGCGATACTCGCTGGGCGTCATGGATGTGTTCTTCTTAAAAAGATAGCTGAAATAGTGCGGATCATTATACCCTACCGCGTAGGCTATCTGAGAAGAACGCATGTCAGTAGCATGCAGCAGCTCCTGTGCTTTGCTAATGCGCAATGCAGTTAAGTGCTCCGTAAAGGTATTCCCTGTCTTTTGTGCAAAGACGGTAGAAAAGCGACTGTTTGACATCCCAACAAACTCAGATACATCCTGTAGCATCAAGGTAGGATCAGCAAAATGCTGCGCGAGGTATGCCCTTGCGCGTGCCACAGGCGCATTGTTTTGAGAGGGATCATGTGCATCGCGGTAGTGAATTGCTTGCCTAAGCAGTTCAGATGCGGCAGGCAAATCTTTTTCTGTTTTGTCGCCTTTCATCAGTAAACGCTGCTCGTAAGCTTCCGTTTTCAGAACCGACTTAGGATCGCCGCCTGCTTCCCTCACAATGCGAACCGCTGTCATCAGTGCTTCTACGTGGAAGTAATCAGCTGCAACTGCAGAGTGGATATCAGCAGAACCAAGCGATTGAGCATATTCCTGCAAACTACTATAGATTTCTTCTGTATTGGCATACTGCATTTGCTCAAACATAGGACGGATATTCAGGTCGACAGCTGCAGGTGCAACGTCAGCAAGTTCGTCTATACCCATAATTCTAGGGGATGCAGATAATTCATTGCTTGATTTGAGCGCATGATGTATATGCCTTGCCGTATTGACGGACTGAGCAAGCTCGGTAAAATCAACGACAGTTTCGCCAATGGAAGCTATGATATTTGTGCAATTCATCCGCTCCAATTCGCTTGTGGCAGAGCGTGCAAATGCATAGGTTCGCTCTTCGATGTCGGCTTGATTATCGCCAAGGACAATCGCAAATGAGCCATGCTTTCCATTGCATAGATGAACCGTCCCAGCATTGCTTTGGGCTAGCGAATATAAAACATCACGCTGAGCGGATCGACTGCCTGATTGGGGGGTGTAGGCAAAATCGATCACAGCGTAGCATTTCGCAACTAAGTTGATGCCTAAGCTGCGCAATTGCTCCAGCAGCTTTTCAGCATTGTCGCTGTCGGGCGGGTCTAGTAATATGGCTGACAGCAGCTTCTCCTTTACCAACCGATTCCCTTGGGTAAATCGTATCTGCATCCTTTCTAAATTGGAGCGATTGAGCCGTTCTTGATCAATCGTCTGGCTCACGTGATTTAAAGATTCCTGCAAATCCTTTGCGGATACAGGTTTCAGCAGGTATTCCTGTACGCCAAGATTCATTGCTTTCCTTGCATAATTAAAGTCATCATATCCCGAAAGAATGATGATCTTCATCCAAGGCATCAGGCGCTTCACCTCGCTGCAAAGCTGCATACCATCCATGAATGGCATGCGAATATCGGTAATCAGTATATCGGGGCGCTCGTCTTGCAGCATGGGAAGTGCAATCTCGCCATCGGGCGCTTCGCCTACTAATATATAGTCACTATCTACCCATAGCTGGGAATTACGAATCCCTTCCCTGATGGCAATCTCATCATCCACTAAAAAAACCTTATACATTAAGCGACTTCTCCCTTCAGCTTTGCAGGAACTCTAAAACCGACAGTAGTTCCTTGTTCATTGCTTTCAATGTGCAAGCCATCTGCCTGATTGTAATGAAGCCGGATTCGCTGGTTTACATTATGAAGCCCGAACCCGCTGCTGGAGGATTCCAGTAATGGCTCGGTTCGCGGCATGTCAAGTTCGTTTTCCAAACTATTGATGACGGTAAAAAGCTGGTCTTTATCCATACCGCGACCTGTGTCTGTGACCGTGAAATATAGGTACTCGCCTTCTTTTTTACCATTTACAGTGATTTTACCGCCGCCGCGTTTATATTTAATGCCATGATAAATAGCATTTTCAACCAGCGGTTGCAGCAGCAGCTTGAGGATATAGCTATCGCACATATCATCAGGTATAATGATTTCATAGTTTAATATGTCGCGATAACGGATTTTCTGTATGGCAAGGTAGCCGGTTAAGTGCTTGATTTCTTGAGAGACGGGAATCCAATCAGCACCTGAAGACAGGGAGATGCGAAAGAAGTCGCTCATTGCCTTGGTGATATTGATGACTTCACCACTATGCCCTGTTTCGGCCTGCCAGATGATGGTGTCAAGTGTATTGTAAAGAAAATGTGGATTGATCTGGGCTTGTAAAGTTCGTAGTTCTGCTTTTTTTAGTTTTTCCTGCTCTTCGTGATTTTGCTGGATAAGTGTCTCAACGCGATCAGCCATGAAGTTAACACGATCAGTTAGGTCGCTCAGCTCTTCGACATCAGTCGTTGGTGCACGTGCCTGAAGATTACCCTCCGCCAGAAGATCAGCAAAGTGTGCGAGCTGGGCAATTGGCTCGTTGATGGACCTGACCATGCGCCGGCGCATTTTGATCGAGATGCCGAGCGCAAGCAGCAGCAGCAGCACCTCGGCAATGACGGAGATCATGGTGATCCTGCCTAGCAGGGCGTTGGTTGTCGCAACGTCCTCCACCTCATGCATAATATAATTATCAAGCATGCCATTGATAAGGGATGCCACGGAGCGAACCTCCTCTAAAATAGCTTCGTTTGTGACGACGGGTATCTCTTGAGCTACATTGCTCTGGATCTTTTGCACATAATCACTTAGTGTTAACATGGTGCGTTTAGCGACGGTTAATTCTAGATTTTCGTTTCTGTCACTTTCATTAATAAGCTTTGATAATGTATTATTCACGTTATCAATGAGATCATAGGTATCGCTGTTTTCAAATGTTGTTCGTCCTGCGACAATAGACCATACGCTTTCAGGAATCTCTACATTAATCAGCGGCTTCAGTGACGCTACTGTTTCCATACGCGATGTAGAGGCACTATAGCTAGCCGTATAGATCAGCATGACGATGATGCTGATCACTACCGGAAAGAGCAATACAGCAGTTAAAACCAGATTGGATACATTGACTTCTTTTGTGATGCTTCGTTTTTGTTCAGACATATCAATATCCCCTTGGAGGAAGTTGCCTCAGGTCATCATACTCGCTAAACGTTTCTTCTTGCGGTGATGTGATTCTAGGAACCTCTTCTCCGGCCATTAACTTCTTAGCATGTTCCATAACAATATCTCCAAGCATCGGTGTACACTCTATCACACAGTTGATTTTGCCTTCAGAAATCAAGTCAACGGTTGCCTGTTCCCCGTCCACGGTGATAATAATGATGTCTTTACCCGGCTTTGCGCCCCATGCTTCGATTGCATCAATAGCGCCAAGCGTCATGCTATCATTATGGGAGTACATCACATCAATGTCATCTCCATATTTATTTAGTAAATACTTCATGCATTCTTCGCCTTTGGAACGCAGAAAATCGCCTGAAATGGTTTCAAGCATTTGAAAGGTATCGTCATTGTCGATGATATCATGAAATCCATCATAGCGTTGGAGTGTAGGGGTTGCATCCACAGTCCCTGCAATTTCCACAATCAATAGATGTTCCTTGCCAAGATCCTTTGCTTTACGCACAAGGAAATCTGCTGCACTGACGCCCTCTTGATAGAAATCCGCACCTACATACGCCGTATAAAGTGATTCGTCCGACGTGTTGATCAGCCGATCAACCAATATGACAGGGATGCCTGCGTTCTTAGCTTCTGTAAGCACGTTATCCCAACCGTCTTCGACAATGGGACAAAAAGCGATGACATCGACCTGATAGGCAATAAAGGAACGAATCGAATCAATTTGTTTTTCTTGCTTTTGATATGCGTTTTCCATCATTAATGAGATATTATGGCGCTTAGCTGCGCTTTCCATACTTGCTGTATTTCCGATTCTCCATGAACTTTCAGAGCCTAACTGGGAAAACCCAAGCAGCAGATTTGATGACGTTTCTTCAACAACTGTTTTGCTCGAACAACCGGAAAATATACAAAGTGCAATCATCAAGTACGCAATCAGCTTTCTGTTCTTCATGCAGATTCCCTCTTCCCATTTATGTGAGTATATAATTGGCATTTGATATGTACAATATAGCATAAGTTCCATAAGCTGTCCATGATGACAGGTTGCGTTGATGCTTACGTATCAAAGTCATCCATGCTAGGTCAGTATGTACAAGGGCGCTCATCATCTGCTGGTTTTGGACGCGTCGTGTAACCACATATTGAGGTATCTTCATTTGCATGCAATCAATTTCTCACCCTCAAAATAGATTACAGCACTATAAATACAATTTCTGTATTGTGTCGTAATTGTAATGAACATAAGTCGCAAATGTCATGAAAATTGAATTCATATGCTGTATAATATGATAACACAGTACAAATAACAAAGGATGATCCTATGATCAACACATCAAGCAACACAACACACACGGCACCCCCTTACAGTGCTGCGCGAAAATGGCGCAACCGCATCAAAACAGCGATGACATCCCCATACCAGATCATTGTCATTATTTCAGTGATCCTATTAGCCTACCTGATTGTCATTCCCCTCTTTGAGATGATTCGTACCACCTTTACATTAGCTAAGGCTGATGCAAGGCGTGCGGGCGGCGAAGCGGGAGATTTAACGTTCTACTACTGGAAGAGACTACTGTTCAGCGATGTATCAAAAAACCTCTTTTTTGTTCCCTTGCTCAATTCATTGGTCATTGCTTGCTCGGTATCCGCTATTTCCATCGTAACCGGCGCACTGATTGCATGGGTTATGGTTCGTACTGATATTCCGTGCAAGCGCTTCTTTTCGCTTGCGGTCATCGTGCCGTACATGCTTCCTTCATGGTGTAAATCGATGGCTTGGCTATCGGTGTTTCGAAACCAACGAATAGGAGGTGCTGCTGGTTTACTCAGCTATTTGGGGGTCACGACGCCCGATTGGCTGGCATACGGACCGGTGGCAATCATTGTGGTTCTCTCGATACACTACTATGCTTATGCCTATCTGCTGGTATCGGCGGCTCTTCGCTCCGTCAACTCAGAGCTTGAAGAAATGGGCGAAATCGTAGGCGCTAGCAAGACCTTCATTCTTCGCAGGATCACCTTCCCGCTGGTATTGCCTGCAATCCTATCATCGTTTATTCTTACCTTTTCCAAGTCCATGGGTACCTTTGGTGTTCCATCGTTCCTAGGCTTGAAGGTTAATTACTATACCATTTCCACTTCGCTTTATTCGACTGTGCAACGACAAAAAGGTACTAGCTTTGCGATTAGCTTGATGCTCATCGCTATCGCTTCCATCAATATTTTCATGAATCAACGCATGATCGGTGCACGTAAATCCTACGCAACTATTGGCGGCAAAGGCGGTCGTTCATCGCTGGTCAAACTCGGCAAGTGGAAGCCTGTGATCGTAGCTGTGCTTTCAATCTTCTTGCTCTTTGCAGTGATGATGCCTTTGGTTGTTTTGCTCTACCAGAGCTTTATGCTAAAGGCGGGCGAATTTGGACTGGACAACTTGACACTTCATTATTGGTTTGGCAATGCTGATCCAAATATTTCAGATGGCATGCCTGGTGTGTTTAAGTCTTCTCAATTTTGGATGTTTGTTAAAAACACACTCAAGCTTACGTTCATCACTTCGCTTGTCGCCACGCTATGCGGACAGATGCTTGGATACATCAACTCACGCGGGCGTCATTTGCGTAGCGGTAAGCTTGTTGAGCAGCTTGTATTCATCCCCTATCTAATCCCTTCTATCGCATTTGGTGCAATGTACCTATCCATGTTTGCTACGTCCACCAAAGTGAATATCTTCTCGCAAGATATCACGATCATACCATCACTATATGGAACGTTTGCATTGCTGGTGCTAGTAAGCATCGTCAAGCATCTCCCCTTTGCTTCAAGAGCAGGTACGTCTAACATGATGCAAATTAGCATTGAACTTGAAGAGGCAGGACAAATAGCCGGCGCGTCATTTATACGCCGCTTCGGTCAAATTGTATTGCCGCTTTCCAAAAATGGCTTTATGAGCGGGTTTATGCTGATTTTGATTAGCATTATGAAAGAACTCGACCTGATCGTCATTCTGATAACGCCAACGCAGGCAACCTTGCCCTATATGGCGTATACGTACTCCACCAGTGGATTCCAGCAACCCGCTAGTGCGGTCGCGATTGTCATGTTTGCGATGGTTTTCTTCTTCTATTGGATTGCGAATAGATTCTTTAATGCCGATATCGCCGGCGGATTGGGAGGTTGATCAAAATGGATCATATTGTTTTACAGGGTATCAATAAGTTTTACGGCACAAATCATGTGCTTAAGGATATTGATCTAACCATCAACCAAGGCGAGTTTATGACATTGCTCGGACCGTCTGGCTGCGGCAAGACGACCACGCTGCGAGTCGTTGCAGGCCTTGAGAACCCACAATCAGGTATGTTGTGGATGGGAGATCGATTGGTTGTTAATGCCAAAGAAGAGTACTTTGAGGCACCTGCTAAGCGTCAGCTCAATCTTGTGTTCCAAAGCTATGCTCTTTGGCCGCATATGACTGTGTATGACAATGTTGCTTTTGAGCTCAATGTAAACAAGTTGCCAAAGCAGACCATACGCGATTTGGTTGAAAATGCACTGGACCGTATGCAAATCGGCGAATTTGCCCAACGATATCCCAATGAACTTTCTGGCGGGCAGCAGCAGCGCGTTGCAATTGCGCGTGCGATTGTTAATGCTCCTAAGATTTTATTACTTGACGAACCTCTAAGCAATCTGGACGCAAAGCTGCGCATCGACATGCGTTCGGAGCTAAAGCGCTTGCACAAGGAAATGGGCACAACTGTCCTCTACGTTACGCATGATCAAGCGGAGGCGCTTACGCTTTCAACGCGTATAGCGGTTTTCTTTGATGGACGCATCGAGCAGATCGATACACCTTTGAACATCTATCAAAACCCAGTTACCATCCGCATGGCTGATTTTATCGGCAATCCGCGAATCAATTTATTGGATGGCAAAGCAAACCGTATGGGCAATACCTTGCGGGTGACATGTTCATTGGGTGACTTTGAGTTTGATCAAGCGTTGTTCACAGATGACATGCCAAAGGAGGACGGCGAGTTTGATTGCAAACTTGGTATTCGTCCTGAGCAGATTACACTGACCAAGAAGGACGGCTTTATGGCAAATGTGTATTCGGTCATGCCTGCGGGGTCTGAAACGCTCATACAGCTGAAAGTAGGCAATGATAACCTGCTTGTTAAGCTGCTTGGACTGCACCACTACGAGCAGGACGCACAGGTAAAGCTGAAAGTTGATCCCCAAATGATCAATGTATTCCATGCACAAACCGAGCGGCTTGTAAAATCAGTTAATCAAGATGAAGATATGCTTGAGTAAGGTTTACTCCCATATAGCATGTGTATGCTGTGGGTTAAAACAATAAAAAGGAGGCCCAACAATGGAACTGAAAAGAACAAAACTCTTCGCACTATGCCTGGCTATCATGATGCTTCTTGCATCGGTCGCACTGGCTGGTCCCGATGAACAGCAATGGGCACTGGACAATGGACTCAACCTAGACGAATCAATGGAAGACCTCTACGCTGCTTCGCTTGCCAATGAAGGCGGCACAGTTGTCGTGTACACAATCTCATCCCGTACCGCTAAAATCGCAGCTGCGTTCATGGAAGAATACCCAGGCATGAATGTGGAAGTGTATGACATTTCCTCCGGCACACTAAAGGAAAAATTCCTTACAGAGTATGAAGCTGGTATCCGCACAGTGGATATCGTTCACTCCAAGGAACAGGTTGGAGAATACACATTTGAAGTATTCGGCGAGGATCTCCTACACAATTATCAGCCTGCTTCCATCTTCGGCAATGTTGATCCCTCATACTTGGCATTGACACCTCTGATGCTTGAACTGAACCTATGGTTCTACAACACAGAAGTATACGATGAGAGCCCCATCTCGTCATGGTGGGATCTCACAACGGAAGAATGGCGCGGACGCGTTGTATTCCAAGATGCAGCCAGCAATGATGCATACTGCGCTCCTTTGACCGCAATGGTACAGCATGCAGATGAAATGGCAGCGGATTATGAAGCTGTCTTTGGTACGCCAATTGTTCTTGACAATGACGAACCAACCGCAGCTCATGCATTTATCAAGCGTTTCTTAGCCAACGATCCGATCATGGCAAAGGGCTCTGACGAGGTTATCGAAATGGTTGGCGCAGCAGGACAGGAAAACCCGCCTGTTGGCTATTCCTCCTCTGTTAAACTTCGCGGACAAAGTGATGGATTCCTCATCAACTACGGTCCTGAAAAGATGGGCGTTGCCAACGGCATCCCAGCTCTAAACTTCCTAGGCATCGCCAATGAAGCTCAGCATCCAAGCGGCGCAAAGCTATTCATTAAATACTGGATGGGCGGCGAAGATGGCAAGGGCGCAGGTTATGATCCCCTAGTATCACTCGGTTCATGGTCTGTACGTCCTGAGAGCAACAGCGCAGAAGGCAATATCTTGCTGTCTGATATTCCACTGTGGGATATCGACTTCAACTACATTTATGAGAACATCGAAGATATTCGCGACTATTGGATCGTGCACAGACAATAAGCTTAACATCATAAAAACAGCACCTTGCCCGCGATGGGTAAGGTGCTGTTTTTATATCCGGCGAGTATATGCGGGAATGGTACATTGGACTAAGCTATTCGCCCTGATTGCTGCACCGATTTATTCTTTTCATTAATAGATCCGCTCCACCTGAGGCGAAATACCACGTACAGCAAATGAATCTTATCTACAATCGGAAATTTATTCATCAAAAGACAATGTCGTCAGCAGTGCCATGCCTAAAATTGCTTCATCCTCGGTCAGTGGTTCTCCGCCATTGTTAACCATTAACACATTAATGACAATACCATCGTGAATGGTTAAAATCGCGGCACTGGTTTGATCTCCACTGTTCACAAGCAGCATCACAACATCGTTTTCTTCATCAATATAATCGGCAAACTCTGGATTTGGATATGCTTGTGCTAATTGTGTACCAAGTTCCTCTGCTTCCTCATCTGTAATATCGTTTAGTGTGCGACCCGCGAATGTCTCATCATAGCTGAATTGTATGATATACACGAGGTCATCGCGGCCATCTACTGTTAATTGAAGCATCGCAGCATCCTTGCCGCTTACATCCACGGCGGTCATGCCATCTGGAACGGTAACGGTCATTCCCCAATCCTCTAGATAAAGAACTTGTTCTGCCAGTGCGGGTAGAGTGAGTGTAAGAACTAAAGTCACCATTAATAATATCAATATCATTTTTTTCATTTGTGTTCCTCCAGTCATTTGATTTAGTTTTATGGTAAGTTTGCCTTGTCACTTTCGATTCATTATACCATGTAAGAATGTCGTTTATATGCAAAACCACCATGCTTACATTATCATAAGCATGGTGGCTTTTTCTGTGGTTTAAAGTCATAAAGCGCCGATGATTATTTTTTAGTGAATATATATCCACGTCCTCTTTGGAAATTAATGATATATCCAGTGTGTTCCAGTTTGTGACGCAGTTTGGAAATGGCCGCTTGTACAGCATTTTTATCGCCATGTAAATTCGCTTTCCAGACTTTTTCGTATATGATTTCTGCACTTAAGATCTGATCTTCGTTTTGAACTAAGAGCATCAACAAAGAAAACTCTCTAGGCGTTAGCGACAAATCCACATCGTCGAGTGACGCACGCGACGCCACAATATCAAGCACCAATGAGCCTTTTTGGATGATCTTGACATTCTCCTGTGAAACCATATCTCTTCTGCGCATAGCGGCTGCGATACGAGCGAGTAGTTCCTCTGGATGAAATGGTTTTGTGATGTAATCATCTCCGCCATTAGATAGCCCCTGTATCAAGTCATGAGGTTCGCTCTTAGCAGTCAGAAATAGGATATGTGCTTTTGTTGTATCGCGAATTTCCTTGCAAAAAGCAAAGCCGTCCCCATCGGGCAACATTACATCAAGTAAAATAATATCAGGTTGTGCTTGTGATAATTTTTCTCTGGCCTCTTGCAATGTCAAAGCTGTGAGAACTTCATAGCCTCGAAGTCTCAATACTCGACTGTTTGCGATGTTGAGTTCGTGGTTGTCTTCCACTAGAAGGATAATGCCTTGATTGGTCATTCGGTACCTCCTTGCAAGTTGATGGGAAGGGTGAATAACACCTGCGTCCCATGGTTAAGTGTGCTTTGGATTTCAATCGTTCCCCTATGCGCCTCCACCACTTCCTTGCAGATGGCAAGGCCAAGTCCAGATCCGTTCTTCTTGTTGTGGACCCGCCATTCAAATACATGCGGCAGAAGATCTTCAGATATGCCGCTTCCGGTATCTGCGACCGTGGCAACGATTGTATCCCCTTGCTTCTTGGCTGTAAGTGTGATGCTTCCTGAGCTGGTGTGATTCTTGGAATTTTGAAGCAGGTTAAAGAGCACCTGCGTTAGCTCTTCCAGGTTGCCAAGTACAGACGGCAAGTCCTCATCAATATCTATGATCAGTTTTACACCACTTCGTTCCAGCATAGGTCGGTATAGCCGCGCGGTTTGTACCATGAGCTCCCCTATATTTACATTGGTTTGATTTGCAACTGCATCTGTATGCATCGCAAGTCTTTTCATACCATCAATCAGTCCCGCTACACGCTTGGCTTCATAAGCGATTTTATCCAAATCCGCAGCCGTCTGTGCATCGACTCCTTGGTCTCTCAGTTCCATGGAGACCAGTCCAGAATAGCTTGCCAGTACTGCCAAAGGCGTTCTTGCTTCATGAGAAATCTTTGACATTAGTTCGGTTTTGAAGTTGTTCATTCGTTCAAGCGAAGCATTTTCTGTAGCGAGCTGCTGTTCTTTAGCTTGCGCTTCTCTCATTGCGTGTGCGGTTTCTAAATACTCAATGGATAATACCATCGCATAGCAAAATACGAAAAAAACCATTCCAATGGGAGACATAAAGAAATGTCCGTCTACCATTGGAAATATGGTTATCCCGCGATAATAGAGAATATCACTTGTGCTTAGCAAGCCGAGCACGACTGCCCCTAGAAATGAAAATACTTCTTTTTCTTTTCCGTTTCTAAGGGCTAGCGTTAGCTTGGTGAGTCCATATACAATGAACAATATGGATGCAATTTCGAAATAAATCAATAGAGCGGTAAAGATAAGCGAATCCGTTAATAATGTAATCAGGAAATATACAGCGGCTAGCGCATAGTAGCTGCGAAGGATTATTTGATTGAACATTCTAGGATGGATTGAATTCATGAATGCGAATAACATTACAAAGGTTGAATAATGTATGAAGTACTCAATTCTAATGGAAACCTGCCAGTCAAATTCTTGAGCAACGAGCATCAATACATGCTTGTCGAGCACTGCTAAAAGTAAGCAGCATAACGAAAAAAGCAATACGCTGGTTCGGCGTCGATTCAAACAGAACAATCCTAAGTGGTATAAAAATGAAGTCAATAAACAGCCGATGACTAAGAAAGTTCGAGCGTGAATGACACTGTCGCGATGTGTCATGTTTTTGACCGTTCCAATAATAAAGCTGGGAGGCCATGTCCCATCCTTTGCATGAACAAAATTCGCGGCTTGTACAATGAGTTCTACGTTCCCACTTTCCGTGGTGAAATAGTAGGTACGCTCAAGTGATCTATTCACAGTGGTTTCGCGTGTTTTGCCAGGCGAACCGACGTTATCGATTTCTATTCCGTCTATATAGATTCGCATCGCATAATCTGACGTTAACATGGAAATGCCATAGGTTACGCCAGGCGGAAGATTTAGTCGCAGCTTGTGAGTTGCATAAGGAATATATTTATATGCAGAAGGCTCGATGAACTGTGCTTCCGTGGTTACTGTACCATTGGTGAAATCATCCGGCGTATACAGTTCTTCCGGCCAAGTTTCCCAATAATCATCCAGACTGTAAACCTTATCAGAAAAGTCCATTTGAGTGAGGGCGCAAAACCCGTTCATTTGTGCAACCTTAACAGTCTGCGGCTTTGGTATGTACGAAATAGCAAGCCATAAAACCAATACCAAAACAAAGTAGAGGGAGGTATACAAATAGTTTCTTTTAGCATGCATTTTGTCTGCCTCCCGTTTCATCTGTACACTCCTCATATAATTCTATAAAGAAGTGAGAGTACGTTATATATCATTATACTTCATGCTTTATCGGAGTGCAATATTGAATGTAACGCAAATCAGAGCTATCAAGCAGCAAGAAAATTCTTGCTGCTTGATAGCTCTGATTAATGCATATAATATAGGTGTCAAAAAGTATGGACCTAGCGTTTATGCCTTGATGTCTCCGCGCTCTTTTAGGCTGGTGAGTATTTCCGTATAGCGCTGTTCATCGATTTTAAATTTTCGCATATAGACAATATAGCTTAGAACAATGACTAGCAGCGGCAAGATCATCATGGATAGCTTCATGGTGGTAACACCTTGCAATGTCACATCGGCTGCGGTTTGTGCTTCGTTAACGCCTGAAATAATGAGCGTCAAACCAAGTACGCCGTTGGCAATCGCTCCGCCGATCTTGTTGATGAAAGGCTGCACTGAGAATGTGATGCTTTCATTTCGTTTGCCTAGTTTCAGTTGACCATATTCAATTGTATCCGCAAGGAACATGAGCGTTAGCATTTGTATGAATGCTTGACCAACGAAAATCAGCACACCTGCCATGCCGATGAAAATCATATTCATGGGCGAGAAATAGAACAACAAATAACCCATGACAACCATGATGGTTGAGATGGTATATAGCTTGCGTCTGGTAAAATGTTTTCTAAACCAGCCAAATACACTGAGCGCAGCAAGCTGTGAAACACCCAAGACGGCTGCAAAGATGGAGTACATACCCTCGTCGCCATAAACGTATTTGAAATAATGAACGCCAAAGCTTGTGGTGATACAATATCCAATCATAAACAATGACATGGATATCGCTACCCACATGAGTTGGTCATTAGCAAACAATACATGAAACATTTCTTTGAGGCTTGTCTTTTCCTCTTCCTTGAAATAGCCCTTGTTCTCCTTCACGCCTATGAGGGTGATCGATTGAAACCCAAGCATCAACAAGCAAATGATAATAGCAAATACAAACCATGCTTGTCTCAGATCTCCTATTGCTTCGCCCATGGCATTGGTGACGGGTATGATACCGACCACAACCACAAAAAGACCGATATTCGCACAGATACGAGCAAATGAACCGATGCTCTCGCGTTGCTTTTGGTCTGTTGATAGCGAGGGCATCATGGACCAATACGCAATGTCATTCAGTCCATAGAACATATCCCACAGCAGATAGCAGACTGCGAACACGGCTGCATAGGCAGCCCCTTCAAGCCCAAAGTCCGTAAACATGAGCACCATGCAAATCCCGCCGACAACGGCGCCGATGAGCATGCCTGGCTTGAACTTGCCGTACTTGCTCCTTGTGTTGTCAACCAGCACACCCATGATTGGGTCATTAAACGCATCAAATACACGCAATACCAAAAGAACGACTGTCATCATGGCAAGTGTCGCATTTGATACACCAATAACCTCGGTAATATACACCATGATGTACATGCTGACCATAGTATAAAACATGTCTCTGCCAATGGTACCCAGACCAAAACATAGCCTATTTCTCCGACTGTTATCCTTTTGCATGGACTCAACCCCCTATTTTTTTCATTCGTTCTGTGTGATATACAGGCTAGAACCACCATCGCCTAATAGTCGTATCTTGTCATTATAATAGCTGCCAACGAACTGATTGTTGAGCAAAACACCGTCCATAAGGGTTTGACCATAGGCAGTATATGCCTCCACGCAGTCTGTGAGGCAGAAGAATTGATTGGCGATGCGAAGAATGATACCATCGGGATTTAGCGTGATGGGCAGAATATGCTTAACCAAGCCTCCAAAGCTCTTGATGTATAGACTTTGCGGTTTGGTTTTGACAGTATATTTTTGTTTTGCCTTAAGTCCCATTAGCGTTAGCCTGTCAAAGCCTTCGCTAGCTGTGGTCTGGGTTTGAAAAAAGCCCGTTACCGCGGTATCATGACGCGGGTCCACGCAATGCCATACCACCTTGTTGCTCTTGTATTCCTCGCCTCTGTAAAACCTACCGTATTGCATTATGCTGCGATACTTCCTGTAGAATGAAATTTGAGACTTGACTTCTTTCCTCTGGACATGGGACAAATACTTCAAGTCCAGCTCATACCCAAGGCAGCCAAACGCAGCCACATTAAATCTAGTGGAAAGCGGCGTGTTTCTGAGCGTTTGCTGATGCGGCGCTTGTGATACATGCGCACCCATCGTAGAGAGCGGATACAAATAGGACATGCCTCCTTGTATTTTCAGCCGCTCGATTGAGTCGGTATCGTCAGATGTCCATACCTGAGGAGAGTAGCATAGCATTCCTGCATCAAAGCGATTGCCGCCGCTGGAACAGCTCTCAAACAATATATGCGGGCGTGGTCTAAATATCCGTTCCAACACATCATACAAGCCAAGAATATAACGGTGGAAAAATTCGCCCTGATTCTCGATTACAATCGAACATGCGTCGCTGATGTGACGGTTATAATCCCATTTTACGTAGTCGATATCGCAGGTGTCGAGTATATGCGTAACGTTTTGTACAATATAATCTCGTACTTTTTCATTGCACAAATCCAAAACCATTTGATTTCGTCCAAGGGCAGGATTTTTATTGGGTGTCCTTAGGGCATATTCAGGATGCGATCGGTATAGCTCACTATCCTCATTGAGCATTTCGGGTTCAAACCAGATACCGAACTTCATTTCCATCTTGTGAATGCGTTTGGAAAACTCATCAAGCCCCCGAGGCAGCTTTTTTCGGTTAATTGTGTAATCTCCAAGCCCTGCTTTGTCGCTGTCGCGGTTTCCAAACCAACCATCGTCCAGCACGAATAATTCGATGCCAACCTTCTTTGCGCGGCGAGCTAGCTTTAGGAGTTTTCCTCGGGTGAACTTAAAAAAATGAGCTTCCCAGTTATTCAAAAGAACAGGTCGTTCTTTCCCTTTCCATTCACTGCGCACGATGTGCTCATTGATAAAGTCGTGAAAGTGGTGAGACAAGCCGTTATAGCCATCTGCCGAATAGCTCATAAACGCCTCTGGTGTTTCAAAAGAATCGTCTTGATTCAAAACCCATTCAAAGCAATACGGGTTAATACCCAGTTGAATACGCACCAAGTCATGATTGGATAGCTCAACCGAACCATAGTGATTGCCGCTATATACAAGGTTGAACCCATAGACACTACCTACGGACTCCGTCGCATCGCTTGAGGCCAAGAGAAATCCAGGGTTATGCCGATTGCTGCTATCCCCTGTCGTTGATGAGTTGACATAAATGCCATAGCCCAGACGCTCTTCTTGCTTATGTCCCTCTTTGATCCAGCCGCCATTAAATGTTACGAGGCGAAAGCCTTGATTGGGGATATCAAGTGACATGCTCATGATGCTTCTGATGGCGAGCTCCTTTGGGTTGCGGTTTTTCAGCACGGTTCTGCGGCTGATTACATCGACCTTGGGATAAACGGTATAATATAGCAGAAGATGTACATTGTTGCTTTGGTCAATAAGCGCGATTTCGAGTGTTTCGCAGCTATCCTCACTGCCATAGGATGCAGGTAGTTTGTCCATCGTTACATTGCCTTTGGTGGTTTGATGGCTTTGATAAACAAAATCAGCCGTAAATGTACCATCAGGCATTTTGATTTGAGCGGGGGCGTTTCGATAGTCGCCTTTTCCAATTCCAGACCATTCAAGACATATATTATCAAGGCAGTAGGTCTCGTCGCTTTGATCATACATCACACTGCTGCCAAGCTGGGCTGTTCGCTTGAGCAATAGCGGCTCGATCGTTTGATCATCAGGCAACCGTCTGCCATAATAGATATGTTCCAGATGTCCAACTTTCGTTACTCTAAACCAGTAGCTACTGGTTATGGTATTCAGTTTGAATACATCATCAGCAAACGAAATCATCATTGCACCTCCTTATCACATTGCTTTAGCACCACTGCTTCCCAAGGCATCAGTTCCCCATGAAATTCATTGCGCCCTGTGTTTGATATGGCAATATCTCCTCGATAATTCACCTTTTTATTCTCATCAGAGAAATTGAGAATGATGATATACTGCTCATTATTCTGCTTTCTAGCATACGCGATGACATGTCTATCAGAGTACAATGGCGTAAAAACTCCATATCGTAATGTGTCACTGGATGATCTAAGCGCTATGAGCTGCTTGTAGTAGGAAAGTATCGATTCAGGTTGTTGTTTTTGATCAGCATAATTGATCGTATGATAATTTTGATTGATACCAAGCCAAGGCATCCCTATTGTGAAGCCTGCGCCTAGTTTTGCTGACCATTGCATAGGCGTTCTGGCGTTGTCTCTTGAGGAGCTTTTGATAATCTTCCAACGAAATGATGCAGGCAGGAAAAATTTGCCCATGAGGTTATAGATATTGTGACTTTCTACATCATTGAGCTGAGACATACCTGTGAAATCAAAGTTGGTCATGCCGATTTCTTGTCCTTGATAGACAAATGGTGTACCTCGGAGTGTAAATTGCATTGTTCCAAGTAATTTTGCGCTGCGTTCATGATACCTTACGTCATCACCAAAGTGTGAAACAATGCGCGGCTGATCATGATTCTCCAGATAGATTGCATTCCATGAAAGCCCCTGCTGCCATTTGGTGAGGACATCAAGTAGTTTATTCGCCTTGAACTTCTTTGGAAAATATCTTGATATTCGGCGATCAACCTCCAAGTGATCAAAGTAGAACACCATATCAAGCTCTTCTCGCTCGGGTTCACACAGCTCCTTGGCATCTTCCAAATCAACCATAACGGTTTCCCCTACCGTAAAACAATCATACTTGCTTAGCACATCATGCCGAAGCTCACGTAAAATCTCATGATTGCCCTCTTGCGAGCGATAATGCTCCAGTCCCTGCAATATTATTGCACGTTTTCCGTCGTCCAGCGTGGTCTTGTATATGACATTGATGACATCACAGCGAAAACCGGAGGCCCCGCGATCCAGCCAAAATCGCAATATGTCTTTCACTTCTCTGATGACCTTTGGGTTGCGGAAATTCAGATCAGGCTGCTTTTTATCGAATAGATGCAGGTAATACTCTCCGCTCTGCTCGTCATACTCCCATACATTTCCCATGAAAAAAGAAGTCCAATTGTTTGGAGGCCGTCCGTTTTTCTTTCCTTCGCG
Organism: Clostridiales bacterium; assembly: GCA_012523405.1. Taxonomy (GTDB): domain Bacteria; phylum Bacillota; class Clostridia; order Christensenellales; family Aristaeellaceae; genus Limiplasma. The sequence continues at coordinate 36,544 of JAAYIN010000003.1, forward strand.
CCAGATATAATAGTCACGATAGGGGCTGTCTTTTTTCCGGCTTTCACTAAACCAGCGGTGTTCATCAGATGTATGATTGATCACCAAATCCATAATGATCTTGATATCACGCTTTTCCGCTTCTGCAAAGAGCCTATCCATATCCTCAAGTGTACCAAATTTGGGGTTGATGTCCATATAGTCGCTGATATCGTAACCGTTGTCAGCATCAGGCGAAGCATAGACCGGTGATAGCCAAATGATACCTACTCCTAGATCTTTAAGCTCGTCAAGTCTTGAAATAATGCCTGGGATATCACCAATTCCATCGCCATTTGAATCCTGAAAGCTCCTTGGATAAATTTGGTAGACAACTCGTTCCTTCCACCATTGTTTCATCTCTCGTGCCTCCTATATATTGGTTTGACAGCATTCGTATGAAGCCTATCATTTGTGTGTCATAGTTGATATGTACGACGCCAAAATGCGAGCTCCCTGAGGTTACTCAAAGATTTTGCATAAATATAACAGCGATATCAAATGGTCAATCCTCCATCTTCAATCCGTTTATGATCCTGTCGATTCATTGATTATATAAACATTATTATAGCACAAACAAGCTATTGCAACTACCTAAGCAACCATAAAACAGGATATTTGACTACCTTATGATTTAGAACGATGGTTTTATCTTGCAAATAACGAAAGAATCAGCTTACATCTTGCTTGATATGCCAAATGAGAATGAATACAATGATCTGTATGTGATTAAATGATTTTGAGGATAGCGCAGTTAGCGGTCTTATGATATGCTAGTGATGTTCACAAAGCAAAAGCAATTCAATTCTGAGCGGGCAGTAACCCTTCCCCGCTCTAGCAACAAGGAGTTATCATCATGAATACTGATTCTGGTATCCTTATCTTCCATGGTGTGGACGAATATGATGTCTATAACACATCCATTCCTTTTGAGTACGGTGGTAACACATACCTATTCGGCCGCGTAGAAAAACGCGAAGAATGGGCTACTTCCCATGTACGCCTTTTCCAGCGTGTTAACAAGGATGAGTACAAACTCGTACAAGGCAGCATGATCTATCCGCTTGAAGATCCATGCGTTGCTTATGTTTGCGGAGAATACGTGCTTTGCGGTACACATGTCCAAAAAATCAATGGTACGGTCAGCATTTACTATGCTTATTTCTATCGTGGCAGTGATCCTTTGAATCTCAAATATTTCACCACAGGTCCTGCAAATATGAAGGATATTCGTCTGGTTCAAATGCGTGATGGACGAATCGGTGTCTTCTCGCGTCCAAGAGGACCTGAAATCGAGGCACTACATGGCTCTGGTTCTATTGTGGGCTTCACTACAATTGCATCCCTTGATGAGCTCACTCCGGATATCATTGCGCATGCAAAGAAAATTGATGGTCTTTTTGACAATGGCGAATGGGGCGGCAGCAATCAAGCCTACATGCTTTTGGATGACACTATCGGCATCATTGGTCATAAATCGCGCGAAGAAGTAGATCAAGATGGCATCGCGCAAAAAATCTATGATAATATTGCCTTCCGTTTTTGTCCCAAGACACATACTTTATTAGGCCTGAAAACCATCGCTACAAGGAGTTCTTTTTTGCCGGCTCCATGCAAAGTGCCTGATTTGAAGTCTTGCGCTTTTGCCAGCGGTATTGTGACACGTGAGGACGGCATGGTAGACCTATACAGCGGAATTGGCGATGTATGCGAAGGGCGAGTCGCAATCACTAACCCCTTTGGCATGGGGTGGATAGAGCAATGAGCAAGCCCGATGCAGAGCTTACGAAATATATCGGAGAGACGATTCTTCCGCAATATAATACCTTTGATAAGGCACATGATATCAATCATGCTATACAAGTGATTCAAGACAGTATCCAAATAGCCGCTGACTATGACGTGGACTGCAATATGGTCTATGCGATTGCGGCTTATCATGATTTGGGACTATCTCTTGGGCGGCGGGATCATGAGAAGCGGTCTGGTGAAATATTACAATCAGACACTGCTTTAAAACAATGGTTCTCTGCAGAGCAGATCAATATCATGAAAGAAGCAGTCGAGGATCACCGAGCTTCCAACGATTGGGAACCTCGCACAATCTATGGGAAGATCGTTTCTGAAGCCGATAGAAATGTATCCTACCATACGGTTCTTATGCGCACCATTCAATATAGTTTGGCGCACTATCCCGACTACACAGCCAAGCAACACTACGATAGAACCTATGAACACATACAAGAAAAGTATGGGGACAATGGTTATCTGAAACTATGGCTGCAAACGAAGAAAAACAGTCAAGGTTTAGCAGAAATTCGCAGCAAGTTGCGTGATATTGACGAATTTTTCGTGGACTTTCATAAGTACTATCAAAGCTGATATACAACTCAAATACTTAAAAAACAGGCATCGACTTGTACATCATTCGTAGCGATTGCTGCGTTTATGAGTACAGACCGATGCTTGCTTTTCAGAACTAGTGTTACTTATGATTGAGGCGATATTGTACAAAGGCTATATGACGATTGTCTTGATTCCATGAATTCACATTGATCGTGCCTTGACCGCCAAACAAATCAAGTAATTTCCTTTGGTTGTTACCGTTCGCGTCCATTATCCACAGTGAAACTTGCATATTAGGCAGGTGTTCTGCTGGATCTAGCTCGCCTTTACGGTAAGAAATATAGACAACCTGTTTGCCATCTGGTGACACATGTCCAAACCAGTTGTTTGCATTTGAGGTGGTCATCTGTTTTTGCTCGGTTCCATCACATGCCACTTGATGAATCTGCATCAAACCAGAGCGCGTACTGTTAAACCAAATGGATTTTCCATCAGGTGCATATTCGGCGCCATCATTATAGCCAATGCCATCCGTTATGCGTATTTCATCTCCGCCGTGGATTGATGCGGTGTATATATCCACTTTCATCTCATCGTCAACTGAGCGAAACGCGCAGTACGATAACTCATTGCCATCTGGAGACCATCCATGCAAGTAACTATGCGGCTCATTAACCACACAAATAGGCTCGCCACCTGTGATTGGCAGCATATAAATCCTTGAGCCATCTGAATCGTTATTGCTAAAGGCTATGAATTTTTCGTCAGGTGATATTACGTGGTCGTTATTGCATTGATCGCAGGTCCCAGTATCAATTTGCATTACCGCCGCGCTTTTGCAGTCCATCCGGTATAGATGCCCTTCTCCGTTAAAAATCATATCCCCATTGCGAAGCCAGTTAGGTGCCTCAATAATCCCTTGCGTTTGGTATACAATCTTAACCTCACCTGTTTGTGTGTCCAATATGCAAAGCTCGCTGTCTGTGTATTCGCGCGTGTTCGTCAAGCTGGAAATCCTTTGATAAACTAATGCCAAATCATCAAGGATATCACCATCGCTCATATCCTGATCAACGATTTGTGAGATTCCTTGGGCTCTGGCAAACTGAAAACAAGCGGTCAGCGGGATGATCCCATCTCCAATGACTGCATTGCATTGGGTTTCTGAGTATTGCGTATGATCGCCGCGAACGTCCTTATAATGAATGGAATGAATGATGTCTTTATTTCGCCACAGAAAGCTTTCGACATCTTCCCCTGCATAGGCTAGCCAACCGACGTCAATCTGCATACCAACATGATCCCCGCTATTGCGAGCCAACCATTCATAAGCAGAAATGCCGTCGATATGCTTGAGTAATTCGGCGGATCCGTTATGTATAAGAAGTCGAGCGCCAACGCTGCATAATGCATCTGCGACGGCAGAAAGGATGCTGGCTTCTTGTTCATACTCCCCTTTGGTTTCATAGTCTGGGCAGGGAACAACGACATCCGTTAGCTTGTATTGGCATACTAAATCAGATAATCTTGGCAGCACAGATAAGAGGTTTTTAGCAAAGACATGGCAGGAAAATACGCCAAGCTTGTGTTTTTCAAGCGCTGGCATAAATGTCTTCAGTTCTTCCTCGCTCCAGATGATTTTTTCAAACCCATCCATTTCACCAAAAGCAACACATGGCTCTACGTGACGATAGCCGCTTTTGTGTAGATGTTGAAAAAGTTTATCCTGCTGGTTTTTGCTTTGCTCAGCAACACCGAATAGTTGAACTCCAAAGCGCATCTTCATTTACCCCCATTATTCGTTTGATATCGTCTAATCATGGTATAGTGAATGGTCTTAGCTGTCAAGCTTGAAATTCAATTTGGCATGTCCGGTTTACCGCGATATTTTAATAGAACCCTGATACCGCAACAAAACGGTATCAGGGTTCTTGATTTGCTGTTTTATCCTAGCTGCGTCATCAAAACGATATATAACGATGAGCAATTAGAGTGATTTCTTCACGATGGCCTTTGGCTTTTCATTTGAAAGAATAAATTTCTCGTCTTCAAGCATAACCATGTATTTCCCATCACCACAAATGAGCTCAGTACTTAATTCGCCATTGCGGTATTGGATCTGGAATACAGCCCCACGAAAGTAAAACTTTGTACTGAACCCCTGCCACTGCTTTGGCAATCGCGGTGAAATGCATAGCGTATCGCCGTTGACAGAAATCCCCATAAAGCCATAGAACACAATCTGCCATGTGCCGCCGAAGTTCGCATAGTGAATGCCGCTCACGGTGTTCATTTGCCTGTCTTCTACATCCAGCAATACAGATTTCTCGAAGTAATCATAGGCCTCCGTCATTAATCCAAGCCTTGCAGCCATCAGTCCGTGGGGTGAATAGCTTAGGGAGCTATCATGCGCTGTACGGGGCTCATAATACTCATAGGCTGTCTTCTTCTGCTGATCGGTGAAATTATGCGGAAATAGGTTCATCAGCAGCACAACATCCGCTTGCTTGGTGATCTGATATAAGGGAAGGGCTTCGTATGGCATGACAGAGTCGATCAGCCGCTTTCCGCCCGTGTCTATTTTTGTCAGATCAAGCGGTCGTCTCTCTCTGTAGCGATTGTCCTCTAGGATGAGCATCCCATCCTCGGTTGCGGGAATCACCAGATTATTTGCAATTTCCTGCATCAATTCCGCTTCCTTGCTGATGAGTCCCAAGCTGTCTGCTAGGCGTTGTGATTGCTCAGCATCACGCTGCTTGAGTATCCCCCATGCCCACGCAACTGAGCGCAGGTTGTAGGCTGCAAGGTAGTTTGTATAGGCACTGTCGTCCACATAGACATCGTATTCATTCGGTCCGCGCACGGAACGTATATGATACTTTCCATCCGCTGGATCAGCGTCACAACGGCTCACCCAGAAACGTGCGGTTTGAACCAGTATTTCAAAGGCGCCATTTTGCAGGAAATCAGCATCTTGGCTTAGCTCAACATATTGGCGAATCGCAAACGCAATGTCTGCCGTGATATGAATTGCGTAGTATGCGCCGCCTTCAACGATTGTTTGTTCTTTGCCTTTTTCGCTGACTTGCCATGGGTACAGTGCGCCCTTGAACCATAGTTCTTTTGCACGCTCGATTGCTGCAGGTAATGTGTGGTAGCGGAAGCGCAGCATTCGATGTGCGGACTTAGGATCACTCCAATAGAAGAAGGGCAACTGGAAGATTTCATTGTCCCAAAAGACGCAGCCTTCATACATTTCGCCGCTCAGTCCCCTTGCGCCGATGCTCACGCGTTCGGTATGCTGCGGGCTGACTGCCATGAGCTCAAATAGATTATAGCGCAATGCGCCTTGATCGCGCTCGGGTGCAAGCAGTTGAATATCAGCCGTGTTCCAGCGTTTGAGCCAGCAGGAAGCATGTTTTTCAAACGCTTCATCATATGTGGTAGCAGCGTCTAAAAAGGCGGCCTGTGCCTGTTCTTGACGCGCATCCATTCTGGGTGCGTAGACATGAACCGCTTTTTCAAGCACGAAAGGAGCATTTACGGCAAGGGTTGTTTCGAAAACGGAACCACATTCCCGATCACCCGTATAGGGTGAGGAGGTTACTGCTTCATATCCTGAATAAGCCTTCACTTTTTGCGCAATGCAAAGCACGGTGTCATCCGCATCGTCCAGCTGAATCTGCATCTGGTTATCGCGCAGCGTACGGCTTGCGATATGATCTCGCCCCGGTTGAATGGGCCAAGGCTCTTTGCTTGCCCAGTTTAGGTTGGTGACATTGCTATCCATCAGGCTTTGGACCTTGAGCGTCGCACTGCTGTCCAGCGCCACCACCGTCAGCCTTTGCCAGATTTCCTGCACCTGATCCATGCGTGCAAAGCGTTCAAAAACCAGTGCAAACCGTGCGCTCGTTTTGCTTGTCCAGACATACTTCCTTGTATATACGCCATTTTGCAGGTTGAGTTCTTGGCTGAAATCTTGGATGTGATCAAGTGCTACCTTTTCCCCATCCAGAATAATTCGCAGCCTCAAGACCTGCGGGATATTGCATAGCTCTCGGCTGGGACCACTGACGACATCCACTTCGCCTTTGCCAAAGATACCAGCCATATACAGTCCGCCAAGTGCACCGATGCCTTGATCATCTTCCTCAAAAAAGCCGCGTATCCCGAAGTAGCCGTTACCAATGGTGAATAACGCATCTCGACTATAACGCCGCTGCTGATCAAGACCTTCACTTATGATGTTCCATTGTGTTATCTGCATATTAGCTGCTCCTTATTCTTTCATACCTGAGGTTGCAACGCCTTGAATGAAATGCTTTTGCAGGAATAGGAATAGCACAAGCACAGGCAGTGTAATTACAACTACTCCGGCCATGGTGAGGTTTGTGCGGTTAAAATACGTGTCCTTGAGGGTGTTCAGCCCAACCACAAGCGTATAATGCTCTTCAGTAGTCGAGAATGTGGATGGAACTAGATAGGCGTTCCACGACTGAGTAAAGTTGAAAATGATAATCGTCACGATGATGGATTTTGCCATCGGCAATGCAATGCGGAAGAACGTCCCTGCATGTCCCAGCCCATCAATGCGTGCTGCTTCAATCAAATCATCTGGCAGCGTCACAAAGAACTGCCTTGCCATGAAGATATAGAGCGAGTTCATGAGGAACGGCACGGTGAGTCCCGTAATGGTGTTCACCCATTTGAGCTTCGCTACCGTGATATACAGCGGTGTGAGCAATACTTGGAAGGGAATCATCAGGGTGATGAGCACAATGGTGTACACGATCTTGCGCCCAGGGAAACGAAGCTTTGCCAGCGCATAGCCGCCAAGAAGACTCGTGGTCAGTTGACCTAGCAGCGTGAACACAGCCATCAAAACGGTATTGGATAGCCAACGCCATACAGGGCGGGTGGTAAAAAGCTCCACGTAATAATCCAGCGTAAAATCCGTGATCGACGCTAGCGTATTGACCTTATCCAGCGGGAGCAGCGAGTTATAGATCGCATATCCCAATGGCAGACAGAAGATGAATGCCAGCAAGATCAGGAGCAAATAAAAGGCAGATTTCTTCGCAATTTTGAGTGGTTTCATTGAAATGCTCCTTTCTTAGTCATCGGTATTGCCGGTCAGTTTTTTCTGGATAATCGTTACGATCAGAATCAGCACAAAGAGCGTAACCGCAATTGCGCTGCCGTAGCCCATCTTATAATAGCGGAAGGAGTTCATGTAGAAGTAGGTCAGCATGGTGCTGGTTGCACCTGCGGGTGAGCCGAGATTAGTGCCTGTGTTCACCGCTGCGATCTGATCAAACAACTGGAATGCTTGAATCGTCGCATAGGTAATCACGAGGAAGGTCGTGGGCTTTAGCATGGGCAGTACGATGAAACGGAACTTCTGCCAGCCATTTGTTCCGTCAATATCCGCTGCTTCATAGACGCTCACAGGGATGTTTTGCAGCCCCGATAAGTAATACACCATGTAGAAACCCACCAGCTGCCAAATGAACATGATTCCAATCATGGGCATGGCGAGGTTTACATTCGCGTTCCATGTCACATTGGGAAAACCAAATACCACAAACAGCCTTGATGCCATGCCGTTTTTGACAAAGAGGTTCATAAACACCGTCGCCACAGCAATTGGTGCGATGATATAGGGCAGATAATAGACCGTGCGGAATAATCCACGCCCTCGGAACTTTTGGTTTACCGCATAGGCAAGCCCCAATGAAAGAGCTGTCAGCAAAGGCACGACAACCACAACAAATGACAGGGTGTTCCAGAGCGCACCTCGGTTAAAGCTGATGAAATTCTTATCCTGAAAGAGATTGATATAATTTTGTAGGCCCAAGAATTTGCTGCGGTCGGGAACAGCAAAATTATAGTCGAAAAAACTGATGTAAAATGCTTGTGCAAAGGGCACGAGAAAAAACAGAATCCAGCAGACTGCCGCGGGCAGGATAAATACTAGTCCTGTGAGATGCTCATCCCGATTGGCTAAGCTTCTGGGTTTCACTGCATTCGCTCTCATAGCGGGGCCTCCTTTCAATACAGAAGGGAAGAGCAGGGAATTATCCCTGCTCTTCCCTTTGTGTATACGCTTTATTCTGCTAGATTAGTTGCCATATGCTTCGAACAACGCATCCAAGATTTCCTGAGGAGTGGTTGTGTCGCCGCCGTAGATAACGCCTTCCAATGCGGAGGTGAAATCTGTCTGGAACTGAAGGTCAGAAGGATAGTTGAAGCCCGTTGCAGTTGCTTCATAGTCGTTCAGCACTGCGAGTTCAGGGTTCAGCTCGAGGAATGTCTCCATGACGGAAGGATCGCTTGGGCGTCCGCCTGTGATTTCAGCATTCGCTACCTGATACTCAGGGCGAGCCATGTATAGTGCAACCTTCGCAGCCAATTCTTCGTTCTTGGTGCCGGTTAGCACTGCGTATGCATAGGAGTGAAGGGTTGCGCCGTTGTTGCCGTCGCCGCCGGGCATGGGGATGAAGGTGTAGTTGGTGTCAGGTGCGCTTGCGCTCATTGTGCCAACATACCATGTACCGCCGGTAGACATAGCAGACTGTCCTGCTGCGAAAACTTCGCCGTCCCAGCTCTTGCCAGCGTCCTTAGCGGTCGTAGCGAGGCCTTCTTCAAACATCTTGAAGATGAAGGTCAAAGCGTCAACGTTTTCTTTGCTGTTGATGGTCGTGCCGCCATTCCAGCCGCCGCCAAAGGAGTTCATGTACTGGGTGGGGTGGAAGATGTTGCCGATATCAAGGCAAACACCTACTACATCGTCTTTAGTCAAAACCTTGGATGCTTCGTAGACTTCTTCCCAAGTCGTGGGATATTCGCCTAGGTCAGCAGCTGTCCACAGGTCAACGTTTACTGCAAAGGTTGCAGGAGCCGCTGTGGTGGGGATGCCGTATTGCTTGCCATCGTAGTTCCAAACATTTACGGAAGATTCGGATAGAGCGCTCATGTCCAGATTGAAATCATCAAGTGCGATGACTAGACCTTGATCGATCAATTGCAGATGCTGCTCGTTGGTGATGTTTACAATGTCAGGAGCTGTGCCAGCAGCGATTTCGCCGGGCAATCTCTGGTAGAAGTCTGCAACGCCGGGATACTGTTGCAATTTCACTTCGCCAACTTCGGGGAATTGCTCCATGATACCTTCGATAGCTTTTGCAAAAGCCTTGTCTTCTCCTGATGATCCCCAATAGCCAACCGTTAAAGTGACTTTTTCGGCGGATTCAGCGGTAGCAACGCCTAGTAGAGAGACACACATTACCATCATAAGTAGCATTGCGACCATTTTCTTCATTTTCATATTGCTCCTCCTCATACTGTTGTGTTGGTTACTTATAACATTAGTTTAGGGGAAAACTTGGTCAATATCAATAGAAAATTATACGCTTTATGTCAATTTTATGACCAAAAGAAAACCGAAACCAGATTGAACAAGCTTCATATGTCAATCGGTTTCGGTTTTACTATTAAGATCATGACCTTTCTTTTACTATCATGCTCTCCTAGGACTCCCCGCGCTGATTTCTAAATTGGTTAGGGGTAATCCCTGTATATTTTTTAAAGACACTTGTATAGTAAGCAGCAGAATTAAGCCCGCATTTTTCAGCAATTTCATAGTGCTTTAAGTTCGTATTGAGCATTAAGTATTTTGCATGGTTAACACGTTGGAGCATGATGTAGTTGCTGACGGGCTGACCAACGAACTTGGCAAAAATACGGCTGAGATACCCCCCGCTCACGCCCACTACCCGCGCAACATCATCCAGTGTGAGATCCTCAGCAAAATGATTGTTGATATACTCGACAGCTTGAGCTGCCAAGTAATTCTGAGGAACATCAGCGCCGCCTGAAATATTCTCCAGTTCTCCAATATAACCTATCATTTGATCTAATGTCATATCCGCAGGCACAGTCACTTCTGCTTCTCCCCTGCTTGTCATGAGTGTTTTGACATAATCTTTCAGCAGATATAAAAAGGTTGATTTATCAGGCACTACGTTAGTATCCCGAATCTTATCCTTAACGATCTTCATCAACTGCAATATATCTGCTTTCTCATTGCCCTTGAGCACTTTTTCATGCTCTTGCTTCATGAGTTTCATCGCTTCGGTAAAGGCACTCTTATCAAGCTTTGATGATTCCCATAGAATTGTTTCGTCAGGAAAGAAGAAATTTCTATTGAGCAGATGGATCATCTGTTGCAGGCTCTCGGGCAAATGACAAACATCATGAACGCGCAACGAAATTCCCACCAGCGCATCCATATCCAAAAAGGTGCTGACACTCTTTTGAATGCGCGTGGCGCATATGCGCAGGATATCCATTGTCTCCGCAGTTCCTCTATGATTAGGTATGGAAAGCGGGATTATATAGTTGTCAGGGGATAGACGCATGATTTCGTATACGCATTCTTTGCTCATGCTTTCAGAAATAAGCGAATTCATGGCTGTAAATAAAGTATCTTGTTCTTCACGTTCATAGCGCTTAAGCATATCTCTATACCTCTTGATATGAACAAGTAAATAATAGAGGCAATCATCTTTGAGCGGAATGTTATATTTTTTGCAACCATCAAAAAAATCCTGCTTATCGGCTAAACCGGTCATGAACAGATTAAATAAGAAGTTCTCTCGTCTTTCTTGCTTTCCACGCGCTTGATTCGCTTGGTTTTCGCCTTGCTGTACCTTCGCTCGCCTGAGAAAGTCCATGATATTAAGTCCATCCACTTCGTTTTTAAGAACATAGTCATCCGCGCCAAGGCGCAGCGCCTGCTGTGCATAGTCAAAATCCTGATGGCAGGTCAAAATAATGATATGCTTCGTGTACCCTTGCTTTCGTACGCGCTCAAGCACTTGCAGGCCGTCAAGCCCTGGAATGGTGATGTCAAGCAGCACAATATCAGGCTGTTTTTGTAAGATCAGGTCTACCGCTTGCAGACCATTATCCGTTTCCGCGACAATTTCGTATTCCTCGCCCGAATGCTCGATGACCGTGCGAATACCCAGTCGAACAAGCGATTCATCTTCTACAATCAGCACTTGGATCATACGCTTTCCTCCTGTGTTGTCTTGGCATATTCCTCTGGAATGGTGATGGTTGTCCTTGTGAAGCTTCCAAGTTCACTGTCAATTTTCACGCAATATGGCGATCCATACTCAAGCTCTATGCGCTGTACCACGTTAAATACACCAATTTGATTGATGCCTCGTTGCGGCATGTACCCATCCACGCGTAGTACCTGATTGATCTGCTCTTGCGTCATTCCGCAGCCGTTGTCCTCTAGCACATAGGTAATGCATCCATTTTCTCTGGTAATGGAAATATCCAGTACACCATCATGGTCTAATCCGTCAAGTCCGTGAAAAACACTGTTTTCAAGGAAAGGCTGCAACAAATACTTGAGCGTTAGACAGTTTTGGATGTCCTCATCCACATTGAAATTCACCACAAAACGATTTGGATAGCGAACTTGCAGAATCTCGATATAATACCGTAGCTGTTCAAGCTCTGTCGATATCGTTATTTTATCATTGCTTTCCCGTACAGCAAAGGACAGAATTTTAGATAGGTTTCCAAGCGTCGCCTCGATTGATTTGTTGCCTTGCAGATGCGCCATCCACTTGATTGTATTGAGGGTGTTAAGCAAGAAATGAGGAGAGATTTGCGCTTGTAATGCTTGAAATTCTGCTACGCGCTTCTGCTCTTCCTCCACATATATACGGTCGATTAATTGCTCGGTGTTTTCAACCATGACATTAAAGGATTCGCAAACCTCGCCCATTTCGCCGCCATCGGTCACTTTCGAACGAACCGTTAAATCACCCTTTTGTACTTCTTTCATACAGGTGTTGAGGTTTCTGATTGGTTTCATCGTTCTGTCGCTTAGCAGCTCTGCCAGCACAGCTGAAATAACACAGCTTAGCAGTGCAAACAAAAGGATGAAGATGACTGGTTTTTGTGCGCTTTTATAGAAATAGGTCATTGGTATATAGGATGACAACTGTATTCCATATTCATCATTTTGGCTGTGCAGTGATATATATGATCCATATGATGCCGGTTGTTGCTCCTTTGATGTTGTGATGGAACGGCCCATATAGTCTGTTAATATCGCAATTGCGTTGTCTTCTAGCTTTGCGCCCTCAATCATTTTCTCGATATCTCGAACCAGCACATCAATGCGAATTACGCCCAACTCCCGATCCGATCCTGCTTCCCGAATCAGGCGTGAAAAACACAGCATCGGTTCTGCTTGAGGGTAGAGTTCATCTTCCTCAAGCAGAAAAATCGCATAATCCTTATCCGACTCATTCAAGGCTTGAAGCCATGCCTGTTGCTCTAGCCCAGATATATTAGGAGATCGGCTGCCTTTGTTTTTAAATGATGCAATCCCTGAATTATTAGGGACAAGTGTAATGCCATAAATCAATTTATTGCGATAGTAGGTATTCCCGTAGATGACTTCCGTAATAATGTCCAGATCTTGATAAATGTCATACCGCGTGTCATCGGTTGCATATCCTTTTTGCAGTATTGCGTATGTCCTCGGATCTAGTATCGGCGATACAGATGCCTCATTCATGTAGTCAATGGTGCTTACAATCGTGACCATCGTTTGATCGGTGAGCGCCTGAACTGAGGATTTAGTGGTTACACGAAGGGAGCTAAATACATAGATAAACATGACAATCGTGCTAAACAGAACAATAAAGGCGGCCGTAAAAAAACTAATAAGCTTAATCCTGGTTTTCATTGTCATTGAATCGACCTCTTTGCATTGTCATTTATTGTTTAGTCATTATACCACAAAACATGAGACGAAATGAAGATGAGTAATAGATATACTTCATCTATGTATTTTTTCAGCCTACGCTAATGAGATCAAGAATTGTATCCGCCATTTCTTGAGGTGTACATCCATGTGCATCTATAATCCACTCACCCATTGTCAGCAATAGTCCGCCCTCGATGAACTTACGCTGGAAATGGGTGGTTTCGCGCGGTAGGACATCAGTGGATAAAACACGCTTGAGGTAGTCACCGAATGGTTTTTGAATCAATGACGTTAGGTGATGCTTGGCAAGAAGTTTCGCAGTCTTTTCGTCTTGCTTCCAAAAATCAAAACACCGACATAATGCTTCTCGCAAATCGGCTTCTTTTGATAGCGTATCCATGTAGCTTTCAAACGTCATATCGAAATGTTCGAGCAGTATTTCATCTTTGCTTTCGAAATGCCGATAAAAAGTCAAGCGGGCAACACCTGCTGTTTCTGTAATATCTGTAATGGTGATGTCGCCATAGTCGTGCGTCTCCATTAGCGTAAACAATGCATCAATCATGAGGCGCACACTTCGTGCTGCTTGCTTATTTTTCATTTTCTCCTCCAACTGTGACATAATGCGCCAAGCTATATCTTGAATATGTAGTATCTTCATTGTACAATGCAACTGTTACATTTGCAACAGTTAATACGGCGGTTGCGTGAAAAGGAGAAGTGGATATGGATGTTTTTTAGTGTTACTCGGTGGTATTTGCTGGTCCATCGTTTATATCGAACTCATCAGGAAAGGGTTCAAGGACAAAACCTATGCTATGCCCCTATTTGCCCTAGGTCTTAACTTTGTATGGGAATTGATTTATTCGGTCAATACGCTCATGCTTAGCGCAGCTTCTTTACAGGGTTGGGTGAACCTGGTTTGGGCAATGCTTGATGTCGTGATTGTGTACTCCTATTTCAAATATGGTCGTGAAGATTTTCCTGCAAAAGCAAAGAAGTATTTTGTGCCCTTTAGCATATTAGCCTTCGCTGCTTGCTTCCTGCTTCAATTCGCATTCTACTTCCATTTTGATAGTGTGGCGGCTTCAAAGTACTCTTCATTTGCATAAAATGCTGCGATGTCGATTATGTTTGTCACCATGCTCTATCAGCGATGGAACACGCGTGGGCAGACGGTTGTGTGTTTTGTATTTGATGGCATCTATGTTGCCACCCTTCACAAATGGAAGAAACAAGGGATATAGCTTCGAATGATACTATAAAGCAAGCAAACATCCTTCCAAAACCTCATAGAAACTCATAAAAATGCCCCTAGCTGATCAAATGCTAGGGGCTATCATTAAACCAATTGATTTGTATCGTTATTTGCTGCAGGCGTTGCAGCCGCTGCAAGGCGAACCTTCTAATTCTGGATGACTCTTTGTCCAAAGCTGATCCGCTACAGGGGTCCAGTTTTCAGCAGCGGTTTTGCACTTAGCCGTCAGATCATCCACATCCTCCTTTGCCGCCATATCGGTGGAGTATGCACCGCTTGCATGAACCATATCAGCTAACGCACCTTGATTGTCAAGCAATGGGCAGGGACGCAGGTGGTTATCGTTGAAGGGCTGTCCTTCCTTGTATGCAGTGAACAGAGGATTCTGATAAGCTTCCAGCAGGGTATGTGTACGTATATTGGAATCAGAATAATGAATGAATGCGCAGGGCTCGATGTCGCCGTTTGCGTTGATATGCAGATAGCAGCGACCGCCGGCGATGCATCCCTTCACATATTCGCCGTCATTCCAGAAATCCATGGTAAACATAGGCTTGGCTGTTGCTGTTTCATTGCGGAATTTACGGATTTGTTGGTACATATATGCGCGCTGCTCAGCGGTGGCGATTAAGTCGGTTGGTGCACCCACGCCAACTGGCATGTACGTGAAATACCATGCAAACTTACAGCCTTGATCGATGAGAAAATCAAAGTATTCCTCACTGCCGATAACATCTGTATTATGACTGGTATAGCATAGCGATGCACCGAATATAAGCTTTTTCTCCTTCAGGAGCTTCATCGCTTTGATCACTTTGTCGTATGTGCCTACGCCGCGCCTAGCATCCGTGCTTTCCCGATCGCCTTCAATGGAAATTGCGGGTCCAAAGTTCCTTACGCGTAACATTTCATCGACGAACGCTTCGTCAATCAACGTACCGTTTGTGAAAGCTAGGAACATGCAGTCATCATGCTTTTCACATAAGCGAATGATATCGGCTTTACGCACAAGTGGTTCTCCGCCCGAATAGATGTACATGTAAGTACCCATTTCTTTACCTTGCGAAATGATTGAATCAAGTTCATCAAAACTCATATTAAGCTGGTTGCCGTATTCTGCCGCCCAGCAGCCAATGCAGCTCAGGTTGCAGGCGCTGGTAGGATCCAATAAAATCGCCCACGGTACATTGCAATTGTGTTCCTTTTTAAACTTAATTTGTCTATCTAGACCAATGATAGCTGAATTGAGGATGAAGTTGCGAAAAAAAGTCGCACGGCAGTCATCATCAATGTCATCCCATAAACTTAGAAGAAACTTATACCAAGGATTTTCGGTATCCTTGATGATTTCACGAACCGCATCCCTTTGCTTCGCCATGCTATTTCTGGGCGCCATGCGATCAACCCACTCCATTAGTTTGGGGATGTTTTTTTCAGGTTCGGTTTTTGTCATATTGAGTGCTTTCTCAACGCCATATGCTTTTAGGTGTTCAACCATTGTACGTTCGCTCATAAAATCCTCACTTTCATCATCTGTGGACAGGCTGGACTTATTAAATTTGCCTTGATCATAGTATTCCACAAGTTCAGAGCCAAAGCACTGGGCAAAAACATATTTTGCACAAAAAACAAGCAAACAGGGATTTTTGTCTGGTTTTTGGGCATTTTACGATTTTGTCTATTTTTTTGATTGTCATCGGAGTGTATGATGAGAATGGAATGTTCATAGTGGAGGTCAGCCCAATGAAACCAAACCAACTAAAGGTGGCAATGATCAGATCCGCAGTGAAAAAGGGAATCAGAGATATTAAGGATGAACCCAAGCGCGGTGCTCGCAACCTTGTTGAGCTTGGGGAAATGTTTTCAACTGGAGCATACCAACAGAACTTCTTCACAATGGCAATGAACCATCTCAATGACGAAAGCAGCGCCTATTACCGAATTGTGAACCGCGTTGTTCAAACAATGAACGAGGAGACACTTTTGACATTTGGGATCAATCTTGGCTATAACGCATTGATTCATGGCGGTGGGATGATCCGCTGCATTGAGCAAAGAGAAGGCTTTAACGTGCCATGGTGCTTGCAGATTGAGCTTGGTGATGAGGCTGGGGTGCTGCCTTTGGATATTGAAGCGATCATTGAGCAAGGGATGGAACTTGGTATCTACTGCTACCTCTTCTCCATTGATACGGAATATTCGCATATGGAAGAATTGCTGCAAATCATCCATTCGCAGAGTGATTGCGCTTTTTTATTATTTCTGCATCCTTCTATGATCACCAGTGCTTTTTGCGATGCATTTCTAGAATTACACAACGCATTGCCCGTTTTGGACATAGATGTGGTAAGCGAGGACGAACTAAAATGTGCGATCGATCAGCTTTCCAGCGTCAACTGCCTACCTTCAGGATTTACCCGCCAAGCTGACTTTACAGCCAAGGACAAAGCAAATGAAACACTTGAGTATGCTGAAGCGATTGATCTGCATGTATTGGTATTTGTGCGCATAGAAAAACACCGTCCCACAAACGAGGACGATGTATACAGGCAGCTGGTGAAGCTCAGAGAGAACTTGGATGTGCCGGTACTGCCTATTGATTTATTCGGTGATCTTGCCCATGCTGATCGCGTGATTTCTACTGAGGCTTGCCTTGCCTCAATTAAAAAAGACGGCACATTTACGTTGTCCAACATGGAACAGAGCGTATGGATGAGTGGCTATAATATTCGCGAGCAGTCCTTGCAGGAAATATTAGAACATGCCATGCCAAAGCGTAAGAATGCGTCAATTTGAGTCGTTTATTTCAATTTCTCCGTCTTTGATCAAACGATTCACACTGCCGTTAGCGGCTTTTCGAATAAGCATGACCATTTTCTCAGGTGTCATTTTTGCACCATTGATCAACCATCGAAATACGGTAGCTACGAATGCATCAGCAAAGAAGGTCGCCACAAACTCCCGGTCCTCATCCTCATCAAACATATCAAAAGCCCGAGTTTTGACCAGTGTTTTTAGCAGCTCCATGAAATATTCTGCAAATGAATTCTGTCCGGATACAGAAAGTGCATTTCGATAGAAGGCCTTATCCTGATAAAGGAACTCTAAAACTTCCTGAAGCAATGTCCACGAGGATTTCGTCAAAACATCCTCCTGATTCATGCTCTGAGTGATTTCAGTATAAAAAATCCAGTTAATCAAATCATATTTATCTTTAAAATGATAATAAAAGCTGTTACGATTAATCCCGCAGTGCTCGACAATATCGCCAATACTTATTTTGGCCAATGGTTTTTCCATCATTAGCTTTTTGATAGTATCCGCAATAACGCGTTTGGTGATATCTGCACTTGCCAAATGATGCCCCTCCCATTCAAGAAAATCTTATCATCATTATAGGGCAATGATCGCTTTTGAGCAAGTTTGTGATGATAGAAAGCAAGCGTGAATAAAACCATAGTGTAGTCTTTGCATTGTATGAACCCATTTCCACCTAGTTATAAAGGAGCGATTTTAATGTCAGACTTTGTTATTGTCACTGATTCTTCCGCGGATTTAGACGCGGAGCTGGCTAGCCAGCTAAATGTTCAAGTGCTTCCGCTGCGCTTTACCTTGGAAGGCACGGCGTATCACAACTACCCAGACAATCGGGATATGGATCCGCATTTATTTTATGATCGCCTGCGTGATGGCGCTGTAGCCACTACAGCTGCTGCTAATACCGCGCAGTATACCGAGCTGCTTGAGCCTATATTGCAGGTAGGCAAGGACGTCATAGTCCTGACGTTCTCATCAGGGCTTTCCTCCACCTATCATATTTCAACGCTTGCCGTTCAAGAGCTGCAAGCGAAATACCCATCGCGCAAGATTTATACAGTGGATACACTCTGTGCATCTTTAGGTCAAGGATTGTTGGTGTGGTACTGCGCCAAGATGCACGAAGCGGGCAACACCATTGAGCAGATTTACAACTGGGCAGAACGCAACAAGCTTCATTTATGCCATCAATTTACTGTCGACGACCTCCAGTTTCTAAAGCGAGGCGGTCGCGTTTCAGCAGCCACTGCCATTGTTGGCAGTATGCTTCATATTAAGCCCGTCCTTCATGTGGATAATGAAGGACATTTGATTAATATCGGGAAGGTTCGCGGACGTCAAGGATCACTGAAAGCATTGGTTGACAAGATGGAGGAGACCGCTATTGATCTATCGCATCAGACGGTGTTCATTAGCCATGGCGATTGCCCAGAGGATGCACAGCGCGTTGCACAAATGATTAAGGATCGATTTAACGTTGCGCATATTTATATCAATTATATCGGACCTGTTATCGGTGCGCACTCGGGTCCGGGTACGGTAGCGCTATTTTATCTTGGGATTGAACGATAAATTTTCATCTATTAAAAAGACGGTATGAAGCTAAACATTCCAAAGAAATGTCAAAGCCTCATACCGTCTTCATTCAATCGCTATTGAAATAGAATGTTTTCTTTGGAAGCACGAACGAATGCTGGTATTTTCTCCAGCGGCGCTTCCGCTAAGATCGTCTGCCCGCCGGCATATCTTTCGCCGCTCCAAGCATCAACCCAATCTGTTCCTTGGGGAAGATAAACATGGCGTGATACGACACCTTTGTGCATCACAGGTGCGATTAGGTATTCAGACCCAAACATGTACTGGTCCGAAATCTCCCAAGAAGCTTTGTCCAGCGGAAAATCATAGAACAAAGGACGCATCACAGGCTCGCCTAGTTGGTGTGTCTTTTCCATCTGTGTGCGGATATAGGGACGAAGGGTTTCGCGCAAGCGTAAATACTTCTCGCAGATTCGGTAGACATCCTCACCATAGCTCCACACTTCGTTAGCTGCTCCGCTTTCTTGTTCTAGCGGATTGCTGGGATTGATCATTGGTACATGCGGCTCACGATCGCCATGCAAGCGCATCACAGGGCAGAACGTTCCCCACTCGAACCAGCGCACCAATAGTTCATGGAATGCCGGATCATGTATATTCCCACCATGAAAACCGCCGATGTCTGTCGTCCACCACGGAATGCCTGCGATTCCCATATTCAGACCTGCTGCCAATTGATTTCTCATGCTTTCAAAGCTGCTGGCAATATCCCCAGACCAAACAAGCGCACCGTACTTTTGACTTCCAGCCCATGCACAGCGCAGCAGATTGACGACATTTTCCTGGCCTTCGTTTTTCATTCCATCAAAGAATGCTTTTGCATACATCACCGGATATAGATTGCCAATCTGTGCATTCGTACCCATATGGTAACGATAATTTTCAAAATCATATACTGAGTATTCAGGCTCTGCTTCATCCAGCCAAAAGAGCGTTACACCCTTATCAAAATAGTTTTGCTTTGCTTTCCCCCACACAAATTCACGTGACTCTGGATTGGTTGCATCAAAAAATACCGTGTTTCCCAAATACTCCATCGTTGTTGTTACGCCGCGCTCCGTGTGAACCAAAAGACCACGAGCACGCATTTCTTCGTAGTTTTCGCTTCTTTTATCCACTGTAGGCCAAATCGATACCATCAGCTTAATGCCTAGCTCGTCCAGTTCGCGAATCATTGCCTCAGGATCAGGAAAATAGATCGGGTCAAATTTCCAATCACCCTGGCATGGCCAATGGAAAAAGTCAACGACGATTACATCCAGCGGCAGATTGCGGCGCTTATGCTCTCTAGCAACTTCCAGCAATTCCTCCTGCGTGCGGTACCGGAGTTTGCACTGCCAAAATCCAAGACCGTATTCGGGCATCATTGGCGGGCGCCCTGTGACAGCAGTGTATGATTGCGTGATTTCGGAGGGCTCATCCCCCGCTGTAATCCAGTAATCGAGTCCTTTGGTGGAATGTGCATGCCACTCAGTCACGTTCTTGCCAAAGCTGACCTCGCCAATTGCTGGATTATTCCACAAAAAGCCATAGCCCAGCGAAGAAAGCACGAAGGGTACGCTGGCTTGAGAATTGCGATGCGCGAGCTCAAGCTTGCAACCTTTAACATCCAGATAAGGCTGCTGGTATTGCCCCATACCAAAGAGCTTTTCGTTTGGCTCGGACTCAAAGCGCGCTGTAACAGAGAAATCTCCGCCAAGATGTGCCTTGAATTCACGTCCCTCCACCTCAAGCGCGGAGCAGTCTTTGGCGAATACGTCCCGCCTGTTCCTTGCGTACTCTTCCAGCAGGATATCGCCCTTTTGGTTTCTAAAGATCAGCTTACCTGATAACAGCACTTCGCAGGTAAGCTTTCCGTTAACAATCTTTGCCGTTTCTTCATCAATGGTAATCACCGCAGCGCTAGCATGCGCTTCCGCCAAGGCAAAATCACGGTTTTCGCAGCATCCCATTTGAGATGAACGAACGCGAAAAGCATGATCGCCCCAAGGCTCTACCGTTAATGTTTCGCCGTCAAACTTGCGGATGAGCTTGTTTTCAGATTGTATGATCATTTGTTTATCCTTTCACAGCACCACTTGTTAGGCCGCTAATAATATATTTTTGCATGAATAAGAAAATCAGTGCTACAGGAATAATCGTCACCACAGCAAATGCCGTCAAATAACTCCATTTGGTACCATATTGCCCTAAGAAATTGAATATTCCAGCTGTAATGGGGCGCATCGTTTGATCTTGAATGAATGTCATGCCATAAGCTAAATCTCCCCACGCATACAAGAAGGAGAAAATAGCACAAACGATGATGCCGGGAAATGCAATTGGAATGAAAATGCGTATGAACGAAGTAAAGCGATTGCATCCATCAATCCATGCAGCATCTTCGAGCTCAGCGGGTATGGAGGAAAAATAATTTTTCAATATCAGAATTGAAAATGGAATCCCTATGGTTGCATCAGCTAAAATAGGTGCCATATGAGTGCCTAGCAGTTTTGCATCCCTGAACATCATGAACATGGGTGTGAGCAATACGGATACAGGCAGCATTTGCGTTACCAAAAAGCAGAGGACGATCCCTTTCTTTCCTTTGAATCGATAACGTGAAATGCCATAGGATGCAGGCACTGCAAGGAGCACGCAAATAAGCATGCAGGATAGCGAAATCGATAGGCTATTGCCAAAGGATTGGAACATGTTAAAGTCCCCAGCATTTAGCTGTGCTTTATAGGAAGTGGTATTGAGTACCTGCGGCCATAGCGTAGGCGGTATCATGAAAATTTCCTGCTCTGTCTTCAATGACGTGACAAGAATCCAATATAGTGGAAACAGCAATACGCATAGCAGCAGGATTGCAAACAAGTTATAGATAAAATTCTTACGAGGGCTTAGTGTTCTCTCCATATTACACACTCTCCTCATCTGCATAAGTGAACTTCAAATAGAAGATACCAGCGATCATTAAAATCACAAACAAAATATTTGCTACGGCAGCGCCCTGCCCATATTTGAATAGCGAGAAGGACAGCTTGTATGAGTAGGTAGAAAGCACTTGTGTTGCATTCACAGGTCCTCCGCTGGTCATCACAAACACAAGGTCAAATACCTTGAATGTATAGATAAATCCAAGAATGAGCACCGATTCAATGGCGGGCTTTAGCAGCGGTAAGGTGACTGCTTTAAATGCTTGGAATGCATTCGCGCCGTCGATTGAAGCGCTTTCATGCAGCTCCTGCGGTATAGTCGACAGCCCAACGGACAGCAATATCATATTGAATGGAATTCCAATCCATATGTTTGCTACAATCAAAGCAAACATTGCCGTGCCTGGCTGGGTCAACCATTCTATTGGGGTTTGAATCAGATTCATTCCCATTAGTGCATGGTTGATAATACCAACATTCGTTCCAAACATGAACTTGAACATGAGTCCTGTGACTGTGATCGGAATCATCCACGGCATCATCAGCAAACCGCGTATGGGTTTCATGAAGGTGAAGTTACGATTAAAAAACAACGCTAATGCAAATCCAAACAGAAACTGAAATACGAGGCTGCATACTGTAAAGAGCAATGTATTCCATATGGAAGTCTGCAGGATTCCGCTTTCAAATAGTTTTTGATAGTTTTCTAGCCCAACAAAGGGCTTCACAGGTAGCTTGATGGTTTTCACAGTTACATCCTGTAAGCTCAGAATAATATTGGATATAATTGGATAGCCCACCAATGTCAACATATAGATCAGTGCAGGCAGTACAAATAAATAACCTAGGTTTCCTCCGCGAAAATATCTGCGTATTGCTTTCATTACGCATCCTCCTTCATAAAAAGGGCTGCCCCAATCAGCTGAGGCAGCCCTTTGGTAAGGCGTACTATTTTACTCTGCTAGAATCGCATCAATTGTAGATTGTGCCTCGGCTGCTGCATCAGCAGGAGCCATCGTTCCTACAATGACCTGATTGAATGCTAGAGAGATTGCGTCGGAGATAGAGGGCCAATCAGGATGTGGTCCGCGAGGCAAGGCATATGCCATCTGTGCGGAGAAAACCTGCATGGTGGGATCGTCTTGGAACTGACCTGCTGCTACGTCTTTGCGGGCTGCAATATAGCCGAATTCATCAATGTAGCTGGTTACTTTTTCTGCGCTGGTTGCATACTTGAGGAAATCAAGTGCTGCATCTTCTTCGCCGCCAGCGATGACTGCAAAGTTTTCGCCGCCAAGAGCAGAAGCGTTGACCGTATCAACAGGAATTAAAGCAACGTTCCAATTGAGGTCAGGAGCCTGCTCACGCATGGTGGGTACTTGCCATGGGCCGTTAATCATCATCGCAAGGTTGCCTGAGATAAACTGGTTCATGGTATCGCCCTGTGTCCAGTTGATTGCTTCCTTAGGCAGTGAGCCATCAGCAACCAAATCCTGAATGAGCGTTAGTGCCTTGATGGTGTTTTCTGAATTGATTTCAAAAGAGGTAGCGCCTGTGGACCATACCCAAGGCATGAAGTTGAAAGTACCCTCTTCATTTTGCAATGAGCAAAAACCGAGGCCGGATACATTATCCTTGGTTGTTGCTTTTGCAACAGCCTTGAGTTCGTCCCAATTGGTCGGAACTTCTTGACCAGCTGCTGCCAGCATATCCTCATTATAGAACAATGCCAAGCAGTTGCTGCCAAACGGAATTCCGTACAAGCATCCGTCTAGTGTACAGCTGTCAATAGGACCTTCGAAGTATTGCGCAAGGTCTTCCCAGTCAGCAAGCTTATCGGTTAAGTCTGCGAAAATCCCCATTGCTGCATATGACGCATGATCCGGACCATCAATGATGACGATGTCAGGAAGAACATCAGCAGTTGCTCCGATGGATAGCTGCTTTTTGAAGTCGGCGAAAGGAACATACTGTGTTTTCACTTCGACTTTGTCCTGAGATGCATTGTAATCAGCAATGACAACGCTTAATGTCTCCTGATGCTTAATGGTTTCCCAATAATACCAGATTGTAACTTCGGTTTTTTCCTCTGCCATGGCTGTAGATGCAAGACCAAGCAGCATCATAGCGACTAGCAAGATAGCAAGCAATTTCTTCATTGAGATGACCTCCTTGTTTAATTTGTTTGTTGTATTTACTATAACCAATCAACTACCGCTTGCAAAGGCAAGATAACCAAGGAAAGGGGACAAAACTAATGCATCTTGTGAAGTTTCCTAAATTCAAGGGGCATAACGCCAATATCTGATTGGAATATCTTCGCAAAGTACTTTGGGTCCTGATATCCAACCATTTCTGCGATTTCATAGAGTTTCATCTCTGTGGAAAGCAGCAAATCCTTTGCCTTATTGATTCGAAGCGCCTTCATCATCGTACCAAACGTAATGCCAAGCTCCTTATGGATTTGACTTCCCAGATGCTCTGGCGTGACTGATAGAATGTCTGCAATCTCATTGAGTGTAATCCCATCATGGAAATTTTCCTCTGCGATTTTTCGTGCTTTACCCACCAGCATGCCGACTTGCGTTGTTTCAAGCGCATCTGAACTGCTATGGGATATGCTATGCAATATCTCGGGTAGGATTTGCCTAACTTCAAGGATTGACTGTGTTTTGCTCCCCTTTAGCTGTGTTTCAATGCTGTTGATGGCTTGCATCAGTTCATCAACGACAATTGGCTTTAGTAAATATTCGCTCACACCTAGCTTAAGGGCTTGCTGTGCATATGCAAATTCAGAATAAGCGCTCAATATAATGGCCTTTATCGTAATGCCTGCTTCTCTGACGGCTGCGAGCATCTGTATGCCATCCATCAGAGGCATTTTGATATCTGCTATCACCAGTTCGGGTTTTTCTTGCAGAATGAGGGCAAACCCTTCTTTTCCGTTCTCAGCCATCCCTACAACTTGGTGCTCTGTTGCTCTTTTGCTGAGCAGCTTCTCAATGCCTTCTCGAATACGCACTTCATCCTCAACAATGACAATCTTCATTATTTCACTCCTCGCTACTTGTTATCGGGATATGTAAAATGACATCCGTTCCCTCGTCCAGTTTGCTCCACACTTGAATATCGATTTGATCACCATAGTACATTCGCATTCTCGATACTGCATTTAAAATGCCTATGCTATCCAGTTGCTTTGTTTGTTCTTTAATCGCTTGCTTGATTTTTTTGAGCTGCTCATCATCCATGCCACAACCATTGTCATTGATGCGGATGGACAAATACTCATCGCAAAGGCGAATCTCAATAAGCAGCTTTTTTTCTCTTTTTAAGCCGCCAAAGCCATGTCTGATTGCATTTTCAACAATTGGCTGAAATAACAGTTTATGAATGGGCGTGTCCATTGCCGCAGGATCGATGTTGAGAGTATACTCAAAATCGCCTTTTAATCGTACTTGCTGCAAGAACAAGTACTGCTCAAGCCATACTGCTTCTTCGCTCAGCTTTACCATACGATTGCTGCCATCAATGCTATATCTGAGTATTCTTGCTAATGCAGCAATCGCACCGCTGATTTCCATTTGATTTTCATCAATCGCCATCCAGTTGATGCTATCAAGTGTATTGTATAGAAAATGTGGATTAATTTGTGCTTCAAGCATCGCAATCTCAGCATCTCTCTGCTTTTGAGAAACAGCTGTTACTTGCTGAATCAGCTGATCAATGTCGCCCATCATCAAATTAAATCGATCTGCGATTACAGCGACTTCTGTTGGCATCTTGTCATCTTGCACAACCCTAACCTGCATATCTCCCCCGCCTGCACGGTGCATAGCGTTTGCTACTGTTTGTATGTATCCGCTGAGCCGCCCTGTAACCAATGCGATTACAGCGATCAGCAACATAATTGTGATAACAAGAACCACAACCATGATTCTCTGTTGATCAGCAATGCGTTTGATCATCTCATTTTGATCTACGACATGAACAAGCATCCAGTTCAGCTTTTCATCGAAACGCTCATATGCTTTCATATGGTCTGCTTTGATCCCTTGCTGCTCTGCAGCCATTTGGATGCATTCATTCAAGGGATCAGCAAGCGTTTGACCAATAACCGTAGAATCAGGCGATGAAATGACTTCGTTATTGGGTCCTAGTAAAAAGCTGGGTCCTACATCGCTCTTTGCATCATTGATCGTTTCGCTCAAAATACGTTCATCTAGGGAAAGTATGACAACGCCTGGTTTTTGTTCAATGTCTTTGAAGTTGATGATACGCCTAGCAATGTGAAACAAATAGAATTCCTCTTTGTTAAATTGCGTTGCATATTGTGCTCGTAATAAATGAGAGGAATTGTCTTTATTATATTTGTCATATAGCGCTTGTGGTTCAATTCGATCTTGTATCATCCATGAATTGCGAATCGTTGATCCTGTCATTTTATCAAAGAATACCATTTGACCGTTTTGCAAAACGATGGTAATTCCTTGGATGTACTCCTTAGCGTAGCAGGCTGTTCGCAGCATTCGGATTAGTTGATTGGTGGATAGTGCTATTTCTTTGCCTGCATTGAGTTTGTTTACAAGCGCAACAAGCGCATCATCCACATACATTTGATCCAGTATGCTTTGATACGCATCAATGCTGAGCGTCACGCTTTGAAGCATCGAAACCATGTTTGCTTCAAGCAGTTCATTCGTATTATTCTCAATGATCTCAGTGGTTTGATAAAACGAATAGGTCTGTATGATTAATACAGGAATAATAGCTATCATACTCAAAGCCAAAATCAATTGGCTTCGAAAGCTACGAAAAATATTACGTTTTTTCTGATTATTCATAGGCATATGCCTCCGTTCATCGATATTATAATGGCTTTGCGGTAAAAAAGCTAGCTGAATGTTATTGGAGCTATTGATGCTTGTGATATATTCATCAATCAAATAGCTGGTTAATGAACAAATGAAAACCACTAGACTTATCACAAAGCTAGTGGTTTTCATCATTTTAGTTATGAAATTATACGGAATCAGATTGCATTCTCCGGCGCCAATTCGGATTTGAGCGGTTCATCCTTGCTAAGCTGGCGATAGGTAAGCACTAGCACGAGGACTGACGGCACAAACGCAATAAGATCCGATATGGGCATGGAATACAAGATGCCATCAAGACCCATATAGCGTGGTAAAATCATGACGAGCGGCACACTCAGCAGCACCTCGCGCAGGAAGGACAAGCCCGTTGAAAGCCAAGGTCTGCCCATTGCCTGCAAGAAGATGAAGGATGCTTTGTTTACGCAAGCAAGCACCACCATCGCAAGATAGGTTCTGAACGCGACCACAGCAAACTGCATATATAGATCACTTTCAGAGCCAAAGAGCGATATCAGCTGTGCGGGGAAGAATTGGAATAAGCAGAGCGCAACAACGCCAACGATAGCCTCACAGCCAATCAAGCGCACCAAAATCCCCTTCACGCGATCCTTGCGGCCTGCGCCGATAT
The DNA here is from genome assembly GCA_012523405.1 of Clostridiales bacterium. Classification (GTDB taxonomy): domain Bacteria; phylum Bacillota; class Clostridia; order Christensenellales; family Aristaeellaceae; genus Limiplasma. Next base: position 63,806 of record JAAYIN010000003.1, read on the forward strand.
TATAGCCAACAATCGGGATGCAGCCAGCGGAAATACCGATGACAATGGACATCACGATCTGAAAGAATTTGCATACGATGCCGATTACGGTGATCGGGATATCTGCGCCATAGATAGACGCTGAGCCGTAGGTACGCAGCATGTTCTGAGTAAAGCCCATGGAAATAACCATGGAAAGCTGGGAAAGCAAAGTACAGAGCCCCAGCGTGATGAACTTCATAATCAAAGAGCCATTCAGGCGGAAGCTGATTTTACTCAGTTTGATCGCCTTCATACGGAATATATAGGCAAGTGACAACCCCGCGGATAGCAATTGACCAAGTACCGTTGCAATAGCGGCTCCGCGCATACCCCAGCCCAAAACAAAGATTGCAATGGGGTCAAGAATGATGTTAAGCACCGCACCGCCCAGCATGCAAAGCATGGCAAATTTGGGGTTTCCATCGGAGCGAATGATAGGATTAAGGGTATTGGCGAACATGTAGAACGGAATACCAATCGTAATCCAAGTGAAATATTCCTTTGCATAGGGCAAGTTGTTCTCCGTCGCTCCAAATGCGTAGAGTATCGAATCCTGAAAAACGAAATAGATGACAGTCAGCAAAAGGCTGGCAACAAGCGAAATGATGATCGCGTTGCCGACGCTTTTATGCGCGCTATCAGGGTCCTTTGCACCAAGGCGAATGCTCACAAACGTGCATGCGCCATCACCGATCATAGTTGCTATCGCAAGCGCAATTACCGTCATTGGGAATACGACATTGGTTGCACCATTGCCTAGAAAACCAACACCCCAGCCAATGAACACCTGATCCACGATATTGTACAATGCGCCGACCAGCAACGAGATAATGCACGGCACAGCAAATTTCCGCATCAGTTTGCCTATTTTCTCCGTCTCTAAAAAGTCGTTTGCTTGATGCTCCATGATGAAGACCCCCTTAAAAATCAATAAAAAAAGCCCGCATATTAGCTGGACTTACGCTAATATGCGGCTCACTTATGGTTATCATATCAATCATTGCAGAATAATTCAAGCGGAAATTTTGAAATTCTTTCTCTTTTATGATGCTGTACTTTTTAATCGGTATCATGAAGACCTTATATTATGCGGTTCTATGCATTTGATTTATGCGATTCCTGCATGAATAGGTCGTTATTATGCATGAAGAATTGCCTCAAATGGACTTAATGAGGTTGAGAAAATGCTTTGCACCTGTGCTGATCTGCCCTGCCTTGGGATAGGCAACGCTGATGGAGGTCGTAACGCGAGGCTCAATATCAATAATCTTCAAATCCGCATTGTTCATAAAGGCAATCGGCGTTTTCATGAGCAGGGCAATTCCCATGCCTTTCCTGACCAAATCGATGATGTTCTCTGCTCGATGTCCCGTAAACACAACTCGTGGTTCAAACCCTGCTTTTTGGCATTCGCGCACACAAAGCGAGTACATAAATGTATCCTTTGCAAGCATCATGAGCGATTCATTTCTGAGCTGCTCAAGGTGAATCACATTTTCCTTTGCCAGTGGATGTCCCTTGGGCATAATGGCGGCTAAAGTGTCTGTTGCATAGAGAATCTTGTTAAACTCATTGTCCTTGTCATCCCACTCACGGATGAAGGCAAGGTCGCATTGATTAGACCTGAGCATTTTGGTGAGCTGCAGGGAATCTCCCTCAATAATATCAAGGGTAAAGCGTGGGTTTTCATTCCTGAACTGCATCAGCGCGTCGGTGATTTTGTACTGGGACATAACGGGAATCGAGCCAATGCGAACGTTGCCATGTTCATCGTTAAGCGCATTGCCAAGGGCAGAGGTGTACTCATATTGAATGCGCGAGATTGATTTGGCATAGGGAAGGAATAACTGACCAAATGCATTTAAGTTCACCTTACGAGTCGTTCTATCAAATACAGATGCTCCCAGATCCTCTTCAAGCGTTTTGATATGCCTAGAGAGTGTGGATTGGGAAATAAACAGCTTTTCCGCTGCTTCCATGAAGTTTCCCGTTTCAGCAAGGATTACGAATTCACTGATATAGTTAATGTCCATGTTCACACTCCTATTATAGCATACGCTAGTATCTTGCATAAGAGCTATGTCGATTCATGCAGTTTGTGCATAAATTATAGCTAAAAGCGGTTTGCTTGTCAAGGTGGCAGGTAATATACTGTGTACAAACAGGTTGATGATAAACCAAATCAAACACATGGAGGCACCGTGATGAGAGCTAGTAGTGCAAAAAGCGAATTGATATTCTCAGAAGGTTTTTTTCCTACAGAAGGATTCAATGTTCTTCTCACGCCTCTGTATGTGAGAGTCGTGTTGATACAAGCAGATATCAAAATAGTGCTGGTGAGCATCGAGATGACTTCGTTACCGGCAGATGAAATTGCTGCGCTAAAGGATATCGTTCTGCGCGAAACAAACGCGGATACATGCTGGATATGTGTCACTCACACTTTTTCTGCTCCGCATGTCATGCCTGATTTCGTACTGAGAACAGATGATGATAAGAAGCACAAGCGTGATTTACAAGCTGCTCTTTATAATGCAACGCGGCTTGCCTCAGCGGATGCTGCATCTTCCATGGTCAATGCCAAGATGAGCATCGGCTCAGATGAATGCAGCGTATGCATCAACCGTGACATTGAAACGGTGGACGGCTGGTGGGTTGGAAACAGCGGCACAGGCGCAACCAACAAAACGCTGACCGCCATTCATATCATAGATGACGCAAACCAAACCATCGCAGTCTTAGTCCACTATGCAGTGCAATCATCCGTTCTTGATGGTTCGATGATGTCAACGGGCGGAAAAGCAGTTTCAAGCGATTTAGCAGGAACGATGGCAGCGAAGCTGGAAGCGCAAATCGGCGGAACAGTCCTCTTCCTCGTCGGTGCGGCGGGCGATCAGGCACCCATCGGGAAGGCGAAATCCTGCAAGTTTGATCAAGCGCGAAAGCTCATGGAGTACGATTTACAGGATGATGGCATCGAAATTTGCAATACATTATCAGATCAAATGGTCATTGCAGCAACCTGCGCCATCCAATCAGCAAAGCCGGTCGCCTCGAACGAGGTTTTCGTTCAAGACGCGGCCGTTATCGTTCCTGCCAAAGAGATGAAGCCGCTGCACGAGCTGTACCCCACGCGCATTCCTCCTTATATTTCGAAAGGCACGATGGAAACGCCGATCTTCCTCATGGGTCTGGGAGATATCACACTAGTTGGTGTACAGCCTGAGCTCAACTGCCTCACTGCTAAGGAGGTCACGGATGCCCATCCCACCGCACTCATCGTCACTATGGTCAATGGCGGTGCAAAATACATGGCGGATAAAGACTCCTATCAGCGCATCACATACGAAGCGATGAACTCCCCCTTTGGCAAAGGCGCAGCCGAAATCCTAGCCTCCAAGGTCAAGGAAATGCTCGCCTCTCGCCCCTAATCAACTCCGAATCAATGACGCCCTATCGAGGGCGTGATGATATAAACGAAAGGTGGAAAAAACATGTTTAAATCCAATTCCCGTCTGCTCAAGGTTCTATCAATGGTTCTGTGCCTATCGATGCTTCTATCCTTGACCGGCCTCGCGGCGATCGCGGAGGAAGATAGCTCCAAGGTTGTTGTTGCACTCGCAAGCGACCCCCAGAACATCGGACCTTTCCAGGGCATGTCACAGGGACGCATCGGCATCCTGTACACAACCTATGAATTTCTAGTTGCCAACATCGGCGGCGACATGAAGGGCGTCATGATGAAGGACTATACAATGATTGACGACCTGACCTATCAATGTGAAATCTATGATTATATCTACGATCAAGCAGGCAACCAAGTCACTGCATCAGACGTTGCATTCTGCTACAACACCGCCATTGCTTCGGGCAATCTACCCAAGCTTGGCTCCATCGAGAGCATTACCGTTGTGAGCGACTATGTGGTTGAATTCAAGTTCACCAACCTCGCAATCGGCGACCTATGCGCCCTATGGATGGAATGCCCCATCGTTACGCAGGCTTCCTACGAAGCAAGTGCTGATCAGATGGCAACTGACCCCGTAACCACCTCTGCTTACCAGTGTGTTGAGTATGTATCAGGCTCCAAGATGGTATTTGAAGATCTTGGCAAGTACTGGCAGACCGATGATTCCCTAGTACAGAGCACCTCCAAGCACAATGTGGGGACCATTCAGTTTGACATCGTCAGCGACTCCGCACAGCGCACAAACGCTCTGAAGACTAAGGCAATTGACGTAACCAACTGGCTGGCTGATGCTGACATCGTAGATTTCCAAGGCGTTGAAGGCTATCAAGTTTCACAAATTCCTGACAACGTAACTAACTTCCTGCTCTTCAACTGCGACGAGGAAAAGGGCGTATTTGCAAACAATGTTAAGCTTCGCGAAGCAGTTGCCTATGCAATCGACAAAGAAATGCTTCTTGAAGGCGCATACAGCGGAAATGGCAAGGTTGTCAAGACTTGGGGCAATACCAAGTATGCTGACTATCAGGCAAGCTGGGACGAGGAAGAATACTTCTCCTATGACCTAGAAAAAGCAATGGGCCTCATGGCTGAATCCGGTGTTTCTTCCCTTGATATCAAGCTCATGTACATCTCAACGGACGAAGCAACGAAGATGGCTACCATCATTCAGGCGCTTCTCATGCCCATGAACATCAACGTCACTTTATGCCCCTATGACCAACAGCTCGCTAATGAGTATAAGTATAAGCCCGAAGAATGGGATCTGCTCCTTGATCAGGGCGGTTCAACCTCCTACTTGGTCAATGTATGGAAGCTTGGCTGGGATGCAAGCGGTTACGTACATGGCGGCGCAGAGAACTTCGTAAAGGACGAAACCCTCCAGAACCTGCTTAACGTTGCATTGGGCATCGAAACCCATAACGACGAGAGCATGGACGCTTTCCACCAGTACCTCAAAGAGCAGTGCTACGGTGTTGGCCTTGTACAGAACATGGGTAATATCGCGCACACCACCAAGATCACCAATGTTGTAGTTGATGCTCGCGGACAGGTAACTCCTGGCGCTTGCAACTACGCAAACTAATAGACTATCGATGATGGCGTTGCGGTGCAAAGCTTCAAAATGCCCGCAACGCCACTTCTATCAAATCAAAAAGTCACTTCGGCAAAAAGCACGAAGCTAGACAGAAAGGATGCATCATGAGCCGTTTTATCATCAAGAGGCTTTTATGGACAATCCCGGTCATGCTTGGCATCGCGATACTTATTTTTTCCATTATGTATGTCTGTCCGGGTGATCCCGCTGCATCGCTGCTTGGCAATGGTGCAACACAGGTCGAATTGCAAGCAAAGCGGGAGGAAATGGGACTCAATGATCCCTATCTCATCCGCCTTGGCAGATATCTCAAGCAGGTGTTCATCGATTTTGATCTAGGCGATTCTTATATGTATGGCACCCCTGTTATTGATGGACTACTGGCACGAATGAAGTATACGCTGATCATCGCATTTACCTGTATGGGACTGCAAATCCTTGTGGGGACACCGCTTGGCATCATTGCGGCGACCCACAGGAACGGACTGGCAGACAGATTCTGCATGTTTATTGCACTCCTAGGTGTATCCATTCCCGCTTTTTGGCTCGCGCTGATGATGGTTGTCGCATTTGCAGTCAATCTCAATTGGCTCCCCGCTTACGGTGTTGGCGGGATCGAGTTCTACATCATGCCCTGCCTAGCCAACTGCTTTGCAGGCATCGCAACACAGGCGCGTCAGACTCGCTCCAGCATGCTGGAGGTCATTCGCTCCGATTACGTCGTGACTGCGCAAGCAAAGGGTTTGAGCAAGAACGAAGTACTCCTCAAGCACGCGCTGCCCAATGCGCTCATCCCCATCATCACCATCGTTGGTAATGGCATGGGCATGATGCTGGGCGGTACGGTTGTTATTGAAAACGTATTTTCGATCCCCGGCGTTGGTAACTACATGATGAGTGCAATTGGCAGCCGCGACTATCCCATCGTGATGGGCGGCGTGCTGATTCTAGGGCTTCTCTTTAGCCTGATCATGCTGCTGGTGGATATTGTATACGCCTTCATTGATCCAAGAATCAAGGCGCAATATGAAGGACAGCAAAGGAGGAAGAAACATGCAGCGTAATGGGCAAGCAGTGAACGAACGCCTCCGCAAGGAGAGTCAGCTTTCACAGATCATGGCAAGACTCAAGAAGAACAAAGCCGCATTATTTGGCTTATGCTTGATTGTTGCGCTTCTTCTGGTTGCTGTTCTATCTCCTTGGATTTCCCCCTATGACTACACTAAAATGGATATCCAGAACATGTACGCAAAGCCCTCAGCAGAGCATATCTTTGGCTGCGATGAGCTGGGACGCGATATTTTTTCCCGTATTCTGTATGGCTCTCGCGCATCGCTGAGCCTTGGCATGATCGCTTCGGTTGCAGGAACGCTGGTCGGCATCGTGATCGGCTCCATCGTTGGCTACTATGGCGGCTGGGTGGAGACGCTGGTGATGCGCTTGCTTGACATCATTCAGGCAATTCCAGGCATGCTGCTCGCAATCGCGATCTCAGCAGCCCTTGGACCGGGTTTTACGAACACCATACTCGCCTTATCCATCGGCGGCATCCCCATGACCGTGCGCCTCCTTCGCGGCTCGATTCTCTCTATCCGCAAACAGGAGTACATCGAAGCCGCCGAAAAAATCAATTGCAGTAAATTCCGCATTATTACCACTCATATCCTGCCCAATAGCATTGCTCCCTTGATCGTATCGGTCACGATGGGCATTGGCAATACCATTTTATCAGCAGCAGCGCTGAGCTATATTGGTCTTGGCGTACAGCCTCCAACCCCCGAATGGGGCGCAATGCTATCCGCTGGTAAGTCAGTCATCACAAAATACCCGCATCTTTGCATCTTCCCGGGACTCGCGATCATGGTCGTGGTATTGTCCTTTAACATGCTGGGCGATGGATTGCGCGATGCAATGGATCCAAAACTAAAGAACTAAGGAGGGTCAACTCATGAGCAAAGAAAATAAAGCTTTTCTATCGATTAAAAATCTCACGATAGAATATACATCCGATGGCGATGTCATCCATGCCGTGAATGACGTCTCCTTGGAACTGGAAAAAGGCAAGACGCTTGGACTCGTTGGCGAAACAGGCGCAGGCAAAACCACGATTGCAAAATCAATTCTTAAGATTCTCCCCGAGCCTCCTGCACGGATTACCTCAGGCGAAATCTGGTTTGACGGTAAAGAACTGCTGAATGCACATCATGACGAAATGCGCCATATCCGCGGCAAGCGCATTGCAATGATTTTCCAAGACCCCATGACCGCGCTTAATCCCATCATGCGCGTTGGCAAGCAGATTGCAGAGGTTATCGAGCTGCATGAGAATGTGAGCCGCGCAAAGGCAGAGGAAAATGCGAAGAAAATGCTAGAGATGGTCGGCATCCCTGCAGCACGCTATCGCGAGTACCCGCACCAATTTTCAGGCGGTATGAAGCAGCGCGTTGTCATCGCCATAGCACTTGCCTGCAGCCCCGACCTTCTTCTCGCTGATGAGCCTACCACAGCCCTTGACGTGACAATTCAGGCGCAGGTGCTTGACATGATCAACGATCTAAAGGCAAAGTATAATACCTCCATGATCATGATCACTCATGACCTAGGCGTCGTTGCTGAAGTCTGCGACAATGTCGCGGTGGTTTATGCAGGCGAAATCGTAGAATATGGCACCAGAGAGCAAATCTTCCACAGCCCTAGCTTCCCCTATACCAAGGGACTCTTTGGCTCACTCCCCGGTCTCAAGTCGGATGTGAAGCGGCTATCCCCCATTGAAGGTCTCCCGCCTGACCCGTCCAATTTGCCAAAAGGCTGCGCGTTTAATCCCCGCTGTCCCCATGCCACGGATGCTTGCAGGCAAGGCCGCATCGGGCTTATTGATATCGGTGCAGGGCACCTTTGCCGCTGCTGCCAAATCGACTCAACTCAGAAGGAGGGGTAGAAAATGTCAACACCATTGATCGAAGCCAGACATCTGAAAAAGTATTTCGATACCCCAAAGGGCAAGCTTCACGCGGTTGATGATGTATCCTTCAAGATCGAACGCGGCAAAACGATGGGCGTTGTCGGCGAGTCAGGCTGCGGAAAATCCACGCTTGGACGTACGCTAATTCACCTGCTGGAGAGCACGGACGGCGAAATCCTGTTTAAAGGCAATGACATCACACATCTAAATAAGAAACAAACGCACGAGATGAATGAAAAGATGCAGATCGTGTTTCAAGACCCCTATTCCTCGCTCAACCCTCGCCAGACGGTAGAAGAAACGGTCAAAGAACCGCTGATGCTGTCAAAGCGCTTTAACAAAGCGGAGCTTCGCGAGCAAACTGAACAGCTGATGGAGCTTGTCGGGATTGATAGGCGTTTGCGCCTCTCCTACCCCCATGAGCTGGACGGCGGGCGCCGCCAGAGAATCGGCATCGCGCGCGCACTTGCGCTCAATCCGGATTTCATCGTGTGCGATGAGCCTGTATCCGCTCTTGACGTGTCCATTCAAGCACAGGTGCTCAACCTCCTGCAAGACTTGCAGGAACAGCGCGGACTCACCTATATGTTTGTTACACATGATCTATCGGTTGTGCGCCACATCTCGGACGATATCTGCGTAATGTATCTGGGTCAGCTGGTAGAGACATCTCCCTCCAAGGAGATGTTCATCACGCCGCTTCATCCCTATACCAAAGCCCTTCTATCCGCAATTCCTTCCACCGACCTAACGCAAAGGCGTCAGCGCATTCGCTTAAAGGGCGAAATCACCTCACCTATCGAGCCCAAGCCCGGTTGCCGCTTTGCAGCGCGCTGCCCATATGCAAAAGAGGAATGTAATCAACCGCAGATGCTGGAAGAATTGATGCCAAATCATTTCGTCAGCTGCTGTAGAGCTAAAGAGCTGAATGAACTATAAACAAAGGAGACAAGAGCGATGTATGATCCGCATGTCATTGGCGTAACGGCATTAGCAACCACCTACGGCGTTGGGCAAAGGTTGATATCCGTAGCGGTAGAATATAACGAAGAGCTTTATGGTGCGGACTTATCCACAGACTGCTTCGCCATTGATGGCTTTGAGATCACCAATGTCTTTACCGCAACTGCATGCCGCAAAAACGCAAGTCGTAAGGGACGGTTTGTGCAGCTGACGCTAAATTCCACAGGTGACGAAGCAAATATGATCGGACATACAGGCCGTGGACGCGATGCACGCCTCTTTGTACGCAAACCACAGATCACAGTCAGCCAGCTAAAACCGCTTCAAACTGCGTCAGGCAAAGAGCTTGCGCCTTTTGAAGGGCGTAATGCAGATCGCATTGATCGTGGTATGGCGGATCATTTTATCCCAGCCGCATTCACAACCGCTGACGGTCGTGAACTGAACTACAATCTCTATATGCCGGAGCGCATTGTACAGGGGCAAATCTACCCCGTCGTGCTCTTTATGCACGATGCGGGCTCTTGCTCAGATGACTTGTCCTCCCCCCTCGTGCAGGGCACAGGCGCGACTGTTTGGGCAATGGAAGCGGACTATGGAAGACGCCCTTGCTTCGTTGTTGCGCCGCAATACCCCAATGTCTGCGCAAATGATGAATTTGAAGTGACATGGGAAGCAGACGCTACCGTGGAACTACTTCGCGACCTCATGCTCCGCTATCCCATCGATAGCACTCGCATCTATGCTACAGGTCAATCTATGGGCTGCATGATGATCTGCGAGCTCATGCTTCGCAATCCGCATTTCTTTGCGGGATGTTTATTGGTTGCTGGGCAATGGGATCCTGTCCGTATGGCAGCTGCAAAGGACGAAAATATCTGGGCGATTGTCTCCTGCGGCGATGTGAAGGCGTACCCAATCATGAGCGACTGCATGAAGGAAATGCGCAAAGCAGGCGGGCGGCTCAGCTATGGGCATATTGATGCAAGAGCGGATGCAGCTATTTTAGATGCGGCGATACGCAGTCAAAACGAACACAACTGCAACTTAAACTTCACATGGTTTGAGGGTCGCAGCGTCATCCCCGACGGGATAGAAGAGCATCCGGGTATGCACCATATTTTCACATGGACCAAAGCGTATGACATCAAAGCATTACGCGAGTGGCTTTTTGAACAAAGGCTGCTGTAGAAAGGAACAACTATGAAGCAAATTGATTTTTCATCAAAGCAACATATCATGCTAGAAGACGAAGAAGGACTGCGTGTCCCCATGAGCGAGCCATACTTCCGTTCGAAATTGGTTGCACCTCGTACATGGCAAGTTCTCAGCGACGGCGATTACTCCTATCTTCTGGAAGGAGACGAAGAAGCGCTGCTGATCGATTCCGGCTATGGCGCGGGGAATATCCGTAAGTATTGCCAGACCCTGACCGACAAACCCCTCAGCCGTATCGCAAATACCCATGATCATTTTGATCACACGGCGAACAACTGTTATTTTGACTGTGCGTATATGTCAGCTGAAACCCAGCCTCTTGCAACGATTCCATTCCCAAGCTTTGAAGGAATTGACTTCCCAAGAGATTATCGTATCGAAATCGTGGACGATGGCGACTTCATCCCGCTCAAGGGGCGCGATCTGCTGGTGCTCAAGGTTCCTGACCATGCGGTTGGCAGCCTTGTATTTCTTGACAAGAGCGCACGAATTCTCTTTAGCGGAGACGAGATCATGGGTCATGGGATGAACCTGCATGGGTCTGTTGAAACCCGTGTCCTGCATCTTCGTAAGCTCGCCGCATATCGCAGCGACTACGATACCCTCTGCGCAGGCGGCGGTATCATGGATGCAGCGATAATCGATCAATACCTCGCAAATGCAGAAGCGATCCTCGGCGGCGCAGTCGGTGTCCCCTATGTGCCCATGCCTTTCCCCAATTTTTCTCAAACGGACGAGGAAGGTCGTGTGGTTTGGAAGCGTCGCTTCCCCCATCCAGGCGATGGTCCCAAGAACTTTGGCGATATTCAGCCTCACAAGCTCACACATGAGTTTGCAGGCGTGACCATTTCATATGACGCCCGCATGGTGCGTGACAAAGTTTTACCCCAGTAATATCAGGCGATGGCTGCCTTTATCTGCCACAACATATAAGGGTGTGACAACAATGATTATTGATGCAAATGTATACTGGTTTCCAGAACAAATCTTTGAAGATGATACGCTGCTAGAGCAGTTCTTATCTGAGATTCCGACCATTCCCAACACCGCCGGTTACGTGAAGGAAAACGGCGATAAAAAGCAAATCGTTATTGAACGCCCCATTGGCTTTGCAGGGGTTGACTATTTGCAGGGTGAATACACTTTGGAAGGTCATTTATCCGCGCTCAAGGAAGCAGGGGTTGACCAAGCAGTCATGAAAGTCCCATGCTGCCATGAATGGCTGAGCCTTGACATGTGCCGATTGTTCAATGACGGTATGGCGGATTATGCCAAACGAAGCGGCGGCGTTCTTCATGCATTGGCTGTGATTCCTCCGTGGGGAACAGCCCAATCGCTGGCAGAGCTAGATCGCTGCTATGCGCTTGGCATGCGCGGGGTGCAGCTATGTGCACATTACCGCGACCTATATCTTGATGATGCAGCGTTTGCACCGCTGTTTGAAAAGCTGAACGAGCTTCATATGACCGCTTACATCCATCACACACCTGTACCTGTTGAGTTTGATGCTGTGAAGGATTACAACAACCTGCGCCGCTCCTATGGCCGCTGCTGTGACCAGATGATTGCCGTTTCACGCGAGCTATTCAGCGGAATGTTTACCCGTTACCCCAATGTACGTGTCGTGCATTCAATGCTTGGCGGAGGATTTCATACCTATGCAAATATGATGCTCCCCCCCAAGCCTCAAATGACCGATACGGCCGCACGTTTTTCCCAAACCACAGACGAGATCAGCACCCATATGCAGCGCAATATCTTCTTTGAGATGTCTCACGCACAGCCTTGGGGCAAGGATCAGCTCGAATGTGCCATCAAGACACTTGGCGCGGATCATATCATCTATGGTTCGTCCTATCCCGTACGCAGGGAGTGGCTGATGGGCGGCACTGCTTTCGTTCAAAACCTTGACATCACCGAGGAGGAGAAAGCACTCATCCTTGGAGGAAATGCACAGCGTTTATATGTGATGCTACATGAGAAGGAGATTGCCCATGTCTAATACACTATCTCTTTATCAAGCGCGCTGGTCTTTTGACAGCGCGCTTGATCTGTACCGTTTGGAAGGCATTGTATACTGCCAAAACCCCGATACACCCCATCTTCAATGTCTGAATCTCTATGTTCCGTCCGCTTACATGACTGAAAGCGGCGAGATTAATCGCGGCGCACAAATGATGAACTACACTGCCAGCACAGCCCCTATTGTATTTGAAAACTGTATTGGCGGGTATTCGGAGGCAGAGCCTATTTCAATCGACCACCCCAGAAGCCAAGGCATGCAGTATCTACGCGCTGGCCTGGTCTATGTCACCGTAGGTGCACGCGGAAAGCAAACCACAAAGGAAGGTCGATTCGTCGGGAAAGCACCGATTGGACTTGTCGACCTCAAGGCGGCGGTTCGTTTTCTAAAGCACAATCGTGCATATATCGCGGGCGATACTGAGCGCATCATCTCAACAGGCGTGAGTGCAGGCGGTGCAATGTCTTCGCTTCTTGGCGTTACTGCAAATAACCCCTCCTATGATAGCTACCTAGTGCAATCAGGCGCAATCACGAGCGAAACAGACGATGTCTTTGCCGCTCAGTGCTATTGTCCCATTATTGACCTTGAACATGCAAACATGGCGTATGAGTGGATGTTTCAGGGTATGTACCACGCTGAGGGCAGACCGGGGATTGTGCAGGGCGGCGATTTTTCGCCGTTCCAATGTGCGTTGTCGGACGTACTTGCCAAGATGTACCTTACCTACTTCAATAGCCTATGCGTTTTGCATCCAGCTACAGCCAGCGCCCTATCCATTGATGATGGCGGACGAAGCGGCAGCGGCTATGATTATTTGATGGAGGTCATGAATGCCGCCATCACTAAGCATCTGGTCATGCTCCAAAGCGGATTATTGCCTGTCAACTACACAGTTGACGACTATCTTGACGGTGCATATACCGAAATGGTGCCTGATTCCAGTGCCGCGCGTCCCAATATGCCGCCTCCTATGGTGCAGCGCAAAGGCAATGCCAAACGTGCTTGGCTCACGTGGGATGGCAAAAGTGCAGCCATCAGCAGTTTGGATGCGTTCCTGCAAAGCGAACTTCCTAGGCTCAAGCCCTGCACCTCTTTTGATGCCTTGGATTTAACCCAAGCTGAAAACCAAGTTTTTGGACGTGATGCAGCTGACTATGTTCACTTCGATACTCATACGTTCACTGCCTTGCAAGTGCTTGCTGATGATTACCCAAAGGAGTTTGCGCGCTATTATGATGCATTTTTAGCCGATACAAGCAACGATCAGCTTAAGCATCGCATTGATCTCATCAATCCACTCACTCAGATTGAGTTTGCGGATAGTGATCATATGGCAAAGCATTTCCGCGTCCGTGTCGGCACACATGACCCGCATACCTCATTTACCATGGCGATGCTCCTTGCACTTACAGTGAAGGCAAAAGGATGCAGCACAGTTGACTATGCCATGGTATGGGACGAGGATCATGGACCTGCGGATTACAAATCCGAATTTGTTGATTGGATACAGAGTATCGCAACCTAATGAATATGAAGCTTCACACTATTGCTGCATTACGCAAAATAGTGTGGGGCTTTTTTCATTTCAGCAGTCCCTTGAATGACAATCTCAACAGAAGTTGATGATTAGTTGATGACTGGTTGAGAATTATCATATATAATGATTTGTAGGATTCTATCGGAATCTCATGAAACCGAATGATTGGTAGTGCAAGGAGGAATAACATGCTGAAAATTCTGATTGTTGAAGACGATAAGGAATTGCAACAATTATTCCAACGAGTCTTAATAAAGAATGGTTATGCCACAAGATGCGCTATGAACGGACAACAAGCGCTGGAATTAATCGATCAGGAATATATCGATCTGATCATCTCTGATGTGATGATGCCTGTCATGGACGGGTATGAGCTTGTACGCTCTCTGCGCGAAACAGGCATACAGACACCTGTGCTCATGATTACTGCCAAGGATGCCTTTGACGATATGCGCCTTGGTTTTCTTTCTGGCAGCGATGATTATATGGTCAAGCCTGTCAATGTTAATGAAATGGTGCTGCGTGTAAGTGCGTTGCTGCGCCGTGCACAGATGATTAGCGACCGTAGGCAAGTCATTGGCAATACTGAATTAGAATACGATTCCATGTCTGTTATCGCCAATAGTCAAATCCAAGTACTGCCTCAGAAAGAATTCATGCTCTTGTATAAGATGGTTTCATTTCCGGGACGTATCTTTACAAGGCAACAGATTATGGACGATATTTGGGGCTACGATACAGATACAGACTCCCACACGGTTGATGTTCATATTGGCAGGCTGAGGGATCGATTTCGGGAAAATGAGGATTTTCAGATCGTCACAATGCGCGGTGTTGGATACAAGGTGGTAAAGAAAGCATGAAAAAACGCAAACGGGGATTTACCCTCAGACTATTCTTCACCATTGTTATTCTCATTGAATTCACCATTGTATTGCTTGTTTCAAATGGACTCATTGTCCTCATTGATCATTTTTTGGGGTTGCCTGTTGAAATTCCGCTGGCACTTTGGGTAGTCATTTTGAGCATGGTTCTCGGCACAACCATTAATGCGATTTTCAGCAAGCAGTTTCTTTCCCCCATCACGCGCCTGAGCAGAGCGATGAGTAACGTAGCAGAGGGTGATTTCTCCACCAGATTAGAAATAACCAATCCTATAACGGAGCTGCGCGAGACCTATGATCATTTCAATATCATGACGCAGGAGCTGGCGTCCACGGAGGTTTTACAGACTGATTTTGTATCCAACGTATCCCACGAATTCAAAACGCCCATCAATGCAATTGAAGGATATGCAATGCTGCTTCAAGGGGACCCAAATATTTCCAAGGAACAAGCGGAGTATACGGAGAAAATCCTGTTCAATACGAAACGCTTATCAGATCTTGTTGGCAATATCCTATTGCTGTCCAAAATTGAGAATCAGACGATTCAAACCAAGAAGGAAGTATTTAGGCTGGACGAACAAATCAGACAGGCAATTGTGATGCTGGAGCCCAAATGGACGGAGCGGGAAACTGAGTTTGATGTGAATATGGAGAAGGTCAGCTATCGCGGCAACGAGGGTCTGCTGCTGCATGTATGGGTCAACCTGATTGGAAATGCCATCAAATTTGGTCCGCCTAATGGCACGGTGCAAATCAGGCTCAAGTCCCTTGACCACTCGATTTCATTCATGGTTCAGGACGAAGGCACGGGCATCGACGAAGCGTTGCAAAAGCGTGTTTTTGACAAGTTCTATCAAACAGATAGTTCCCACGAGGGAGAAGGTAATGGACTGGGGCTTGCGCTAGCAAAGAGAATCGTAGATATCAATCAGGGTTCTATTGGCGTGCAGAACATGGCAGAAGGCGGATGCAGGTTCACGGTCGTGCTCCCCTTGGAATCATAACATAGCGCACTGAGACTGTCGGCATATAAACCGACGGTCTTTTCATTTGCCGCCAATTCTCAACAAAAATTGATCTTGAGTTGAAGTATGGTTGTATTTTGAAGTCTATACTGAAAACAAGCCGTAAGAACCCTGCGGCATCGGACAGGAGGTAATGATATTGACTACTCTTCATCATCATGAGGCTACTCAGAAAGAGAAAGTGCTCACGATTCCAAATCTATTGTCAGTGGTTCGAATTCTTATGGTTCCGCTGATTGTGTGGCTATATTGCACGAAGCAAGCGTACGGCTGGACGGTCGTTGTTTTACTGCTATCTGGCGCGACGGATATTATCGATGGCTGGATTGCACGAAAGTTTAACATGATCAGCGATTTAGGAAAAGTTCTTGATCCAGTGGCAGACAAACTGACGCAAGGGGTTACTTTGCTCATTCTGATCACGAGATTTCCGCTGATGCTATTGCCGCTCATTCTTCTGCTGGTGAAAGAAACAATTATGGCGATCACAGGGCTGATTGTCATCAAGAAAACAGGACATGTTTTAGGCGCGGTTTGGCATGGAAAGGTAACGACCTTTCTGCTGTATGCCAATATGATGATCCATATTCTCTGGTATGATATCGCGCTTCTATGGTCAAATGCACTGATCATTTTGTGCGTTGTCTTCATGCTACTGTCGCTTGTTCTTTACATGATTAGAAATATCAACGCAATTCACGCTGCGCCTAGGCAAAGGGAGAAATGATCATGACAGCAAGAGATTTGCTCTATATCCTTTTTGGGTACTTATCAGGCAGTGTGCTATATGCATTGATTTTCAGTTCGTTGCTGCAACGAAAGGATATCATTTCCCAAAGCCGCGATCAAAACCCGGGCACTGCTAACGCGTTTATATACGGCGGTTTTTGGTGCGGGTTTTTGACTTTATCCGGAGATGTGCTTAAGGGCTTTTTGCCTGTATACCTCTTTGTACAGGGTATGCCGCTTCCCACAATAAGCAAAGCATCCGCTTTTGTGCTGGCTGCACCCGTTATCGGGCATATCTTCCCGATATTCCACGGGTTTCACGGAGGAAAAGGAATCGCTACTTCTTTTGGATGTCTGCTGGGTTTGCTGCCCATGTGTCATCCTGTAGCGATCCTAGCCTTCTGGTTTATTTTCTTTTCCGTGATCGTACATATCAATCCGCATTATCATCGCACCATCCTAACCTACCTATCCTCCATGGGCATGATGGCTGCGTGCATCCAAAACACAAATGTGCTCATCGGCTTTGGGCTCATCACGCTTACCATTGTGGTTCGCATGCTGCTGAGTACGGAAGAAAAGGGAAAAATGAAGGTGACATTATTATGAAAGCACTGATTTTATATTGCGGCACAGGCGGCGGGCATTATTCGGCCGCATATGCGCTGCAAGAAGAACTGGAAAGCCGCGAGCATAGTGCGGCAATGCTTGATCCCTATACACTCAAGGGGAATCAACTGGACCACAAGGTCAATAACGCCTACATCAAAATAATTCAAAAAGCACCAAAGGTATTTGGATTTGTCTATTGGCTTGGTGATATGTACCGCAAACTCCCCTGCCATTCCCCTGTTTATTGGGCAAACAAAAAAATGCTTAAACCAATGCAGGATTATCTGGAACAAAATCCTGCGGATATTGTGATACTAACACATATTTTTCCCGGCGAGATCCTAACGTATATGAAAACAAAAGGGATATCTATTCCCAAAACAGTATTTGTCGCGACCGATTATACATGCATCCCGTTCACAGAGGAAATCGACTGTGATTATTATGTAATTCCGTCCGCTTTGTTGGCTGAAGACTTTGCAGCCAAGGGTATTGCACGCGAGAGAATCGTGCCGCTTGGTATTCCTGTAGCGAAATCATTTAATGAAAACATCGACCGCAAAGAAGCAAAGGAACGGCTGGGATTGCAGCAAAAAAAGCAGTATATTCTTTTGTCCGGCGGGAGCATTGGCGCTGGTAAAATACGCAAGACCATCAGCAGCTTGCAATCTTATTTGGCGGATCATTCCGATATGGTTTTGATCGTTATTTGCGGAAACAATCAGGATTTATATGATAAATTGCAAAAGCGTTATGGTGAAAACAAGCAAATCATGCTGCTTCAAAGCACATCTGAGATTGCTGCCTATATGAAAGCGTCTAGTATCTTGATTTCAAAGCCTGGTGGATTATCCTCCACAGAAGCTGCTGTCATAGGTGCTCCCCTGCTCCACATCAGCCCCATCCCAGGGTGCGAAAAGAAGAATATGAGCTTTTTTACCCATGGCGGCATGAGTATAGGTGCCAGAAATAAGAAGAAAGCACTGATTCCCGCATTGCAAAAACTGCGCAACAGACCCTTTGCGCGGGACATGATGAGGAAACAAAGGGAGCTCATTAATCCATCGGCAGCGTCTGATATTTGCATCTTCATTGAATCACTGGCAGCAAATGATAGCGCGGGCTAATCCACAAGAACTGAGAAAGGATGGAGGATATGTACATCGATTGGACTTATATCGTGCTGGTTTTACCTGCAATTATTTTCTCGCTGTGGGCGAGCAATAGAGTCAAATCCACCTTCAAAAAATACTCTTCTGTTTATACAAAGAGCCATATGACAGGCTACGACGCTGCAAGGATGGTACTTGATGCAAACGGCTTATACAGCGTTCGGATTCAGCGCATCAGCGGAAACCTGACCGACCGCTTTGATCCGAGAACCAACGTGATTTCGCTATCGGATACTGTTTACAACAACGCCTCGTCTGCTGCAATTGGCGTTGCAGCGCACGAGGCAGGTCACGCGGTGCAGTATGCGCAGGAGTATTTTCCCATTAAAATACGAATCGCTATTGTTCCGATTACCAATTTTGGATCGAAAATGAGTATGCCGCTGATTCTGATGGGCCTATTGCTGAGTGCATTTTCTCCTCATTTGTCAGTCGTTGCGTATATCGGGGTCACTTGCTTTGCCCTCAGTACTTTTTTTCAGCTTATCACGCTCCCTACTGAGTTTAATGCAAGCAAGCGTGCAATCGCTGCGATTGTGGGCAGCGGACAATTTACAACAGAAGAAATCGCAGGTTCAAAAAAAGTACTGTCTGCTGCTGCTATGACGTACGTGGCAGCGTTAGCCGTTTCATTCATGGAATTGATGAGACTAGTGCTGATCGTCAAAAACAGAACCAACAAACGTAGATAAACCTAGAGCTCTTCACCTGCCATATCAGCTAGAAGTATATTTTTCATATGTTAACCAACCGTAAAGATTGGCCAAATCTCTTGCATTCGCAAAAAGTTAGCATATAATTAATGGTTAAGGCTGTCTAATTATTGTAAGCGAGGTAGCCCGTTTCTATGAATGACCAAGAGATAAGGAAAGATAATTATGTACTCCCTAGGTATTGATTTAGGCTCTACCACAGCAAAAGCTGTATTGGTGGAAGACGGAAAGATGATTTATAGTAAATACGAGAGGCATTTTTCGAAGGTCCAGGAAAAGATTCTTGAAATGCTATCGGAGGTTTCTAGGATAACTGGCGATAGCCCCGTTACCGCAGCCATTTCGGGTTCTGCAGGGATGGGGATTGCCGAGGCGACTGGCATTGCGTTTGTACAGGAAGTATTTGCAACAGGTGAGGTGGTTCGAGCCTTAGTACCTGACACTTCCTGCGTGATCGAGCTTGGCGGCGAGGATGCGAAAATCATCTTTTTTGACGGCGGCATTGATGAGCGCATGAATGGCAGCTGCGCGGGCGGCACGGGTGCGTTTATTGATCAAATGGCTGTATTGCTTGATGTAAGCAACGATGAACTTGATCAGCTGAGTTTACAGCACAAAAGAATTTACCCCATCGCCTCTCGCTGCGGGGTATTTGCAAAGAGCGATATTCAACCATTGCTCAACCAAGGTGCACAAAAATCAGATATCGCAGCCAGCGTTTATCAGGCAGTGGTTAATCAGACCATTGTTGGACTGGCACGCGGCACGAAAATCAAAGGCAAGGTGATGTTCCTAGGCGGCCCGCTTTTCTATTCAAAAGGACTACAAGAAAGGTTTGTCCAAACCCTTAAGCTAGCCCGCAATGACGCTATATTCCCTGAATATGCACGCTTTGCAGTCGCTTTGGGTGCTGCTTTTCATGCGCGCAAACATGATCCCATTGCATCAGTGCATAAGATCATCCAAAAAATCGAAACGGCCGAGGCGCAGACATTAGACTCTACGCGTCCGCCGTTATTTTCGGATGAAGTGGATTACCTTGCTTTCAAAGAAAGGCATTCTAAGGATGATGTGAAGCGGCTGGACATAAGCGCATACAGCGGCGATGCAACGCTAGGCATTGATTGCGGCAGCACTACCACCAAGCTTGTGCTCCTATCCGATCATGACGAGATTCTATATACCTATTATTCGTCCAACAAGGGCAGCCCCGTGCAAATTGTGAAAGAGCAGCTTGAGAAGATTTATGCGCTTTGCAGTGATCGCATTCGTATTTGCGGCAGCACGGTCACAGGCTATGGCGAGGAGCTGATTAAAAGCGCCTTTGGTATTGACTATGGCCTTGTTGAGACCTTAGCTCACTACACCGCAGCAAAGCATTTTAATCCTGATGTGGATTTTATATTGGATATTGGCGGACAGGATATCAAATGCTTCCGCATTCGTAACGGCGTCATTGACAGCATCATGCTCAATGAGGCCTGTTCGTCAGGATGCGGTTCCTTTTTGGAGACATTTGCAAACGCAATGGGTGTCACGACGGAGGATTTTGCGCAGCAAGCCCTCTATGCGAAGAACAGCATCGATTTAGGAAGCCGCTGCACGGTGTTTATGAATTCATCTGTCAAACAGGCACAGAAAGAAGGCGCAACGCAAGCCGATATTTCAGCGGGGCTCTGTATTTCTGTGGTCAAGAACGCCATTTATAAAGTCATCCGCGCAGGGAGTGTGGATGAGCTTGGAACAAGTATTGTTGTTCAAGGCGGTACTTTCATGAACGATGCTGTACTGCGTGCTTTTGAATTGGAAATGGGTACAAACGTGGTACGTCCTAGCATTGCAGGACTGATGGGCGCTTACGGCGCGGCACTGCATGCTAAGCGCAGCAGTGCTTCCACGCTCATCACTGAAAATGCGCTCGCGAGTTTTACCCACGATACCAAAACAACCTCCTGCCGCGGCTGTGCCAATCATTGCCTGCTCACGCTGAATCGCTTTGATGGCGGACGTGTGTATGTGTCAGGCAACCAATGCTCAAAAGGTCTTGGTAAGGAGACGCATGAGAATTTGCTTCCCAATCTACATGCCTACAAGAGAGACAAATTGTCTGCTTTTACGCCTACGCAAAAAGGCAAGCTTCGCATTGGGTTGCCGCTTGCGCTGGGTATGTATGAGCTGCTACCTTTATGGTACACCGTTTTTGATCAACTTGGATTTGATGTGACGGTGTCTGACTTGTCAACACGAAAAACTTACCGCAAGGGCCAGTTCACCATTCCGTCTGATACCGCCTGCTATCCTGCGAAAATCATGCACGGGCATATCGTAGAGCTCATTGAAAAAGGCTGTGACGCGATTTTCTATCCCAGCCTGACCTATAATATTGACGAGCGCGCAAGCGACAATCATTTCAACTGTCCTTTAGTCGCTTATTATTCTGAGCTTCTCGCAAAAAATATGGACGAGCTTAAAAATGTTGAATTTCTCTATCCCCCGCTTGATATCAATCATCAAAGGCAGCTTGCCAAAGGTCTTTACATGAGCCTACTGAAAATCGCACCCAATATTCAGCTAAAAGCCGTCAAGGCGGCGGTTAAAGCAGGTTTTGTGCAATATGAGAATCACATGGCGGACATTCGCCGTGCGGGCGATGAAGCCATTGCCTTTGCCCGCAAGTACGGCAAGCGCATCATGATTTTAGCGGGTCGTCCGTATCATATTGACCCCGAAATCGGGCACGGAATTGACAAGCTTGCCAACTCACTGGGGTTTGTGGTGCTGAGCGAGGACAGTGCCGCGCATCTAAGCCAACCGCAAAAGGTGAAGGTGCTCAACCAGTGGACCTATCACGCGCGGCTCTATCGCTGCGCAGATTATGCAGCAAAGCATGATGATGTATCGCTAGTACAGCTGGTTTCCTTTGGTTGCGGCGTTGATGCGATTACCACGGACGAAGTTTCTGAAATCCTAGAAGCCGCTGGCAAGTATTACACGCAAATTAAAATTGATGAGATCACCAATCTTGGCGCAGTCAAGATTCGTTTGCGTAGTCTTTTAGGCGCTTTGGAAGAAATGCCAACCGATATGCAATCTGACCCTTCTTCCCAGCAGGAAGAACTACAAGATATCACTCTGCCCCTCTATGCCGCAGAAAGGGGAGAAACGTATGCGTAATGATTACTATATCGAATTTACCAAGGAAATGAAAAAGGAATATACCGTCCTCATTCCAAACATGCTTCCACTTCATTTCGAGCTCATTTCACATGTGATGAAAACCTATGGATATCAAACGGAATTATTGGATAACCAAGGCCCCCAGATTGCTCAAACGGGGCTTAAATATGTCCACAATGACACCTGCTACCCCGCTATTTTAGTCATCGGGCAGTTTATTGATGCGATTAAAAGCGGAAAGTATGACCCACACAAGGTCGCGCTCATCTACTTTCAGACAGGAGGCGGATGCCGCGCTTCCAACTATATTTCGCTGCTTCGAAAGGCATTGAAAAAAGCAGGATATGGCTATGTACCTGTGATATCCTTTAGCTTTGCAGGGCTAGAAAAGCATTCAGGGTTCAAGCTTAGCATCCCCTTTGTGGTCAAAGCGTTAATTGCGATTATCTATGGCGATTTGCTGATGTCCCTTGAAAACCAATGCCGCCCATACGAAATAAACGCGGGCGAATCCACCGCACTCGCTCACCGATTTGCATATGAAATTTCGCAGAAACTAAGTACGCTTGGCGTTTCCAACAAGCCGATGAAAGCACAGTTCTTAGAGGTGCTAGATGCCTTCAAAGCCATTCCAAAACATGGAGAAAAGAAAATTCAAGTAGGCGTAGTGGGCGAAATCTATGTGAAATTTTCGCCCCTTGGAAACAACCATCTGGTCGATTTCCTTGTGCAAGAGGGTGCAGAAGTCCAAATGCCTGGTCTGCTGGATTTTTTCCTATATACGCTCTACAATTCCATTGTTGATCATGGGGTCTATGCATCCAAGCGCGTTATCTATCCAGTGATCAAAATCGCTTGGAATTATATGTCCAAAAAGCAACGGACAATGATCAATATCATTCAAGACCATGGTGAATTTGAAGCACCGACGCTTATCACCCATACCATTTCGCTTGCTGAATCCTTTATTGGCATGAGCACCAAAATGGGCGAAGGCTGGCTTTTACCTGCTGAAATGCTTGAGCTATATGACAAAGGGGTCAAGAACATCGTATGTACCCAGCCCTTTGGCTGCCTGCCCAACCATATTTGCGGCAAAGGAATGATGAAGCCGCTTAAGGACAGGCATCCCGATATTAATATCGTTGCGATTGACTATGACGCGGGTGCAACGCAGGTCAATCAAGAGAATCGTATTCGTTTGATGCTTACTGCTGCTAAGGAGCGGGGCTAAAACTGCTTTTTGCCAAATAAAGCACGACCTTTGCGGATGCCATAAATTTATATTTCATGCCTGAATTTGAGAGGCATATCCACCAACAATTTGCTAAGAGCAGTTAAATCAAGAGATTCCACTTGCCATGAGTAATCTCCCATGTTACACTAATGACCGTTGAAATTTGTCCAGTCCCGTATTCTCCTTTATGACGGAAGACAAAATTTCCACATAAATATACCGAAAAAGGATTTTAGACATGAGTATTTTAACGGTTTCCCATCTCACCCATGGCTTTGGCGAACGAGCCATTTTCGAAGATATTTCCTTTCGCTTGCTCAAGGGCGAACATATTGGTCTTGTTGGCGCAAATGGCGAAGGCAAGTCCACCTTTATCAACATCATCACAGATCGCCTGCAGCCTGATAACGGCACCATCGAATGGGCGCGCAACATCCATGTGGGCTATCTTGACCAGCATGCGGTGCTTGCCGCTGGGCTGAACATCAAAAACGTTCTGGACAGTGCCTTCTCCTATCTGTTCGCTATGGAGCAAGAGATGCTTTCACTCTATGATCAGATGGGCGACATGTCAGCGGATGATCTAGATACCGCGATGACGCGTGTCAGCGAGATTCAAGAGCATTTGGATAGCCATGACTTCTACCTCATTGACACAAAAGTGCTTGAAGTTGCTCATGCGCTGGGTCTGACTGATTTAGGTCTGGAGCGAGATGTTAATGACCTCAGCGGCGGTCAGCGTACGAAAGTTCTCATTGCTAAGCTATTGCTGGAGAAACCGGATATTTTGCTTTTGGACGAACCGACTAACTACCTTGATGAGGAACATATTATCTGGCTTACACGATATTTACAAGAATACGAGAATGCTTTTGTCCTGATTTCTCATGATGTACCTTTCCTTAATCGTGTGGTCAATCTCATTTATCATGTTGAAAACAAGTCTCTGACGCGCTATGTGGGCGATTATGATGATTTTATGGTGCTGTATGAGGCTAGAAAACTCCAGCTTGAGGCAGCATACAAACGTCAGCAACAGGAAATCGATACTTTGAAGACCTTTGTTGCGAAAAACAAAGCTCGCTATGCCACCCACAACATGGCGGCATCACGTCAAAAGCAGCTGGACAAAATGGAACTGATTGAGTTGGTGCAGGAAAAGCCAAAGCCTGAATTTGAGTTTAAAAAGGGACGAACTCCTAGTAAATACATCTTTGAAAGTTCGGATTTGGTCATTGGATACGATGATCCTCTATCTGCGCCGCTAACGCTCAGTATGGAACGCGGGCAAAAGATTGCGCTGGTTGGTGCTAACGGAATCGGCAAGACCACCTTGCTTAAAACCTTGATGGGAATGATACCGTCCCTATCCGGTACGGTGACTCAGGGCGATTACTTGCTGCCGGGATATTTCGAACAAGAAATCAAGGAAAAGAACACTAATAGCTGTATTGAAGAGCTTTGGCTGGAGTTTCCGTCATGGAATCAGAGGGAAATTCGTGCAGCACTCGCGCGCTGCGGTCTTACGACACAGCATATTGAAAGCAAGGTCATGGTACTCAGCGGCGGCGAACAAGCCAAGCTGCGTCTATGTAAGCTTGTTAACCAAGAAAGCAATGTCCTGCTCCTTGATGAACCGACTAACCACCTCGACGTTGATGCGAAAGATGAGCTAAAACGAGCGCTCATCGATTACACCGGTTCTATTTTGCTGATCTGCCATGAACCTGAGTTTTACTCAGACATCGTAAGTGATGTTTGGAACTGTGAATCATGGACGACTAAGGTGTTTTAATTGCATGACTTAAAATACGCTTGCTGGAATTATCCATTCCAGCAAGCGTATTTTTATGTTCATGCTTAAACCCTATAGTATTGGGGTAACCCTACGTAAAACAGTCAATATGGTTTTATGCAGTATCATTCCTTTTTTAGCATTCTCTTGATACCGCCAAGCATATGACCGTTCGCCATATCCAATAAACCATAAGCAATGTTTTTTGGCATTGAGCCGCATGATGAAATCACCAGGCTAAACAATGCACTATCAACTGAAGATGATACGGCCATTTTGAATGTTGGGTTACGATCGCCTAGCTTGCAGCCATTCATTTTAGCAATGGTTTTTTCGATGAAATACTTCACAATTCTCATAATAATTGAATGCTCTGCCATTTCGGCAATGGTATTTTCGTCCGTAAACTGTCCTTTGACTGTTTTCTTAGGAATCGGAACAGTATGCCCAATCATTTTCTCAAAACCTGTTCTCGAAGGTTTTTCGCATGGAGCCTCATACCAACTACCTGCCTCAAAGCTGGGGATTTTCATGTCTTCCCCATCCACTTGAGTCGTCGCTGTTAACTGAATATCATGGACAGACGAAGCGATATTGAGCGTATATATGCCCTTTTGTATTTTCCATCCATCATTCCACACGGCAAAGCTTCGATCATTTAGCTCAAATGTCACTTGCTTTGTTTCACCCTGCTGCAAAAACACTTTTTCAAAGCCTTTGAGTTCTTTAGATGGTCTATGTGTCCCCGCTTTGGGCGGAGAAATATAGAGCTGCACCACCTCAGCGCCGCTTGTTTTGCCTGTGTTTTTCACAGATACCGTTATCTTATGATCATTCGCTTCTAAACTAGAATAATCAAATTGCGTATACGAGAGTCCGAATCCAAACGGAAAGCGTACAGGTGTGCCGGAAGTTTCATAGTAACGATATCCTACATAGATTCCCTCACGGTACTCAGCATCGCGGTGAGGCATGCCATAGTACTCTGAACAGGGAACATCTTCATATCGCAGCGGCCATGTTTCTGCCAATTTACCGCTTGGACTTGTTTGTCCACTGAGCAATTCATAGGTTGCTTCTGCGCTTGCTTGACCCGCAAGTCCCATATACAAAACTGCCCGAGCCTTATTGATCCATGGAACTTCTACTGCGCTGCCGCAAAGAAGAAGAACAACAGTGTTTGGATTTGCATCGCAGACAGCTTCGATCATGCGAATATGTCCATCAGGCATTTTCATATCGCTGCGATCAAAGCCTTCCGATTCATAGCTGTCTGGAAGCCCCGCAACAACCACGCATGTTTCCGACTCTTTTGCAATCAGACATGCGTCTGCTAGCAGTGCATCATTTGTATCACCATGTTCATCGCAACCTTCGCTATAATGCCAGTTCGGCGTGATGTCACGCAATGACAACAGCTTCGTCGGATTGATATGGCTTGACCCTGCCCCTTGATATCTAGGCACTTTTGCCATATATCCTATCAATGATACACTTTCGCTCTTAAGCGGAAGGATACCGTCATTCTTGAGTAATACAGCGCTTTGTACTGCCGCCTTATGTGCAAGGGCATGATGCTTGTCACGACTAAAATCGCTTTTCTTTTTCCTTGCTTTTGCAGCATTCAGCATCCGAGTGATCATCCTGTCTGCACAGGCATCAATCTCTTGTTCACTGAGTGTACCCGCGTGATATGCAGCAAGTGCACTGTTTTGCAGATGCTTTGTCCCACCGCCTGGCATACTCCAATCGCAACCCGACTTGAACCCTTGCACGCGGTCATGCATCCCGCCCCAGTCGGTAACGACCAAGCCGTCAAAACCCCATTCATTCCTTAACACATCTGTTATCAGCCATTTGTTATCGCTGCAATATGTACCATTGATTTTATTATAGGCGGTCATGAGCATGTTCGGTTTTCCATCGTTGACTGCTTCTTCAAATGCAGATAGATAGATTTCCCTGAGCGTACGTTCATCCATATGCCCGTTTGATGAAAAGCGTTTGTATTCCTGTGAATTAGCAGCAAAGTGCTTAGGGCATGCACTGACGCCTGTTTTCTGAGCTTCCTTGATGTAGGACGCTCCAAGCTTGCCTGACAGGAAAGGATCTTCTGATATGTATTCAAAGTTGCGCCCGCATAGTGGGCTCCGTTTGATATTCAGACCTGGTCCGAGAATGCCATCCACGCCATACGACAAAGCTTCTTGCGCGATAGCTTCTCCTATTTCACCTAATAGGTCTTTGTCCCAGCTGCATCCGCTCGTTCCGCCTGAGGGAAAGCAGGTGGCAGGCACAGAGGTATTAATTCCTAGCATATCGCTTTCATCGGCTTGAAAACGAACACCATGAGGTCCATCTGAAACCGCCATTGCAGGCAGATCATACTTCTCAAAGCCTGCTGAACGCCAAAAGTTCGCACCGCAACAGAGGTCAATCTTATCCTCTACGCTCATTTTTGAAAGAATCTCCTGATGATTCACAGTATCCCTCCTATTGGCTTATGTTGCAAGTATAGGTATGCTCTCCGCTTGAGAGGATATGGGGTTCACCGTTTGGCAGTGTTAATTGGCATGTGCTTGACACTGGAACAGTGACATCTATCCTAAAAGTGTTTTCTTGAATAACCCAGCTTGACATAACTAGTCCATAAGGCGTGGAGATTGTTCCTTTTGCCGACGTGATTCCCCCGCCAAGAATCGGCTTGATTTGAAAGGTTTTAAACCCTCCGCTCGTAGCTTCTATCCCAGCCACACGTCGATATAGGAAATCGCCAACAGCACCATTAGCATAGTGATTGAACGAAACCATGCCGCCATTTGATTCCTCATCGCCTTTTCTCCCTGTCAAATCCCCTACGTTGACCGTACCATCAGGTCTAAGCGCATCCCAGCGTTCCCATATCGTGGTGCCGCCAGCCTTCACCTCATAAAGCCAGGAAGGACAGGTGTCTTGTAGCAACAGATCATAGGCGGCATCCACATGTCCATGATCACATAATGCAAAGAGCAGATAAGGCGTTCCCGTAAATCCTGTCGTCAGGTGATTTCCTGCTTTGCGTACCAGTGCAGCAAGATTTGCCGACATTTGCTTTGATTCCTCGCCCTCTGTCATCTCAAAATAAAGAGGCAATACATAAGCGGTTTGAAATTCTTTTTTGAGCTTACCCTTTTGATCTGTAAATACCTTACGGTAAGCATTTGCAATCTTTTGGGACAGCGCTAAATAATCCTTTGCATCTTCCTTTTCACCAAGAATCTCGGCTATTTGTGCTGTGAGTTTACATGAGTTTGCAAAATAGGCCGTCCCTACCCATTTACCCTTTGCCATCCACTTTGTTACCGTCTCATCAGGTGCACACCAATCGCCAAAATGGAATGGGAATTGCCAAATGTACTTGTTATTAGGCAAGACGGACAGAAAGCCTGACCACCATTTTGCGGCCTTCAAGAACTTCTTGATCGTGGGATACTGCTTGCGCAGAAGCTCTTTATTACCTCTGGCAAGGTACTCAGCCCAAGGTACAAGCACACAGCTGTCCCCCCAGCAAGAATTAGCTAGAATTGGCCATGAGTCGCCAGCTCTTGGAATCACCATCGGTATGCCGCCGCCTTTTCCTTGCTCAGCTCTCATATCCAACAACCACTTATCAAAGAATCGGCTCATATCGAAATTATAACATGCCGTCTGTGCAAATACAGCAATATCCCCCGTCCAACCTTGACGTTCATCACGCTGCGGACAATCGGTAGGAATATCTACAAAGTTGGATTTCCCGCCCCAACGGATATTGCTTTGAAGCTGATTGATCATGTCATTGGAGCACTCAAAGCTACCTACTTCATCAAAATCAGAGTGGAGAACAATCGCAGTAAGCTGTAAATCTTCTTCCTTAATACCCGATACGCCTACATAGCGAAAACCCATATAGGTAAATCGGGGCGAATAGCTTTGCTCGCCCTCTATGCAAATATAGGAAGCAGATGATTTTGCCGTACGTAAGGATTTGACAAACAACTCGCCATCCACTAGTACCTCTGAGTGACGAAAGATGACTTCTTGCCCATGTCTACCTTTCAATTTTGCTGATACGATACCTGCAAAGTTTTGCCCGAAATCATAGATGAGTTCACCGCTTTTGGCAGTCATGCAGGATATGGGTTTCATGGTTCCCTGTGCACGAACGGGCGAGCCATAGTCAGCAATGAGTCTTGGTGTGCCTCGCGGCTTGGTGATGTTTGCTTTCTTCCATGAGATTGCATCTAAATCGATACGTGCATCGTAGGTTTCTCCATCATACCACTCAGCCATGAGGAAATTACCTTCCTCACTAACTTCCCACGATTCGTCGCTCACGATCACTTCACTTGTGCCATTAGCGTACTCAATATGCAGTTCACATAAGAAAGCTTGATGGTCAGCGCTGATCTTGTTTTTCCGCACATAGTTAAACGAACCTACCGCCCAGCCGCCTACGACTATTGCTACAATGGTATTGTGCTTCTGTAGCTGCGCCGTGACGGGATATGTTTGATACTGAATCTGATGCTCATAAGAGGTTAAGCCAGGCGCAAAATAGTCGTTGCCTACCTTGCTGCCATTGAGCATAATTTCATAAACACCTAGCGCAGTGGATGTAAACCACGCACGTTTTATCTCTGCTTTCACTGCAACCCGCGTACGGAATGTCATCGGTTTGGGAGACGTTTTCTCAGGAAAATCATAGCTAGCATCAGTGATCCACTTTGCCTGCCAAGGAGTATCCAGTCTGCCTGCTGTGAATGAAGCAGACTTCGTTGCTGTTTCACCGTTTGTTGACGTCGCAAGCACCTTGACCTCGTATTGTCTGAACGGCTTTAGCTCGCCACCATAGATATTATTAATCTGGTCAGTCGTTTCTATTTGCCAATCACCAGAGCTGATGATTGCCTTTTGCAGGGACTCCCCTTGAATATCCGATTCTAGTGCAAATGAAATCACAGGTGCTGTATCTGCGATACAACCATCACGCAGGTTATCAATCTTAATCCATGAGATTTTCAGCATTGAAGATTCCTCCTTATTGCTGGTTTTCAAGCCGTGCTTTGATATCCGCTTGCTTTTGCTCTAGACCCTTCTCGACGTTAAAGAATAGTAAAATCACTATCAGCAAAACACCCGTGAACACTTCAAGTCCAACAAAAGCAAAGGTGATCATGTCAAGTGTGCTTTGGGGCTGTGTGGCAATGAGAGCGCCTGCTGTGTCCATATACGGCTTCACATATCCAGCCATAGAAAGCATGCCGTTGAAAACACCTGTGCAAATACCGATCATTGCCACCGCAATCACGTTGTAAATCGACATTGCAACACCATCCACGCGAAAGCCTGACCGCCATTCCGCATCATCCAGCGTATCTGCAAACAACGCCATAAACACATAGGCACATGGAAGTCCGCCAATATTCTTGATGAATTGTCCAACGAGCACAATCACCATATCGGTCGGGAACATCCAGCAAATAGCGCTGCCAATGACGTAAAGGACAAATCCCGCCAACGTGACATTGCGCTTGCCAAATTTCTTTGCTAGCGGCCATACAGCGAAAATACCCACGCCAAGTGGAATGCCGCCGATAGCCGATATCAGCGTTTGGGTTATGCCGTCATTATATGTGCCTAGTACATAGTTGCAGTAATAGACAAGTCCCAGATTCTTGATGCTAGATCCAATGGTATAAATCAAGAAGTAGGCGAACAGCAACAGCAAATACCGATTGGTAAACACTGCTTTAAGCTGCGTTTTATAAGGGATTTGTGCAACATCCTGTTTAGCACTTTCCTCCGTGATGCGTTCTTTGGTGAAGAAATACTCGAGCATCGTCAGCGGAAATGCAATCAGCGATAGGATTGTCATCACAGTGATCCATTTGCTTTGGTCAACGCCGACCATCGGCATGATCACCATCGGGAAAACAAGCGCAACGAGCATGCCGCTCATCATAATGGTGGTGACTTGGTTAAAGACAGATAATTTTCCTCGCTGTGTTACATCGCGCGTAGACAGTGGAACCATCAGGTTATGACTCATATTGAAAATAGTGTAGGAGATTGAATAAAACAGATTATAGGAGAGAACAACCCAAATTACCTGCACCGTTTCGCTGGCTTTTGGCACAGTGAACAGGAGAATTCCGCTGATTGTCAGTAGCGGTGCAGAAAATAATATCCACGGACGTGCTTTTCCCTGCTTGGTTTTCGTTCGGTCGATAATGTAGCCCATATAAAGGTTTGTGATGGCATCGATGATCTTGGATACAATGGGAAAGATGACTAAAAACGCGCCTCCCCAAAGAGAAGTCAACCCCAGCACATCCGTATAGAAGACATTAAGGTATGTGCTCAGCACTGCATTGAGCAATAGGGCTCCTGCGGGACCTATCAAATACCCCAGCCAACGCTCCTTTGTCGTTACATCATTGCCGCTTACTCGGCTGTTTAGAAACGGTTTATTAATCAATTTCTCTCTCACTGTATATTTCCTCCTGCCGCTTTTGTTTAGCTATATACCGCTATGCGTTGCTATTTACTTGTATTATACAGTGGGAATTCCTATTGTTCTTGCAATATTGTCGGTTTTGTTTTAAAATCAGCATATAAACTGAGAGCGGTGTTTAATTATGCAAATCGATTATGATTATCTATGCCAAGGACTTGGTCATTTAACAGGAATAGAAACTAGAATATATCAGCATGATGCCCTCATCCATCGCTATTCACATTATGATTTCGATCCTGATATTGCAGGAATCATTCACCATCAAATCGCCGAAAATAGTGAGAATGCTTTCTATATTGAAACAGAGGATTTGCTTATTTTTGGTGTCATTAAATCAAAAATCGACCAGACTACATTGATTATCGGCCCAACATCTCAAATTCGTCCAGACAAGCAGACTGCAATGACAATTTTATATATGCTCGACCAACCATACAGCCGCTTAACTGAGTTGCAGGACTATTTCTACAATATCGTTCCTTATCCATTTGAAACCTTCTTAGAAATCCTTTGCTTTGTCAATTATGCTATCAATAATGAAAAACTCGCTATTTCGCAATTGATCAAAAGCAGCGATCATATTAGCGATTCCTATCAGCATAATTGGGATGAACATGAAGAAGAGCATTACAACGAGCCTCACAACACCTATCAGGCTGAAAAGCAAATGCTATCCTTTGTATCATCTGGCAATACCGAGAAGATCGAAGCGTTCTTTCAAAGTCCGCCAACTGGACGCGTCGGTGCAATTGCTCAAACCGAGCTGCGTCAGCGAAAAAATACATTTGTTTGCGCTGCCACGCTCATTAGCCGTGCAGCAATAGATGGCGGTATGCCGTCTGAATTGGCATTTGCGCTCAGCGACAGCTATATTCAAAAATCAGAGCTTTTAAATGCAGGCGGGGACATCATCACCTTGAATATGCAGATGCTTCTTGATTATACAAAAAGAGTGGAAGCTCTCAAGTACGGTGCAGAGGGTTCTCGCATTGCAAAAGATGTAACCAGATATGTGCTAAAGAACATCACCAAAAAGATATCTACCCAAAGCATCGCAGCTCATTTAAAGGTGAATCGCTCCTATTTATGTGAGCGATTTAAAGCAGATACCGGCAATACGATCGGTGGTTTTATTACACATACAAAAATAGAAGAAGCAAAACGAATGCTTCTTCTTTCCGATCTATCCATTGCACAAATCAGCGATTATCTGGCCTTCTCCTCCCAGAGTTATTTTCAAACCGTGTTTAAGAAAACGCAGGGATGTACACCAGTGGAATACCGCACAAAATGACTGTGAGGAGGCAATATTTCGCCCCCCGATCAAACATCGATCAGGGGGGCGAAATATACGCTTATAAGGGTTTATTCTTCGCTGGCATAGTTGCTGAAATATCCTTTGATATGAACAACCGGCGTTCCCTTGTCGCCGCTGCCGCTGGTCAAGTCGCATAAGCTGCCGACAAGGTCAACATAGCGGCGCGGTGTGGTACCGAGCGCCTCATTCTTGCCAGACAAATCCTGTTCCTTTAGTCTGATTTGTTCTTGCATTGCATTTTGCAGTGCCTCACCTGAAAGATCACTGAGCTGATTATCTGCAAAATACTTAATCTTAATTTCGTTGGGTGTACCCGCTAGTCCTGGTGTATAGGCAGGAGATACCACCGGATCGGCGAGTTCCCAAATGCCGCCGACAGGGTCTTTAAAACAGCCGTCGCCATAGATCAAAACTTCGATATCCTTGCCAGTCAGTTCTTTCATGCGGCTTTGGATGCCATCTACGATTGGTTGGCAATTGCGCGGAAAAAGCTTGATAGAATTCTCGGTTGCCATGTTTGAACCGAGCAGACCGTAGTTCTCGTTATAACCGCTGCCGTTTACACTTTGGGTAAGAATTTCATCAAGCGCATAGACGATTTCACCGCCGCTATTGCGCACAATGCCCTGTGTATGGCGGCAGCTATGAATATCGCAGCAAAGTACATTTTTCGTATACTCAAGTATATAGGCAGGGTCATTTGAGAAGACAATCTCAATATGCTCGCCAAAACTCTTGTAGAATTCGATATAGTCAACGCCAGTAAAGGGATGAATCGTATTCATTCCAAATACTTCACGGAAGCCTTTTTCATCAAAATGATCACGATATGGGTTAACGCCCTTTTCCTCCAGCAGCTTTTGGCTCAGCAACGCATTACCCACCTCATCAGCTGGATAAGAAAGTTGAATGTATAGCTTCTTGCACCCCATGGCAATTGCTTTTAATAGAATCGAAAAGCGATTACGGCTTAGAATCGGAAATACGATTCCCATCGTTTCGCCGCCGAATTTCTTGCGAACATCTTCGGCAATCTGCTCGCAGGTAGCATAATTGCCTTGGGTACGTGCCACAACGGATTCAGTAATGCCAATAATATCTTTATCGTCAATGGTGTATCCTTCGTGCGTTGCCGCTGAAACAACAGCATCACAGGTCATAGAGATGGGATCATCTCCCTGCATGAATATAGGAGTCATAATCCCTCTGGATGTCACACCGGTGCACTTCATAATAATCTTCCTTTTCATTCTATTTAAAGAAGTTGATTCGTTCCCTGTAATAGTATATAATTAATGCGAACATAAATCCAATTAATATTTATAAAGGTATCAATTAGTATTGTTAATGGGTGGTGCTTTTTTGATTATCAATCTGGAACTCTATCGGATTTTTATTACA
The DNA here is from genome assembly GCA_012523405.1 of Clostridiales bacterium. Lineage (GTDB taxonomy): Bacteria > Bacillota > Clostridia > Christensenellales > Aristaeellaceae > Limiplasma. The sequence goes on from JAAYIN010000003.1 coordinate 98,203, forward strand.
TGTGCCGAACAAGGCAGCTTTACACTAGCGGCAAAGGAAATTGGCCTTACGCAGTCGGCAGTGAGCCAAGCTATTAAGCAATTGGAAGGGCTGCTTGAAACCGTACTCTTCATTCGCAGCTCGCGAGGAACGACGCTGACGGAGTCCGGTCAAGTGCTGATGAGCCGTATTGGAGGTCTGGTTGGTGAGGTTAACGCTGCACAGCAGTATTTTCTTCAGCTAAAAGGACTCGAAACAGGAAACTTACGTATTGGCGCAAGCGATACATTAAGCCGTTATTTGCTTTTGGAAAAACTCATGATCTTTCACGGAAATTACCCAGGAATATCTGTGCAGGTGACTAACCGAACATCAGGCGAGACGCTTGAGCTGCTTCGCCGCGGTATGGTTGATATCGGTTTTGTGAATCTACCACTTGATGAGCTTAGTGACTTTAATGTGGTGGATTTACAGCCGCTTCACGATTGTTTTGTATACAGCAAGCAATACTTCCAAACATTCAAAAGCCCGATGACACCAGCAGAGCTAGCTAACCAGCCACTCCTCATGCTTGAACGCCAGAGCACTAGCCGCTGCTTTATTGATCGCTGGTTTGAAGGTCATGATATTAAGCTTGCTCCGCAGATTGAACTAGGGAGCTTGGATTTGCTATTGGATTTTGCTGAGGCTGGTCTTGGTGTAGCTGCTGTCGTACGTGAGTTTACAGCGCATCGCTTAAATCGATCACTTTTCGAAATTGCCTTGCAACCCCCAATACCCTCCAGAAGCGTGGGTATGCTGCTCAGAAAAGGAATCCCCCCTTCTGCGGCGGCAAAAGCATTTATGGCCATCATAGAAAAGCAGAATACATAAGTAAATCATATAAGGTGTGATCTAAATGATGAAAAGAGAATTTCCGATACTTGAGTTTGATACAGATAAAAACGCATTGATAAATCCTGACATGAAGCATCAAAAAATGGACATAGCTGAGAATGCGGTTTTATGTTTTTTTGGTGATGCAATTGATAAACTAAAAGAAGAATTGCCCTTCACTGTTGTTTATACACTCAAATTCGAAACGTATTATTATCCTGTTTATGAATTTCAATACCATAGTGAGCGGATTGTCGTTGTTCATATGTCCGTTGGAGCTCCGATTGCAGCGGGCATCATTGATAAGCTAAATGCGTTAGGGTGCAGAAAATTTATAGCATGCGGCGGCTGCGGTGTGCTGGTTAATGATCTGCCTGTAGGTGATCTGCTCATTCCCGTTTCAGCGATACGTGACGAAGGCACTTCCTATCATTACTTAGAGCCATCCAGAGAAGTACATGCAAATAAGCATGCGATTCATTGCCTTGAAAACACATTGACCAGTCAAGGATTTCGCTATACAAAAGTAAAAACATGGACTACGGATGCAAGTTTCAGAGAAACGAAGGAAAAGATCCGCTTTCGAAAGGAAGAGGGCTGCTGCACTGTAGAAATGGAAGCTTCTGCTATGATGGCAGTTGCTGAATTCCGCAATGTTATTTTCGGGCAAATTCTGTATTCCGGCGACGATTTAAGCGGTACCAGCTGGGATAAAAGGGAACAGTATTCAAGGGAGAGCATCAGAGAAGCAGTGCTTACCCTTGCCATGGATTGCTGCCTTGCTCTGTAAACCTCTAGCAACGCTTAAATCACATCATTAGCTTGCCTTGTTGTATCGCAAGCGTAATGCGATTTAGCTACATCACTCCTGATTTTTAGATCAGGCGTTTCATATTTGCATTCTGCATATCCAGCGCAGTATGAGGCTGCCGATTGTCTCTACTCGTCAAAATCCGCCTGTATCCGAGAAAGAAACAGCTCGCATGCAGGAGAAAACACTTGGTATTTCTTCCACATAAGGTTTACACTCGCCTCCAAACGCGGTGCGAAGGGTCTAAAGCATATGCCGCTGTGATCCTGTACATTAACCAAATGATCCAGACACAACGCGCAGCCCAACCCTTGCTCTACCATCAATGCCGCGTTATAGACAAGATTGTAGGTAGCAACAATGGTTAGCTGCGTTGCGTCCATACCAAGCCAACCTGAAATGGTGTTAGTAAGAATAGATTGACGGGATACGAGCAGCGGCAAGCCCCACATGTCTTTGGGCGAGATGCTCGTTTTTTCGCTGAGGGGATGTGTAGTTGGTATCAAAAGCCCCCACACATCTTTACCCGGAATTTGTATATAGTCATATTTATGGATCGGGGCAGGTTCAATCATCACCCCGAAGTCAAGCAATCCTTTTTCCAATCGATCCCCCACGTCATCTGCATTGCCGCTGAACAAATGATAGTGAATGCCCGGATATTCTCGCTGCAACGCGACAGCTACGCGGGCAATACGCCTCATGATATGCGTTTCGCCGCTGCCAATGTAGATATCACCGCCAATATCCTGCTCTTGCTCTGAGAGCTCCCCTACGGTCTTGTCCATCAATTCAATCATTTCTTCTGCACGCTTACGCATATGCATGCCTTCTCTTGTCAATGTAACGCTGCGGCTGCCGCGAACAAGAAGCGTTACGCCTAGTTCGTTTTCCATATCCTTGATTTGGCGCGACAGGGTTGGTTGACTTAGATGAAGCACTCCAGCAGCTCTTGAAAAGCTCTCTTCACGCGCAACCGCTAAAAAATATTTAAGAACGCGGATTTCCATGGCAGTATTCACCTCTTTGATCAGATACTTCATTTTAGCACATGCTCCAATGCCTGTAAAGCATACATATCCATACAAAAGAACAATTGGACATATTACAGCTGTGGATGCATACTAGAAGCTGCGAGGTGATAAATAAAATGAGTAATCAGAATCAACCCGACAAACATGTACTGCAAAATCTAACCGATGCCGGGTGTGATGAATTGGCTGTACAACGCTATTGTCACTTTGAATGCTGCGCTGAAAATCAACAATCCGACCGCAAGGCACAAATCAAGATTTTAAGAGAGCACCGTAAGTGTTTGCTTGAATCGCTTCGTACCGTTCAAAGAGAATTGGAATGCTTAGATTACCTTATATATAAGCTAAAAAACGAACCCGACACTGAAAAATAAACAATGAGATTAGCACGTGCTCGCTTAGGAGCAGAAAGGAAGTTGTTATGCAATATAAAGAATTTAAGGACGGTATCAAGCTTTCCAGACTAGGGATGGGCAATATGCGATTACCTATCGTTGATGGGGATTATGCGCAGATCGATTATGAAAAAGCCAAGAAGATTGTAGATTGCTGTATAGACAGTGGCATCAATTATTACGATACCGCCTATATTTATCACGGCGGACAGTCGGAGTGTTTTCTGGGCAAGGCATTGTCTCGCTATCCACGAGACAGCTATTATGTGGCTGATAAATTTAACATGATGGCTAATCCAGATTTCAAGGCGCAATTCGCCGAGCAATTGGAAAGGCTCCAAATGGATGTTATTGATTTTTATCTTCTCCACGGCACAGATGACGCAAGTCTCCAGTCAACGCTGGACAGCGGTTGTATCGCCTATTTTGATGAGATGAAAAAGCAGGGTAAAATCCGTTATTTTGGTTTTTCCTATCATGGCAGTCCTGCTTTGCTCCCCCAAATGCTTAACGCCTACCCATGGGATTTTGTACAGATTCAGCTCAACTACTACGACTGGTATTTTGGCGATGCCAAACCACTTTATGAGATGCTGGCAGAGGCAAATATTCCTGTGCTGGTCATGGAACCCGTACACGGAGGATTGCTAGCCAATTTGACGGACGAAGCTGCGAAGCCTTTGAAGGAATTGGCACCTGACAAGTCACTTGCCTCATGGGCTATGCGCTGGGTGATTGATCTTGATAACGTCCATGTTGTATTAAGCGGTATGTCAGAGACTGCGCAGGTCGAGGATAATCTCAGCACATTTGATGAAGCGCTTCCACTATCCAGTGAGGATCATACGCGAATCCTTGAAGCTGCACAGAAACAACATGCAGCGGTTGCTGTCGCATGCACAAGCTGCCGATACTGCTGTCCCGACTGTCCCATGGGCTTGGATATTCCCTTTCTAATCAAATCATATAACGATGCAAAAATCGGCGGAACATGGCGACTGGGCAGCTTGATGGCAATCGAAAAAGAGCAGTGGCCCTCTGCATGCATTGGCTGCGGCGAATGCATGGCGCATTGCCCGCAAAGCTTTGACATTCCTGAAATCATGAGCGAGATGACGGAAATGATGAAGACAATGGAGTAAAGAACTGATATCCAAGGATTATCAGATGGAGGTTATACATATTGACCACTGTTCATTATGAAAATCAAATGGGAACGCAGCCCATCCCAAAATTACTATTGAAAAACTCTCTGCCATTGATGCTCTCTCTTTTTACATGTTCGCTTTACAATGTAGTGGATAGCATCTTTGTATCCCATCTGTCAGAAGGCGCACTAACAGCGCTATCTTTGGCAGCACCTGTTCAATCGTTGATGTCTGCACTGGGCTGCGGCATTGCCGTTGGTCTTAACGCCGCCATATCCAAGGCAATGGGCGAAAAGAATCAGAAGAAAGTTCGTGAGATAGCCTCTGCATCGATGGTGCTTGCTATTCTGGCATGGATGCTCATTGTGCTTGCTTGTTTGATTGGTATGAAACCATATTTCGCATGGCAAGCATCAGGAAACATACAAATATATAATGACGGAATCGCTTACTTGCGCATTTGCATGTTGGTTTCACTCGGACAAATGGTGCAATGGGTGTTCGATCGCTTTTTGATCGCAACGGGACGCTCATCGCTCTTTCTCGTCACCCTATCAACCGCATCTGTTGTTAACCTAATTCTTGACCCTATATTGATTTTCGGTTACTTGGGTTTTCCTGCAATGGGTACGGCTGGCGCAGCATGGGCTACTGTTATTGGACAATGCTGCGGTGCCGTCATGGGCATCATCGTCAATCTCAAATGGAATCCTGAAATTCCAATTCTCTTTACATTACGTGTGAAGGGTAACTGCATAGCCGACATTCTTCGCGTCGGTGTACCCACTGCCATCATGCAGGGCATTGTAGCCTGCACGGGCATTATCATGAATACCATACTGCAAGCGTTTTCTTCGACTGCTATTGCTATCATGGGTGTATGCCACCGATTGCAATCGCTTGCCACCATCCCAGTTCACGGCATTAACAATGCGCTCATCCCCATTATTGCATATAACTACGGGGCAAAGCACCGCACGCGTATTAACCAGAGTATTCGCTGCGCTATGATTGGCTCATTTGCCATCATGGGTGTAGTCCTGCTATTGTTATTGTGCTTACCTGCGCAGATTTTGCAGCTGTTTGATGCATCTGAGTATTTGCTGGCACTCGGAATCCCAGCGATTCGTCTGCTTGCAGTCAGCTATTTTCTATCCGTATTTGGTTTGGTATGCGGAACGGTTTTCCAATCGCTTGGAAAAGGCGATTTCACCTTGTATTTGACACTGCTGCGGCAGGTCGTGCTGCCGCTTGGATTAGCATTGATCTTTCGCAGGAGCGGCAACCTGTCGATGATCTGGGTTGCCTTTATCCTAGCAGAGGTGTTGTCAGCACCTTTTGCAGCGCTGCTCATGCAGCGTATACGACGCCGTATCCTGTTGCCGCTTGATGAAGACACCACTGCTGATACGCTTACGGCAAGCATGACAAGCCGTACTGAATCAGAGTAGCGTGATGATAGTATTCGCTTTTTATCGCTTTGTTGGCTTCCAAACAAAGGAAACATTAATGAACTGAATAGTACATCTTGGCTAATCTAGTTGATGAAGCTTATGATCTTCATAGCCATCAACTCGCATCATTCGGACAACGACGCGTTCACGACCGTTATACGTACAGGTAAATAAGGTCAGGTCCCATTGACTACTTCTTCCACATCATAGGGTCCGACAACCTTCGTCATGTCCACTGTGTAGGAGTGAATAACGTCTTCCGCATCAATAAATTGTACGGGATCGCCTTTCTTTAGCTCACTAAGCGCCGGAAGCGACATCTCGATAGTGGGCATTTCTAAGTATCCTACATATTCATTACCATCAATCAGCATGGTTTTCATTTTTTCTTCTGGCTGCAATGCGGCAATTATTACAGGTTCGGGAGTCATTTGAGCCGTTGAAGTTATAGCTTCCGATACATATTGCTAAGACGTCGTTTGCTCTTGCTTAATCATGCTTAGCAGTTTAGGCAAGAGGATTTCTTTTGCCATAAGTGCTGATTTCTCTTCTTGTTGGTTTGAAAACAGGAGAAGTCCTGCTGCACAAACAAGCAGGACTCCCAAAAGAATTATAAAAACCCCGAATTTCTTAACCATTGTTTTTTCTCCTATAAAACGCCATAGCCCAACCAATGGCAAATAAAAGCAAACTACCTAGCCCCATGGCCAGCATAGGCCAGCGCATTAATCCTGTTTGCGTGAGTTTTCGGGGTGTATTTGTGGGAGGTGCAGGTGTTGGCGTTATACCTGATTGATGGGTTATCCCATGAGGCGGCGTTTCTGTGATGACTGCTGGAGGTTCTGTTTTTGGTTTTGCAGTGATCACATAGCTCCAATCATTCCAGTGAGCGGGAATTGGCAACCCATGCGGCTACCGATTCCCTTATTATGATAGTGAGTTAACGCTGTGATGCTTTGCGATTACGAATGATCAACAATGTAACAGCAGTAACCCTGCAACGTAGAACACTGTGGTACCGATGCCGCCTGTTTCAGGTAGTTTGGAACCTGAGTTATTGAAAACATAAGATATTTTTGTGAGAATGGTATCATCCTTGGCTATCTCAATTGGAATTGGATCGGCAAGAACTTTGTATCCTTCAGGGGCTTTAGTTTCAACCAATTTATAGAATCCAACATCAAGACCGTCGATAGTGATATTGCCGTCAGAGTGGGTATACATCGTGGTTGCTAAAGCACTAGTAACGAGCTCGTCATCAGCAATAACGGAGGGTGAGGTTGTTTTGACTTGATACTTGCCAGAGGCACCTGTTAGTTCAATTGGTCTATTGTCTTCAGTATAAAGCTTGAATTGAGCGCCTGGTAGTCGACTAGCATTGTATAGTTCAAGTAGTTTTACATCAGCTTCAGTCCTAGCGTCTACAGCCTTAGCATTAGCAGCCTCAATTGCAGCAATCAGTGCTACATCAGTAGTAATTGATGCATCGATCGTATTTGCTTTTTGCAAGATAGCACTATCAATCTTAATAATGCCCATGGCATATCTATAAGTTTTGGTATCGTCTTTCAAGGGTTCGTCAAGCTTAGTATCATCATGATACCAATCCAGCGTGACATCATTGGGGTTTCCTTCAGAACCAACTACAGCGTTCACATTCAATGTGGCTGAACACATTATTTTATAAGGCACATTGGCTTCATACAAATAATTATCTTCATCGCTAAGCATTGGAATGCCAATTGTGATAACAGTCTTCCCCTCACCGTCTATAGTAGATCCTTCAGTGTAATTGGAAATTACACTTCCATCTATTTCAACTATAATGTTATCGGAGAAGCTAAGACCCTTACTCATTGTATCTGTGAAAACATACTTTGTGATTACCTTACCCTTTGCACTTAAACGTGAGAGATAACCAACAAGCTCAAACGGAATTTCATCACCAATACTCGCATCGGTTTCTTTGGGTGTCTCATCACCATCAAGTATGTTTTTTTCTAGTGTGGGTTTCTGCGTCTTATTATATATCACTGCATCTGGATCGGTTGTGGTCAATGAACATAGTAAATCAACACCATCTTTAGCAGGCGGTACTACTAGGTAATAACCTAACGGCAGACCTTTAATTTACAAATCTCCCATTGCTTCCGCTATGTCCACAGTTACTTCTTTGTCTGAAGCAACTCCATTTGCAGCATTAGCAGCATATTGTGTAGCTGCTGCCATACCATGCTCCATAACGAGTATAGCCTTTCGTCTATCCAGCGCGTGTTCCTTCTAGAATCACTTCAAAGTTGAGTGTGCTTTCATGGCAACCTATCTGTGTTTCCGCAATTGCGACCAGATCTTTGCCCAACACATCTGATGATTTCACTTTGTTTATGGTTTGTTCCCATTGAGATGCATGTTCAAGATCAGCATTAGGATCTGAAACAAGTAATGACAGCGGGTCTTCAGTTAGCTCCTCAGAGGGTTCCTCTGTGGGTTCCCCAGTTGGAGTTTCGGTCGGTTCCTCAGTTGATGTCTCTATAGGTTCATCGGTCAGAGTTTCAGTCGGTTCTAGTGTATCAGTGACGCTCAAAGTTGGGTCTTCAGTTGGCGTAGGCAACGCTGTATTTGTAGTATTTATTGATTTAAAACAACCTTCACCATGCTGACGTTTCTCCACTTGACAAACAAGAACAAATTCCAGACATTGTTCGTCATGATAATGCTCTTGCGGTACTTGGCTACAAATCAATGTCTGTTGGGATTGATAGCATTGATCAGTATGAACATGCGGCTCTTCTATTAAGATACAGATCAATTCTTCTACAGTGATCTGACATTCGTCAGTATGCATATGTTCATGTTCTTATATTTGCTGATTGCATACCAGTATTTCTTTGTCTTCATCACATGCACTATCATGCGTGTGATTGTTGGCTTCATCGAGTCCGCAAATAGTCTTATGTTCATAACAGACATCGCCATGAATGTGCTCCTCTATACCACAAATCGGCTCCGCCGATAGGGTTGCGGCTGGTTGGATAACGAGAGCAAATGCCAGCATTGTTACAAAAACTGATAGCAAAGCTAATAGCGCAACAAATGCGTTGCGCTTTGAGTTATTGTTTCCAAGTGAAGTAAACCTATCTGTGAATTTAAGCATGTTCTCATCCTTTAATTATTCTTGACTATTAAAAAACAATGAAATTCTATTCAAAGGCCAAATTCTTATGAGTATTCGACCGGCAATATTGTCTTCATTGATACATCAAATTTCTGTACTTCAACTATCAATCGATGTAGATCGATGATCTCCTAGTACAAAAACGGAATGCTCAGGCACTTGAAATGGATAGGTAATATCGCTGATACCCGCGCTATGTGCGAAGACATAGGGTTCTGTGATCTCAATTGAGTTAACTGTGACGTAACCCTCATCATCCATGCTAACCCAATCGCCTTCCTTAGCGATAATTCGTTTGAGTATCATACTTCTATGATGATTGAAACCAATTACCTGCGCCTTTTCATACGTGCTACTCGCAACACCAATGACAACATCTCCCTTTTGCAGCGTTGGTTCCATACTATCACCTGTAACCCACATCACAGGAAGAAAGAACGTTGCCACTAGTAGCATTACAGCTGCAACAGCTATCAGCACAACGAATATTGTACTGAATATTTTTTCTCCGCTCTCCCTTTCGAGCCAAACGCTTGCGTTCTATTTGAATCGCCTCAATGGACAGCATGATCAATTGGATGTCTTTTTCTTTTACCATTTCATTTATCTCTGCTTCTTTTTTGCAGCACTCATTAGCGTATATCTTGAAATACTATATACGCATCCACTGTATGTGATCATATGATCCATTAGTACAAAATTACATTTATTTATCGTGCTTACATACTTGATTGATTGTCAGATACATTATCTGAAGGCGCTTGAGATGGCTCCAATGACTTTTTCACATAAGCGTCTGCTGTTTTTTGAGCATGATGAAAAATTTTAGCAAGTCCAACAAGTGCTTCTTCGGCTGAATTCGGAGTTGTTGATGGTTCACAAGCCGAGAGCAGCAGATGGTTTTCTTCTTCTTCTTCAATCTGCTTTGTCAATACGCCTATCTGTTCATCCTTTTGCTGCAATTGCTGATGTAAAGAAGCAACTGTTGTCGTGATGAGGTGCTTAAACTCCTTTGCAAGAGCATTTTGCCTGTTGTGTAATTCATTAATGCTTTGATTCTTTAGTTCAAGTTGTTGCTCCATCTTCGCCCTGTCTTTGACATATTTTTTCTATTGTAAGCGCAATGCGAAAACAAGCTCAACTAAGTCAGATCTATTTAGATGCTTCATTTCTTGGTGTGACATAATATCCCCCCATTTTGTTGTGTAAAAGAAAACACAAAAATATAACCCATCAACAACCGTCCAAAGAAGCAATGCATTGTTGATAAGTATAACTATGAAGATTCATGCATTATTATGAATAAAAGATAAGGTAGAATAAGTTGCGCAAATTGAAAAAGGGAAAGAAATAGACAAGGTTTGCGGATCTCTGTTAGAATGAAGTCACAACACACCCATTCTGAAAGGAGCCAACAAACCATGTCTGAGAGA
>JAAYIN010000019.1 GCA_012523405.1 Clostridiales bacterium
ACATTGTACCAGAAAGGGTTGAGTGTCTTCAACTTTCATTTAACTTTACAATACGAACATATTGATGAGGAGGACGAGTAAATGATTCGCAAAATTATACATATTAACGAGGATAAATGCAATGGTTGCGGTTTATGCGTGAAAGCCTGCCATGAAGGGGCAATCGGTTTGGTAGGCGGAAAGGCAAAGTTACTCAGGGATGATTATTGCGATGGGCTTGGCGATTGTTTGCCAACCTGTCCGACAAACGCAATATCGTTTGTTGAGCGAGAAGCAGCCGCATATGATGAGGAGGCTGTTAAAGCAAATCAAACGTCTGAGGAGCGCATTACTGGCGGCTGTCCAGGCATGCAAACAAAACGCATAAAACAGTGCACGCACTCGGTCAGCGAGGGGCTGCAATCCGCGCCAGTGAAGCAAAGCAGACTTGCGCAATGGCCTGTGCAGATTCAATTGGCTCCAGTTAATGCACCATATTTTAACGATGCAAACTTATTAATCGCCGCTGATTGCACAGCATATGCGTATGGCGACTTTCATAATCGCTTCATGGAGAATAGAGTGACGATTATTGGCTGTCCTAAATTGGACGTAGTAGAATACACGGAAAAGCTAACGAAGATTATCACCGAAAACAACATCAAGAGCGTAATGATCGTTCGAATGGAAGTGCCGTGCTGCGGTGGTATTGAAAAAGCGGCAAAAAATGCACTGCAAGCAAGCGGAAAGTTCATATCATGGCAGGTGGTTACGATTTCAACTGATGGTAGAATTTTGAAATAGGCAGCAAAACCATCTGAAACATGCCGAGGTGATAGTTGGCGCGTTCGCAGATTACGAAGATCCCTTGACAAGGAAGACATCTTTGACTAAAATGATTGAGCATGTGCCCGTAGCTCAGCTGGATAGAGTGTCAGACTCCGACTCTGAAAGTCGCTGGTTCGAACCCAGTCGGGCATACCATCAAACCCCTGCAATACATAGTGTTGCAGGGGTTTTGCTTTTTGCGACAAGTGGTAGGTAATACCCTGAAAAGGCGGGTTTTAACAGGTTGATCCTGTCAAAACGCCTGTCAGATAAGCGCGCTCAAACGCTTTGCATATAACAAATACGTAAATAAAAAACGACAGGCTTAGTGCTGTCGTTGGAGTGAATTTTATGCATCTATTGCGATTGCCTCAAAAGCTACTATGGGAGGCACGCCCTGCGCCTTTATTATCTCGTTATTTTCACAAAAATTCACGATGACGATAATAAATATAATTAATTACATTTAAATATCAATCTATAGTCATTTGTTGATAACACTGACAGATTGTGCATTGTTGGATGCTTGTGCATTTCGTAATTTGACATAGTAATCCCCTCGCTTAAACTTTGTGTTTACAGGCTTTTTCTATGGAGTTTTAGCACAATAATGATTCAATACCACATGGTATCCTTATGCAAGATGATATCAAAGGCTTGGGGGATTGTTTATGGAACTCTATCCAATGAAAATTGGCGATTGAAAACATGTTCACATAAAGATGGTATCCAGATAGATGGGGTAAGTATTTGCAAGAATCTCTGGAAGTTGTTTTCCCAATCCTGCGGGGCGCAAATCAACTTGTGCTGCTTCCTCAATGGAAAGCCATACGGAATCTTCCATTTCATTATCCAGCTCGGAGGGTCTTTGCCTAGGTATATCAGTTAGTTCCACAAGGAAGATATGATGTATTTTGTGAGTGTAATTCGGATGCTTTTTCTGGATTTCGGGATCGGTATAAATCTCTTCAGCCAAGGCAGCAAAACGAATAATCTTTGCAGTATATCCGGTTTCTTCCATGATCTCGCGGCAAACGGCTGTTTCCATGGATTCATATATCTTTTGTCCGCCTCCGGGAAGGTCGTAATAAACATTATTCATGTTGTCACGGCATTGATTTAAAAGGATTTTTTCATCGTGATAGATAATAGCTTTGGCTGCATTACGAATTGCCATTTTACTTACCCAGCCTTTCTTTAGTATTATCATTTTAACATGGAGCAGTTTGAAAGACAATCAATATATGTGGACCTAGACAAAACCATGGACTCTCGGGGATATTGATGGCTCAGCTCATTTTAACGGTATAATGAAATAAAATGGACAAGTAAATAAAAGTCTGTTTTTTGACAGTCTCAATCATAAAAGTCTGTTTTTCATGATGTGGTATTGATAAAAGTCGATTTTGCAAATAAAGAAGTCTAGCTACGTAATAGACTGCATTGTTGAAAACGGATAAAGTATTATTATAGAATGCGCAAAAACAGACAATGGATGAAAAACGACGCAATGGCTATCCATGCCATTAAGCATAAAAGCAAGAGGACGTATGATTTTATCATTGCGCTGCATCTTGTTTAATTCTTTAAGTATATCGGATGGAGTATTACGAGTTTGATCAGCTTGAATAAAAGGAGAATGCAGTATGCTAGAGCAAAAGTTTAACAGTGACTGGAAGTTCTGGGTGGATAAAAGTGCGTTTGCGCTTGTTTGGACTATTCCGCAGGAAGCAGAGGATGTGACTTTACCACATGATGCAATGCTGCGGCAAATCCCATATGCACAGAGTACAAATGGTGAGAACACAGGATTTCGAGATGGGGAATGCTATCTCTATGTGAAGAAGTTATATGTGCCGGCGGAGTACAAAAACAAAACCGTAAAACTGAAATTTGAAGGCGTTTATATGAACGCATTTGTCTATGTTAACGGACAATTAGCGGGCAAGAATCCATTTGGTTATACGACGTTCTATGTAGCGCTCGATGACTTTCTGGAATACGGCAAGGAAAATGAGATCAGGGTGCAAGTGAAGAATAGCGCGATGAAAAACAGCCGCTGGTACTCAGGCGGCGGTATTTATCGTGACGTTTATTTGCTGGTATCCGAATTAGCATATATGGAGCCAGAGGGTGTACAGATCAAAACCGAATCGCTTGACGAAGAATATGCTGCGATCATGATTGAAACGGAAATCAAAAACAGATGGCATAGCTCAAAGGAATTGCTGCTGGAACAGACGGTTCTTGATATAGACGGGGCTGTAGCAGCAAGCGGCAGCTTCCCCGTCATTTTGCTGGCAGGGGAAAAGAGAAAAGTATGGCAGCGGTTCACAATAAGCGAACCAAAGCCATGGTCGGATGATAGTCCTTCGCTATATCGATGCATCAGCCGTTTGCACGCAGCAGGAGACGAAGCGGATCAAATCGATGAAAGCATAGAGACCTTCGGCATTCGCATATTAACATTGGATGTGAAAAGAGGTCTACAGGTGAACCATCATCCTGTGAAACTGCGGGGTGCGTGCATTCATCACGATAGCGGTTTGCTAGGTGCGGCTACGTATGAAGCGGCACAGTTTCGCCAAATCAAGCTGCTAAAGGACGCGGGTTTCAATGCAGTGCGGATGTCGCATCATCCCATGGCACCTGCGATGCTCCTCGCTTGCGATTCCCTTGGCGTGTATGTGATGGACGAAGCGTTTGATATGTGGAATCGCTGCAAATCAGACTATGATTACGGTTTGTATTTTGATGAATGGTGGCAGCGGGATGTTACTGCCATGGTACGAAAGGACTATAACCATCCATCGGTCATCCTGTATTCTGTAGGAAATGAGATTTCTGAGATAGGGACAGTACATGGGGCGAAGCTCTGCCATGAACTATGCAGCAAGATCAAGGAACTGGATAGCACTAGATACACGCTGGCATCGATAAACGGCGTCTTTTCGGCGGGGGATGATCTGGGAGAAATCATGCATGATGTGCTTACCGAAATCAACGGTCATGAAACGGAGGGGAATGTGAATGAGTTCCTCACCCTCATGCACAAGCATCTTGATAAAATTGTAGTGCACGATGCCATTGCAAATCGAATGGAGCGAGCAGTTTCATCTATGGATATTGCTGGATATAATTATATGACAGCTAGGTATGAGATGGATGGCCGGAAATACCCCAATCGAGTGATTGTGGGCAGCGAAACCTATCCACCTGAAATTGCACGCAACTGGGAGCTGGTAAAGAAACTACCTTATGTAATCGGAGATTTTACATGGACAGGCTGGGACTATATTGGGGAAGCAGGCATTGGCGTACCAGCATATCGATGGGGCGAAGGTGGATTTGGCGCAAAGTTCCCCTGTCAGCTTGCCTATTGCGGAGATATAGACATTACAGGCGCTAGGCGGCCCATGTCATACTACCGCGAAATCGTCTTTGGGCTACGCACTGCGCCTTATATTGCTGTGCAAGACCCAACGAAATATGATCAGACATTAATCAAAACGCCTTGGGTATTAAGCGACACTGTTTCCAGCTGGACATGGGATGATTGCCAAGAAAAGCCGATTGTGGTGGAAGTATATGCTCAAGGTGCAACAACAGAGCTTTTGATCAATGGGCATTCCCAAGGAATCAAAGCAACAGGCGTACAGGCGGGTTATCGCGTGTTGTTTGAAACGATCTATGAACGCGGCGAAATCAAGGCAATAAGTTATGATGCGGATGGAAATATCATAGGTGAAACGAAGCTTCAAACCGCGAATGACGAGCATCATATTCAGATCAATCAGGAGAACACAGGGGAAGAGCGCGAACTGATCTATCTAACAATCGATATCTGCGACGCGGAGGGCATTACAGCGACATCTAAAGTACAAACGCTGACTGCACAGGTGGCGGGCGGCGCAGTATTGGCTGGATTTGGCAGTGCGAATCCCAAACCCAGTGATCACTACTTGAGTTATCAGACGGAAACCTATCAAGGCAAGGCACTCCTCATCCTAAAGCGAACCAACGTAGGCGAAGGGATACAGGTTGTGATATCCGCCGATGAATTACAGACGGCTACATTCATTGTAAAGTAACAGCATTGCCTCAGAGGCTTGAGATACATCTACTTGCTGCTCGATCATCGCTGTGCTATACTAATTCAAATAGACCCGCTAGAAGGGGTGAAACTGCATGCAACACAGAAGTTTTTCATTGAAATACAGGCTATTGCTATATGTATTTGTATTGTTGCTGCCGTTGGTGTTGCTCCTAGGCGCGGTGGGTCTATTGCAAATAGATGGTACGCGTCGCCAGCTGGAAGAAAGCGAGCAAACCAATCTGCAATTGGTGGTTTCTTTGCTTGAACAGGAAATGATGGAAATTGAAAACTACTTATTTGACACTGTGCAAAACAATCGTGCGTTCCGCGCTCTGGCTGATATTAAGGACGGTACAGACTTTGTCACGGGCAGTAAAGAGGTATTTCAATCGGTTGATCGACTATTTCACAATTATGACAGCCTTACGTTTGTCGCGCTCTATCATACAGGCGAGGAACTGTATGCCTCTGCGGACAATGGGCTGAGTTACCTTGAAATACCTGAGCGTATTGCGCTTCGCCGTGCAATTGAGCGGCGTATGGATAGGCATTTCTATGTGAATTTTATGGTGGATAGCGGCTGGTTTGATTTGGAAGCAACGGGACGAAATTTTTTATGCCGTATTGTGCGGAATCAAGACGTGTGCTGTGCAGGAATTATCGATTTGCAGCAGCTTGTGATACGGTTGGAAAACAGCTACGACATGGAAAAAGCCTTGGCATTCCGCGACGGAAATACGCTGCTCACACCGCTTGAATTATCTACGCATATAAGTGAATGGAACGATCATATATTCGATTTTCGGGCGGAGGACAATCAGCAATATGCAGTTGTCAGCAAGCCAATCCACGGTATTACGCTGTCATACATCTGGCTATACAGTGGTTTGTCGGGGGTGATGGGGTGGTCACCTATACTCATGGTGATCATTGCAGCTGTTATGGTCGCAGCATTGCCGCTGCTGTATCGCAGTCTTCGAAAGAGCTTTTTTGAACCGCTGGATGGTCTTGTGGTGACGATGGAGCGCATCAGCGCAGGCGAACTTGAGATTACGGCGGATACGCAGTATGAGGCAAAGGAATTCGGCATGATCAACCAGACATTCAATGAGATGCTTGGGCAGATCAGGCATCTGCGAATCGAGCAATACGAGAGAGAGCTAGAAACCAGACAAGCCAAGCTTCAATTTTTGCAGGCGCAGATACGTCCGCATTTCTATCTTAACTGTTTGAAAACGCTCTATTCGCTGGCAAAACAGAGACAATATGCGAATATAGAACAAGGGATTTTGCTTGTTTCAAACCATCTTCGCTACGCATTTCAGCAACGAGAGGATACCGTGCCATTAAGAGAGGAATTGCGATACTGCGACAACTATCTCAAGCTTTGGGAAATCATGACAGAGAACAAACCGGAGCTGCATTTGAAGGTGGATACCCCTGCTTTTGATATCGCCGTGCCGCCTGTGAGTTTGCTGACATTTGTAGAAAACAGCATTCGTTGTGCACTGGTACCCAATCAGATTCTTCGTATCACCATCACTGCCCATATCCTTAAAAGTGACGAAGGGGACATTCTTTGCCTCACCGTGCAGGACAATGGCGTCGGCTTTACCCAAGAGCAGCTGATCAAGCTCAATAGCAATCATTGGGATCAAGCTCCTGGGGATCATGTAGGCATTCAAAATGTGGTGCGCCGCTTTCGGATATTGTATGGTCAGGACTTCACCATTGCCTTCTCCAACAGAGGGGGCGCAGTACAGGAACTGTACCTGCCTGTAAAAACTGATAAAGGAGGGATGAGCGATGAAGCTGCTGATTGTTGATGATCAAAAAACAGTGGTAAGCGGACTGCAAAATAAGGTGCAGTGGGACTTGATTGGAATTGATCAAGTATTTGGCTGCTATAGCGTAGCGGAAGCACGAACTGTTTTGGCGAGTCATGACATTGATGTCATGCTTTGTGATATCGAAATGCCGCTTGAAAATGGATTGACATTACTTCGCTGGGTACGTGAAAGCGATATGCCTACGCGCTGCATCTTGCTGACCTCCCATGCGGATTTCGCCTATGCACAGAAATCAGTTAGCTTAGGTGCATTTGATTATATCGTCCAGCCTGCGCCCTATGCTGATATCTCAGGCGCAGTGGAGCGAGCAATCAAGGATATAGAGCAGGAACGCAGCGAGCAGTTCCGCAGCACCTATGGGCAAGTGGTGCAGTGGCAGAGAAGCAATGAGGCATCTCAGGCATTGCATCGGTATTTGGATAACGGAGAATATATAGGCGAACTGATGCCATACGGAAGGCAGGGTCGTCTGCCAAACAATGATCAGCCCTTTTATCTCATCCAATTGCAAATCCTTCGCTTCTCATCCTACGAGCAATGGAGCGATGAACTCCTCACTGTGATGCTGGACAATGCGGTCAATGAAGTATTTGCGTCGTTTGGCCAAAGCGCTGTGATCGTGATGGTGCGTGAGGGCTGCTTTGCACTGCTGCTGTGGAGCGGGATTGAGCCGCTGTCGGTTGAAAGCGTAGCACACCAACTAAGCTTCTTATATAATGTGTGCAGACAGAACCTCAACTGCACGGTGGCGCTATATCAGCGAGGACCTATTATGCTGCCGCAATTATATGCCACATGGACGCAGTTGCAGGGGGCGCAAGAGCGGGAGTCCTCGAGAACGGGCGTCATTGTATCCCAGCAGGATCGAGATAGCAAACGCTATGTGTTTGTGACGCCTGAACTGGAGCATTGGGATGAGCTGCTTCGCGACCAGCCAGCAAAGCTGGAACAACAGGCAGGTGAATTGATGGCGATGCTGAAGACACGTGGTGAATTAAGCAAGGAGAGGCTCAGCCAGATTTATGAGGACTTCTTGCAGGTTGTGCATCGCGGCACAGGACAGGGAGATGCGTTCTGGCGTTCTGTGCTGGTGGATTTGCCAAGCTATGAGATATACCGCGCAGGCATGCGTTCGGCAGAGCAGTTTATTCAGCTGGTGCACATGGTGGTAGGTCAATTGGATAAGCAAACACCTACGCTTGAGGAGCAGGATATTGTAGAGCGTATCAAGGCGTATATTGACGAGCATATGGATCGGGAGATTCACCGCAGCGATTTGGCTGCACATGTGTTTTTACACCCTGATTATTTAAACCGCTTGTTCAAGAAGAAAACGGGATATACACTCAAGGATTTTGTGATCCGCTACAAGATCGAGCATGCAAATATGATGCTTAAAATGACGCGGCTGCCAGTGAATATTATCGCTGCGAAGGTGGGATACAGCAATTTTTCGCATTTTTCATACACCTTCAAAAAGATTGTGGGACTTAGTCCAATGGAAACAAGGCAGGCGAATGCATCAAAGGAGGAATCGCCATGAAAGTACGGCGACAACTGCTTGCACTGCTGATATGCTTGCTTTGCACAACGCTGCTCAGCGGCTGCACAGGCGAGGCGCCTGAAACAACCTCGGAAAACGAGTTTCCTGTATTGCAGCTTCTAACCATTGGCGAAAACAGCGATGAGGCACTCAACCGAGTTTCGGATGCATTGAGCGTATTAACAGAGGAGAAAATCGGCTGCCATATTGAGTTGCAGAATGTATCGTATATTGAATATTGCTACAAAATGGATAATCTGCTATACGATAGCACATTGCCTGATATGCTGCTCTGCCTGGATCGCCAGACGCTGCAAGCATTGACCGCGGGCAGTTATATCGTGCGCTTGGATCAGTATCTGGATGATTATCCCTTGCTCATGGCGCAAATACCTGCCGATACATGGCTCAGAGCCACCGATCATGGGTATTATTACGGGATACCCTTTGGAAACAGTGATATATGGTATTGGGGATTTGTGATGCGCGCATCGGTCTGCGATGAACTAGGGATTGACCCCAGTAGTATACATGATCTGGATTCGCTGCATAGCGCATTGCTTACCGTGCAGAGCCGTACAGATCTGATACCTTTGGTGCCGGACTATGGGTGGGTAGATAGCTTTACAGCATATGACCCGCTGGATAACGGCATGGGGGTATATCTGTATAATGAGGCGGAAATGCTGGTTACAAACTATACCCAAAGCAAAGCCTTTGCTGAGCGCTGCAAGATGATGCACCAATGGTATACTCAAGGGTTGATATTGGAAACAGCAGCATTTGATACGCTGGGTTATTTGGATTGGCTGCGTGATGGAAACGGTTTTGGCGGGTTTGATCGCATTGGTGAATATACTTTACAGGATGCCGCTCGTGTGCTAGGAGAGGAAGTCTATGCGGTACGTTTGAGCGAAAACTATCAAGATCGATCCACTGGTAGCGAAATGATGTGCATTGCTTCAACTAGCCATGATCGCAATCTATGCCTTTCTTTTTTAGAACTGCTATATTCAGATGCGCAGATACTGGAGCTCTGCTTATACGGAGTGGAAGGCGCGGATTATTTAGTGGCTGAAGAAGGAAATGCGATCACAGCAGCAGCAGATGCGGAAGAAACATTTGTTTCAAGCTGGACATGGCCAAGGCGCTTAAACGCACGTGCCTATGGAAAAGAAACAAGCAGCCTGTGGTCACAAGCTAATGCGCAAAAATCGCTTGGATATGGGTCGGTATTTGACAGCGATTCAGTCAGCACTGAGCTGTATCAATGTTCCTTAATCTTGGATAAATACCTGCCTGCACTGCTATCGGGAATGGTAGAACCCGGCAAAGCGATTGAATCGCTCAATCGGGAGCTTCATACGTCAGGTATAGAGGCGATATTGCGCGCGAAACGATTGCAGTGGGGAATTGAATCAGAGTAGTACGAACTCGCATTCAATCGGTTTCAATTTGTAGAAATTTATAGGACGCACGAATTCAGAGCATGATTCTGATATCGTGCGTTTTTCGCTGCATTCAATGAATGCAATATGGTGAGCAATGTCGATTTTTTGAAATGGTATGGTCGATCAGGTCTGTTTTTCGACAATAATTGCATTAAGAAGTCGCCGTGAGCAAATCGAAAGTCTGCATGCGTCATAGACAATGACATGGTAGGAACGGTACAATATGAATATAAAATGCACAGTGAGGTGTGGTGGCAGTGGCAGAAAACGTATTGCTGCAGATTAATGACATGTATAAGAACTACGGTGTGACGGTGGCGCTAAACCACATCACATTTGAAGTTCGCCGTGGTGAGATTCGTGGGCTGATTGGAGAAAACGGCAGCGGTAAATCAACCGTATCCTCCATTATGGCTGGGATGCAGCAGGCCACCAGTGGAGAAATGACATACGAGGGGAAGCCATGGAAGCCGAGCAGTACGCTTGAAGCACAGGAAGCCGGCATCGCGATGATCGTACAGGAAACAGGAACGATTCCCAACATCACCGTAGCCGAAAACCTCTTTTTAGGGCATGAGGAATTGTTTTCAAAAGGTCCTTTCATCAACCGAAACAAGATGTTCCAGCAAGCACAAGCATTGCTGGATGAACTGGAAATAGAGATAGACCCAGCTGCGCGCTGCGGAAGCATAGATATGGCAAAGCGCAAGCTGGTTGAGATTGCGAAAGCATTGTACTGGAAGCCTAAATTATTTATCGTGGATGAAACCACAACTGCACTATCGCAAGCGGGGCGTGCGCTTCTGTATAAGCTGATGAAAAAGCTTGCAGAGGAAGGCGGATCGGTGCTATTCATCTCCCATGAACTTGATGAATTGATGGCGCAATGCGATACGCTCACGATATTGCGAGACGGCATGATTGTGAGCAACCTTGAAAAAAGCGAGTTCCAATCGGATGCCATTAAGCAGATGATGGTGGGACGCGAGATCAAAGGCAACTATTACAGAAGCGACATGGACGGCTATAGCGATGAAGTTGTCCTACAGGCAGATTGTATTACTACGATGAAGGATTTGATGTGCTTCTCGCTTGATCTGCATAAGGGCGAGATACTGGGCATTGGAGGGCTTTCGCATTGCGGAATGCACACGCTGGGACGAGCCTTGTTTGGTGCGGAAGCGGTCGTGGATGGGCAGGTTGTAGCGAGGGAATATGATTGTGTTATTCGCAAGCCGCGCATAGCAATGAATTGCCGCATCGGCTATCTATCCAAAGACCGTGATACGGAGTCATTGAGCCTGGGCGCTTCCATTCGTGACAATATTGCCAGTACTGGATATGCAACTAATCGCTTAGTTGGTCCGTTTGTATCCTTCCGCAAAGAAAAACGGTATGTAGATGAGCAGATCAAGGCGCTAAGTCTGAAGTGTGCGTCTCAGTATCACTCGGTGGATACGCTGAGCGGCGGCAACAAGCAAAAGGTTGCCTTTGGTAAGTGGCTTGCGTGCGACTCCAATATATTGATTTTGGATTGTCCAACCCGCGGCATTGATATTGGCGTAAAGGCTGCAATGTATCAGCTGATTTACGAAATGAAACAAGCAGGGAAATCCATTGTATTGATTAGCGAGGAGCTTCCGGAGCTGATTGGCATGAGCGATAGAATCCTGATCATGCGTGACGGCGAGATTTCCTGTGAAGTAACCAGATCAGAAAAGCCGACTGAAGGCAATTTGATTAACTACATGTTTTAAGGGGTGAGAAGGATGACCGCAGCATTCAATAGAGTGAAAGAAAGCCGATGGACCATGATCATGCTACCATTAGTGTTATTGGCTGGCATCGGTATTGTTTTCACCGTGATGACCGGAGGCAATTTTCTTACGACTCGAAATATGAAGGTGATCATGCAGCAGTCCATGATTGTGGGCACTGTTGCAACGGGAGCGATGTTCATTTTTGCTACAGGCAATGTCAACTTGGCGATGGGCTCTTGTACAGCATTAACCGCTACAGTGGCTGCAATTGCTTATAATGCCACAGGGTCACTTGGGATCATGTTTGCAGTTGCCATCGGACTTGGTGTTTTGATCATGCTGTTTTGTGTGGTGCTATCCACATCACTTCATGTGATGGTCATTCACGTCACCATTGTCATGATGACGCTGCTATCCGCGATCCAATCGGAGATCGTAGGCGGCGCAAGCATCAGCCTGCCATACAAAATGACTAGTGCGGCCAATAGCGCAAATGTCCCGCTCATGATCTTCGCCGGTTTCGTATTGTTTAGCATATTGCTGTTCCACCTGACGCCTGTGGGACGATATATCAAGATGGTAGGCGCAAATACACAGGCGGCAGAACTGACCGGTATGGCAAGAAGCAAAGCCCTAACGATTGCCTTTTTGATGGCTGGCATTGGCGCGGGACTCGCGGGATTACTCCTGATCTTCCGTACAGGCTCTATTTCAAATACAACAGGTGGTTCGATCAATATGGACGTTATGCTGGCTATCGTGCTGGGCGGTATGCCCGTATATGGCGGCAGCAAGTCAAAGGCATATGCACCGATTATTGGTGCAATCACAGTGACTGCGCTCAACAATGGGTTGCTGATGATCGGCGTTTCCGCAAGCTTCCTTCAGGGTGTGCGCGGCGTAATCTTCTTGTTACTACTCCTTATTGGCAATAAGCGACCGGTGTTGCTGCCTGCTAATGAAGGATAAATAAAAAACGGAGGTAGAATTGAAAATGAAAAAGCAAACCCGTACATTCCTATCCTTGGTCCTATCCCTCTGCCTGTTAATTGGATGCAGTATCCCAATGCAGGCTAGCGCATCGGAAGATCTGAAGGCTTACAAGATTGGTGTTGCTTTCTATCAGCTTGATGCACAAGCGATCTTGGTTCAAAAGTATCTGAGCGAATATGTTGGACCTGCTTTCAATGTTGAATTTATGTTCAGTGAAGCGGTTGCGGATGTTGAGACATTGATCAACTTCATGGAAAATGCTTATGCAGCAGGCTGCGATGCGATCATGAACTATCAAAACAGCTCCATTGATCAGGCGATTGCTAAGGCAAACGAGCTAGGCATTTACCTCGTCACCAATACCACCACCTTGGCAGACAACATGGATCTTCCCTACAACCTGGGCTATGTAGCAGCTTCGGTTGATCAGTGCGCAAAGGATTTTGGCACTTTGGTCAATGAACTGATGAGCGACGGTGAAAAACATAACGTCATCATCGTTTCTGCTGGTGCAGGCATGGGCAACAACGAGCATTTCGAATCGACCGTTGCGATCCTAAAGACACTTCAGGATGTCTATGGACTGACCTATGAGGATGATATCGTTGATTTGGCAGCTGTTCGCAGCGAAACAGATGTGAAGAGTGACAAAGACATCAAAATCACCATTTATCCCGGTTACCCAAACAGCGATACCTATGTTCCCGGTATGTCTGCTTTGCTTCAAACAGGCGAATATGACACATTATTAGCTTGCAACGCAGCATATGCACAGTGCTCAGTCGCTATTGACGAAGTGGAAAAGGCCTATGGCATTGACATTCGCATCAGCGCGATTACCAATATCAGTGATCAGACCCGCACCAACTTCAATACCCTTGATTCCGCTGGCAACAGCAGCCTCAACTCTGCTATCTTAATGCCCAGTGCAGCAACAGCAGCAGGTATGTTCGTTCTTGCTTACAATGGTATCACAGGCAATGCTGAAGTGGTTCGCGTAGACGGCACAGGCATCATTTACAGTGCAAACAAATGGACTTGCAGAAACGCTGATGAATATGCTCGCATTGAAATGCTGAACACTTCTGATGAAACCTACGAAATTTCCATCGATGAGCTCAAGGAAATGCTCGTTGCTTTCAATCCAGAAGCTACCTCGGAAAACATTATGGCTACACTATATGGCGTGACAGTTGAATCTGTACTCAACGCACGCGGTATCTAATCAATCAATATCTTTATCTGACCTTGTCGCTGCCCGCACGGTTTATGTACCGATGGGCGGCGATAGGGGTCTGGATCAAGCGGAAAGTGAGTGATGATTCCCATGCAGAACGCAAAGGTTCAAGAAAAAATCAAGCATATGCTATACACGCTGGCATTCCCATTTGTCGCGTGGATCATCATGGAGGTGCTATGCCTGATCTTTCAAGATCGACATGTATTTAACTCCATTTTGGATATCCAGAACTATGCGCGTAACGTGGGTATCTCCGTTTGCACGGCTCTGGCTTTGAGCTATAACCTTGGCAACGGTCGGTTTGATATGTCCCTTGGTGCACAGCGCATGATGAGCGCTATTATCGGCGGTAACTTAGCCATTAGCCTTGGCTTTGGTACTGCAGGCGTAATTGTCTTTGCGGTGGTAATTGGCATCATCGGCGGCGCTTTTGTCGGCATACTGTTTGTCACTACGCGCATCCCGCCTATGGTGCTGGGCATTGGCATGGCATTGGTATATGAGTGTATGGCCTTTGCAGGGTCTAACTCGCAGGGACTCCAGCTCTATGGCGTACCGCAGGTGGCAGGTCTGAGCAGCATGTATCTGGCGATTGGCGTGGTAGTGGCGGCGGTATTGTTTGTTATGGTACTGGATCGCTACACGAAGTTTGGTTTTTACAATCGAGCGATCAGCGGATCGCAAAAAATTGCCCATAACTGCGGAATTAACATTTTCACCCACGCGGTTGGGTGCTACACCATCGGCGGCGGTTTGGTTGCATTCTCAGGATTGTTTGATGCTGGTTTCAAGGGCGTCATGGGGGCAGAACTTGGGTTTTCAAGCAATAGTTCTGTGATGACGAACTGCTTTCCGATGTTCCTTGGGAAATTCATTGCTCGCTGGTCAAGCGAGGCAGTGGGAATTCTATTTGCAACCATGAGCATCAGGCTCTTTCAACTAGGTCTGTCTGTGCTAAAATTCTCATCCACTGCACAGCAGGTATTCACAAGCGCATTGTTCTTGATTTTCCTCATTGTGCGAGCGAACGAGTTCATCTTCAAACAGCGCCGTGCAAAGAGTCAGCGAATTGCTCAAGCAATAGAGAAAAGAGCTGGACTTGCGAACTTAGCGCAGGCCTAAAACGGTAAGATCATGCCGCGGTTGCATCTTGGTAGATGACCGCGGCGTTTTTATAAAGGAGATTTCTTATGAAAAATGCAGCATTCAATCCCTATCTTGCGCCATGGGAATACATCCCTGATGGTGAACCAAAAGTCTTTGGCGACCGTGTGTATCTGTTTGGCTCGCATGATGAGGCGGGCGGTACGCGTTATTGCACGGGAGATTATGTCTGTTGGTCAGCTGCGGCTGATGACCTTTCAAGCTGGCAATATGAGGGCGTTATCTATTGCCACGGACAAGACCCCGATGATCCGGAGGGAACACAGGCTTTCTACGCGCCCGACGTGGTGCAGGGACTGGATGGACGCTATTACCTATACTATACGCTTGACTACACCTATCATATTTCAGTTGCTGTGTGCGATACGCCTGCGGGTCAATACGAGTATTACGGAACGATCAAAAGCGTGGAGGGCGGACGCCTTGAAACAGAACTGCCCTATGATCCTGCTGTACTGGTAGATGGGGGACGTATTTGGCTGTACTATGGATTTTGCCCAACCTTCAAAATGACTCATATGCCCGAAATTCCCAAGACCAGCGGTTGCCTGTGCGTGGAACTTGCAGCCGATATGCTCACTTGCCTTGCACAGCCGCATTGCATTGCGCCAAACAAGGCAAATGCCGTCGAAACGCCATGGGAAGGGCATGCCTTTTTTGAGGCTGCCTCTATGAGATTGATGGATGGTACGTATTATCTTGTCTATTGCAGCGAGCACTCCCATGAACTATGCTACGCCACTAGCCTAAAGCCTGACAGCGAATTTGTGTACGGCGGTGTGCTTGTATCAAATGGCGACATCGGTTATCAGGGACGTTTAGCGCAGAATGCCCGAAACGCCTATGCAAATATCCATGGCGGCATGGCAATGCTTAAGGACGAGTTGTATATTTTCTATCATCGCCATACGCATGGGACGCAGTTTTCACGTCAAGGCTGCGCGGAGCGTTTGCAAATTGCGCAGGATGGATCGTTTGAGCAAGCAGAGATGACGAGCTTTGGTTTGATGGGCGGGGAGAAGCCAGCGATTGGAACGCTGCCCAGCTGGTGCGCATGCAACCTATACAAAGGCGATGGGGCAAAGGCCATTCGCTTCGGTCCGCCAAATGTCGATGGTCCTTATCTGGTGACAGACCCAGAAGAAAGACAGGGTGGGAAAGCGATTGCTTACCTATCAAATATCACGGATGATTGCGTAATTGGATTCCGTTACCTGCACTTCTCGGGAGAGGAGCAGCATTCCATATTGATTATCCGCGGCAAAGGTGAGGGTGTATTCACGGCATATGCAGATGATGCAATGATGATCCCAATCGGCAGCGCACCTGTGAAAATAGACGGTGATCAATGGCAGCAAGTGACATTGGTGCTTTCACCGAAGGCGGGAAAATATCCGTTCTTATTGCATTACAAAGGGAACGGGATATTGCAGCTCGATTGGGTAGATATTCAGTAATATAAGACGATAATTGAATAAGGAGCTTGATGATATGAAGGAACGAATAAAAGGCGCAAGGCTTGAGGCACTGGATTGGAAGCTGGCAGTTGCAGTATTAATCTGTTTGTACGCTAGTCAAATGGTTAGCTGGATTCATTATATGCCCGCATGCTTCGCAGCGATACTTTGTATGCAGGATACAGTGGCGGTCAGTTGGAAAACAGGGCTGAATCGTTTGATACTGACAGCGGTGGGCGGATTGGTTGGCATTGTTGTCTTGCTGGCAGATTCTCTCATCGGAAACCAATGGATATTCCTGTTGCTTGCGGCTGCAGGGGTGCTTGTGACGATCATTGGTTGCAAACTAGTGAGACTTAACTACATCTTTATCCGCATCAGCTGCATCACGTTCCTCATTGTGATCATGTTCAATAGAGGCTCCAATGGGCTGCAATATGCGTTCATGCGCTTGATCGGTACGCTCTTTGGGGTATTGGTCGCAGTGCTTGTGACGGCAGCATTCCAAAAGCTTGGCAAAAAGAAGGCTGCGGGGTTGGATGCCGAGAAATTGAATGCCGCGAGGTCGGCGAATGCGTAAGTACAAATAACGCTGATCAAATCGGCTGCATCCATACTTTGTATTGGGTTGCAGCCGATTATTATAATTCAATGTTAATAACAGAAACGAGGGATACAGATGTTTGATTTAAAGGCAAAACCATTTTATCTCACAGATACAGCCATCGAGTGGGTTATGAATACAATCAATTCAATGCCGCTTGAGGCGAAAATCGGGCAAATATTTTGTCTGGCAGCACATGATTATAGCGAGGAATCACTGCGCAGGGTCATCAGCACCTATAAGCCAGGTGCATTGATGCATAGAACAGCTGCTGCAAAGACAATCAGAGAAGCAAACCTGATATTGCAGGATGCATCGTCCGTTCCCATGCTGCTGGCGGTGAACCTTGAGAGCGGCGGCAACGGAGTCGCAAACGAAGGTACCTACATGGGCAAGCAAATGCAAATCGCTGCGACAAAAGACTCAGAGATGGCCAAGAGGCTTGGTATGATCTGTGCCAAAGAAGGGGCATCCGTTGGGTGTAATTGGGCCTTTGCACCTATTATTGATGTGGATATTAACTGGCGAAATCCAATTACAAATGTGCGAACCTTTAGCAACGATCCACAGATTGTACAGATGATGGCAGGTGCATGGCAAGAGGGATTTGATCAGCCGCTGCTGCCAATGGCTAGCTGCATTAAGCATTTCCCCGGCGACGGTATGGATGAACGAGATCAGCATTTGACGGCAACCGTGAACGATCAATCCGCGGACGATTGGCGCGCAAGCTTTGGGAAAATCTATCAATCGCTGATTGACCAAGGTGCGATGACGGCAATGATTGGGCATATTCTACAACCTGCTTTGACAAGAGAAAAATGCCCGAGCATTCGGGACGAGGATATTCTGCCTGCTTCTACTAACAAGTACCTGATGACTGATGTGTTACGAGATGATTTGGGCTTTAATGGGCTGATTATAATCGATGCGTCTCCCATGGTTGGCTATATGTGTATGCATCAAAGAATCGAAGCACTCAGGCTATCGCTGATTGGCGGTGCAGATATGCTGCTGTTTTGCAAGAATACACAAGAGGACATGGATGCCATTGCGCAGGGGATTCATGATGGATCCATTACGATGGAACGGCTTGATGACGCTGTACTTCACGTGCTGGCAACAAAAGCAGCGCTGGGACTTCATGAAAAGCAGCGAGAGCACAGCCTAGTTCCAAGTGAGGAAGCGCTTGAAGTGCTGGGTTGCTCTCAGCATCGTCAGTGGGCACAGGAATGCGCAGATGCTGCCATTACGCTTGTGAAGGACAATCAAAACCTGCTTCCGATTTCACCCGAGAAGTTCAAGCGCATTCGCTTGACGGTGCTGGGGGAGGACAAGCAAGGTTCTTTTGGCGATAATGAACGCATTGGCCTGAGGCTAAAGGATGAGCTTGAAAATGCGGGGTTTATCGTATCGGTCTATAATGTGGAAACAATGGAAAATCGAGAAATTTTCTCCTGCGGTGTAGAGTCAATGAAGGAGAAATTTGACCTATCCTTGATCGCAGCGAATGTAGCGACGGGATCGAATTGCACGACTAGGCGCGTTGATTGGATCACGCTGATGGCAGCGAATGCCCCTTGGTACTTGAAGGATATCCCAACGCTATTTGTGTCCTTTGCGAATCCCCATCACATGATTGACGTGCCTTATATCAGCACGTTTATCAACTGTTATTCCAACAATGAGTTTTGCGTTAATGCATTCGCTGAAAAGCTGGTGGGTCAAAGCGCGTTCACAGGTATTAGCCCAACCGATGTGTGGTGCGGCGATGTATGGGGCGCAAAAACAATGTAACAATTACCCTACGATGAAGTAATTCATCAAAACACTTCCAGCAACTACATAGAAAAAGGGATTCTCTCTGCTGCTAACTTGCCGCGTTGCACAGAGAATCCCTTTTGATGGTGCTATCGTGCAAGGAACTCGTCAAATGGAAATTGTATAGTCCATAGAGGTTGATCAGGAACTATTTCTTGGTGGAACTGGCGTTGGTCAAATCAGTATGTAATCCTTGAAATGTGGGGTTTCATGCAGCTATTTGTAGCATTTAAACCGTTTGTTCGTTGAATAGTTCTTCTCGTGGTAGAATAATGATGGAATGAATTCAATCTCATAAGGAGGATACTAGAAATGCAAAATAAACGTCAAGAAATATATGAGGCGATCAATGCAGCTGATAATGCGTTGAGTCATCTGCATGCCGCAAAGAATTGTCTTGGGAGCGCAGGAAATTGGGGCGTTGTGGACATGATCGGTGGTGGCTTTTTTTCAACGCTCATGAAGCGTAGCAAGATGAGCAACGCCGAGCAGGAACTCGAGTCAGCCAGATCAGCACTTCAGCATTTTGCCAAAGAGCTAAAGGATGTGAATAGCATACTCAATATTAATATTCGAGTGGGAGATTTTTTGAGCTTTGCAGATTACTTCTTTGATGGGATCATTGCTGATTGGATGGTACAAAAAAAGATTAATGAAGCCAAGAGTCAGGTTATGGAGGCGATCGGCAAGGTAAATCAGATCCGCTCTCAATTGCAAAACTTGCTATGATATAAGAGGCGAACTCCCATGAATGTCAATGCAATCGGTAGTATATATACTGCGCATATGCAAAGGGCGTGGGGTAAACATAAATTCAAAAGTCAGCCATTCGAACAGTTGAAGCAATCACCGCTCTACTTGAAATACTCTTGCTATTTTGCCCATCATATTGATATGCAGTGTCCGCTTGTTATTTCTCTTTGAAACGGGATAGGCGGATTTATCCAACGCTTTCAGGTTCAATCCAAGTTGCGTCTATGTCTTCGATTATCCTTTGCAATACTAATTGCTTGTACCATTTGGAATTGTTTTTTGGACGTTGGTAAATCGATTTGATTTCTCTTGTTATACTATCGATTTCAACGAAATATTTTATTCTTTCTCTGGCCGTTGGGAAGTCCGACTCAGTAACAAATATGTATACTTTCCATACTGGATTTGGATCATCACCAATAGACACGGCACCTTTGATGAATTCTTCATCTATATCGAGCGACTCTGCTGTGATCTTGCATGCCTTCTCTCGGCTGATAGCATCAGGCGAGATCGTGGGATATGTGGATTTTCTGAAACATGCAACGGACTTTTCATACATAGGATCTGCTGTTTTAGCTGCGTCGGTGAATACTATTATGTTTCCCTGCTCCCATTGACCGTAATATTGGCCAAACTCATTAATAAATGCAGTCTGAATTGCCAGAATCGATGAGCCCTCTTCAATACCCGGTGTTACGTATGAACTCCATACCACACCTTCATTGGTAATATAGACAGTATACCCTGTCACAGACATTTCAAACGGTGCATAATCAAAACTCCAGTAACAGCTTGGTTCCACCTCGCTCCCGGGTCCTCTCAAATACTGTAAACGAAGCTCATATACGGTTTGATCATCCAGATTATTATTTGCTTCATAATGACTGTGGATATAATCAGCTGCAATTTGTGTCGCTTCCATTTGTGTGAGCTCACCCTCTGTGGGTAAAGAAGCAGTCCAATAAGTATCATCTAGAAAACCAACTGATTTACATGCATCGTCGCAATGTTTTTTCTGCTCGAGAGACCACGATTGAATCTCATTACCAAATTCAACTTTCAGTAAATCTTTGATGAACTCAACCTTGTAATGACCTTGGTTGCTGTCAGGTACATAGGCAACCTCCATACGCTTTTCACCGCCTTCATTTCATTGGACGAAGAGTAGTCGAAAAAACCAAGCGATAATAAACAAATTTCGTGTTTTGAAGTAGCTATGAGATGATTCTGAACATATTAACACTTTTTGTCAATGCGTTTTGTCTGTGTTGCGTGCACTACTTAAAGCGTATCTTCTATTTAAAGGTGATCCCTGCATATTGTGATCGCAGCACGTCCTAATGGTTTAGGCATCCGTTACTGACTTTGAAAAACAAACTCCAGTTATAACCTTTAGGTATAAACTGATAAACAAAACGAGACTTCCGATGAGGGCTTGTTTTGTTTATACTGTATTCATAGCTGGTTGCAGCTTGAGGCTGCACTATACACTAGCGTGATTGGAGCATAAAATGAAAAATAGAATTTTAGGAAAAGACTTGACGGTTTCTGCGGTGGGACTGGGCTGTATGGGACTTTCCCATGCATACGGTGCGCCTACTGAGAAACATGAAGCGATTCGGTTCATTGAGCGTGCTGTGGATATGGGGTATACTTTTTTTGATACAGCGGAAGGGTATGGAACAGCGGATAATCCCCATGAAAACGAAGAATTGGTTGGAACAGCACTCAAACCGTATCGGGATAAAATCGTAATTGCAACTAAATTTGGTGTTCGCTTTGATACGAGCAGCACAGCTGTCAATAAGCCAATTGTTCCTGATTCCAGTCCGCATGTGATTCGTGCGTCAGTGGAAAACTCCCTCAAAAGACTGAACACCGACCACATCGATCTTTACTATCAGCACCGTGTGGATCCAACTACCCCGATTGAAGAGGTAGCGGATGTGATGACGGAGCTGATCAAAGAGGGAAAAATCACGCACTGGGGACTTTCGGAAGTTGGCGAGGAAACGATTAGGCGTGCTCATGCGGTATGCCCGCTGACTGCGATTCAAAATAGGTATTCAATGATGGCACGTTGGTATGAAGAATTATTTCCTACGCTGGAAGAGCTGAACATTGGGTATGTTGCCTTCTCTCCGTTGGCGAATGGATTTTTAACTGCAAAATACGGTAAGGATGCGACGTTTGAAGCAGGAACTGATTATCGCAGTGCAATGCCTCAGTTTAAGCCAGAGGCGATTGATCAGAATCAGTTTCTTCTGGAATTGTTAGCCCAAATGGCACGCGATAAGAACGCGACATCAGCACAAATCGCGCTAGCATGGATGCTCTGTAAGAAGCCCTATATCGTCCCCATCCCCGGCACTCGCAAACTCGATCGTTTGCAGGAAAATGCCAAAGCAGATGGTGTTGAGTTGTCAGCGGAGGATGTCAATGCTTTGGATGGTGCACTGGATTCAATGGATATGTCCGCGGTGTTTGGCGGCACTAAGGTAATCAATATTAAGTAAGGAGTGATCGATGATGAGAAAGAACTTTGGATCTAAGACTTGGTTTTATCCACTGCCTGTACTGATTGTAGGAAGCTATGATGAAAGTGGTAAAGCTAATGCTATGAATGCGGCTTGGGGCGGGATTTACGATACAAATCATGTAATGCTTTGCCTCAGCGCGGGTCATAGGACAGCTAAAAACATCAAAGCCAAAGGCGCGTTTACGGTTAGTTTTGCAGATGCTGACCATGTAGTTGCTGCGGACTATGTAGGGATTGTTTCCGCTAACAATATTTCGGACAAACTTGAAAAAGCGGGATTTACAACAGAGAAGAGCTCCTTTGTGGATGCACCGATCATTTGCGAATTGCCAATGGCATTGGAATGCCGATTGGTGCGCGTCAATGAGGATGGTGTTTTTATTGGTGAGATTATTAATGTCAGTGCTGATGAAAGGGTGCTAGGCGAGGATGGGCTCATCGATGCTAGCAAGCTGCGCGCCATTTCATTCGATCCTGTACACAATGATTATCTTGTACTAGGTGAAAAGGTAGGCAATGCCTTTCAAGATGGAACAGCTATGAAATGAAAAGAAATACGATTGAAT
Organism: Clostridiales bacterium; assembly: GCA_012523405.1. Taxonomy (GTDB): domain Bacteria; phylum Bacillota; class Clostridia; order Christensenellales; family Aristaeellaceae; genus Limiplasma. The sequence continues at coordinate 22,648 of JAAYIN010000019.1, forward strand.
CGGAGGAATGAATATGGATTATGTAATGCTGAACAATGGAATCAAGATGCCGATTTTAGGCTATGGTGTTTATCAGGTAAGCAATGAGGAATGCGAACGCTGTGTGCTGGATGCTATTAGCGTAGGCTATCGCTCCATCGATACGGCGCAGGCTTATGGTAATGAGGAAGGTGTCGGCAATGCCATCGCTAAATGCGGTGTGCCCCGCGAGGAGCTGTTCATTACCACAAAAGTATGGATTAGCAATGGCGGATACGAAAAGGCGAAGGCGTCACTCAAAGAATCCTTGCGCAAACTGCAAACAGAGTATATTGACCTTGTGTTAATCCATCAACCTTTTAATGATTATTACGGTAGCTATCGTGCGATGGAAGAGGCATACAAAGAAGGCTGGATTCGTGGGATTGGCGTTTCCAACTTCTATCCTGATCGTATGATTGATTTGTGCAATTTTGTGGAAGTGGTTCCAGCTGTGAATCAAGTGGAAACCCATGTGTTCCAACAACAAAAAACAGCCCATGAGTACATGGAAAAATACGCTGTACAGCATGAATCATGGGGACCTTTTGCCGAGGGACGTAATGACTTCTTCACTAATCCTGTTTTGATTGAGATTGGTCAGAAGCATGATAAGAGTGCTGCGCAAGTTGCGCTTCGTTTCCTGATTCAGAGCAATGTTGTGGTGATCCCAAAATCATCTCACAAGGAGCGTATGATAGAGAATATCAATGTATTTGACTTTGCGTTGGATGAGGCAGATATGACAGCGATCCAAGCAATGGACGAAAATCAGAGCTTATTCTTTTCCCACTATGATCCAACGACGGTAGAAATGATGACAGGTTTGCGTAGATAATCAAGAGGTTTGCACAATGGTCATGTAAAACAAAGGAGAAAACGAAAATGAAGGTACTATTAGTGAACGGTGGTCCACATAGGGAAGGCTGCACTTATACGGCACTGAGCGAAATGGCAACTACATTTGCCAAGGAAGGCATCGAAACAGAAATTATCTGGCTAGGAAATAAGCCTATAGGCGGATGCATCTGCTGCCGCGCCTGCCGCAAGACGGGTAAATGCGCGATTGACGACGGTGTGAATGATTTTCTGGACAAAGCTGAGACAGCGGATGGCTTTATCTTTGGATCGCCTGTACATTGGGGCGCGGCAACAGGCGCGATTACTTCGTTCATGGATCGTCTATTCTATGCTGACCTCAATGGTGGAGGCAATCGCTTCTACCTAAAGCCCGCTGCAGCGATCAGCTCTGCTCGCCGTGCAGGAACTACGGCCACATGGGATCAGCTCAATAAGTACTTCGGGCTTATGCAGATGCCCATTGTTACCTCTCAGTATTGGAACATGGTGCACGGTGCAATGGCTGATCAAGTACCGTCGGACGCGGAAGGACTGCAAGTCATGCGCACCCTTGCGCGCAACATGGCATTCATGCTCAAGTGCAAGCAGACTGCGCTTCAAAACGGGGTAGAAATGCCGGAACGAGAGACCGGAATATTCACGAATTTCGTGCGGTAAACTCGGCATCATATCGACTATTCTCATATCTATCACACCCACCAGCTTTTAAGTGAAGGCTGGTGGGTGTTTTTATATTTGTTTTGCCATATGCTAAATAATAAAAATGATTTTGGTATACAATACTGATAAACATTGTAAAAACCAATTACACCATTGACAAGAGTTTAACAATGTGTTGTGTCACTAAATGTTGGTAAAGAATCCAATGATATTTACATCATTGTAGGAGGTCATCATATGTCTAACCGTATTGTATTAAACACGATTTCACACCATGGCAAGGGAGCAATTAACGAAATCCCCGGGATTATCACAGCACGCAACTATCAGAAGGTATTTGTGTGCGCTGACCCCGATTTGATTAAATTTGGGGTTGTCGGTAAGGTAACGGCATTATTGGACAAAGCAAATATCATTTATGACATGTTTTCTGAAATCAAAGCAAATCCCACCATTGAGAATGTTCAAGCTGGCGTGAAGGCTTATCAAGCGTCTGGTGCGGATTGCATTGTCACTATTGGCGGCGGATCGGCAATGGATACAGCTAAAGGAATCGGCATTATTATCAACAATCCAGAATACGCGGATGTTCGTAGCCTTGAGGGCGTAGCGCCCACAAAGAAGCATGCTGTCTTTACCATTGCAGTACCTACCACGGCTGGAACGGCTGCTGAGGTAACGATCAACTACGTCATCACAGATACTGAGAAGAAGCGTAAGTTTGTTTGTGTTGATACGAATGATATCCCTGAAATTGCTATTGTTGATCCTGATATGATGTCCACCATGCCAAAGGGTCTCACAGCTGCAACCGGTATGGATGCGCTTACGCATGCAATTGAAGGTTATATAACCAAGGGCGCTTGGGAAATGTCTGATATGTTCCATCTTAAAGCAATTGAACTGATTTCAAAACACCTGCGCGGTGCTGTTGAGAACACTGAGGAGGGCCGTGAGGGTATGGCTCTTGCCCAGTATATCGCAGGTATGGGTTTTAGCAATGTAGGGCTAGGCGTAGTGCATAGCATGGCTCATGGGCTTGGTGCATTGTACGACACACCTCATGGTGTAGCCAATGCGATCATTCTGCCTGTTGTGATGCAGTATAACGCTGAATACACGGGCGAGAAGTACAAGGATATCGCGATTGCGATGGGTGTACAGGGCGTTACTGATATGAACCAAGCAGAGTACCGCGAAGCTGCCATTGAAGCAGTTAAGGCACTTGGCGAGGATGTTGGCATTCACGCAGACCTATCCGAAATTGTAAAGGATGAAGATGTGCAATTCCTGTCTGAAAGCGCATTGGCAGATGCATGCTGTCCTGGTAATCCGCGTGATGCAACGGTGGAAGAAGTAGCAGCACTCTATCGCAGCATGATGTAAACAAAATAAAAACATGAAGAGCGCACTGATGATGCTGAACTGACCCCAAAAAGTTAGACAAATAAAAATCAAGCAGCCTGGACAGGTCAAGAAAAACTGTACACAAAGTTAAGGAAATTTGGATTCAAAATCGGAGGGAGATAGATAACCAAGGGATGAATGAATCCTCGTAGTGTTGTAGTAGGTTTCAATATACTTAAAAACA
>JAAYIN010000020.1 GCA_012523405.1 Clostridiales bacterium
AAACTTCCCGTAATACCTCTCCCCACGAAAAAGACATGAATAAACCCTCAACCCACCCCGCGCGCCCCAATGTCCGTGCAAAGCGAGGACAAACAGGGGTGAAAGGCGCAGTGGAGTGGATGATGACAAGGTTAAAGCCCATCCTGTGTTGTACCCCATCCTATGAAAAACAAACAAAACAAAACATAACCCACCCCGCGCCCCCCAATGTCCGTGCAAAGCACGGACAAAATAGGGTCAAGGGATCTCTGATCCCTTGTGGGGGTGCAGGGGGCAAAGCCCTCTGCCTCGTCCTCACGCTCGTTCTCCCTGTACTCAGCGGATGTAGTTATCTGCCGATGGAGAGGCAAACGTTTGCGATATGCATGAGCATTGATAAGGTGAAGGGCGAGAAGATCGAAATCGGGATTCAAGCGCCTGAAAGCGCTACGTCAAGCGGACTTGGCGCGGCGCAGGGGTATGCGATCATCACGGCGGAGGGCGCGGACTTTGAAGAAGCGCTGAGGATATTGGCGACGACAACGCCGTACCCGCTGAATTTCTGCCAGCTGAGGCTGTGCTTGATCGGGTACGAGCTGGCGGCGACAACGGAGCTGCATGGGCTGCTAAGAGGGCTGGAGCGGCTGCCGACGATTCGCACGAGTTCGTTTGTGATGGTGGCGATTGGTAGCGCGCTGGACGTGATGAGCGCGCAAAAGCCTGACTTTGGGATGCGGATGAGCACGCATTTGAACCTCCTGTTTGAAAGGCTTCGCGATGAAAACATGCTGCCGTATAGCACGATTGCATCGGTGGTGCGCGAGCTGGCGGATCATAGGCGCGATCCGCTGCTGTGCTTGGCGGCGATTAATCCCAAAAAGCCAGAAGAGAAGCAGCAGAACCAGAATCAAGACGCAGGTGGCAGTGGCGGCGGCGAGAGCGGGGGGAGCGGCGGCGAATCGGGAGGCGGCAGCGGGAGCACGGGGGAAGGGGCAAGCTCGGCATTTGCGACGCAGGTGGAGGGCGGCGATGGCACCACTAGCGGAGAATTGAGCGAAAGCAGCGATGACTCGGGGACGAGCTCTGCGTTTGCGGTGGGCGAACCGTGGAACGATTTGCAGCTCCCCAGTAACCTTATTGCGGGGCTGACCCCCAAAACCAGCAGTAACCCTGTGGAATACCTTGGCGCGGCGGTGGTGAACAATGGGCGCGTGGCGGGCTATTTGGACGCAAGAGAAACGCAGTTGACGCTTGAAACGCTGGCAAAAGCGGAGCTTTCGGTGGCGATGGATGGGGATAAGATTCAGCTGCAAATCTTTGTGGAATCGGGTACGGAGCTGGAAAGCGAATCGGATAAGCTCAAGCTGATTATGGAAAGGCTGCAGCTGATGGGCTGCGATGCGCTTGGGTTTGGCGGGATTTGCGCGCAGGCGTTCTATTTGGATACGGATCTGATTAAGTACGACTTCAAGCATAAGTACCAAGAGGCGGAGGTCGTGATCGCGCCGATGTGATGGCGTAATAAAGCAGAGGTATGAAAAAAAGCGGGCGATATATGACTGCGAGAGATTCTCGTGGTGTATATGCCCGCTTTTCGTATGTCGTTTTATTTCCTTTTTGCTAGCCATATTCGATTGTATTAGTCGTGCTCGGCGTAGTAGATGCCCTCATAGCTGGCGATGGAAAAATACACTTGGAGGATGGTCGCCCATTCATCGGCCGTGTTGTTCCATAGAAGCATTCCGTCATTTTGCGCAATGCAATGACTATACTTGTTGTTCATTGTTTTTCCTCCAAACGAAG
>JAAYIN010000004.1 GCA_012523405.1 Clostridiales bacterium
AACTGATCCTGAATATGTTTCTTATGTGCTCGAGCTTCTCAACAATAGACCTAGAAAATGCCTTGGCTGGCTTTCTCCTTTTGAGGTCTTTTCTCATGCTTGTTGCACTTGATTTGACAATCTGCCTACACCCCCTGCCTCGCGTCGATAGGAACGTACTCGCGGCGCGGGAGGACGCTCTTGTAAGCGGGACGAATAATTTTGTCCATGTTGATGAGCTCTTCGAGACGATGCGCACTCCAGCCAACGATGCGGGCGATGGCAAAGATGGGGGTGAAGAGCTCGTCGGGGATGCCGAGCATGTTGTAGGTGAGGCCGCTGTAGAAGTCAACGTTGGGGCTGACGCCCTTGAATATCTTGCGTTCGCGGGTGATGACTTGAGGCGCGAGACGTTCGACCATGGAATAGAGGGCGAAATCCTCTTCCATGCCCTTTGCGCCTGCGAGCTGCTGGACAAAGCCTTTAAAGACGGTAGCGCGGGGGTCAGAGATGGAATAAACGGCGTGACCCATGCCGTAGATCAGTCCTTTTTTGTCGTAGGCTTCGCGGTGCAAAAGCTTCAATAGATAGTGCTCGACTTCGTCTTCGTCTTTGACATCGCCGACGTTTTCGCGAAGATCGTTCATCATTTCAACGACTTTGATATTCGCGCCGCCGTGCTTGGGGCCTTTGAGGCTGGCGAGGGCGGCGGCGATGACGGAGTAGGTGTCGCTGCCGGAAGAGGTAACGACGTGGGTGGTGAAGGTGGAGTTGTTACCGCCGCCGTGCTCCATGTGGAGAATCAAGGCAAGGTCAAGAACGCGGGCTTCAAGCTCGGAATATTGCTTATCGGGGCGAAGCATGCGTAGGAGATTCTCAGCTGCGGAGAGGTTTTCATCGGGGCGGTGGATGTATAGGCTCTCGTCATGCTCGTAGTGATTGAAGCTGTGGTAGCCGTAGACGGCGAGCATGGGGAAAACGGAAATGAGCATCAAGCATTGACGCAGGACATTTTCAAGGGACGGATCAGCGACGTTGTCGTCGTAGCTGGCGAGGGTGAGGACGCTTCGGCTGAGGGTGTTCATCATGTCTGCGCTGGGGGCCTTCATGATGACATCGCGCACAAAATTAGTGGGCAAGGTGCGGCTATCGGCGAGGGTTGCTCTGAACTTTTTGAGCTGGTCGTAGGTAGGCAGCTCGCCAAAGAGAAGTAGATAGGCAATCTCTTCAAAGCCGTAGCGCTGTTCGCGGGTTTCCGCGCCAACGAGATCGATGATGTTGTAGCCGCGATAAAAAAGCTGTCCGTCACAGGGTATGCGTTCGCCGTCTACTTCAATCGAGCTTTGGATTTCGGAGATATTGGTGAGACCGGCGAGCACGCCTCGGCCGCTTTTGTCTCGAAGACCGCGCTTCACGCCATAGGTCTGGTAAAGTTCAGGGTCAATACCGCAGTTCTGCCTGAGTAAATCGGCATGAGTATCTGCATATTTAGCCACTTTCTTGAGGGGTATCTGCATAATAAAAAAGCCTCCTTTAGTTGTATTAAACTGGGAGCGCCACCGAATATTGATGACTATGTCAAACAGAAATAAAGAGATATCATAAGTATAAATCAATGCCTTTATTCAGTCAAGGCGTTTAATTATGCGTTCATCAATAATTGACGGCATTCGAGCAAAGAATCTGCAAAAAGATCAAATTATACTCGATCCCCATTTTATTTTACCTCATTTAATGGTCATTTCAATGGCTAAATTGTACAAATTATGTTTTCCATCCAACAATCGGAGCAAACATTTTACAATTTCAACAAATTTATTCGTAATAGCGGGATTCTGACCTTTTTCCAATAATTCTTAAATCAGCGATAAAGCTGATGGGTGCAAGCCTATCCCATTCCATACTATCCCCGTCATGGCAAAAATGGCACGCTACCAACCACAAATCTCCAAATTGTACTTGACATAAAGCTAACATTCTCATAAAATTAATATGTATGTGCAATCATACTCACAAGCAACGAAAGAAATTGGAGATTTGATCATGTCTTATGTAACGTTCGTGCCTCAGCAGCCCATGGGAGAAAGCACCGACCCGGGAATTTTTGTACAGGGGACGCAAGTGCCGATGCCCCTTGTCGAGCAAAGCGGCGTATGGATCAAGACCGCAGGTAGTGCCATGCTGCTCCAGCAGAACTACCGCCTATCCACATGCGACGCACCCCTATGGCTGGTCGTGGACGACGGAACGATTGGCTTTGAGCACCGCGAGCAGCGCATGCAGCTCAAGCGCGGCGAATGCGTGGTCATCCCATCGCATACCGACGGCTGCTTGATTCACGAAGCCAAGGACGCACGCCTGCTGTGGCTGACGATTGAAGGCCCTCTGGCCTGCGATTTTCTTCGCCAGATGAACGCGTATAATAGCGTTCCCGCCAAGCAGGGCATGCTCCCCTCCCAAGTCATCCTGATTCGCCAGATCGTACAGGTACTGGTTCGCCACACGGGCACAGGCGAAGCGAGCTACCAGCTTAACCAGCTCCTATGGGGGCTGATTGCAGCGCATTCGGGACAGAGTGTTGCCACATCCGCCACCCTCAGCCACGAGATCGCGCGCGTGGTCGACGCCCTGCGCGCCTGCCGCTACCGCGATGCCTTCAGCCTCGCTGACATGGCCGCCATCAGCCGCATGCCCGTTGAAACCTTCCGCAAGCGTTTCACCTCCGAGCTTGGCATTCCCCCGCTGGGCTACCTGCAATTCCTGAAGATGGAGCGCGCCAAGCGCCTCCTCCGCACAGGCATGAGCGTTCGCCAAACCGGTATCGAAATCGGCATGCCCGACCCCTATCACTTCAGCAAGCAGTTCAAGCACATCGTCGGCATGAGCCCAACTGCCTACCTAAAGCATGTAGGAACGGATGAGAAACTACCAAAACAGACAACTACCGAAATGTAATCGCTTACAAGTTCTTCTTACACTTGCATCGAGTAAAACCTGTGATATACTAGCACTTGCGGGCTTAAACGCACGCATGTTTTTAACAAGGAGTGATTCTTTTGATTAAGAAGATCGGTATTTTAACCAGCGGCGGCGATGCCCCTGGAATGAACGCTGCCATTATGAGCGTTGCGCGCTGCGCTGCTTATAACGGAATCCAACTACTGGGCATTAAGCGCGGCTACAACGGCCTGCTTGGCCTGAGCGATAATCCTGACGACGATATCCAGATGCTGGATATTGAAACCGTACTTGACATCGCAGATCAACGCGGCACCTTCTTGCGTACCGCACGTTGCGACGAATTTAAAAAGCCTGAAGTGCAGCGTCAATGTGCTGACAACCTTCGCAAGCTCGATGTAGACGCTCTGGTCGTCATCGGCGGCGACGGCAGCTTCCAGGGCGCTATGCACCTTTGCGAACTTGGCATGCCCTGCGTGGGCATTCCCGGCACCATCGATAATGACCTAGGCTTCACCGAGTCCACCCTAGGCTACGATACCGCTGTTAACGTCTGCGTTGAAGCCGTTCGCTCCATCCGCGCTACCAGCCGCAGCCACGACCGCCCCGCCGTTGTGCAGGTTATGGGCCGCAATGCAGGCGATATCGCCATGCGTACCGCTATGGCTACAGGTGCGGAAATGGTCGTTGTTCCCGAGATGGAATGGGACGTGGATGACTACGCAAAGCGCCTCAACGAGCTCATCGCCAAAGGCAACACCCGCGCAACCCTGGTCATTGGCGAGCATTGCTTCCATCGCATGAAGGAGTTTGACTGGCGCAAGTTCCTAAACGATCACGGCAAGACCATTTACCCCGGCGAAGCCATCACCTCCGAGCGCCTTGCCAGCATCCTCAAGCGCAAATGCGGCGGCATCGAAGCCCGCGCAACCGTTATCGGCTACACCCAGCGCGGCGCACAGGCAACCGCCTACGACAGCGCCTTCGCCTTTGAAGCCGGTCACCTCGCCGTTCAGCTTCTCAACCGCGGCGTCACCAATCAGGCCATCGGCATGCGCCACGGCCGCGTCTTCAGCATGCCCTTCGCAGACGCCCTCAGCATGAAGAAGCCCTTCAACCGCGAGCTTTACGATTTAATCAACACCCTCTAGGGAGCTTCGCTCACTTAATCGCCCCCTTGACCCGTTATGACTGCGCTTTGCGCAGTCAAGGAGTGGGTGAGTAACTTACAGTGCTTATCATACAGCGCATGTGATATATTTTTTATGTGCGAATGATACGCGCGAATAATAGGTACGAATTAAAAGTGCGAATTAAAGGTACGAAATTAAAAGTGCGAAATTAAAAGTGCGAATTGAAAGTGCGAAACTAAAAGTGCGAAATTAAAAGTGCGAAGCACCACCACCCCCCGAATGGATTGGATCGGTTGATCCTGCCGTCGGGGGGTTTTGTTTTGCTTGGGAACTTTGCGCTTGTCTCTGCTGCATTTATCAAAATTTACAACACACTGGCATCTACCTAATCATCGCGGGCTGCTGCGCTGCTTTTGTTGCCGTAAGTCATGTATTGGCGCGCCGCATTCCCCCGCATGCCTGACCCGCTCTTCCCCGCGATGCCCTATCCCCCTATTTCACCCACGGCTCCATAAATTCCATATAACCCTTGCACCTGCTCATTCTTTATGCTATAATGACCCTGTTCGCACGAGCGAAACAATGATTTTTTAAAGGAGAAACTTTTAATGAAAAATGCAATGATGACGGTGGTCTCCGTATAAAACTGAATATAGGCGCAAAGCGGAAATGATGGATTTATCTGGACATTGAAATGATTGAACGCATCTATGTCAATGCACCCAAGTAAATAGCCCAATGGTTTTCCCAGGCTAGGCTATCCCACCCCTTTTTCATTCTGCTTTGCTATGCCAAATGAAGTGACCTATCACAACTGCATATCCCTTCGTTATGAAGAAAATTGTGTGAAAGGCGACTGAGAAGTCGTTATTTTTATACCCAGATATTGCATGCTTAGGCTGCTCTATTTGGGCTTTTTTTTGCCTATGTTCAGTTTGACATCCGTAGTTCACCACACAACTTTATCAATACGGAGGACATAATGATCACTATGACAAATTATGGTTTTGACTTTTCCATGCTCACAGGCGAGCTTGCATCAGCACTTGATGCATCATCAAACTCAACCATGGCTAGCAAAGCCTCACTTAGCACAGCCTCACCCAGCACAGCCTCAGCCAGCGAAGCCTCACTTAGCGAAGCCTCACCCAGCACAGCCTCAGCCAGCGAAGCCTCAGCCAGCAAAGCTGTCCCCGCACGCGTTACCGCCGTGCACAAAGAGCGCTACCAGCTCATCTGTCCCCACGGGCAGACCTTCGGGCGGCTCAAAACCGCTGCATACTTTGCAGGCGGCGAGCTATTCCCCACCACAGGCGATTTCGTCCTCGTGGACAACTACGGCATGGGCGATTGCCGTATCCTGCGCACCTTGCCCCGCAAATCCTTTTTTTCAAGGCTCGATCCCTCCTCATCAGGTCACGCTGAGCAGGCGGTCGCGTCCAACTTCGACTACGTGTTTATATTGCAGTCCCTCAACTACGACTTCAACCTGCGCCGCATGGAGCGCTACCTCACCCTCGCATGGCAATCAGGCGCGATCCCCGTCATCGTCCTCACAAAAGCCGATCTTGTCAGCAGCTACGATGAGCAGGTGGCGGACATCCAGTCCATCGCCATCGGCACAGATGTCGTGGTTATCTCCGCGCAAAGCCGCTTTGGTCTGGACTCACTTGAGCAATATCTTCAGCCTAAGCAAACCATCGTATTTCTCGGCTCAAGCGGCGTAGGTAAATCCAGCCTCGTCAACGCCCTCATGGGCAGCGAGCGCATGGCGGTCAGCGCCATCCGCGAGGACGACTCCAAAGGCCGCCACACCACCACCCACCGCGAGCTGATCATGCTCCCCTGCGGCGCAATGGTGATTGACACCCCCGGCATGCGCGAGCTTGGCATGTGGGACGTATCCAGCGGTATCGACCAAAGCTTCTCCGACGTCATGCAGTATGTAAATCAGTGCAAATTCGGCGACTGCCAGCATGAAAGCGAGCCAGGCTGCGCCGTGAAAGCCGCCCTCAGAAGCGGCGACCTCTCCCCCGAGCGTTGGAAAAGCTACCAAAACCTCATGCGCGAAGCAAAATTCACCCAAAGCAAGGAGGCGTATTTGAAGATCAAACAGGAAAAGTTCAAGGGCATATCAAAGCATATCAGAAACAACCCCGATATCAGGAAGTAACCCAATCAAGGCGGACGGAAAGCCCACACCCACGCGCTTTCCGCCTCGCCATTCTCGCAAATCCCATTCCCCTGTGCTATCATAAAAAACCTAATTGGGAGGTCACCTTATGAGAAAATTAGCCGTTATGATCTATGAAAACTTTTCAATGTTTGAGTTTGGCGTAGCCCTCGAAATGCTTACCATGGTCGAAGGCTATTCCATCGATGTCTTTGGTGAGGAAAAACAAACCTACCGAAGCGAGGAAGGGCTGCTCGCATTTGCAGAGCACGCCCTAGTCGATATGGATGTGAGCCAATACGAAGGCCTGATTTTCACGGGCTTTTTAGGCGAAGCCCCCGCCATTTACCACAATGAACTGCTCTTTGAAAAAATCCGCGAATTTCACCGTGAGAAAAAGCTATTAGCCGCCATTTCCATTGGCCCCATCTTCCTCATCAAGGCTGGCGTTCTTTCGGGGCTGACCTATATGTGTGGCTGCATAAAGGACGATCTAAAGGAAGAAGGCTTCACGGACCAGCAGCTGGAGGGCATGACGGATTGGACGGCTGCAAACGAGCAATACTCCCTCAAATTCATACGCCATGGCCATATCGTGACCTCCGTCATCTACGGTTTTCGTGAATGGGCGATGCAAATCGGCGACATCCTAGGCATTGAGACCTATCCCAAGTCCTTTGGGCTTGTGGACTGATCACCAAATCAACCAAAATCAATCATGTGAGGTAGTGCATCCATGACGCAATGCAGTACAGGTAATCAAAGCGGTACAGAAAAGAAGAAGATCGGCAACGAAAATAATAAAATCGGCGAAGCCGCAAATCAAATCGGCGAAGCCGTGCTTCTTAATGGGCCATCCAGCAGCGGAAAATCCACGATCTCTGCGGCTTTGCAAACCGCCCTTCGCGAGCGTGGCAAAGACTTTGCGGTGGTATCCATCGATGATTTTCTCCAGATGGATGCAGGCGAGGTGATCTACGAGGACGATGTGTTTGAGATATCGCAAACGCTTTGTGATCACGCGCTCCTGCTCCTTAAGGAAGCCGACGGCATCATCATCGATCATGTGATCACCAGCCAACGCATCTTTGAACAGCTGGAATCCGCCTTCAGCCCGTTCTCTTTCTTTACTGCGAAAGTCACCGGCCCCATGGATGAACTAAACCGCCGAGAAGCCCTGCGCGGCGACCGCTGCCCGGGCTCGGCGGCTTCCTCGCTCGAGTACCTTTACCCGCAGGATGCCTACGATATCACCGTCGATACCTTCGCGCACACCCCAAAGGAATGCGCCCTGCAAATCATAGATGCGCTGAGGGGCCCAAGTCCCTCCGTCTCCCTTCGCCTCATGACGCGCGAGCTCTGCCATGAGCTGTATAAGGGCTTTGAAAACGACCCCGACATTTACACGGACATGAGCATATTCAAACCCTTCGTCTATAGCGAGGATGGCGTGAACGCGCTCTTTGACAGGCAAACCCATCCCTCCCGCAGATACTTCGCCATCATGCTGGAAGGCAAGCCCATCGGCGAGATCAAGCTCAAGGGCATTGACCGCGGCAAGAAGGAATGTACCCTCGGGATTCACATGCAAAGCGATGCCGTCAAGGACAAGGGGTACGGCACTGCCGCAGAAAAGCTCGCGCTGGCATATGCCTTTGATGAGTTGGGCATGCAGACCGTGCTCGCCGATGCCGTGCTCAAGAACAAGCGCAGTCAGCATATTTTGGAAAAGATCGGCTTTGTGCCCATAGGCGAGGACGATATGTTCCTCTATTACCAAGCGGACAAGGAGAGCGTGCAGGCTGCAAACGCTCGACTCTGAGCATGCCTGCAAAAAACCAAGCACCAAACGCCAACAACATCATCATCATAATTATCAAGATAATTACTCAACACCAACCATTCCCACAACACAACCAAGCAGCCATACTCCCCCAGCCCACCACACACCAATAAGGAGTGACAACATGAAAAGCAGCAAATTTATCGCGCTTATCGCCGCCTTCGTCATGCTTTTTTCGATGACCACCTGCTTGGCAAGCAATGCGCAGGACGACAGCACCCAAATCTACCTCTATGGCGAAGAACATAGTGTTGAAACCATACTAGACAAAGAGCTTGCGCTCTGGCATGATTTCTATCACAATGAGGGGATGAGGCATTTATTTGTCGAGTATCCGTATTACACCGCAGAGTTCTTGAACCTGTGGATGCAGTCCGGTAGCGACGGGATTCTCCAAGAAATCTTTGCTGATTTAGAGGGCACTGCCGTTTATAGCGCATCTGTGGTCGCATTCTATCAAAGCATCAAACAGGATTGCCCCGAAACGATTTTCCACGGCACAGACGTGGGACATCAATATCTGAGCACAGGCGCAAGGTATCTGGACTATCTCACCACCAATCAAATGCAGGACTCCGAGCAATACGCACTCGCGCAGGAGACCGTGGAGCAGGGGCAGCATTACTACAGCCAAGGCGGGGATGTATACCGCGAGAGCACCATGACAGCGAACTTCATCCGCGAATTTGACAAACTCGATGGCGAGCGCATCATGGGCATTTATGGCAGCGCGCACACAGGGCTTGACGCCATGGACTACGCCACGGGCAGCATTCCCTGCATGGCGAATCAGCTGAACGCCCATTATGGCGATATCATCTACAGCGAAAATCTAGCCATACCCGCCCTCCTTACGCAGCCCGAAAGAACGGACACCCTCACCCTAGGCGGCAAGGAATATACCGCCTCCTATTTTGGCAAGGCGGATATCAGCTGGCATCCATCGTTTGTTTATCGAGAATTCTGGCGTGTGGAAAACGCGTATGATGATTTCAAAGATTGTCCCAAAACAGGCGATGTCCTCCCCTATGACAATTACCCCATGGCGGTTGATCAAGGGCAGGTTTTTGTGATCGACTATACAGCGGTGGACGGCAGTGCGATGCGCATGTACTACCGCTGCGACGGCAACCAGTGGGATAATCAGCTCAGCACCGAGCAGTTCACGACAGCCAATTGAGCCAAAGCAGGCACAGCCATACAAGCCCAAAGGAGCAAACCAAATGTACGAAATTACAAACCTCAGCAAACGCTACGGCAAAGGGCCGCTGGTGCTTGATAATCTATTCTCGATTTCGGATTACAAATCGGAGGAGGGGGGGCTGTCGCCCTTTTATTGTCGCCCATTTATTGTCGCCCTTCTATTGTCGCTCATTTGTTATCGCTCATTTGTTATCGCCCATTTCTTTTTGCTCATTTCTTTTCGCCCCTCCGATACTCCTTTGAATTATTGAACGCTCTGAAGCCCCCGCAAAGTCGGGGGCTTTTACTATTCCATCAAGCATAACCCCTCCCATTATTCCTCATTTACTTACTCCCATGAAATAAGGTACACTGTTTACATAATATATTTTCTTATGCGAGAACTTTACCCCTACCTGCGTGGTCTAACATATGATCGATCAAAAAACAAAGGAGAATCAGCAGCATGACGAGCGAACACTTTTCCTCTCGAATCGAAGAGATGACTCAAACGCTGCATCGCGTGACATATACACAACTGAATCGAAGTTGTGACCGCGAAGATGCGGTAGGAGCATGTCTGCTCAAGGCGTGGGAGAAACGAAACCAACTCAAGGAAGAGCGCTTTTTCCAGACATGGCTCATACGAATCCTTCTCAACGAGTGCCATAACATCCAACGCAAGAACAAGCGAATCGTACTGGCGGAGGATATCGAGGTTGCAGCTGCAATCCCGCAAACGCCGCAGGACAAGGAGCTGCGCGATACGCTGACGGAGCTTGAAGAAAAGCTGCGCCTCCCCATCATCCTTCACTACATCGAAGGCTATTCCATCGATGAGGTGGCTAAAATTCTCAGGCTGCCGCAGGGCACAATCAAGTCCCGCATGGCACGAGGGCGAAAAAAGCTTCAAAGCATGCTGCAAGAGGAGGTGTTTGAGGGATGAAAACAAGTGAAGATTTTAAAAGAGCACTGGGCGCACCCGACGATGCATTCACCACTCGCATTGATCAAACACTCCTTACATTGCAAAATGAGCAGGAGGAAATTAAAGTGAAAAAGGTTAATACAGGTCTAGTGATTGCGCTGGCAATCATACTCATCGCCACCGTGGCGATTGCGGCAGTGAGCCAGTGGGGGGTCATCGATTACCTAACCAATAGCTTCAACACCAATCCCGATATAATCGAAAATGCTGCCAAATTCCTCCAAACAGATATCAAGCAGGAAGCAACGACGATTGAGCAAGCAACCATCCATGTGCGCGAAACGGTCTTTGATGGCAAATCACTGTACATCGCAGTGGCGGTCAAATCTACCGATGATATGGGCTTTTTGCTGGGCACAGATTCCATGCCATCGGACCCCGTCAGCGATTTGGGACAGCTGTTTAAGGGCAATACCCTGTCGATGCGCGAGCAAGCGAACGAAGCAGGCACACCCAACCTCTACCATGTGTCCGCCAATGACATGAATCACAATGTCAACTCCATTGATTTCTTCATGGAAGAGGATGGCACGCTTGTCTTTATCCTGATGGGCGAGGTGGAAGAGTTCAAAAATGAGCTCGCGATCAACCTTGAATGCAACGTCATTCCCTATACCGCAGATGGCAAGTATGACCACGACAAAAAAGAGACCGCTTCGGTTAATTTCACCATGACGACACAGAGCCAGCAGGGCGGGTATATCTCCACAAACACTGCTGATTATACGGATTGCGGCGTTAGGATTGATTCCATCGCCATTCGCAAGTCAGAGATGTCGCTCTACTATGACCTGACATACACGGTGATTGACGAAGCAGCATATGCTGCGACCGATGATGGACTATGGTTTGAAATGCTGGACAAAGCGGGCGAGCGCATCGATAACATTTCCTCGGCAGGCGGCGGCACTATACTGGTCGAAGGCTCAAGCCCCGAGCAGTACATTGCAAACGGCACGTTGCCGCTCAACTTAAATGTGCAAGAAAGCCTAACGATTCGCGGCTATAACTGCTGGGAGAAGAACCGCTATGAAGCACATGATTTTGATCTTAAAGAAGTAGAATAAACATACTGGCAGAAAAGCTCAGGGCTATGCCCATTCATGTGAGCTTTTCTGCCAATCTAGTTTGAAGCCAATGTCTCGATTAAACGATATGTAGTGGTACGGGAGCTATTTGACATAGCTCCCGTACCCTTTTTTTATTTCAAAAATGCTGATTACGGTTCTCCATTAGCTTACGCCAAAGGATACATCATCCAAATCCAACGATTGTCCGCCGTTTGCTGACACCTCGAACCGAATTTCTGCAGTGGTTGCCCCTGCCGGAGCAGCGATGGTAACGCCTCGGTAATAGCCAAAATCACGGTTACTGTCGGTAATATCCTGATTACGCACCGCGATCGTGAGACCAACCGTTTCATCGCTGGGCGGGACGATAAAGGTGACCGTGGCTTGAAGTGATACATTGGCACCCTCTGCACGTGCGAAAAAGGATAGGCCATAGAAACAGCCGGGATTAACGGATATAATCTGGCTTAAATTGGCCCCGTTCGCTAGGTTTACCGCAGCGCCACCCGAGTGTACCCGTCCTTGCTGGGTAACCCGTGAGACTTGATTGCTTGTGGTGGTGGTCCATCCTGTTGGGATGTTTTTTGTGAATAACTCCATGCCTCCGTTTGAAACCATTTCTCCAATAGAACTGCATGGACAATCACAGGTTCCGGTCGCGCCTGTTGCGCCGGTGGCGCCAGTTGCTCCAGTTGCGCCCGTTGCGCCAGTTGCGCCCGTTGCGCCAGTTGCGCCTGTTATGCCTGTGGCACCAGTTGCTCCAGTGGCACCAGTAGCGCCCGTTGCACCAGTTACACCTGTTGCACCTGCTACGCCTGTAGCGCCTGTTACGCCAGTGGCACCGGTTACGCCTGCTACGCCAGTTGCACCAGTGGCACCGGTTACGCCGGTGGCTCCAGTGGCTCCAGTTACACCTGTTGCTCCAGTTACACCAGTGGCACCGGTTACGCCGGTGGCACCAGTTACGCCGGTGGCACCAGTGGCTCCAGTTACACCAGCTATACCAGTTGCTCCAGTTGCACCAGTTACGCCCGTTGCTCCAGTTACACCAGTGGCACCAGTCGCGCCAGTAGCACCAGTTACGCCCGTTGCTCCAGTTACACCTGTTGCACCAGTTGCACCAGCTATACCAGTCGCTCCCGTTGCTCCCGTTGCTCCAGTCGCGCCTGTAGGACCTCGGTCACCCTTTGGGCCAGTGCATCCTCTGGGGCCGGGGTTGCCGGGATCTCCTTTGGGTCCTTTGCAGTTAGCTGGGCAATGCGGATTGTGATGACAATTGTCACATCCGCCACAATGTGAACTATGCTGGCAATTGTCACAGCCACCACATTGTGAACTATGCTGCCAATTGTCACAGCGGCCACATTGTGAACCATGCTGGCAATTGTCACGGCGGCTACAATCGTGCCGGAAAGGATTGCAGCGATTTTCGTGCTCTTGATACTGCATATATGACATATTAACCCTCCAATTTGAGTAGTCATTTAAATCATTTACTTGAGGAGCCTTGCCACGTTTCACAAATGGGGTGCAGCCGCATAGTTTGAAAGAGACGAAACCGCTTTATTGCACAGAAGTGAAAGGGCAACTCCAATACATGCTATGTTGACACGCTGCAAAAGTGAAAATTCAAACGACAAAATTTTACAGTCAAAAGAAACCCCTATGCACCATGTAGGGGTCTCATAGCGTCAGAAAAGCTCAGGGCTATGCCCCTTTTTCACCTGTCCATTTCCACCAAAACAATTATATCCACAGCCGCCCACACCTGCGCGAAGCGCAGCCACGGGTTTCCAAAGGGATTCTATCCCTTTGGTGGGGTACAGGGGCAAAGCCCCTGTGGGTGCAGGGGCTTTGCCCCTGTTTGTTGCAATTGTTACGGGCTTTTTTGGCATGATTTGGCGGTGGTGCGTCGTTTTGTAAATAAGAGGCATTAGACAGCTGTCTACCAGCTTGCAAAAGAAAGGAATTTTCAACATGAAAAAATACCTGTCGCGAATCTTGATTGTAACGTGTGTCCTCGCGCTCTGCGTGGGCTCAGCCCTAGGAGAAATAAAGGAATCGGAGGTTGAGGATCGCGTGTACGACCTGATTGAGCAGCACACGGAGTACAGAAGGGAACAGCTGCAAACGCTCCAATACGTGTGGATTAAGGATGGAGAGTATTGGGCGATGAGCACACTGCTGGTTGATCGCCCTGAGAATATAGATGGAGTGTTCAATGTAAACATCGATAGTGACGGCGACCTTGTGGGCAAAATCGGCTTACCTCAAGAAACGACTGTGCTGGTTCAAATTTCCACGGAGATGATTGACTGCCTGAGGGAAGCAGATGGCTATCTGCGGCTGGCTGAGTGGAACGAAAAATGGTCGGCAAGATCAGGTGAGTATTCACTGGATGATATGCACCCGTTCAATCGAGGGATGATTGGGCTTGGCTTCACAAAACCTGCGCCGGGCAGCATCCCCTACGAGGAAGCGTTCAAACAGGCACATGCGTATCTAGCGCAGCAAACCGGCTGGGATGAGAGCATCACCGAATTATTTGAAATCATCCTCTCAGGCTACTACACGCCAAAGGGCATCGGGATACCCGTTTATAACTTCTTTTTTGACTGGATCTACTCAGATGAGAGCACGGAGACACTCCGCGATTATTTTGGCGAGCCCTATCCTGTGTCGATTTCTGTCATGGTCAATGCATTGGACGGCAGCTTGGTAGAGCCCCCCGTCATAGATTTCAGACCAGCGCAATTTAGCTATACGCATTTCTTTGTCCGCACGGATGAATTCCTAGAGGCCGTACGAAATAACGCACTTTGAAAGGTTGACGATGATGAAAAAAAAGCTATCGCTTCTCCTGATTCTAGCGTGTATACTGTCGCTCTGCGCAGGCTCAGCCCTCGCAGAAATAAAGGAATCGGAGATTGAGGATCGCGTGTACGACCTGATCGAGGAGCATACGGAATATACAAGGGATCAGCTGAGAACAGGCCAAATCATATGGGCAACCAACACCCACTGCTGGGCAATGAGCGCATTCCTGATCGATTGCCCTGAGGATATGGAGGGACTGTTCAGCGTAAATCTGGATAAAGAGGGCAATCTTTTGGGCGAAATGAGAGTACCTCACAAAATATCTGTACAGGTTCAGCTTGCCTATCAGCTGTCTGCCTGCTTTAACAATGAGGATTGCTATCTGAGGCTTGCAGAGTGGAAGGCAAAATGGTCGGCTAGGTCAGATGAATTATCGCTGGATGATATGCACCCATTTGATCGGTCGATGTTTGAGCTTGGCATTACAAAACCAGCAGAAGGCAGCATTCCCTACGAGGAAGCATATCAAAATGCACAGACGTATCTAGCGCAGATCCCCAATTGGAATGAAAGCATTAGCGCGTTGTATTATCTGCATATTTCCTGCTACCATACGCCAGCGGATATCGGCAAACCGGTTTATTTTTTCAAATTCCACGTTGAGTATGACGATTCCGATGCGCTAACCAGTCATTTTGGGGAGCACTACCCTGCGGAAGTTTCTCTCATGGTAGGTGCGCAGGACGGCAGCTTGGTCGAAATCCCAATTCAAGACTTGGTGCCCACACAGTTTCGCCATTTTGACACACTCATTCGCACAGAGGAAGTCCTAGAATACGTACGGAACAACACGCCCTAATCCACTACCGATAGAAAGGAAACAATGATGAAAAAAAAGCTATCGCTTCTCCTGATTCTAGCGTGTATACTGTCGCTCTGCACAGGCTCAGCCCTCGCAGACATAAAGGAATCGGAGATTGAAGCTCGCGTGTACGACCTGATCGAGGAGCACACGGAATATACAAGGGATCAGCTGAGAACCCACCAGATGATATGGTCTACCAACGTCAATTGCTGGGTGATGAGCGCATTGCTGATCGATTGCCCTGAGGATGAAGACGGCATTTTCGTGGTAAACCTTGATACAGAGGGCAATCTTCTGGGCGACATCACCGTATCCCAAAAAATAGAGATCAACAGCCAAATACGCGAACAGATGGTGGCGTGTTTGAGGCATATGTATTGCTATGAGTATCTGGCGGAGTGGTCGGACAAATGGCTCGAAAGGTCATCCGAATTTTCCAGATCCGATCTTGACCATCAAATGATCGGCATGCTCGAGCTAGGCATCTCCATGCCAGCCGAGGGCAGCATTCCCTACGAGGATGCGTACGCGCAAGCGCTGACGTATCTAGCGCAGCTTGAGGGCTGGAATGAGAACACAAGCGGTCTGTATGAGATGTCCATCTCCTGCTACCATACGCCGCATGACATCGGAACGCCCGTTTATTATTTCCTATTTGAGTCTATATACGAAAATTCCAGCAAGCTCATCGAGCAATTTGGCGAGCACTACCCTGTGCACGTTTCTATCATGGTAAATGCACAGGACGGCAGCCTGATCGAAGCCCCTATTGAGGATTGTGTCCCTGCACAGTTTACCTTTTTGGAATTTCTCCTTCGCACGGATGAAATTCTAGAAGTCGTACAAAACAACGCTTCCTAACGCTGCCAATGTAAAAGGAGATTGCCTATATGAAGAAGAGCTTATCGCTCCTATTGATTCTAGCATGTATTCTTTGCCTCTGCGCAGGCACAGCCCTAGCGGATCAAATCACAAAGTCCAACGCGGAGGATCGCCTGTACCAGCTGCTCGAGGAACATTCGAATTACACAAGAGACCAGCTGAAAAACAACGAATGCTTCTACGATAAAGTGCTCAAGCAATGGGTGCTCAGCTCAAACCTCATCAATCGCCCAAGCGATGAGGATGGCCTGATCATGGTGTATATGGACGGAGACGGCAACTTCGAGCGCATCAAACCCTCGGAGAAGGTTTCCGTGCTTGATCAGATCGCCAATGACTTAATTCGCTGCACCCACGGGGAGGACAGCTATCTTCTGCTGGCAGACCTCGTAGCGCAGTGGAAGCCCCGACTAGGCGAGCTGCAAGCCGCCGTGGATGAGGCGCAGCAGAGCAGTAGCCCTTCGTTTGTCAAAGCGAACCGCTATGTGAAGCTCATGAGCCTTGACCTCACCATGCCCGCGAAGGGCAGCCTACCCATCGATGAAGCGCAAAGGATCGCAACCCGTTATATCGCGCAGCTTGACGGCTGGTCTGAGGAGAAGGCGGCGATGTTCCCGCTGGACATGAACGCTTACTATACCCCAACGGATATCGGAAAGCCTGTCTATTTCTTCAAATTCAAGCAGTATTCCTACTCGGATCACTCCCTGAGCGAGATGGACGAGTATGACCAACGCTTGACCGACCTATTTGGCGACAAAGCGCCCATGACCATTTCCATCATGGTGGACGCGATGGACGGCAGCTTGATGGAAAGACCCATTTTTGATTATGCACCGATACAGTATTTCTTTTTGGACGCCCTCATTCGCACCGATGCCATTATCGAAGCAGGACAGGGCAACTAATCCACAACCACCGACAGAAACGGAGGTTCTCATGAAAAAGAAGCTATCGCTTTTCCTGATGCTAGCGTGCATCCTCTGCCTATTCGCAGGCACAGCCCAAGCGGAAAAACTAGACTCCTCCGAGGCGGAGGACATCATCTTCGGCTTGTTTGAATCAAATTTCGGCTACTCGCGGGATCAGCTCAAAATCAATGCATTTGGCTATGACAAAAACACAGGCATATGGACGATGAGCGCCTTGCTCATCGATTGCCCGCAGGATGAAGACGGACTGTTCCTCGCAGAGATAGACAATAGCGGCAATATCGCAGGCGAGTTCAAAGCAAGCGAGAAAATCTCACTGAGCATACAGATGAGCAACACACTTCGGGAATGCAATTTTCGTGATGATTGCTATATGATGATGGCAAAATGGACTGAGCAGTGGACACCTATGCTGGACACCCTCATTGCCGAGGATACCTTTGCACCTGAAGGGCTGGTCGACCACGATCTGGAGGTTCTCAAACTAGGCGTTTCGATGCCCGCCGAAGGCAGCATTTCCTTTGACAAAGCATGGGAGCTGGCGAAAGGCTATATCATGAATCAATCAAATTGGTCAATGGAAGCCATTGAGCTATATCGCATGCGAATCTCCTGCTACTACACGCCCGCAGATATCGGAAAACCCGTTTATTTCTTTTATTACGCGACGCCTGAGTACACCGACAAAAACAAGGCAAAACTCAAAGAGCTGTTTGGCGAAACCTATCCCCTGTCCATCTCGCTGATGGTGGATGCGGTGGATGGCAGCTTGGTAGAAACCCCGATACAAGCCTTTCCGGGCGAAGAATATTTTTATTTAGACTGCCTCATTCGCACCGATGCCATTATCGAAGCAGGACAGGGCAACTAATCCACAACCACCGACAGAAACGGAGGTTCTCATGAAAAAGAAGCTATCGCTTTTCCTGATGCTAGCGTGCATCCTCTCCCTATTTACTGGCACAGCCCTAGCGGAGAAACTCGAATCCTCCGAAGCGGAAAACATGATCTATGCGCTAATCGAAGCAAACCTTAATTGTTCAAGGGATCAGCTCACAACCCACCAGCTTGTCTATGACAAAAACACAGGCATATGGGCAATGAGTGCCTTGCTCATCGACTGCCCGCAGGATGAGGACGGACTATTCGTTGTAGAGATGAACAATAGCGGCAATATCGCGGGCGAGCTTAAAGCAAGCGAGAAAATCAGCTTGTTCGTTCAGCTTCGCAAAGAATTATTTGTATGCACGCGGCGTGAGGATTGCTACCTTCTGATGGCTGAGCTGCTGGAAAAATGGAAGCCAAGGCTGGATGCCATGCAGGCTGAAGCGGATCTGATTGAGCCGCGAGCTGACCGCGTCGCTGTTGAGCAAAAATATCTGATGCTCGTGCGTTTGGACCTCACCACGCCCGCCGAGGGCAGCCTGCCCATTGACCAGGCGTATGATCTGGCAGTCGCTTATGCGGCGGAGCAACCCAATTGGTCACAGGAAAAAGTGAATACGTACAGGCTGCACATGAACGCCTACTATACCCCAGAGGATATCGGAAAGCCCGTTTACTTCTTTCAATTTGAGACGCCTGAGTACACAGACAAAAATGTCGCGAAGCTCAAAAAACTGTTCGGCGAAACCTATCCCCTGTCCATCTCGCTGATGGTGGATGCGGTGGATGGCAGCTTGGTAGAAACCCCGATACAAGAATTTCCGGGCGATCCTTTTTACTATTTGGACTTTCTCATCCGCACCGACGAAGTGATTGAGGCAGGAAAGGCAGGCACACAATGAAACAGACAGCACGCAAACTAACGGTTTTCCTTCTCCTGCTAGCCATGTCGCTATCCTCCACAGCCCTAGCCCAGATCAATAGCACTGTTCTCTTTCACGACTACGTGGGCAGCATCGCCATATTCCAAGATGAGATGTATATCCTGCATGAGGACGGCATTTACAAGCAGGACTTTGCCGCCATGGAAGAAACCTTGGTCACAGGGGAGGTCAATGGCGGCTGGGACACTGACCTAGGCGTTGACAGCTTGCTCAGCGATAGCAGCGGGCTCTATGGCTATCAATCCCGCACCTCCTCCTTGATTCAAATACTGGACGAAAACAGCCAGCTCGTAGGCAAAGTCACGCTTGCGATGCCTGAGAACATCAGCGGAAACCATCTGTTTTTCCAAGACCAGTCCCTGTACGTGGTCAATACATACGACACAAAGCAGGCAATTTACAAAGTGTCCTTGGCGGATGGCGCGGTGAGCGAGGCATTCACCAAAAACGTTGATACCATCACGCCCTACAAGGATGGCAAAGCGCTTGTGACCACCAGCCAAAGGGTGAATAACGTTCTCACCAAGACCATTTCCATGCTGGATTTGCACAGCGGCGAATTAACCGAGCTCGCCCCTACTGACCTGACTGTGCGCACATCCGCCTACGATACGCAGCGCGACTGCTTCTATCTCGTGGACATCAACCAAATCTACCGCATGACCGCAGCCGACCTCACGCCCCAGCCCATCTCACCCGTGATGGGCGGCGACAAGCTTGTAGCCGCAGCCTTTGGCGATGGCATGATTGCCGTGGTTGTGGACAACTGCATTGACGTTCGCAATCTGGATACGGTCGCCGACCAGACCACCCTTGCCGTGCGCCAACCCTACGGTCGCGGCTATGCTTACGAAACCTACATCACCACCCATCCCGACGTTACCCTAAGCTTCGTCGGCGATCCAAATGTCAATGCCGAGGAGCAGTTTGCCGAGGACATGGCGACCCAAAGCTCTGATGTCGACATCTACCTGCTCACCGATAAAAACATGCTTTCCACCGTTCACGCCAAGGGCTACGGCATTGATTTATCCACGGACAGCCAGATCAAGGCGATTGTGGATGATATGCATCCGTCCTTTGAGCAGTTCTTTAGGCGCGACGAGAAAATCTACGCCCTCCCCCAGCAGCTATACGTCACCATGATCGGCTACTCGCCTGCGTTCTTTGAAGCCTTTGATTTCGAGCTCCCCGCCACCTATGATCAGATGCTTAACCTCGCCCAGCTATGGCTTGACGACTATGCGTTTGACTCCTCCAACGCCTTTTTCAACATCGATGAATCAGGGCTGGAGCTGATCCCGCTGCTGGAGCGCTACGCCGACGAGTGCACCCGCAACGGCAAGGACATCGTCTACAACACGCCCGAAATGGCCGCCCTACTTCAAAATCTACTGGACGTCACCTCTGCCTATGACGCCGAAAAGCTCGAGCGCACCGGCAATCCCATCTCGCCCTTCAGGATCATTGACGTACCGCTGAGCAGCGATATCTACGGCTACTTGCCCCTCGCCGTAAACCCAGGCAATCAGGCAGTTGTCAGCGGCAGCGATATCGAGCTCGCCTATTTCGTCGTCAATCCCTACTCCACCCATAAGCAAGAGGCCACCGATTTCCTGAGCTGCATGGCTGAAAATTGGGAGAACCAGATGAAGCTCCTTCTCCTCAAATCCTCAGCAGAGCCCACCGAAAGCAGCTACTACCTCCAAGAAAAAGCCGCCCTACAAGCCAAGCTCGACAAGCTAACTACCCAGCTCGCCGCCGCCGACCCAAGCGACGCCGCCTCCATCAATGCCGACATCCAGCAAGCAACCGACTCCCTCGCCAGCATTGAAGCCTACCGCTGGGAAGTCTCCCAAGAGGGCATCGACTGGTACCTACAAATCGTCGACCGCATTTACCTCAGCCCCCTCAACCCCATGACCATCCTTGAAGCCTCAGGCAGCGATCTATTCACCCAACTGCAAGAGCACGCCATCACCCCTCCCCAGTTCCTCAAAACCCTAGATGAGCGCATACGCTCCATCTATTTGGAGGACGAATGACCAAGGGGACTTTGTCCCCTTGGATCCCCTATTCAAGGGATTGATCCCTTGAAAATCCCTTCATATGGGTCGAAGAATGGGGGGATGGGGAAGTGAGGCAAGGGGGCGAGGGGTTTGTGTTCTTTCATAGCAAAAAGGGGCTGTTGCAGAATGATTCAGAAGAATCATCCTGTAACAGCCTCTTTTCTCGTAGAAACCCATACAAGCATGGAGAAAACATGGAAAACCACGAGGAAGTA
>JAAYIN010000021.1 GCA_012523405.1 Clostridiales bacterium
AACCCCCACGGCGACCACAACAACCACGCCCCCAACCACGCCCCCAACGACGACAACACCCCCAACAATAACCACACCTCCAACAACGAACACCTATAGCGATGTGCCAAAAACAGGCGATGATGATCAGATCGATCGTCAGACGCTGCTATGGCTGAGCCTAGGCATGCTGTTCATCGGCTTGACATCGCTCGCGGCTTATGCGAAGCGTGTGAAAAAGCTGAAATAGTCAGTTGATTTGGAGATAGAAGGCCGCCTCAGCGTGATTCTTATATGATGGAGGATTGGTGCTATGAATCAGAGCGCTACCCACAAGAAACAGAACGCTGAGATGAACGGTTTGGTCAAACAACGCGGTAAAACGCTGCGAATGATTGCGATATTCGCCATTTACATGGCTGCTTGTTTGCATGTATCATGCCCATTTCTTTCGTCCCAGCTTGAAGGAGGAATCTTGCAAGCCTCCTCCTTCAAGCCTTTTACGTCCGCATCAGCAGAGGAAGAAATCCCGCAGGAATCCCAGCGGGTCATTTCAGATCGATTTGCTGAGCTGGCGGAGATCAACGACGAAGTGGTAAGCTGGCTCATTGCAGGCACGGATATCGATACTGTGGTTGTTTACCGAGATAACGATCATTATTTGGATCATGATTTCTATGGCCGCTATAGCAAGGGCGGCACGGTTTTCATCGATGAGGAAAATGAGAACTGGGAAACCGATCCCTATGTGATTTACTACGGTCATCATATGAAGGATGGCTCGATGTTTGGTCCTCTGATT
The DNA here is from genome assembly GCA_012523405.1 of Clostridiales bacterium. Taxonomy (GTDB): domain Bacteria; phylum Bacillota; class Clostridia; order Christensenellales; family Aristaeellaceae; genus Limiplasma. The sequence goes on from JAAYIN010000021.1 coordinate 782, forward strand.
GATTATCAGGAGCTTGATTATTTCAAGGAAAACACGGCGATTGAAGTGCATTCTCTGTATGATAATCAGGTTACGCAGTACGTGCCTTTCGCGGTCGTGGATGCATCGGTGCGGCTCAATCATGAGGAATATTTCTTCCTGCGGCGCTACGAGACGTATGCATCGCCGATAGACTCGACCGCCGTTCATGCGTTCATCGCTGAATTGCAAGACCGCTCGCTCTATGAAATCCCAGGCCTTGACGTCACGGCTGAGGATCAGATCATTTGCTTGGTCACATGCAGCTATCGTTTGAAAGATGGCAGGCTGATGGTGTTTTGCCGCCGGTTGCACGATGGCGAAACGGCAGAGGAGATGGCAGCGCTGATTGATGCAAATGCAGTGCTTAAGAAATAACGGAATGCTTTCATTTTTGATAGACAACGCAACGGCTCACCAATTTCCCCATTGCAGACCGTCACAGGATGGTATTGCATTGGGGTTTTGGTACGTAAAGAATAATGAAAAATCAGCTTTTTAAAGTAAAAAAATCAAAAAATACCAGACTGTGGGTAAATAGGGAATGATCATTGGTGAAAATTCAATAAAATTCATCAAAAACTGCTAAAACCCATTGCAATTTAGCGTATTTATATTATAATACAAGAGGTGGTGAATATATCAGATTGGGTGTAAGCTGGATACAATCGCTGCTGTTTAAACACTTGATAAGGCTTATCTGGCTTTAAAATGCGTGCCGTGAAGATTTGTAAAAGCCAACGGATGACAATTATTGATAGATCACCAAACCCCAATGACCTCATTTAAGCTTCTTTGGGATTGGACGGCAGAACTCGTCATCTTTTCCAATTGCTTCAAGTTCACTGGCCGCTCTTCATAGCACCTCCATCATTTGACTTCCTGCAACGGTTCGGCGCGTTTTATTGATGCTCTGCTATGGTTTTTCGGAGTAGAATAATCGCCAGAATCGGTGCATATACTATTTTGCAGCGTGAATCAAAGCGAATATTGCTTGATGGCTATCACGCTCACTAAACATTGGAAGCAAAGCTACATTCTCATGCTCATGTGATGTAACGCTTCATCGGTCTCCAACGAAAACATCCGCTTGCTAGTCAAATAGTGAGGGGATGTTTTTGTTTGCAGAAAAATCTTGACAGGAAGCTATCAATCTGATATCATAATGATATCGAAATAAAGAACGATTAACTAGTTTACTATAAAGGAGAATGAATATGGAAGAGAAATTATTACACGCAAAATCAGGTATGGCAATATTGCTGGGGACGATTCTAGCGTACATTCTGGGTGTTGTGGTCATGATCGTCGGTATCATGATTGAAACAAGCGCTGTCGGTGTTTCTGCTATTGGCACGGCCTTGATTATTATCGGAATCGTTTGGATCTGCTTTGGCTGGATTCCCTTCTGCGGACTCAAGGTGCTCAAGCCCCAAGAGGCGCTGGTGCTCACCTTGTTTGGTAAGTACGTCGGTACGCTCAAGGGCGAGGGCTTCTACTATGTCAATCCCTTCTGCGTTGCTGTCAATCCCGCCTACAAGACATCCCTTCGCCAAAGCGGAGATGTGAATACAGAGCGTATGTCCATTTCCGTTGGCGAGAGCTCCGCTACCTCCGTCGAGCTTTCCTCCAAGAAGATGTCCATGAAGGTCATGACCCTAAACAACAACAAGCAAAAGGTCAACGATTGCCTAGGCAACCCCATTGAGATCGGTATCGCCGTGATCTGGAAGGTCACCGACACCGCCAAGGCCGCCTTCACCGTTGACAACTACAAGGAATTCCTATCCCTGCAATGCGATGCAGCCCTTCGCAATATCGTGCGCCTATACCCCTATGATGTAGCGCTCAACGTGGATACCACAGGCGACGGCGAGCCCGATGAAGGCTCTTTGCGCGGCTCAAGCGAGGTCGTTGCGGCCCGCATTCGCAATGAAATTCAAACCCGCGTAACCAGCGCTGGCTTGGACATCATCGAAGCACGCATCACATACCTCGCATATGCCCAGGAAATCGCCGCTGTGATGCTTCAGCGTCAGCAGGCATCCGCTATCATCGATGCCCGCAAAATGATCGTAGAGGGTGCTGTAGGCATGGTGGAGATGGCGCTTGAAAAGCTTAGCGAAAATGAAATCGTGGTTTTGGATGACGAGCGCAAGGCGGCTATGGTGTCAAACTTGCTCGTCGTGCTCTGTGGCAACAAGGACGCGCAGCCCATCGTGAACTCGGGCAGCCTGTATTGATCCTATGGCACAGAAAGATGAACGCAAGCAAGTCCCGCTCCGCCTTTCGGCTCAGCTTTACAAGGAAGTCTCGGCATGGGCACAGAACGATTTTCGCTCCATCAATGGGCAAATTGAGTTCTTGCTGACCGAGTGCGTGCGCCAGCGCAAGCGCACCTCAAAGGGCAGCCCCGCGCCAACGGAAGACGCCGATGAACCCACCGATAAATAGCCCCATTCACTTTTGCATACGCCGCTTGTCTCTTTTCACAAATGTGGGAGACAAGCGGCTTTTCATATTCAAAATACTTCGATAATCGTAGAAAAAAGCCAAATGAATGAGATAAACTTCAAAATAATGAGAGAACCACAAAACCCTGACTATCTTTGACCTATAAACATCTTCGAAGAGTTTGACTATCTTTGACCAATTGGATATACTATAGATGTGGCTAAGGGAAAGACCCCGAAACCAACAGTACAACAATAAATTTCATCAGCGGCATGGCCGCAATAGAAGGAGGATGCATTATGTATAGACTACCACCACTTGGACGTACCGTGACTGCCAACTTCCCATCGTTATTCAACGATCATTTCGTCCGCGAATTTTTTGACACCGACTTCATGCCGGAACTTCGCGTTGATCTTCAAAAGACCGCCAGCGCTTACCTACTCGAGGCTGACCTGCCCGGCGTCAAGAAGGAGGACATCAACCTCAATGTAGAAAACGGCGTTCTCACCATCAGCGCTGATCTCAACCAGCAAAAGAAGGAAGAGAAGAAGGGCTATGTTTGCTCCGAGCGCCGCAGCGGTCACGTATCCCGCAGCTTTGACCTTGAGGGCATCGACATTCCGTCCATCACCGCCGACTACAACAACGGCGTGCTCATGATCAATCTCCCCGTTCAAAAGGAAGACGAGAAACCAAACTCCATGAAGATCGATATCGGCTCAACACAAAAAAACTTGGAGGAAGGGAAGTAGCAGGGGCAAAGCCTCCTGCACCCCCACAAGGATCTGGATTCTTGACCTATTTTGACCGTGCTTTGCACGGTCATTGTTGTTTGGTGGAGGGGATATAGCGAGTAGCGCGGGAGTGCACGGCGTGATATTAGGGGGCTGTATTCATCGCTTGACATTTTTGTCAGACCCATTATAATAGTCATTGACAACTGAATACCTTATTGAGAGTGGTTGAGGGACGGGCCCTATGAAACCCGCCAACCGGCAGCGATGCATGGTGGCAAATCCCGCAGCGTGCATGCGCTGGCAGATAAGGCTAGATATGAATCCTTTCACGCCCGCAATGCTACTGGGCGTGTTTTTTCTTGGGTAAAATGCGCTCACGGTCATTTTGTAGACCATCTATCTTCTACCCATGAAGTTGTCTGTATCAAAAGGAGGTACCCATGATTCGTTCCGTTTTTACCAGTGAATCCGTTACTGAAGGGCATCCCGACAAGCTATGCGACCAGATCAGCGACGCTGTGCTGGACGCAATTTTAGCCAAGGACCCCGCCGCTCGCGTTGCCTGCGAAACCTGCGCTACCACAGGTCTTGTGCAGGTCATGGGCGAGATTACCACGACCGCCTATGTCGCCATCGATGAGATTGCCCGTCAGGTGATCCGCGACATCGGCTATACTAGCAGCGATCTTTGCTTTGACGGCAACAGCTGCGCAGTGCTCACCGCTGTTCATGCCCAAAGCCCCGACATCGCCATGGGTGTTGACAAGGCACTTGAAACCAGAGATTGCGAAACCGCCAGCTCAGGCGCGGGCGATCAGGGCATGATGTTCGGTTTTGCGTGTGATGAAACTGCGGAGCTAATGCCCCTGCCCATAGCGCTCGCTCACAGGCTCTCCTACCGCCTCACACAGGTGCGCAAGGACGGAACCCTGCCTTGGCTGCGTCCTGACGGTAAAAGCCAAGTTACGGTCGTTTACGAGGGTGATGTGCCTGTGGCAATCGATGCGGTTGTTATTTCGGCTCAGCATGATGAAAATATCACCCATGACGAGATTGAATCCTGCATCATGGAGCATGTCATTCGCTGCGTGATTCCATCCGAGCTATGGACGGATGACACCAAAGTCTACATCAACCCCACAGGCCGCTTTGTCCTGGGCGGTCCTGCCGGCGATACGGGCCTGACGGGCCGCAAAATCATCGTTGATACCTATGGCGGCTACGCGCGTCACGGCGGCGGTGCATTCAGCGGCAAAGACCCCTCCAAGGTCGATCGCTCCGCTTGCTATGCTGCTCGCTACGTCGCCAAGAACATCGTTGCAGCCGGACTCGCCAAAAAATGCGAGATCGCCCTTGCGTACGCCATCGGTGTCGCTCAGCCCGTGAGCGTTCAGGTCAACTCATTTGGCACAGGCAAGCTCACCGATGATGTGCTCAGCAAAGTGGTCATGGAGAAGTTTGACCTAAGCCCCGACGGTATCATTCGCACGCTTGATCTCAGGCGTCCCATTTATCGCCAAACCGCCGCATACGGTCATTTTGGACGCACCGATGTCGACCTCCCTTGGGAGAGGACCGACAGGGCGCAGGAGCTATCAAAACTTGCGAAGTAATGGGGAATCATGAAAAGCAAAGCAGGGGTGCGCAGCATATGCCCGCATCCCTGTTTTTGTGTTTTGCATGGAGCCTTCATTGGTACGTTTTGGGGTCAAAATGACGCATATACGCATAGAAATAACTCGGAGGAATGGATTTTTGTCAGCCGCTCAGCGCTCCTTTTGGGCGATTTCAGATCGCCGCAAACCCTTACTACACAAGGGTTACATAAAAATGTTAAAATATTTTTAAAAATAGCTTGACATTCTTTGATACTTCGTATAGAATAATTAGCGTCGCCTATGGGTGCAAACAGCGGGGTGTAGCGCAGCCTGGTAGCGCACGTGCTTTGGGAGCATGGGGCCGGAGGTTCGAATCCTCTCACCCCGACCATTCTAGTAGCGACAACATAGCCGTGGCTCCTTGGTCAAGCGGTTAAGACACCGCCCTTTCACGGCGGCTACAGGGGTTCGAATCCCCTAGGAGTCACCATTTTCCCTATCAAATGGGTATGGGCCTTTAGCTCAGTTGGTTAGAGCGGCCGGCTCATAACCGGTTGGTCCGGGGTTCAAGTCCCTGAAGGCCCACCAAACACGACCCCACCAGTTAAACATGGCCCGGTAGTT
>JAAYIN010000005.1 GCA_012523405.1 Clostridiales bacterium
GCCCGGGCATCACCGTATCAAGGTCGATCGCGCACAGGCCTTTGCCCGTCGCCTTATCGATCAGCACATTATTGAGCTTGGTATCATTATGCGTCACGCGCAGCGGCAGCAGACCCGCTTCACAGCCATCCACAAGCGTACTTGAAAATGCCTCGTACTCATACGCCGCTTCCACCATCTCAGCCACGTCTTTCCCGCGTCCCATCGCGTCGCGCCGCACCGCATCCCCAAACGTATCAAACCGCTTGGGCGTGTGATGGAAGTCCACAATGGTTTCATATAAAGAGCTTGTATCAAAACCGCTGAGCATATTCATAAAGCGGCCGAAAATACGCCCCGCTTCACGCATGACATTCACGTCATCTGTCGTATCATAGCTGACCGCACTATCAATAAACCGATACATGCGCCAGAAATCACCATTTCGGTCCACGCTATAGCTCGCGCCATCGCGGGTCTTGCACAGGTCGATCGTCTCTCGCGTCGGGTCGCCGCCGCTTCTTTTGATTTCTTCTTTTAAATGGTCCGTCACGCGCATCATATTATCCAGTACCTGATCAGGTCTTGGGAAAGCCACCTGATTGATGCGCTGCAATATGTAATGTACATTTTCCTGCTGCCCATCGCATGCAAGTAAATACGTATCGTTGATATGCCCGCCGCCAAAGGGGATCGGCTTTGTGCACAATCCCGCTGTTATAAACTGCTCCGCTAACGTCTCCACCTCATCGATTCCAAGCCGCATCGGTAAGATCATTCCCTTCGCTCATCTTAAAAAAGCATGACGTGACCCGTCATGAAATGTATTATAACATGGTTTTCATTTGGCAACAATCCCTACCTCTGCCAAGCTCTGGATTGCTGCGCATTACTCAGCATATGTTCCGCTCTATATTTTGTGCAGGCATGGCGCAAAGCGCAGTGTTTGCAGTATTGTAACAACTGGCAGCATATCCTCACTTTACTTTTATCTCTGCGATTGCTACAATATAATAAATAATCCAGCGACAATTCAAAAAAGGAGCTTTTAACATATGAAAACAATTCAATGGGGCATTTTGTCCACAGGCTCAATTGCAAACACATTTGCGAAGACCGCCGCCCAAATGAACGGAGAAATCGAAATTGGCGCCGTCGCCTCCCGCAATCTCCCAAATGCGCAGGCATTCGCCCAAACCTATGGAATCAAAAAGGCCTATGGCAGCTATGAGCAGCTCGCCACAGACCCCGACATTGACATCGTATATGTCGCTACCCCGCACAGCCGTCATTTTGAGGACATGATGCTCCTGCTGACAAACGGCAAGCACATCCTATGCGAGAAGAGCTTCACCGTAACCGCAGATGAAGCCCGCTGGATTTACAACTTCGCCAAGGAAAAGAACCTACTGGTGATCGAAGCGTTCTGGACCAAGTTTCTGCCGATATACAGAGAACTGGAGCAAAGGCTTGCCAGCGGCGTGATTGGCGACATTCGCATGGTCACCGCCCAGTACGGCTACCAGACATCGCCTGCGCGTCACGAGCGCAAGATGAACCCCGATCTCGCAGGCGGTGCGCTCCTTGACATTGGCGTGTACTGCATCGGCTTTGCCGCGATGATCCTCGGGTACAAGCCCGACGAGATCAGATCCCTGATGCATATCAACGAAGTGGGTACCGACACCCAAGATGCCATCATCCTTCGCTACGGCAATGCCTCCGCCGTGCTAACCTCCGCCATCGGCATCAACACCCCCGTAAACGCCGTGATCTTTGGCACCCTCGGGCATATTGATGTTGAAAATTTCAAAAATCCCCAAGCCTTCACCATCGTGCTTGACAGCGGCGATACGGAGCGCTTTGAGCTGCCCTTTGATGTGAACGGCTACGAGTACCAGATGCGCGAGGCAGTCAACTGCCTAAACGAAGGCAAGATACAAAGCGACATCATGACCCCCAAGCAATCCATTGGCGTGATGAAGATCATGGACAAGGCACGCGCAAAGGGCGGTCTTCGCTTCCCCTTTGAGCAGGGCTAAAAGAGCAGATTCGCGTTTAATATCAGCACGTAAATCAGCGTCCCGCCGCCGATGCTCAGCAATGAGTTATGCTTCCACTTATGCAGAAAATAAATGGCTGCCAATGCCGCTATTTCTGGAATGGCAAAGGGCGCGGCTGTGAAGTTAACCGACTTTAGGCAGTACACAATCAAAAGACCCATCATCGCAGGGGGCAGCGCTTTGCCTAGGAACAGCACGGTGCGGGGGACTTGGCGCTTTTCAGGGAATATCCAAAAGGGCAGGAAGCGCGTGAGGATGGTCGCAGCTGCGATCATCAGTATGGTAATCAGGGTTTGGCTGCTTGTCAAAGTTTGCATACGCGTTCTCCTCCGATCAGCAATGCTGCCAGTATGACCAGCATCGCTGGAATAATGAAGCTCTGCGTGCCAAAAATCAACAAGCATATAACCGTCGCCGCTACGCCGATCAGCGCAGAGGGGCGGTTTTCCTTTTGCTCCCACTTATCCAAAAAGAGCACGAATATCAGCGCCGTCAGCACAAAGTCAAGCCCCGGGATGGTGAACGTCATCATCTCGCCAAGGATACCGCCAACCAGCGTCGCGCCTACCCAATACAGATAGTCCAGCGCAGAAATCGCCAGATAGAAGTCCTTTTTGTTGATGTTTTCAGGGGGCTCTACCGAGCAAACGATGGAAAAGGTTTCGTCGCAAAGAAAGAACACCAGCAGATTGCGCACCCAGCCCATGCCGCGATATTTGGGGATCACGCTCAGCCCGTAAAACAAATGGCGCGCATTGACCATCAGAGTCATCACAAAGACCTGAATCGGATCAAACGCCATGGTCAGCAGGGTAATCGCGACATACTGCATGCTTCCGCAAAATGCCACCATGCTCATCAAAACCGACCAAAAAACACTATATCCCTTTGATGCCATGAGCACGCCATAGGCTATGCCAAGGCAGGAAAACCCCATGAGTACGGGCAGTGTATGTACAAAAGCAGCCTTCACCGCTATTTTTGCTCTGCTGCTCAGCGATTGCTCAGCTACACTTGAAGCCTCCATCGTATCTCATCCCTTTCGTAAAAACAGAGTTAGAGATCATCGTAACACTACGGCATTTGATTGACAAGAATGATCATGTTCTTATGCTGTATTTGTTTCCGCAAAAAAGCCGCCATGCATAGTTGCACAGCGGGGGCTATCGCCCTTTTTATTATATTGTTTCACTATGACCGCACAGCGACTGAGGGCTGTCGCCCTTTTTATTATATTATTTCGCTATGAGCGCACAGCAGCTGGGGCTATCGCCCTTTTTATTATATTGTTTCACTATGAGCGCACAGCAGCGGGGGCTGTCGCCCTTTTTATTATATTTATTGTTTCGCTATGAGCGCACAGCAGCGGGGGCTGTCGCCCTTTTTATTATATTGTTTCGCTATGACCGCACAGCAGCTGGGGGGCTATCGCCCTTTTTATTTTACTGAGAAACGATAGACCGTCAGGGTATCATAGGTATCCTGCGGGCGCAGGACAATGCTTTGGAAATGCGGCTGATGGATAGCGTCGGGATAGTGCTGGGTTTCTAGGCAAAGCCCTGCGCACCGTCCGTATGCCGCGCCGCCCTTGCCGACATAGTCCAGTCCCTGACCCGTGTAGCACTGAACGCCGGGCTGGTCGGTGATCACGTCCATCACGCGGCCTGTCTTGGGCGAGTAGAGCGTTGCGATGGTCTTGGTTATCTTGTCACCGCCAGCGCAGTAGTTAAAGTCTACGCCGCCTGCTGCTTTCATGATCTCAACTTCATCGGTCTTGGCCAGCACGTCGCCGACGCGGGTCAGCTTGTCAAAGCCATAGGGCACATCTGCAACGGGGATCAGCTTGCCTGTTGGAATGAGGTCAGGTCTGACTTCATTGACATAGTCGGCATTGATCACGAGCTCCAAATCATCAACGCTTCCTGCATCATGTCCATCCAGATTGAAATAGGCATGGTTGGTGAGGTTAACGATGGTGGTCTTGTCGGTCTTGGCATGATAGTGAATGCCGAGCTCATTCTCCTCATTGAAGGTATAATCGACCACCACATCCAGCTTTCCGGGGAAGTTTTGGTCACCATCCGGACTGGTGAGTGCGAGGGTGAGGGTTGCTACGCCGTTTTCCTGGGATGTCTTCGCATCCCACATATGCATGTTAAAGCCCACAGGACCGCCGTGCAGGTTGTTTTCACCATTGTTTTTGCCAAGGGTATAGGTCTTGCCTTCCAGATCGAAGGATGCGCCGGCAATGCGGTTGCCAACGCGGCCGATCAATGCACCCATGCTGCCGCAAACACCTGCATACATCGACACATCATCAAAACCAAGGTTGACATCCGCTAGGCTGCCATCTCGGTCCGGCACGATAATCTTGGTCACAACGCCGCCAAAATCAATGATGGAAACGCTTGCGCCGCGGCTGTTTGCCAAGGTGTACTCCGTGATCACCGCTCCTGTAGGCGCGTTGCCGCAAGGTCTTGTGGATATACTCATGAGTGGTAGCCTCCTAAATAATTATTCAATATATAACATGATGTTATTGTAGCGCAATCGAATCTGTGGGTCAAGAGAAATCCTACCAAGCTATTTTTCGGGTAAATATTTCAGATTATTACAATTTTAAGGCGTATTCATTGCGATTTTCCACTTTTCCACATGGTTCATTGTGGAAAACCATCCCTCTTATGTGGGAAACCAGTGGGAAAGCCCCTTTGTTTGATAGGATAACGGTTTATAATGTGTACTGTCTCCGTAGCGTATCATTTTACTCACTCAATGAAGTGTACCGCGCGGCAGAAGTTTCGTGGTTTTCGCTCAGCATGCCCGTTTCAAATGTTAAAGTCATTGTTTTTTCATTGCAAAATTTAATGAAATGTGGAAATCAAGTGGAAAGTCATCCCTATCCCTTATGTATTCAAACATTTACGTTTTCCACATTCCCACATTCCCATTTTTATACCTATATTTAGCGTTGACTTGCTCGTCCATACACCATACAATGTAATCATTCGCAAATTAAGCTATGATCAGCAGGATCAGTAGCGCATACTTACGACAAATGAAGGAGTCGTTGACCATGATCAATTCCATCAAGAAACGTGACGGACGTATTGTTCCTTTCGATGTACAGAAGATCGCTAATGCGATTGAAAAGAGCTTCATTGCAAGCGGCAACATGAACAACTATAAGGTCGCCTTAGAGCTGGCCAATGTTGTGATGTCTCAGCTGGACAGCGACGAATCCATCCCTGCCGTGCCAACGGTGTCGCAGGTACAGGATACCGTCGAGCGCGTCCTCATTGAGAAGGGCTTTGTTCGCACTGCAAAGGCATATATTCTCTATCGCGCTGAGCGCAGCCGCATCCGCTCGATGAACACCCGCCTCATGCAGGTGTATGAGGATATCGTCAGCAAAAACAGCGATGATATGGATACCGCGCATAAGCACAGCCAAGAAAGCGACACGGCGATGGGTCGTATGCTTCAATTTGGCAGCGAGGGCTCGACTCAGTTCTACGAGATGTTTGTCCTGAACCCACGCTTTACCAAGGCGCATATGGAGGGCGATATCTACATCCATGATTTGGACTTTTACACGCTCACCACCACCAACTGCCAGATCGATCTGCTCCATCTGTTTGACGGCGGCTTTTCAACCGGTCATGGCGTGCTTCGTGAGCCAAAGGATATTTACAGCTATTCCGCGCTCGCATGCGTCGCCATTCAGGCCAATCAAAACGATCAGCACGGCTGCCAGAGCATTGTCAACTTTGACTACGGTCTCGCTCCGGGCGTGAAGAAAACCTATGTGAAGCGCTTCCGCGATAATCTCGCAAGTGCACTTGAGCTGCTTGGTCATGTGGAAAGCGCAGCGGATCATGCCGCCGCTATCATTGATGCGCTCTACGACGAGATTGGGAAAAAGCCCCAGATTACGCCCGATGCCCAGTATGATGCCGCTGTCCTTTTGAAAATTGCCGAGCTTATGCCAAATGCCAGCGAAGGAACGCATCTGCGTATCCTTGACTTTGCCTGCGAGCGCGCAGAAAAGGAAACGGACCAGACAACCTATCAGGCGATGAAGGCATTGCTTCACAACCTGAACACCATGAACAGCCGCGCTGGTGCACAAGTGCCGATTTCAGGTCTTAACTACGGCATGGACACCTCTCCCGAGGGGCGCATGGTGGTCAAAAACCTGCTGCTCGCAACCGAGGCAGGTCTTGGCGCAGGCGAAACGCCTACCTATCCCATTCAGATTTTCCGCGTGAAGGAAGGCATCAGCTACAACCCGGGCGATCCCAACTATGACCTCTATCGCCTTGCCATCCGCACCAGCACCACGCGCAACTACCCCAACTTCAGCTTTGTCGATGCGCCCTTTAACAAGCAGTACTATAAAGAAGGCGACCCCCAGACCGAAATCGCCTACATGGGCAGCCGCACGCGCGTGATCAGCAATGCATTTGACCCGTCCCGCGAAATCTGCAACCGCCGCGGCAATCTTTCATACACCACCATCAACCTGCCCCGAATCGCCATGAACGCCAAGGGCGATATGCAGTGGTTCTTTGAGGAGCTGAAGCGCACGATGGACCTTGCAATCGCTCAGCTTGACGAGCGCTTTGAGATCATCGCCAAAAAGCGCATCCGCAACTTCCCCTTCCTCATGGGCGAAGCGGTATGGATTGACAGCGAGACCCTCGACTTTGACGATCCGCTGAGCGAAGCACTCAAGCACGGCACGCTTTCCATCGGCTTCATCGGCCTTGCAGAAGCCCTTGTTGCCCTGCGCGGCAAGCATCACGCCGAGGATTCCAGCAGCCAAAACCTTGGTCTGGATATCATCGGCTACATGCGCAAGTACCTTGACGATCTCAGCTGCGAGCGCAAGCTCAACTACGACCTGCTCGCTACCCCCGCCGACGAACTAGGCGAGCTACTCGTGTCGCTTGACGCGGCAAGGTTTGGCGTGCGCGAAGGCATCACAGACCACGGCGCATATACCGATTCGTTCTGCGTCCCTGCGTCCTGCGCCGTCAGCGCCATGGAAAAGGTCACCATCGAGGCGCCCTACCACTCGCTAACCAATGGCGGGCATATCTGCGCCATCCAAATGGACAGCGACACGATTCAAAATCTGGATACTTTTGAAAAGGTCGTTCGCCATATGCATGATCAGGGCGTCGGTTATGGTTCCATCAGCGTACCGGCCTCAGCTGAATCAAGCCAGAGATAGCACCTCTACACTATATAAAATGTGACATTTTTGCATATTGCCAGCGAAAATCTACGAAATTATTTATTTTCAATGTGGATATCTTGTGGAAAAGACGCGTAATCCCTTGCGGGGGCTATATTTCGTGTTTTCCACATATCCACATTGATGAATTTATATCCATATTTAGTGTTGACTTGTGTGCCAATACACCATATAATGTTGTTGCTCGCACGTTTGGCCACTATCCCTAGGGGTTGGGTCAGCCGTGTGCAACTCAAAACAAATGAAGGAGTCCAATGATAATGATTAAATCCATCAAGAAGCGTGACGGACGAATCGTTCCTTTCGACGCGGAGAAAATCGCAAGCGCCATCGAAAAGAGCTTTATGGCTAGCGGCAGTAAGAAAACCTCAGAAACAGCAGAGGAACTAGCCGCGCTTGTTTTAACTGAACTCGATAGCAATGAAGCGATCCCCGCAGTACCCACCGTTGAGCAGGTGCAAGACACGGTTGAAAGCGTACTGATTGAAAAGGGCTTTGTTCGCTCTGCCAAGTCATATATCCTCTACCGCGCAGAGCGCAGCCGCGTACGTGAAATGAACACGCGCTTGATGAAAATCTTTGAAGACATCGCATACAAAGATGCAGCTGACAGCGACATCAAACGCGAGAACGCGAACATCAACGGCGACACCGCTATGGGCAGCATGCTCAAGTTCGGCAGCGAGGGCTCCAAGCAGTTCTATGAAATGTTTGTTCTTGACCCCCGCCACACCGCAGCGCATCAGTCAGGTGATATCCACATCCATGATCTGGACTTTTACACCTTGACCACCACCTGCTGCCAGATCGACCTTTTGCATCTATTTAAAAACGGCTTCTCCACAGGCCATGGCGTGCTTCGTGAGCCAAAGGACATCGCCAGCTATTCAGCCCTTGCCTGCATCGCTATTCAGGCCAACCAAAACGATCAGCACGGCGGACAGAGCATCGTCAACTTCGACTACGGCATCGCGCCCGGCGTCAAGAAGACCTATGTGAAGCGCTACCGCGACAACCTAGGCCGTGCGCTGGAGCTTTTGGGCAATGTGGACAATGCGATGGAACAAGCCGCTGCTATCATCGGCACCCTTGATCAGCAGCTTGGCAAGAAGCCCGAATTAACCGTAGACAGCGAATACGACACCGCTGTTTTGGCTGAAATTTCAAAGCTCATGCCCCAGGCGGCCGAGGAAGAAACCCTCCGCATTTTGGATTTCGTGCGTGATCATGCTGAAAAGGAAACCGACAGGGCAACCTATCAGGCGATGGAAGCATTGATCCACAACCTCAACACCATGAACAGCCGCGCAGGCGCTCAGGTGCCTTTCTCTAGCATCAACTACGGCATGGACACCTCTCCCGAAGGCCGCATGGTCATCAAGAACGTGCTCCTCGCAACTGAGTCTGGTCTTGGCAACGGCGAAACGCCTATCTTCCCCATTCAGATTTTCCGCGTGAAGGAAGGCATCAGCTACAACCCAGGCGATCCCAACTACGACCTATTCCGCTTGTCCATCCGTACAAGCGCAAAGCGTTTGTTCCCCAACTTCAGCTTCATCGATGCACCCTACAACCTGAAGTACTATAAGGAAGGTCAACCCGAAACCGAGATCGCTTACATGGGCTGCCGCACACGCGTTGTTGGCAACAACTACGATCCCGAGCGCGAAGTTTGCCCCCGCCGCGGCAACCTTTCCTTCACCTCCATCAACCTGCCCCGCCTAGCCATCAAAGCCAAGGGCGATATCCAGTGGTTCTTTGAAGAGCTGGAACGCATGCTGGATATGGTGGTTGAGCAGATGGACGAGCGTTTTGAAATCCTTGCTAACAAAAAGGTTCGCAACTTCCCCTTCCTCATGGGCGAGGGCGTATGGATCGACAGCGAAAACCTTGAGTGGGACGATGAAATCCGCGAAGTCCTCAAGCACGGCACGCTTTCCATCGGCTTCATCGGTCTTGCAGAAGCGTTGGTTGCCCTTCGCGGCAAGCATCACGGCGAGGATCCCAGCAGCCAAAACCTTGGTCTGGAGATCATCGGCTTCATGCGCAAGTACTGCGATGACCTGAGCGAAGAGCGTCATATGAACTACACCTGCCTAGCAACTCCCGCAGAAGGACTGAGCGGCCGCTTCGTTCGTCTTGACAAGGAAAAGTTTGGCATTATCCCCGGCGTAACCGACCGCGATTACTATACCAACTCCTTCCATGTGCCTGTCTACTACCCGATCAATGCCTTTGATAAGATCACCATCGAAGCGCCTTATCACGCACTAACTAACGCAGGTCATATCAGCTATATCGAGATGGACGGCGATCCGCTGAAGAATCTGGATGCATTTGAGAAGGTCGTTCGCCACATGCACGATCAGGGCATCGGCTATGGTTCGATTAACCATCCCATCGACCGCGATCCCGGCTGCGGCTACAACGGCATCATCGGCGATACCTGCCCCAAATGCGGACGCACTGAGGACGGACATGCTTTTGAGCGCATCCGCCGCATCACCGGTTATCTCGTTGGAACACTCAATCGCTTCAACAACGCAAAGCGTTCTGAGGAAGGCGATCGTGTAAAACATAGCATTTAATAAACATTTCCAATGTCAAAACGCCTCTTTCAGTAAAGACTTCTCTTGAAGGATTTTCGGAAAGAGGCGTTTTCATGCGTAATTGTCGTCCACGGAACCAAAACCGTTTGAGAAGAACCACAGGATGGGTGCTCAGCGCGTTCGTGCTGCTCCTATATTTTTCACCCCAAGCAAATCTGCTTCGAACGCTCCCCAGCACCCTGAACATCGCCGCGGGGCAAAACGCGGTGATCGATACCACCTTCCCGCTCAGCGTGACCTTAAATGAAGGGAACGTGCAGGTGCTCTCCTCGTCCGATGAAGCATTGACAGGCGGGCAAACCCAAACCAAGGGAAAGAGCACCGCCACCATCAACTTGCTCGGGCTTCTGCCGCTTCGCGAGGTGGAAATCGATGTCAGCGATGACCTGCGATTATACCCAGGCGGGCAGGCGGTCGGCGTTGCGCTGCAAACAGCGGGCGTGCTTGTCGTGGGTACAAGCGACCTCACAGGCGCGATCAGCCCTGCGCGGCTTGCAGGGATTAAGCCAGGGGACATCATCACCGCCGCCAACGGCATGACCATCGAGGGCACGACCCAGCTCACAGAGCTAGTTGCGTCCACAGGCGATACCCCACTTCCCCTCACCGTAAAGCGCGGCGAAGCGACCCTCAGCCTGACCCTTGAGCCAAAGCGCGACAACCAAACAGGCACCTACCGCATCGGCGCATGGGTGCGCGACAGCACCGCCGGCGTGGGTACGATGTCCTTTTACGGCGAGGTAAACGCAGGCGAGGGCATTCGATACGGTGCGCTCGGTCATGCGATCACCGACACCGACACCCAGCAGATATTGACCGTTGGCAAGGGCGAGGTGATGCTTGCTGATGTGGTTGATGTGCGCAAAGGGCAGGTCGGTATCCCCGGCGAGCTCAAGGGCAGCTTCCTGCGCGAGAACCGCGTGCTCGGCGGCATTCGCCTCAACAACAACTTCGGGATCTACGGCACTCTTCAAAGCCCGCCGACCCATCCGCTCTACCCCGACGGTCTGCCCATCGGGCGAAAGGATGCCGTGCACGCAGGGGACGCGACCATCCTATGCACCGTGGATAGCGGCGGCATGGAGGAGTATGACGTGGAAATCGTCGAGGTTGCGCGCCAAACATCGCCGTCCCAGCGCAGCATGGTCATTCGCGTCACCGACGAGGAACTGCTCGAAAAAACAGGCGGCATTGTCCAAGGCATGAGCGGCAGCCCCATATTGCAAGACGGTCGCCTCATCGGCGCGGTCACCCACGTATTCGTCAACGATCCAACCATGGGATACGGTCTCTTTGTTGAGTGGATGCTAGCGCAATAGACGCTTCGCTCTGCTTCGACGGAAAAGCTCGCTGACGCGATCTTTTCCGTCGGGGTTGCACTTCGTCCCTGTTTGCTGGCGCTCACGGTCGGGACTACGTGTAGGGAACCTTTGCTTCGCAAAGTCTTGAAACCACCGGAGCTTCGCTCTCTTATCCGTCGCTGGTTTCGGATTGAGTATCAGAGGAGCTTCGCTCGTTTATTTCGCGCCCCTCCGCTACCTCCCGTGAGAGTGTTGAGGTTTGCAGGTTTGAGTGTTTTCCATGAGGTTTGAGCGCTATCCGTGGGGTGTGCGACTTGCAGGTTTGAGCGCTATCCGTGGGGTGTGCGACTTGTGGGTTTGAGCGTTATCCGTGGGGTGTTGGGGCTTGTGGGTTTGGGTGTTTTCCATGAGGTATTTGAGTTTGTCGCTTTTTATTAGCGTTTTCAAACTGCAATCGTCTTATATTCCAGTTCATAACTAGCGTCTCTAACCATCCCAAATAGCAAAAAACAGGCATATCGCGATCATGCGATATGCCTGTTTAGCATCAATTGATTTACTTCTCTTCTGGCTTTTGGATTTTGCCTAGCAGCCATGCGCACAGTGCACCTACTGCGAAGCAGCCGATGTAGGTGAGGATGTCCACAAAGCTGGTGGAGAAGGTATAGGCAGGCTCAATCAGCTGCTTGATGGGGGGGACGATCATGATGGTGGATGCGAGCACGATGCCGATCACCGCATGCATGAAGATCGAGTACTGCTTACGCAGGCAATAGTCCACGCCTCTTGAGAGAAGCAGTACCGTCGCCAGCAGGCAAAAGCCCATCGGCAGAATTACGCTCATATCCAGATTGCCAATAGCCGCATACATCGGCGTAGCAAGCCCTAAGAACAAAAAGATATTGGATGGGCTCATGCCGGGCACAACAATGCCCAGTCCCCAAAGCACACCGCAGATGCACCACCAGACAAAAGACGGCGTGATAGCCGCTATGCCCTGCGAAGCCATAGGGATCATCCAAGCGAGCATTGCAGCCATTGCCACAAACATCGCAATATACGAGCCCGTTGTCACGCCCTCCTGCCTTGCTTCCTTCAGCAGGCTTGGCAGCGTGCCAAGGATCAGACCGATAAACAGAAACAACGCCGCCGTTTCGGCTGTTTCAAGCAGCGCGCCGATCACTTTGGACGACAGCAGCGTACCAACCACAAAACCAATGCCCACCGGCACAAAGAACTTCCACTGCTTCTTGATCTCCACAAACGGGTGAACCAGCAGCGCCATAATCCGCTTGTAAATGCCTAAAATCACACACAGCGCACCGCCGCTAATGCCAGGCAGTACTGCACCAATCGCAATAATCGCACCTTTGACCGCGCCTAAAATCGCGTTCTCATCCTTAGGTGTTTGAGTCTTTTCCATTCTTGCACATCCTTTTCAGGTATCATTTCCAGAACATTCGCATTATAGCATAAACTCACAAAAAAGAACACCCGGGGGCGCTGCCCCCCGCAAGGAGAGCTTCGCTCTCTTATTCGCCCCTTGCCCCGGTTTTGTCCATGCTTTGCATGGACAAGTCGGGTATCATGCACGTATTCATATAACTTAAGCACCTTATGCTCATGCTTTCGAAGTCAACCTAGCAACAATAAACCCGCACAACCAAAAATCGGACAATGACATACATCATCATCCGATCCTGCTGTATAACCTTACCCGATAAGGTAGAATAAGTTGCGCAAATTGAAAAAGGGAAAGAAATAGACAAGGTTTGCGGATCTCTGTTAGAATGAAGTCACAACACACCCATTCTGAAAGGAGCCAACAAACCATGTCTGAGAGA
>JAAYIN010000022.1 GCA_012523405.1 Clostridiales bacterium
ACTGATCCTGAATATGTTTCTTATGTGCTCGAGCTTCTCAACAATAGACCTAGAAAATGCCTTGGCTGGCTTTCTCCTTTTGAGGTCTTTTCTCATGCTTGTTGCACTTGATTTGACAATCTGCCGAGCCCCCTCACGAACTCCGTCACCTCGGCCCATGCTTGGCGGCTTTCGGGGAGGAGGTCAAGGGAGCCTTGAAAGACGTGGAACATGCCTGAATAAATGGAGAGGGTGCAGTCAACGCCGTGGGAAATGGCGTTTTGGTAGATGAGTTCGCTGTCGCTTCGGAGGACTTCGATTTCTGCGACCTGTAGGAGCATGGGGGGGAATCCCTCGAAGTCTCCGTAGGATGGGGAGATGTATCGATCGGTGGGGTCGAGGTCGTCGATGTAGGTAGTTGGGACACCGACGGGGGTGACGCCGTCGAATTGTTCGGGGAGAATGCCGAAGGTGGGGTCGGAGGTGGCGTTGGTGATGTGGGACTCGCCCGAGTTGCTCAGGTCAGCCCAAGGGGAGAAGGCGATGAGTGCGGCGGGGAGCGGCTCGCCAGCATCGCGAAGGCGAAGGGCGTGGCTGAGGACGAGGTTTCCGCCTGCGCTGTCGCCGGTTAATATAACGTGATCGGCGGGATAGCCGAGGGTTTCGGTGATGTATTGCCATGCGTCCTGCGTGTCAATCTGCTGGGCGGGGTAGGGGTAAGCGGGCGAGAGGCGGTAGTCAAGGGTGCAGACGGCTGCGCCGCCTGAAAGATCAGAAAACCGCTTGGCCATAACGCGGTAGAGATCGTTTACGCCAGAGATAAAAGCGCCGCCATGTAGCTGTAGGAAGATGTAGTCGCTGGTTGAATCATCTTTGGTGAGTAGCTCCATGGTGGAATCGGGCAAAGTGATGGTTTCGGAGGTGTAGCCCTCGGGGAGCGTCCATACGCTGCGCTGGGTGAAGGCATCGCCGGTGAGTAAATCCTGATCGACGGGTAGATTCACAAAAAAGCGCACGCTGCCTGACATGACCTGCCCAATGAGGGACACGTCAAGGCGCGGTCGGCTGGTGTATACGCTGACAAAGGCGGTGGCCATGGCACATAGATAGCATAGGGGAATTTGCCAGCCGCGCCATACGATGTGATGAATGACCCAAAGCAGCAGACCAAAGGACAGCGCTAGGAGCACGTATCCGTACCACTTTGCGTCAATGACGGCAAGGCTGTAGAATAGCGGCAGATAGATCAGCGCTGTGACGAAGTAAAACAGCTTGGAGCTGTTGTGCTTTTTGGGCTGGTTTGTGATGGTGATCACCCTTCCTGATTGAGGTGGTCGGGGGGTGGAAAACTGGCATGAGATGTGGAAAACTACGGCGACTCAGCGGGGGATTGCGGGGTCGGCTGCAGGAGCGTGGTTAGATAGCCAAGCGATTTTAGGCGCTGGCGGCGGGAATGGTGATCGGGGAGATAGCGCTGGACATGCGCGTGAAAGGCGGGGGAATGGTTGGGGTGGCGGATATGCGCGAGCTCGTGCACGACGACGTAATCGATGAGGCTGGGGTCGCAGCATAGGAGCGCGGTATTGAGGCGCAGCGCATGTTTGGAGGACATGGAGCCCCAGCGTTTTTTGGCGGTGGTGTAGGCGACGGATGACGGCGCGAGCTGCATTTGCTCGCTCCAAGTGTGAATGATGGGAGCAAGGAGGATGGGCGACTGCGCTTTGAGCCACGCCAGAAGGTGGGATTTGGGGTCGCCTGTATTGGGGACAAGGAGGGTTCCTTGATATTGTATGACGAAGGGGATGGCTGCATAACGGATGGGCAATGGTTTTCCAAGGTATGGGAAAAAGCCGCTTGTGATGGGGTCAAAGGAGGTATGGGCTTGGCGGCGGGTGCGCACGAGCGCCTGCTTTTGGGCGATCCAATTTTCCTTTTGATGGATGAATCGTTCAATATCACGGATGGACATCCTTTGAGGGGAACGAGCAATAAGCGCACCCTGCTCATTGATGGTGAGCGATAGGGTGCGCCGATCTGATCTGATCAATTGATAAGGTATCTTCATATCATAACTCCAAATGGGGTTAATCCAAATTAATGCCAGGGTAGTGACAGGCTCTGCGCACGAAGGTGGCGTGGCAGCTGACGGCGAGTGCACGCTGGGGGTCGTTGCGATTGATAACGTCTGCCTGCACGCGGGTTACGCCGCGCTCGCTCAGCAGCTTCATGCCAGATGCGATCATCGTCTTGCCAAGACCCATTCTGCGGTAGCTGGGCGCGATGTACAGCCCGATCAGCTTGGCATCGGTGCCGCTGCCTGTAAAGGCGACCTCGCCGACCACGTCAGCGCCGCGGCTGAGGTAGAGCGCCATAAAATGCGGAAAGCTCATGTAGCGCTGCAAATGCTGGGGCTGCATGCCGCTTAATTGGTAGTTGTTCATGCGCTGTAGGAAGCCGACCATTTCATTGGGCGTTCCAAGGGGGACGTAGCCCATATTATAGCCCATGGGCGCGGATGGGCGTGCGTTTGGCACACCGAGCTCGACCACGTCCAGACAATCATCTCCGTCAAAACCGCTCTCCATATAAAAGGCGAGCGTGCTGGTATCTGTGACATTGACCTGCGAGTAGACGCGCGCCTTCAGCGTGGGCATGGACTCATGAATCTGTTGTGCACGCGCCAAAAGGGCGCCCATGACCATATCGCGTCCCGGACCTCTTGACCTGATGCTGACAAACAGGTTCACAGGGCGATCAGGAAATAGATACGGATGATAGGTAGGCGCGATAAACCCCTCTGCGACAGTCATATTGGCACTGTCCGCCACATAAAAAACATTTTCCGGCGGCAAACCGTTTACACTTTGCGGTGGGTGAAAAACGTGCATGCGTTCGTTCATTTCCTCTCATTAACAGCCTGCGCTGCTAGCTATATTCCACATTATTCTACCCTAATTCGTCAATATATGCAAGTAAGCGACATAGGGCAAAAGACATAATTTACGCAACTTGATGATGTATGAACAATTCCACCAAAGTTCACACCAAGATTCGTGTGCTTTGCATATTTCATGCGAGTTAACTTGACAATCAAAGGATTCTCGTAATAGAATAATAAAATACAAAGAAAATGCAATGGAAGGCGGATGTATCATATGAACTTGGCACCAACGTCAGATAACAAACCGATTCGAGACATCGCTTATGAATCCCTCAAGCACGCAATCATTACGGGGGAAATTCCGGCGGGCTCTCGAATTGTGGAGACAGAGTATGCTGACCGTATGCACATCAGCCGTACGCCGCTGCGTGAAGCGTTGCGCAAGCTTGAACGCGACGGACTTGTGGAGTACATACTGCGCCGCGGCGTGGTGGTACGCGCATTCACCATTGAGGACGTGGAAGAGATTTACACGATCCGCAATGCGCTGGAAATGCTCACTTTGCCTGCGATCATTGAAAAGGCAACCCCTGAGAATATCAAAGAGCTAAGGGATATTTTGAGTGAGATGGATGAGTTCAGCCGCATTGGCGATATCGACTCCCTCTCCCCCCGCGCCCGTGCGTTCCACGCGAAGCTCACCTCTATTTCGGGGCTCAACCGCATACTGCGCGTTATTGAAGGTCAGGATGAGTACATCACGCGCTTTTCAGCGGTCGCGATTGCGAAGGAAGACCGCCGTCAGGCTGCGCACCAAGAGCATTATCGCTTGGTCAACTATGTTGAGCAAAAGAACCTTGAGAAGTTCGAACGCCTGATGGGTAAGCATATCGAGCGAAGCAAGGAAACCTGCCTGATCGCGCTCCATGAGAGTAAACTGAAAAAAGAAGCAGAAAAAGAGAAGGAAAACGGGAAGTAATGAGTAGGGATGAATGTTGCCTGAAAACCTCCAATGGAAAAGTGGCGACACCGAGATTTTTGGGTGCATAAGTAATGAACAGGGCTGATAAACAAAAGGGCGACAGCCCCCTCTGATCAACAATCCGAAACCAGCGGAGCTTCGCTCGTCTATTGCGCGGTGGTTTCAAGACTTTGCGTAGCATGGATTCCCTACACGTAGCCCTGACTGTGAGTGACGCGTAGCGTCGCGAGCAAGGGCGCAGTGCATTAAAAGGGCGACAGCCCCCGGCGAAAAAGATCGGGCAAAGCCCGAGCTTTTCCGACGAAGCTTGACGACTAGAAAGAAGGATGCAGATATGCAGAACACAACTTGGGATCTGTCAGTCTTTTATCAGGGCTATGACGATCCAGCAATCCAGAAGGATATCCAGATCATTACAGAAACGGCAGGCAATGTGGACGCGCTGCTAGCCTCAGGCATTGACGAAACCCAAAAGCTTGAGCAGGTGCTCAAGGCACAGGAAGACATGACCAATAAGATCAGCAATCTTTATAGCTTCATTCAATATGGGCTGTCCACCGATGCTTCCGATGCGCAAGGGCTGCGCTATTTGGATAAGATGGGCAATTTGATGGTAGACGTGCAGATGGCTTCGAGCAAGTGCACCCGCTACATCGGCGCGGTGGAGGACCTTGATGCGCATATCGCAAAGAGTGAATTCCTCGCAAGCTATGCCTTTGTGCTCCATGACGCAGCGGAGTCTGCAAAGCACAGTTTGCCCGAAGACCTCGAGAAATGGGTGCTTCGTTTGCAGCTGGACGGCGCGGATGCTTTTAGCAAAATGCGCGACAAGCTGATGGCGAACCACACGGTGGAGCTGGACGGCAAATCCCTGCCGCTGCCCGCAGTTCGCGGTATGGCATATGACGCTGATCCCGC
Source organism: Clostridiales bacterium (assembly GCA_012523405.1). Lineage (GTDB taxonomy): Bacteria > Bacillota > Clostridia > Christensenellales > Aristaeellaceae > Limiplasma. Next base: position 4,761 of record JAAYIN010000022.1, read on the forward strand.
GGTTCGCAAGGCTGCGTATGAAGCGGAGCTCGCCTCCTACAAGAAGGTCGAAGACCCGATGGCGTATTGCCTAGCCTGCATCAAGGGCGACGCGATGACCACCTGCGAGGCGAAGAATTTCCCCGACATTTTAACCCAGCAGCTCACCGAAACCCATATGGATAAGGAAACCCTTGACGCCATGTGGACTGCGATTGTGGAAGCGCTGCCTGATTTCCGCCGCTATATGAAGGCGAAGGCAAAGGTGCTGGGTCATCAGAACGGCTTGCCCTTCTACGATTTGTTCGCGCCTGTTGGCGATGCAAATTTGACCTACACCATCGATGAGGCGCATGCGCTGCTCGTGAAGGTCTTTACGGAAGTTCATCCTGAGCTTGGCGCATTCATCGACCATGCGTTTGAAAATCGCTGGATCGATGTTTATCCCAAGGAAGGCAAGTCTGGCGGCGCATTCTGCGGCGGCAGCTACGAGCTTGACCAGAGCCGTATTTTGACCAACTTCGTTGGCAGCTTCTCAGACGTGAGCACCCTTGCCCATGAGCTGGGTCATGCGTGGCACAACCGTTGTTTGCAGCGCGTACCTCTGCTTCGGAGCGACGCGCCGATGCCGCTGGCTGAAACCGCCTCGATCTTCAATGAGACGCTGCTTAATCAGACGATTCGAAAGACCGCTGACGCAGAAACCAAGTTTGCACTTTTGGAGAGCAGCTTGATGGAATCAACCCAGACCGTGGTTGATATCTACAGCCGCTTCCTGTTTGAATCCGCTGTGTTTGAAGCGCGCAAATCCCATATCCCCACCGCCGACGAGCTCAATGAAATGATGCTTGACGCGCAGGACAAGGCATATGGCGACGGGCTTGACCCCGATGTGCGCCACGGCTCGATGTGGGTGAACAAGAGCCACTACTACAACGTGGGTCTGCATTTCTACAACTTCCCCTATGCTTTCGGCTTGCTGTTTGGCTTGGGCGTATATGCAAAGTATCAGGCGGAAGGTTCGTCCTTCATGACCAAGTACGATGCACTGCTCGCTTCCTGCGGCTCGGATAAAATCCCTGAGGTGGCAGCGTCTGTCGGCATTGATGTACGCAGCGCGGACTACTGGCGCTCGGCGCTGGATGTCATTCGCGCAGAAGTGGATGAGTTTGAAAAATTATGCGAAAAGCGTTAAGTGATGCGCTACAAGGCGCGCCATGGCTATCTGCCATGGCGCGCGTTTTTGAAGAGGTGGATGCGCCGCTGTACATTGTCGGCGGCGCGGCGCGCAATCCACTCATGGGGCTTCCTATCAGCGACGTGGATATCTGCGGACCCTTGAGACCTGAACAGGTGATGAGTCTGTGCGAGGGGACGGATGTGCATGCCGTGCTTCGTGCTGCGCATTTTGGCACGGTGGAGCTGCACCTGGCGGACGCTGAGGGCAAGCACCAGATGGCGGAGTACACGACATTTCGCGAGGACAGCTATCGCTGCGGGCACAAGCCTGACAGCGTGAAGTTCACCACCGACATTGCGGTGGATGCGCTTCGGCGTGATTTCAGCGTCAATGCGATGTATCGGCGCGTATATCCTGATCATTTGGGGGATGTCATTGACCCCACGGGCGGCCTTGTGCATTTGGCGCAGGGCGTGCTCCACACCACCACCCCCGATCCCGATCAGGTGCTCAAGGATGACGGCCTTCGGATACTGCGCGCGGCGCGGTTTCAGGCGGAGCTTGACCTTGTGCCCTCCGATGAGCTCATGGCGAGCTTGGCAAAATACGCGCATTTGCTGCGCGATATCATCCCTCAGCGCCTTGGCGAGGAGGTCAAGAAGATCATGCTCGCTGATTTGCGCTACCCTATGCTTCGGCGGCGCACCCCTGCGACGGCCAGCGGTCTTCGCACCATTCATGAGATTGGCGCGTGGGATTTCCTCTTTGGCGGCGCGGCGTATGATGAGCGGAGCGTTGAGGCATTGGCGGGGCTGATGGGCGGGGATGGGGACAGCGAAGCAAAAGAGAACAGGGAAGCTGGACATGGCAAAGCCGCGGGCGGCGAGGAGAAAGAGAATGGCGAAGCTGGACATGACAAAGCCGCGGGCGGTGAAGAGAAAGAGAACAGCGAAGCTGGACATGGCAAAGCCGCGGGCGGCGAGGAGAAAGAGAACAGCGAAGCTGGCGGCGAAGAAAATAGGGACAGCGAAGCAAAAGAGAACAGCGAAGCTGGGGAGCGATTTGCTCTGCTGCTGCGCGGGGTGCAGGAAGAGATGCTCGAGCCTACCTTGCGCTTCCTGAGCGTGTCCATCAAGGATGTGCAGCAGGCGACTCTGCTGCATCGCGCCCTCAACCAAATCAAGGAGCACGAGCTCTCGCTCTTTGGCGGGGCAGTGCTTGGAATTGATGCGCTTTTGTTCGCACAGCGCGCATTTGCTGCGCTTGGCGAAGCGGAGTTGTCAAATGCTGCGCATTCTATGATCGCTGATCTTGCTCAAAAACCCCTCTCCCTTAAAGAACTCGCCATCAACGGACGCGATTTGCTGCCGATTTACGCCCGATACAGCGCCCCTCAATCCAGTATGGGCTCGGTCCTTCAGGACTTATGGCGGTTAACGATCGATCAGTCATTGCCAAACCAAAAGGCCGATCTCCTCCTTGCATCAGATCAGATGATCAAGAATTTGGTTACAATGTAACAAAATTATGAATTCTATGATTAATTCTACTTTTTCGCAATTTATGGGATATAATTCTAAGCGAGAAAGGGTGTGAATCACATGAGAGAAAGCTTTATTCAAGACCGGATTGCCTTACTGCGTAGGAAAAGGGGAACTTCTGCACGAGATATGAGCCTCACACTCGGACAGAGTGAGTCGTACATCAACACCATTGAGAACCGAAAGGCCTTGCCGTCGATGTCCGTCTTTTTAAGGATTTGTGATTACTTTCAAATTACCCCAACAGAATTTTTTGATGAGGGTTGCCCAAATCCCGAGAAACTCAACGGCGTAATCGATAGTTTAAAAGTATTGGAAGACGACACGCTTTTGCACATATCTTCCCTAGCCAGCGCATTAGCAGAATGCCGACACTAACGTGGCGGTGGAAAAGCTCACTGCGTGATCTTTTCCACCGGGGCTGTCGCCCGTTTAATGCACTGCGCCCTTGTTCGTGACGCTACGCGTCACTCACGGTCAGGGCTACGTGTAGGGAACCTTTGCTACGCAAAGTCTTGAAACCACCGCGCAATAGACGAGCGAAGCTCCGCTGGTTTCGGATTACAGGGGGGCTTCGCCCTCTTCATGGGCATTGGGCATGCGGCAATTGACCAAAGTAACGCTTAAGGGGCTTCGCCCTCTTCATGGGCATGCGGCAATTGACCAAAGTAACGCTTAAGGGGCTTCGCCCTCTTCATGGGCAAGTTGCAATTCGCAAAAGTAACGCTTAAGGGGCTTCGCCCCCTTCATGGGCATGTGGCAATTGACCAAAGTAACGCTTAAGGGGCTTCGCCCTCTTCATGGGCAAGTTGCAATTCGCAAAAGTAACGCTTAAGGGGCTTCGACCTCTTCATGGGCGTGCATTAATTGGAGAAAGCAACGCTGGGGGGGCTGTTGCTCTCCTCGTTAGTGCCGACAAATATTATCACCACATATTCCTTCAAACAACCTAGAGGGGGCTACCGCTCGTTTTCAGCATCACCTCACAACTTAATCAGAGAAGGGAGCTTTTGCTCTCTTTTCTTTTGCCTAATTTTGCGTTGGTTTACGCGTATCAAGAAAAGGGACTGCGATCATTAGCTGATCCAGTCCCTTTGGTATGTTGTTATTATCGGTTAGTAGAAAGCAAATAGGTACACGCCGTCATATTCTTCCTCGCAATAGCTCTCCACGTATTCGCCCGTCAGCTCTTGCAGATAGTCCACCATGAGCTGAGGGATGGGGTCGATCATGCCGCGAGCGAGCATCACGTCTTCCTCAAGCAGCAGCGTCGCGTCCATCGTGTCCCCGTCAATGCCGAACGATTCCAGCAGCGCCATGTATTCGGGCGCTTTGCAGCCCCAGCCGCCCCAGAAGATGATGTTTTGCGGAATGCCGCGCGATGTATCCGGAAACATGCGCATGTCGCTGATCATCGATGCATCCTCAATTAGGAGCATGTCGGGCTCGTACAGCGCGTATTCATCCATGGCCTGATAGGTGTTCAGAAGTGTGGAAAGATCGCTCTCGTCCGCTTCGATCTTCGCAATGGATGGAATCGCGGCGACCGAGTAATAGGCGGTGCATGCCGTCAAGCAGAGCAGCGCAACAGCTGTGAGGGCTTTGTTGCGGGTGGTTTTCGCTGGAGTAGGAGCAGGAGCCCCGTTCCCAAGACCGCCGCCCCCAAGACCGCCCTCCGCGGGAGCCCCGTTCCCAAGACCGCCCTCCGCAGGAGCGGGAGAGCAAAAGAGCAGCGCGGCAAAGGGGAGGACGACTGTCAGCATGCCGCGCAGCACGAAGCGACCTTGAATGGCTAGGTACAGCAGCATCGCGCATGCCAGCAAAATGCCCAGCAGCAGCGTGAGCCAGTGCCACAATGTGTTTTTTCGGCGAAGCAATAGCCCGATGGCACAGAGAATGGCCAGCACGGGGAGCAATATCATGGAGCGGGTCATGATGGGCTCGTTTTCGCTGAAGTTCTTGAGGGTTTGGACGGCAGTTGAAAGCGTTTGGGCGAAGGACTCGTTGGGCTGCTGGGATTTTTGGTAGGCGGCGATCGCTTCAAAGGCGTTCGCATCGATATTCGCGTCCATGAAATACCAGTGATTGCTCACCAGCAGGCGCTCGTTTTCCGTCCAGCCGAGCTCCTCCATCAGCGAATCAGGCAGGTTGTCCGTGCCGAGGTAGTCCATGACCTCAATGCGCGCCTTCTGCCACCTGAGGTACTCGTCCATGCCCTTTGCCTTGATTTCGATTTCCCGAAGCCCGACCAGCGAGCCCATGACAACAGCTGCGATCAAAAGGGTGATGAGCATGGGCTTCATCGCGCGCTTCGCCTTTTTGCCAAAGGAGAAATGCTCCATGGTGCTGCATAGGAACGCTACGCCGCAAAAGGCGAGCGTGGGCATGGCGGTCATCTGGCGAAGGCTGTAGCCAAGCACCACCAGCAGCAGGCTGAGGAGCATGCCGCGGATGATTTCGCCGTCGCCAGCGTGTTTGTAATCGATATTCATCATCTGCGCCACAGCGGCCGCGCCGAGCATTGCCGCGGTGACGGTGTAGGTGATGCGGCAGGAATAGACCATCCCAAAGCACAGCGCAAACGCAATGGCGATCAGCAGTCCAACCCAAAGGGATCTGCCGCGATTGGCGAAACTGCGGATGATGCTTTTGATGATCACCGCCATGCTCAGCCACAGGAATGCCAGCTGCATCCAGCTAAACCATGGCACCAGTGGGAAGGCGCTTTGCAGCCAGCGCAGCGGATAGACCAGCAGCGCAGTGAGGTAGATGTGAAAGTTCGGGATATGCCCGCCGACATAGCCCATAAAAGTGCGCAGGATCAGCGTATCGTCATTGTTGGCAAACCGCATATCGCCGAAAAGATACAGCAATAGCAGCATTCCGCCGGATAGCGCTGCGCCGCACAGCCATGAGATGAGCGTGGTTTTCTTGCTTGATTGATTCATATCATAACTCCTGTTTCGCAGATAAATTTGAGGAATAAAAAATGATGGTTGGTTCAAGTGACACAACCATCATAGCGATTTTGGCTTTGTTCGTCAAGCAAAGGTTGATTGCGCTTGCGTTTGCGCCTATTTGATACAAAAGGCATAGAGGCTGATATATTCCTCCTCCAAATGATACCCTATCCCCTCGCCGCATTCCTCCTGAATGTAGGCTAGGGGCAGATCGAGGCTGGGCTCGCCGGTGTCGCTGAGGAAGCGGACGTTATCACGCAGGAAAATCGACGCGTCAATCTCGTCCATCTCGATGCCAAAGGACGCGAGCATTTCGCGGTATTCGCCAGAGCCATAGTTCCAGTCGCCCCATATGAGGAGGTTTTCAGGCACGCCATCCTGCGCGGCGGGGAATAGGCGATAGTCCTTGACCAGATTGTGGTCGCAGAGGAAGAGGGTGTCTGGGTGGGCGAGCGCGTACTCGTCGCGTGCGCAAAATACGTCGTCGGGTTCGGTAAAGGAGAGGTTGAGGGTGGGACGCTTGATCTGCGACGGGAGATTGACGAGGGCATATTCGCCCAATAGCGCCGCCGTTAATACCAGCATCGCGCCGATGAGCCCGCTGCGCCATCTGCCTTTTACGCTTGGCAGACATGCGCCGATGAGCCCAAAGAGCAGCGCGGCAAAGGGTAGGTAGACAGTGAGTGCACCCCGCAGCACGAAGCGGCTGAGGAGCAGGTAGCCGACCATCGCGCTGCCGCCAAGTACCAATAGCAGCAGGCAGAGCCAGCGCCATAGCGTGCCATTGCGCTGCATGAGCAGCCCGATTATGCATAGGGCGAGAATTGTCATCAGCAGACAGGCTGTGCGCATGGTATTTGGCTCGCTTAGGGCAAAGGCTTGGAGCTTTGCGCCCGCGTTTTGGAGTGATTGAGCGGTGGTTTCGGGCTGCGTGCTCGCCAGTGAATACGAAGCGATGGCTTCATAGTCCTGCGTGCTTGCGCCGATAAAATACCATTTGCGAGCCATTTTCACATGCCCCTGCGACCAGCCGATCTCCTCCAGCACATCCTCGGGGAGGTCGGGCATGCCCAAGTAGTCCATCACCTCAATGCGTGATTCCTGCCATAGGAGATGATCCTGCATGCCCTTTGCCCGAATTTCCACCTCGCGAAGCCCGACCAGCGAGCCAAGCACCACGGCGGTGATCACAAGGGAGATGACCATGGGCCTCAGGCTGCGCTTTGCGCCTTTGCCAAAGCCGAAGTATTCCGCCGTGCAGTACACAAACGCAAGACCGCAAAACGCGATGACGGGGAGCAATGTCATTTGGCGAAGGCTGTAGCCCAGCACGATCAGCACAAGGCTGAGCATCATCCCGCGGATGATCGCGCCGTCGGTTGCACGCTTGTAGTCGATGCTCAGCATCTGCATGATCCCTGCTGCGCCGATGAGCGCCGTGGTGACGGTGTAGGTCATGCTGAGCGCGTATGGCATCACAAATAAGCAGCAAAATACCAGCCCCATCAGCAGCCCAAGCCACAAGGGGTGATCGTGGTTTGTGAAGGTGCGGATCATGCTGTGCAGAAAAACCGCAGATGCCAGCCACAAAAAGAAAAGCTGCATCCATGTAAACCATGGGACAGACGGAAAAGCGGTCGCCAGCCAATGGAGGGGGTAGGTGAGGAGGGCGTTGAGATAGACATGAAAGGTCGGGATTTCGCCGCCGATATAGCCCATGAATACATGGGTGATCAGCCCGTCGTCCACGGTGGCGTAGCGCTTATGGCAGCACAGCAAATAAAACAAAAACATCAGCGTGCTCAGCCCAAAGCTCATAAGCCACGAGATGCCCGCGCGGCTGTGCCAGGCGGCATTTTGGCGCATAGAACCTGTTGATTGGTTATTGGTCATTGCTTTACTCCTATCATTGGCGGCAGATCATGCGGAAGGTAATGAAAAACATGGAATTCATTTCCCATAAAAATCATCATATCTCTTTTATTTTCATGCGTCAAGCAGGAGACGAGCACTTGCTTAGCAAATAACACCAGTACATGAAACCGTGTATGAATACCGTTTGTCATGCATACAATACCCCGAGGCTTACTTTGACATCATGCCTGAAGTGCGATACAATAAAGCTATGCTGTTTGAGCGGGATTTGCCCCGCGCGAATGTGAACCTAAGGAGGGACTCCATGGACGCCGCAACGCGCCAATCATTCATTTCAGCCCTGAAAGAGAGCCTGCCCAAAAAGCAGGTGACAGAAAATGTGCCTTTGAGTCGCTACACAACCCTCAGACTAGGCGGCCCTGCAGAAATCTTCTGTGAGGTGGCATCGGTTAGTCAGCTTTCCGCGGCGCTTTTGCTGGCGGCTGAGCATGACCAGCCTGTCACCATCCTTGGCAATGGCAGCAATCTGCTGGTCAGGGACGGAGGCATCCTTGGGGTTGTGATTCATATTGGCTCCATGTTTTCGGATATATCCGCGCCTGTTCCCCTGCCTGACGGCAGCTATGCGATTACTGCGCAATCGGGTGCGACGCTGCAAAAGCTTTGCAACCTTGCGGCGGAGCACGGGCTGGGCGGACTTGAGTTTGCTTCGGGCATCCCAGGGACGATCGGCGGCGCGGTCTGCATGAACGCAGGCGCGTACGGCGGCGAGATGAAGGACGTGGTCTTAGGCGTGACCGCCCTTGATCAAAGCGGCAAAACCATCGCCTACTCGGGCGAGGAGATGCAGTTTGGTTACAGACGGAGCGCGCTGAATCAAAGCGGCGAGCTGCTGGTGGCCACATCCGCAACCTTCTGCCTTCGCGAGGGCGACGCGGAAACGATCCTTGCGACCATGCGCGAATTTTCTGCGCGCAGGCGAGAGAAACAGCCCATCACCCTTCCCAGCTGCGGCAGCACATTCAAGCGTCCGCAGGGGCAGTTCGCAGGCACGCTCATCGAGCAGGCAGGGCTTAAGGGGCACCGCATAGGCGGCGCATCCGTGTCCGAGCTTCATGCAGGATTTTTGGTCAACGACCAAAAGGGCACGGCGGAGGACTATCTGGCACTGATTGCGCACGTGCAGCGCACAGTCCATTCGCAAAGCGGCGTTATGCTAGAGCCCGAGGTGCAAATCATCGGGGAAATCAACCCAGTTACAGAAGTTTAATACAGAAGAGGTGGACGATCCTATGCAATTTTTGATACTGACGGGGATGAGCGGCGCGGGAAAGACCGTTGCCATTCGCTATCTTGAGGATCTAGGTGCGCTTTGCGTTGACAATTTGCCGCCCATGATGCTCGTGCCTTTCATGGAGGCATGCCAAAACACGCACCTGCGCAACCCCATGATCGCCATCGCGGCTGACGTCCGCTCAGGCGAGTTTTTCGATGCGAAGGCCGTCACCAAAATGATCGATGAGGCGCGCAGTGTCGGCTATCAAATTGATACGATCTTTGTGGAGGCGAGTGACGAGGTGCTTGTCAATCGCTACAAGGAAACGCGCCGTGACCATCCGCTATCGGGCGAGGGCCTGATGCTGGTGGAGGCGATCCGCGAGGAACGCAACCGTTTGCAGCCCTTGCGAGAGACCGCCAATCACCTTTTTGACACCTCTAATCTGCGCCCGCGTGCGCTGCAAAAAATGCTCTCTGAAATCGTCTATCATGCCGACGAGGAGCCTACGCTGCGCGTGGAAATACTGAGCTTTGGCTTCAAGCGCGGTCTGCCCCGCGAGGGCGACCTCATCTTTGACGTGCGCTTCTTGCCCAATCCCTTCTATATTCCCGAACTGGGCAGCCACACGGGACTGGATCAGGATGTGCGTGACTTTGTGCTGAAGCATCCCGTCACCATTGAATTTTTAACCAAAACGCAGGACATGCTTGAGTTCCTCCTGCCCCATTACGTCGCTGAGGGCAAGCACCGTCTGGTCATCGCGATCGGCTGCACAGGCGGCGCGCATCGCAGCGTTGCCATCGCTGAATCCCTCAATCAAACCCTGACCGCCCTTGGCTATCGCACCTCCGTCAATCACCGTGATATCGCCCTTGAACAGGCGCATTGGGCGGCGAAGAGCGAGTACCAGAAGGGCTAACAGAACATGAAACAAAAGATCATGCGCGTGCTGGTGCTAGTGGCGGCGATGCTGTTGCCGCTTAGCGCCAGTGCGGCAATTTATTTTGGCGATACCCCGCCCTTTGATAATTGGTCGATGCGTCCGCTCATGCGCCTCACCGTCTTTGCCTCGGGGCAGAGCGATTGCATGCTCTTGGAGGCTAACGGGCAGGCGATGATGATCGACGGGGGCAGTGCGCCATTTCGCGATCCGCTGCGCATGGCCATGGAGGCGCGGGGGATCACAAGCTTCAAGTATCTGCTCAACACCCACTATCACGAGGATCATATCGAAGGGCTGTATTGGCTGATGCGCTACGGCTTTACCGCCGATGAATACCTGCATCCCTACAGCGACACCGCCACCCTCGTGGAGCGCCATGTCAGAACCATCGCGCAGGCGAAGCGATCGGGCATCCCCGTAACGCGCATTTTTGACGGCGACGAGCTGTTGCTTGGCGAAGCGGCGATCCGCATCTATCGGTATACTGAGATCAAGAACGTCAATGCGCAGTCGCTGGTCGCGCATATTACCTTTGGGGACAGCACGATATTGCTCACCGCTGACATCATCGGAGAGACCCAGCGCTATTTCGCCCAAAACCTGCTCCCAGAGCAGCTCAAGGCGGATATCCTCAAAGCCCCTCACCACGGCATTACCCCCATGGTGGACGAGTTCCTATCGGCGGTTGACCCCGATGTGCTCCTCTTCACCTCCACCAGCAAGCGCGTAACCACGGGCGCGGCGCAGGCAGTGCGAAGCGAGCTGATCCATTATTTCGTAGGGGACGGAACCGTGATCCTCGAAACTGACGGAACGGACTGGTATGTGAGGCAGCTGGTCGGCGAGTTTTAGCTTGTGCGGATGCGGCCGATGCTGCGGCTTTGGCACTGCATATGCGCATATGAGGTTGATTAATCGCCTCAAGGTACAAGCTTTTGCGTAGGTTGGTCGCCTTTGCGCCCATATCCAAAGAAATTTGTCAAAAGGACAAAAAGAGCTTGCATTTTTACCACTTCCTTGCTATACTAATAGAGCTGATTTTGAGCAACCGCCAACATCAGCATGTGGGCTCGTAGCTCAGCTGGATAGAGTGCTTGACTACGAATCAAGAGGTCGTGGGTTCGAATCCCGCCGGGCTCACCATAGAGCAACATTAGATGATGTCTAGTGTTGCTCTTTTTTGTGGTTACACAAAGGGGAAAGATACTTTGAAAACCATGCGAGTGGAAGAAAATTCATATAGTGGAGAAGTGCATAATTGACAAAAAGTCCGCATATTGCTAGAATGCTGATTAAGCCAAGATTCAACGGCAGTTCAGAGCAATGACTGAAAGAGAGAGTAACGTTTATGAGTTTACGAAAGAAGTATTGCGGCGAGCAAAAAAAGGCTTGCGGCAATATTGATGAGAAAATACCTGGCATTGTTTTTCCGTGTTCATTTTATGCAATGGCAGTTGTTTTTTCAATGTATGCAACATGCACAACCATACTATCCTCAGCGTTTAATTGGCTATATAGAGCAAATGCAACTCATAAGCAGCCGCTAATTCTGTTTGGCATTTTTACAATGACGATAATGGTATTCGTATTGTTCTTTTTTCTGACGTTATTGGTATCAAAGAAAATTGTGAACATACCATGGGACGTTGTCCCAAAAGCCAGGAGCATTAACAAGAAAGAACTGGCGATGATTAGCCTAATATGTTTTATACCTTGCTTTATTAATTTGCTGAAATGTTTCCCTGGCGGGCTTTCAAACGATAATATAAATCAATGGCAACAGGTTCAAAGCTTTACATTTGACAATTGGCACCCCGTGCTTCATACCTTATGCATTTGGTTTCTTTCAAGAATTTGTAACAACTGGGCTTTTATTGTGATTTGCCAGATGCTATTATTTGCCTTCTCACTTGGCTTGCTTTACAGTACGCTCTCTTCATTTGGAATTCCTAAAATCATATTAAACCTTTCGTTTACATTGATTGCTTTGAATCCGGCAACAAACGATATATTATGTTTTGCTTGGAAAGATGTTGCCTTTTCAATCTGTTTGCTTTTCCTAATGACACCGCTTGTAAAGATCGTTCTAACGAATGGCGAATGGCTGCAGAAAGCAAGAAATGTGATTGCTATTTCGATTTGCATGGGTTTGATTACATTTGTTAGGCATAATGGTTTTTTCTTGACTTGCCCATTGGCTGTCCTTCTTTGCATTTTCTATTGCAAACAGAAACATGTTAAATGGCTCTTGCCGATCATGATCATTACCTACCTATTCGTTCGTGTGCCGCTATACAATGCGCTTAATGTTACATACCCTGATAATACAGTTGCGGAATCAATTGGTGTGCCAATGACGATTATGATCAACGTATATAATATAAATCCGAATGCCATATCTCCCCAAGCCAAAGAAGCGCTGTTAATGATTGCCCCCCAAGAAGTATATGATGAATCCAAATCGACCTTTATTCCATATAATTCAATTAAATTTAGGAAAG
>JAAYIN010000023.1 GCA_012523405.1 Clostridiales bacterium
GATTTAGATGGGCAGCTAGCTGCCCATCTAAATCGATCCAACAACATGCCGATGCGTCCTCTTGGATGGCTAACTCCTAGAGAGTTCCTTCATAACTACACTGTCCAACATGTTTGACAAACCTACACATACGCAAATCACGAATAAAAATCCGCTGTTTTGTTGCATCTGCTACGCCACAGCGGATTCATTCTCATTTGCCAGTCGTTATGATTGGCTGTATTTTGCGGGTCATGATGCATTCAGATACGGCTTGCCGCTCACCAATCGCTGCGCCTTCATGGCATAGAAGGTTAAGCGCTGCAAAGTCTATGCCCGCTGCAATGCTAAAGCCCACACCACCAGAGAAGCGCGGATTGACCTCAAGGAAATGATACGCTCCCCCATTTTCAATGAACTCCATATTCACCACACCAATCATATCCACAAACGCAGCAATGCGCGCTGTGGTTTCATTAAGCGGATGGTCCGGCAGTATTTGCACTGTGGTGCCAAGCCCGTTTGCGGTACGCAAAAGCTCATGCCTTACTAACGTTTGGCAATTGCCATGACTGTCGCGCGCAACATCCACCGTGAAAATATCACCAGGCAGATAAGGCTGGGCGATGTAATCATTGCGGGTACTTATTGCAGCCTTCACCGCCTCAAAATCATCGGCAATTACCTGTCCTTGGCTGCTTCGTCCGCGAAGAGGCTTGAGCATTAGGGGGTACATCAGGTCATCCGCCAGTTGATCATAGGGCGAAAAGGTCGGAATCGTAGTGCAAATACCGTTATCCGAAAGTTCTTGCGCCATGAGCAGCTTATCACGGCAAAGGTTGCTGACAGCGGGATCAAGCACGCATAGCTTGCAGCCCATTTGGACAAACGCCGCCTTGCATGAGCAAAGCACATCCACCTCAAGGTCTGTCAAAGGGATGAGGTAAGCCACATCATATTCCTTGACTGCCTTCATGATCTGCGCCAAATATGCCTGCTCATTCGTAGATAGCTCTGCCCGAAAAAACACATCGACCTCAGACGAAGCCGCGTTCCATTCCTTGGGATAGATATCGCAGCCGATTACGCGATGACCAAGCATATGCAAACGCTCAATCACAGGGCTTGCCGCCGCAGAACCGACGGCCGTTATCAATGTGGTCTTCATGCTTTCTTTCCCTCCCCTTTGCGCTTTGCCAGCAAGAGCTTGATTGTGCTGATTAAGTACTGTGCACTTTCCATTTTCAGCAGTAGCGCAAGCCCCGCATAAATCATAATGCCAGCTACAATCTGCACCACAAGCAAGGCAAAGGGTGCTAATGGCAGCGTGCCAAGGGCATTTACGCATAGGAACATCAGCAGGGCAAGTGCCATGGAAGGCAGTACATCCTTCATCTGCTCAAGGTAGCCATAGCCCAGCATCTTCCTGTTAGGCGTTGCATTGACAAATGCAGAGATCAGCGTGCTCACGACCGCGCCCCACGCAATCGCCATAACGCTGTCAAAGAAGAATACGGTAACCAGTAAAATCACAATGCCATAGCTTTTTTTGATTAATTCCAGCTTCAAAAACACATCGCTGCGCCCCATTGCATTGATCGCCTGTAAATTCGCCACATGGATTGGGTAGAAGGCAAAATCAATGCAGCAAATCTGCAAAAAGGGCACGCATGCAAGCCATTCATCCGTAAGCAAAACAATAATCAATGGCTCTGCAACCGCTGCAAGCCCCGCCATCACAGGCAGCACCAAAAAGCTGCTAACGGTGATAGAGCGGCGCATCATCTGTTTCATGCGCAGGGGATCGTCCTGCTTTTCGGACAGCACAGGCAGCATCACGCCTTGAATTGAACCGTTTACAGCATTCATCAAGACTTCCGGAAACTGTTTGCCTCGGCTGTAAACGCCCAATGCGTCCAGATCATATTTGACGCCAATCACCAGCTCGCGCAGCTTGTTATAGCCCGTTTCAAGCAGACTGGACACAAGGAGTTTCCAGCCGTAGGAAATCAAGATCGCCACGCGTTTCTTGGAGAAAAGCAACTGCGGACGCCAGCGAACCGTGATGAGCAAAATGATTGCCACACAAAGCTGATTGACAAGCTGATGCGCGACAAGTGCCCAATACCCAAAGCCCGCATACGCCATGATAATGCCGATACTGCCCGATATAGCCGTTGATAGCAAGCTTGCAAACATCTGCTTCTTGAACTGCATCTCGCGAGCAACCACAGCATTTTGCACTGAGATTAAAGCGCCCGGGAATAGTATCAGCGCAAGGACTCGCAGCACGGCCGCCAGCTCCGGACGGTCATTCAGCGCACCAATCGCAGGCGCGGCCAAAAAGAGTACCAGATATAGAATCGCGGATATTCCAAGGCTCACATAAAAAACGGATGATAAATCCGTCTCGTCAACCTCTTTTTTCTGAATCAACGCGGTATTCAGTCCACTTTGAACGAAGACCTGCGATATCGCAATGAACACTGTGAGCATGCTGAGCACGCCATAATTCGTTGGTCCAAGCAGACGTGCCAGAATAATGCCCACCACAAAGGACATAATCAATGAGCCAAAGCTCTCAATGAACTTAAATATGAGGGAAGAGATCGCGGCATTCGCGCGTTTTTCGCTCATTCTCCACGCCTCCTCATCAAATGTGCCGTCCTGCCAGAATGCCTGCGCAAATACGCCTGATATCCTCGTCCGCAAGGTCGGGATAGAGCGGCAGCGTCAGAATCTGATCCGATACGGATTTCGCAATCGGCGTTGCAGACGAATCAAAGCCATCCATCCCCCTATAGCATTCAAAATCGGTGATGAGCGGGTAGAAATACTTGCGCGTATGGATATCAAGCGCTGTCAGCTTATCAAAAACCTCATCGCGCCTGTAGTTCTCGCCATCAAAGAGCACAGGGAAATAGACGTAGCAGCCTTCTACATCCACTTGGCTGATGGGGAGCGTAATCCCCTCATGCCCGCCAAGCAGCTCCATGTACAGGTCATGCACATGCTTTCTTGCGCGGATATTCTCATCCACATGGCGAAGGTTGCATAGCCCCATCGCCGCTTGAAATTCGTTCATCTTGGCATTGCCGCCAATCATTGGGACATCTTCGGGCCCTGAAATGCCGAAGTTGCGTTCCAAAGCAAGCCGATCATAGAGTGCTTTGTCATTCGTCGCAACCGCGCCGCCCTCGATGGTGTTAAACATCTTGGTAGCATGGAAGCTGAACATACTCGCATCGCCGAAGGTCGCAGCAGCCTGTCCGTTCTTTGTAACGCCAAATGCATGCGCTGCATCGTATATCACCTTGAGATTATGCTTTTTAGCGATAGCGTCTATTGCCTCCGCATCACAGAGATTGCCGTACACATGCACGGGCACAATCGCGCAGGTTTTGTCCGTGATGAGCGCTTCGATCTTACTCGCATCCATCGTATAGTCATCGCTTCTGATATCGCAAAAAACAGGCTTTAAGCCATTGCGCACAATGGCATGGGTGGTGGATGCAAACGAATAAGGCGTTGTGATCACTTCGCCCTCAAGCTCCATAGACGCGAGCACCGCTTCCAGTGCCAAATGTCCATTGGTAAACATCGCCACATAAGGCGACTGGAGATACTCCTGTAGCTTGCCTTGGAGTGTCCTGAGCTTAATGCCGTTATTGGTCAGCCAATGTGTATCCCATAGCTCGCGGATTTCTTCGCAGTATTCCTCAAAAGCAGGCATAGAGCTGCGCGTAACGTTAATTGCCATAGGTTATACCTTCTTTATTGATTGTTTGATTGAACAGCAATGCGTTTAACCGCATCAATGAATGTTCTTGGCAGGAGATGCTTTAGGTGAAATGTCATGCGCTGCTTCACGGAAAGCGAGCGATAAATACGCCCAAGCTCCACGTCCTTCGCCGCGCTCCGTTCGGGAGCATTCCATAGCATGACATACAGATACCAATCACGAAAACGTCCAACTTGATCAGTATACTTCTTTTTGGAGAATTCGTCCACATCTGCAAGCATTTGGGCGACGCTTTCACTTCTTTGGTACACCTTTGCCGCCCCATCCGCAGACCACTGGCTCATTGCCCCGCCAGCCACGTTTTCGCGGTACATGCAGGTAAATGCATGCTGGTAATATCCATACCCTGCCGCCGCGCAAAACAGGCGCAATTTGAGGTCACCATGAGGGCAATGCCTATCCCAATAGCTGCGGGGAAGCATGTCCAGCACAGCACTTGGAAAGAGAAAGGATGCGGTCGGCACAAAGGTCAGCTCGCACATCTCCCCCGCCGTGTACGTTCGGTCAGCCGGCGCAAATGCCGACCTTTCCTTTTCGTAGTAAGGGATGAACTCACGATCCGGACGCTGCTCATTCACATCATGGATATATCCATTGGTAAAGCAAAAGGTACAGTCAGGATGCGATTGCATATAGTCCACTTGCCTTTGCAGCTTCATGGGGTCACACCAATAGTCATCGCCTTCGCACAGCGCGATATATCTGCCTTCAGCGCGTGAATAGTTGAACGTCGGGTCAATCGCAACGCCCTTGGAATACTGGTTTTCAGTTTGCAATATGGGTTTGATCATCTCAGGATAACGCTCTGCATAGTCCCTGATAATCATCGGCGTTTGATCTGTGGATGCATCATCGTGAATCAATATTTCAATTGGGAAATCAACTGTCTGCGCCAAAAAGCCGTCCAGCGTCTTTCCAATAAACTGCTCCTGATTATATGCTGCGCAGCAAATGCTCACCATTGGTTTCATCGGCAATGCCTCCATTTCTGGCTTGATTGTACTTGATGCAGCAAACGCTGTCAACAAATAGCATAAAATGCAAAGAGCCCGATATCGCTTGCCATGCAATATCGGGCTCTTATGTAGGCTTTGGTTCACTGCCGAACCGCCGTTGTCGGATAAATTTTCATGAGTTTCAAACGCTGATCGCGCGTAGGCAGGGTTTTCACGTTGGAGCGCAAGAGCTGTTTCTCACAGGGAAAGCAGATCAGGCATCCCATCACATGCAGTCCCGTTGGGTACTCTTGCCCACAGAGCAGGCATTTTTGCTGTTTCATCATATTCCATCCCTTTCCGCACATGGCAGGTGCTTCCATTTGCATCTTGCCCGAAACGAGCAGGGATTATACAATGGTATCAAAATATTTTTTCTTTGTTAAGCCCTGCAAAGCTATGCATCCATGGGTAAGTCACGATCAACGAGACCTCCGTGATATCTGCATTCGTATACAAGTATACTGTCACAGAAGATTTCTTCCTCTCCGCTGAACCACTGCATATCTCCAGTCACTTTGTTATGATAGGAAAACTCATTGAGCCTATAGTGAAAAGGTCAGCGAAAAGGCATATCCAGCGGTCTGTGCCTGAGCGCTTCTTTGAGGAAATCGCCGGAAAATTCACCGCTCAGCGTGCGCCCGCAATAATTCATCAGCCACATGGCTCTCCCATCCGCATAGACGATTTCTTCGCCGCCAAAACTTTCCCCGCCCACATACGAATCCATATACACGAAAGGTTCTTGCACATGGCAATAGTCATGCGACCCAAGGCGTGAAGACACCGCCTCTTCCTCACCATACCCCGCGTACGTCGCGAGCGATGCGCGGCAGATGAAGGCTGCAAGCTCACTTGTGTTAACAGTTCGCCCGCTCTCCTCCCCTGCTGAGCACGTTGCTTTCTCCTTTAAAAGTCCATCTACACTCACGTCAAGCACTTCCGATAATTCCAAAAGACGCTGGATATCTGGCGCGCTCTGTCCGCATTCCCACTTTGCCACCGACTGTCTGGATACGTTCAGCCGCTCCGCAAGCTGCTCCTGTGTCAAGCCTCGCTTTGATCGAAGTATCCTGAGATTATCCGCAAACACCATGATTATCACCTCCAAAACACCCTACCACAAACGCACCATTGCCGCCATCCACCCACGCGTGCTCTTTGTCAACCATCAGTTGCAGGGATCAACTGCAACTGATATCTTCCCCTCTGCTGACCAAACGAAGCTCCGACGAATCAATCGCCGAAGCTTCGAATTTTTTCAATTTTATCAGATGCTGCGCTTACCGCATCTCATCCAGCAGCCAACTGATCAGCTTGATTGCACATTCATCGTTTCCAGAGCCAACCAACACACCCATCACAAGCCCCTCAGCATACGCGCCATATTCATGCAGACCCGTGAGCTCATCGGTTGGTATGCCCATGAGGTATTTCTTGCCCGTCTCCGTGTCGGTAACGTAACCATTTTTCAGGTCAATGCCCTCCACATTCAGCGTGCCATCCTCGATATACGGTGCTAAATCCAGCATTGCGCCATTTTGTCCAAGCGAATTAAATCGTGCCTTCTCAAGCATATATACATCGCCTTCGCCCGCGCTTGCCCATACAAGCAACTGCATATCGCCATAGGTTTCATCCTGACCAACAGGCGTGAAGGTGACTTCCTCCATGTCTGCAAAAACGGTATGATGAAGCTCGTCCATGAGCGTTTCCATATTCTTTCCCTGATCAAGTGATAAATACGACTCGCCGTACAGTTCCACCTTGAGGTTGTCAGGGCTGCGATAACGCGTGGTTGTATAGATGATATTCCAGCCAAGAACCGCAACACAAATAAGCACTGCATATTGCCACCATGCATAGGTAAAATGATTCTTGATCTTCTTTCTCGTAATTGGCATCTTTATTT
Organism: Clostridiales bacterium; assembly: GCA_012523405.1. GTDB lineage: Bacteria > Bacillota > Clostridia > Christensenellales > Aristaeellaceae > Limiplasma. The sequence goes on from JAAYIN010000023.1 coordinate 6,689, forward strand.
TCATTGATATACACTCCATAAGCTTCCGTAAAAAATAGAGTTTGAGCCGCGCCAAAAATGCGCGGCTCAAATGTCGTGTTAGTTTTTTGGCTTCATCGTGGGGAATAGCAGCACGTCACGGATCGAGTCATTGTCCGTCATCAGCATCACCATACGGTCAATACCAAATCCAAGACCACCGGTCGGCGGCATGCCATATTCAAGGGCGTTGATGTAGTCCTCATCGACCTGTGCTGTCATGATGCCCTGTTCATGGCGAACACGCACCTGCTCCTCAAAGCGATGGCGTTGGTCAATGGGGTCGTTCAGTTCGCTAAAGGCATTGCCCATCTCATGACCGTTGACGAAAAACTCAAAGCGTTCGGTGAGGTCAGGATTCTTGGGGCTGCGCTTTGCAAGGGGCGAAATATCCACAGGATAGTCAATGACAAAGGTCGGCTGGATGAGATTCGCTTCCACATACTCATCAAAGAGTGCTGCTAGGCAATCGCCGCGCTTTGCAGTCTTTTCCACATGCACATCCATTGCCTTCAGGCACGCTTGTGCTTCCTCGTTTGTCTTCCAATCTGCATAGTCAACGCCGCAAGCGTCCTTCACAGCCTGTGCCATGGTGATGCGCTTCCAAGGTGCTTTCAGCTCGATCATATGTCCCTGATAGGGGATGCAGGTCGCGCCGCAGACCTTTTGCGCAACTGTGGCATAGAGTTCCTCAACCATATCCATGACATCGTTGTAATCGGCATATGCTTGATAGGTTTCCACAGTCGTGAACTCGGGGTTGTGGGTAGTGTCCATGCCCTCATTGCGGAACAAGCGGCCCACCTCGTATACGCGGTCAAAACCACCAACGATCAAACGCTTCAAATAAAGCTCGGTTTCAATGCGCATGAACATATCAATGTCCAGTGCATTGTGATGCGTTTTGAAGGTACGAGCTGCTGCGCCGATTTCAAGGGTATGAAGCACAGGGGTGTCTACCTCAAGGAATCCGCGGTTATCGAGGAAATCGCGGACGGCATTGATGATCGCGCTGCGCTTGCGGAAGGTATCGCGAACCTCAGGGTTCACAATCATGTCCACATAACGCTGGCGATAGCGAAGATCGGGGTCTTTGAGACCATGGAACTTCTCTGGCAGCACCTTTAGGCTCTTTGACAGCAACGTGACTTCATAAGCATGTACGCTGATTTCGCCCTTTTGAGTGCGGAAAACCACGCCACGAACGCCAATTACATCGCCGATATCCAAATCCTTAAAGGCCATGTACTCGTCCACGCCCAAATCATCGCGCTTCACATAAACCTGCAAATTGCCTTTGCTATCCAGAATATGAGCAAAGCTAGCCTTACCCATCACGCGTTTACTCACCATTCTGCCTGCGACGCAGACTTCTTTTCCATCAAGTTCATCGAACTTAGACAGAACTTCATCGCTCTCATGGGTCTGGTTAAAGCGTGTGATAGCATAGGGGTCTTTGCCTGCCTCGATTAGCTTTTTCAGCTTTTCGCGGCGAATCTGTTCCTGTTCTGTTAGCTGGGTTGCAGTCAATTCCTGCGCGGGGGTGTGTTGCTCGGGGGTCATGGTTTAGCCTCCTTGTATCAGACCAAAGATCACTCGCTTCATTCAAATTATTCCTAAAGCCAAATCATCTTTTGCAGTCTGTAGTTAATGGTTATCTAGAGATTTCAAGTACCTTGAGCTTAATGGTACCTGCGGGGACAACGACCTCAACCGTCTGTCCAACTTTTTTGCCCAGCAGCGCCGAACCAATGGGGCTCTCGCCGCTGATCTTGAGGTTCTTGGGGTCAATTTCATTTGCGCCAACGATGGTGAAGACCTGCTCAGCCTTCATCGACTGATTCTTTACCTTCACGATATTGCCAACGCCGATGATCTCCGTGCTGACATCGTCATCTTCGATCACGATGCAGTTGCGCAATGTGTTTTCCATTTCAATGATCTTTGCCTCAATGCGGCTCTGCTCATTTTTCGCTTCATCATATTCCGCGTTTTCGCTCAAATCGCCAAAACCACGTGCAATAGCAATCTGTTCTGAGATTTCATTGCGGCGGACGCTGATGTAAAAATCCAGATCCTTTTCCAGCTTGGCATAACCATCACGGGTTAGCGTAACCTTTTTTTCATAATCTGCCATAGTCGGATGTCCCCTTTCAAACTCGGCCTCAATCGCCGTTTTACAATCTTTCAAATATACATTTGAAAATCATATGTACATAGCACAACGCCGCACCGCTTGACTCCATATCGGAATACAAAAAGCGATGCAACGCATCTGTGTACCTATAAAGATACCAAAGTATTATATCCGCCCAGCACCACGTTGTCAACGATTGGGCGTAAACAACTCAAAGATCGGATAATCATAGTGCTCGTTGGCTTCATCCAGCGCTTTTTGTGACCTGATTGTCCATGCCGCCATTTTGGGTTTGTAGGCATGCTTCATCAGCCACATGGACAGGTTATGATCGGCAGCAGAAGAATACGCCACAAAATGCGGTCTGCTGATCACATTGAGCAAAAGAAATTTCATTCCAAAGTGCGCCAAGAGCCCTTTGTTTCGGCTCCATTTCCCGCCCTCTGCCAGCTGACCGCGCACAATCGCAGGTGCATGCGTCTTGAAATACCTCACAGCCAGCGGATGAAAGGATTCCACACAATACGCACCTTCATACATCAAAAGCGCTTCATGGGCAGCCCTGGCATTTTCCTTTGGATTTCCATAATGCTTGACCTCAACGATCATCGGTACGCGTCCATTCACAAGGGATAGCACCTCGCGAAACAGCGGCACAGACGTGCCATCAGGCAATGGAATTTGCCGCAGCTCCTCATAGGTCAGATCGACGATGTTCTTGTCAACGCCGCATACGCGCTTCAGCGTTGCATCATGAAATACAACTAACTTCTTATCCTTTGTCAGCTGAACATCAAGCTCCATACCATAGCCGTTTTGGGCAGCTGCATCAAAGGCGGCAAGGCTGTTTTCAGGTACAGCCTTGTTGCCGTCATGCAGACCTCTATGTGCATAAAGCCAGCCGTCCAAAGCCGCTGTATCCATCTTTTTTCGGCTTGGTGCAATCAGCCATAAATACAGCGCCGCAAACGCAATGAAAACCAGTACTATCCATAACCATATGTTCAATTTCAGTCATCTCCCACATCAAATGCCTCAAGCTTGCTCTTTGGCGGCTCAGGTCGATTGTCGCCATGCTTGGATAGGCTGATGGTGATAAAGGACAGCGCAACCATGATCGCTGCGTAGGGAAAGAGCGTCTGGTAGCCAACGTTTTCCAGCAGCCAACCGCTGATAATAGGCGTTGCTGTCTGGGCAGCCATGGAGAACGTATAGTAGTATCCTGTGTATTTGCCCACATCCGAGCCCTTGCTGATTTCAACCACCATGGGATAGGAGTTGACGTTGATCATTGCCCAAGACATACCAACCAGCCCAAAGATACCATAGACCGCGGGATGGAATGTCGTAAAGAGGACTGCGGATGCAAAGCTTGCCGCTAGCAGCAGCACGCCCGCTTGGATCATGCGCTTACGTCCGAATTTCGAGGAGAGCATACCAACGGGCAAGTAGCTGAGCACTGCGCCAACCGTCGCCACCATCAAGCACTGCGATGCCGCCTTGATATCATAGCCCCATTGCACGCTTACATACTTGGTAAAAGCAGTGGTGACGGCATTGTAACCCATAAACCACAGCGCAACAGATGCCAAAATCAGCATCAAGCTCTTTCTCATGGCAGGAGAGAGGGAGGAGAAGCCGCGCTGTTCCTTTTTGGAAAGCTCCTTTTGCTCTTCCTTCTCATCCTCATTGATCTTGGCAACCTCCGCCGCCATCTTCTTTTCAGAAATGGTTGCTACAAGGATAATCACAGCGATGACCATCAAAATCGATACAGCCGCAAACAGCAAGGTATAGTCCTCCTTGCCAGCCGCGTTCTTGCTCACCAAGAACCCTGTGACCCCAAGTGTAAATACGCCGCCCAGCGCGCCCATCAGGTTGATGATTGCATTGCCCTTGCTGCGCAGAGGCTTTGGGGTCAGGTCAGGCATGAGCGCGACTGCGGGCGAACGGTACGTACCCATCGCCACCAGCAGCAGCCCCAGCGCAACCACAAAAAACACAAGGTTCATTGACTTATCCGCAATGGGCAGCAGATTCATTAAGACAACAGCAGCAGCCGTACCGCCTATAATGAAGGGCATGCGCTTGCCTATGCGCACGTTGCAGCCATCGGAAAGCTTGCCAAAGAAAGGCAGGAGGAACAGTGCTAGCACATTATCAAGTGCCATAATCACGCCCGCCACATCATCCCTCATGTTAAAAGTATTCTTCAGGATCAACGGCACAACGTTATCGTATAATTGCCAAAACGCACAAATGGATAAAAATGCCATGCCGGTCAAGATGGTACGCCTGTAGTTCAGTTTCATGACAGCCCCTCCGATACTCATATGTAGAAGAATAGCGATTTTTCATTGATTAATGATGTTATCATATCCTTCTTTTTTATGCATGTCAATGCACTTTCATGTTCGGAAAAGGTTAATGAAAATTTACACAGATGACCCTGCAAAACACGCCTGATGCTTCCAGATTAAATGAAACTATGATATAATAAGATGTTGTATTATGCTTTGGTATAAAAACATGGGAGGAAAGCACTTGGCTGATTTACAAAAGTTCGGACCGCTGATCCTAGCATCGGCATCTCCAAGGCGTCAGGAGTTACTGTCCCTCTATGATATACCCTTTGTGATCGAGCCCTCCGATGCGAATGAGGACGCTGAGGGTACAGGACTTTCACAAGTGAAAACCCTAGCCCATCGCAAGTGCATGGACGTTGCCTCCCGTCACCCAAATCGCTATATTCTCGCAGCTGATACTTTGGTATGTGTGAATAACGAGGTTATGGGAAAGCCTAAAGATCACGCAGATGCGGCGCGTATGCTTCGCTCGCTCAGCGGACAAGCACATCAGGTATATACAGGGCTTTGTCTTCATTGCCCGGATGGCCGAATTTTGCTTGACGCAGCGGCGACCACCGTACATTTCCTCACGTTGTCCGACGCAATGATCGACGCATATGTAGCAACCAAAGAACCGATGGATAAAGCAGGTGCCTACGCCATACAAGGCAAGGCAGGAATCTTTGTCAGCCGCATTGAGGGAAGCCCCTCCAATGTCATCGGGTTGCCGCTGGGACTATTAACACAATTTTTTGAGCAGGTAGGCATCGAGCTTTTTTCGCCCGATCACAAGACCTGCACCGAGTAACAAAGAAACGGATGTGGAACAACTATGGGCTTTGTCGCACATGATCTTGGAGTGGATCTTGGCACGAGCAATACTTTGGTATATGTGAAACGCAAAGGCATCGTCATCAGCGAGTCAACTATTGTCGTGGTTGACAGCAACAACGAGCGCAAAATACGCGCGGTTGGCGATGATGCACGTGTTGCACTTGGCCGCGCAACAGACGGCGTAATGGCTGTTCGCCCCATGCGCGAAGGTGTCATCACGGACTTTGACTTAACCAAATCAATGATCGAATATTTCATTCATAAGGCAATCGGTTCAAGCTTTCTTGTCAAACCGCGCCTTTTCCTGAGCTATCCTTGCTCAATATCACCCATCGAGCGCCGCGCTGTTCGCGAGGCTGCCAAAAGCGCAGGAAGCCGCAAGATTTTTCTTGTTGAAAAACCGTTCGCAGCTGCGCTTGGCTGCGGACTTCCCGTATTTGATCCCAACGGCTGCATGGTTGTTGATATCGGCGGCGGTACAACCGATGCTGCTGTTATCTCCCTAGGCGGAACCGTCATCAGTCACTCCATCCGCGTTGGCGGCGTGAAAATGGATGAAGCGATCACCGGCTTCATCAAGCGCGAGTTTAACATCCTCATTGGCGATAGAACCGCTGAGGAAGTCAAGCTTGACCTTGCCTCCGCCCTCCCCCTTCATGATGAGCGCCGTGCTCGCATCCGCGGACGCGATATGGTCACCAACCTTCCCCAAACCACAGAGATCACCTCAACGCAAATCTATCAAGCGATTCGCGAACCCTGCCTCGCCATCCTAGGCGCGATCAAATGGGTTCTTGAACGCACCCCGCCCGAGCTTGCAGCCGATGTGATGCACAACGGCATCTACCTAACCGGCGGCGGCGCTCTCCTCTATGGGCTTGACCAGATGATTGCCAGCGAGCTTGGCATCCCCGTGCTGCTTGCGAAAAACGCAACGGACTGCGCTGCGCTCGGCCTTGGCAATATCATCGAGAACTTTGATCTGCTCCAAGACTTAGGCAAGACCACTTTCCTAAGTCAAAATTAAGCAATCTTTGGAGGATATGCATGAACGTAAAAACACCCAAAAACAAGCGACGTAAGGGCACAAACGGCAAATTGATTCAGCTCCTTCGCAATGTGCTCATTATTGTCATCGTTGTTGTTTTATTAGCGCTTGCAGGTACGCATTTGCTTTCTTTAATCACAGGCAATGCAGCGCTTGAAGCACCGAGCAATGTCGTCACCACCGCTATAACCCCTGTACAAAGCGGCTTTTCCGCTGTTGTGGACTGGGTTGTGGAGTATCTATATAAAATTAAGCTCCGTTCCCGTCTGGAACTGGAGTATAACAACTTAAAACAGGAAAACGAGCAGTTGGTCTATCAAGCAATGCTTGTGGATGAGCTCCAGCAAAAGCTGTCGGTTTATGAGAACCTATTTGATGAGGTATCCGACAATGAGAAGATGAACCCGCTGGTAGCAACCGTCATCGGACGAGAGAGCGGCAACTATTTTTCCGTCTTTACCATTAATAAGGGCTCCAATGATGGCATCTCCGAATATATGGCGGTGACCATGGATGCAGCTCTTATCGGCTTTACCTATAACGTCAGTCCCACCAAATGCAGCGTTCGTTCCATCATTGACAGCGAGGCGAGCATCGGCGGACTGATTCAATCCACGCGTGATCAGGGTACTGTCCGCGGAACACTAGGCATTGATGGACAGCCCATGTGCCGCATGTACTACCTCCCCGAAGACCTCCTCCCCCGTCCTGGCGACACCGTTGTCACCTCTGGCGTTGTTATGCCCTTTCCAAAGGGTATTCCAATCGGCACGGTTCGAGAGAGCACGCGCGGCATGGAGAGCAACAAGCAGTACATCGTTGTTGAACCCAAGGCGGACTTTGAGCATGTGGAGTACGTGATTGTGCTGCGCTATCAACCTACAGCGGAGGCCGTTCAAAGCAGCGGCGATAGCGATGATTTGACGCCGACGGCTCTTGAGACCGTTCGCCCAATCCCCACCGTGCAAATCGGTAATGACTTCTACCAGCTAGCACCGACCCCTGAGCCTTCCGGCGATCTACCGCTGGAATCAGAGCAGCCTACCCAAAGCGATGGCACTGCTCCCGAGCCGACACCAACGGCAGGAAACAGCCTCCAATACCAAGTTCCATCCGGTAGTCAAACCGATGCGTCTGTTGGCTTTACCCTGCCGCCTACTGCATCTCCCACCCCAACGATTGAGCCGCTTGAGCTCACTGTGGAGGATGATTAACGGTGTTTAGCAAGCTCCTGAAAGTATCTGTGTTAACGTTGCTTACCTATTTATTACAAGCAACCGTTTCAGAATATATCTCCGTATGGGGCGTTGCACCCAACATTGCGCTCGCACTCATCGCTGTGATGACTGTTTGCCTCGGCAGGAAGTACACGTTTATTATTTCGCTGGCGATCGGCTACTTGCTTGAAGTGATGCTGCCTTCCTTGGACTACATCAACTTGATTATCTACCCAGTCTGTGCGATGCTTGGTGCTCTTGTCTTTGCAGATAAGAGCGAGCGTGCACTTGAGGAAGCCAAATCAGGCGGCAGAGAAATCATCCAGCTCCACCCTCATATCCGCACACCACTTTGCGCAGGGGTTAGCATATTGGTGTTTGAAATTGTAAACCTGCTTTATATTTACCTAAGCGGTGTTTCCCTTGACAGCGGACACTTCCTCCGTTCCTTCATTTGCATCCTCTACACTATGGTACTAGCCGGAATCTTTCAATTCCCTATCCGACTATGGCTCGGTACCTACAAGCTGAAGAAAGCCCGATAATCCCCCAACCACCCGCTGTGCCAATCGCCACTGCACGCGATGGGTAACCCTTTTGAGAAAGGAACAGATATGAGCAGAAAGAAATTCTTTGACAACCCTGATCAGCCGCGTAACCACTACAACATTCAAGGCCGCTACCTCTTTTTTCTTGCAGCGGTGGTTGTCGTGTTTATCTACTTGATTTCCGGCGTTTATAATCTCCAGATTAAAACCACTGATGAGTATACCGCAAAGGCCAACTCCAGCCGCACCACCAAAATCACGCTGCGCGGCAACCGCGGCATGATCACCGATGCGGATGCTGTGATCATGGCACGAAGTGACGAGATTTTTAACGTCACCTTCTACCGTGATGCCAGCCAAAACTCGGAAACCGAATATGCAGAATTCACAAATTCTATCAATGATACGATTGATATTATCGAAAAAAATGGCAACGAGCTTGCTGTTAGTTTTATCATCCAGCGAAATGAGGATACAAATGAATGGGAGTTTAACTTCGGCATTGGCGTGAGCGAAGCAGTTTTGCAGACCCGCGAGAACCAGTGGCGAAGCAACAACTATCTAGCCGTTCTTAGCTATCCAACTGCAGATGTGGTAATGGAGAAGCTAATCTCCCGTTTCCAAATTCCTGCGGATATGGACGAGGAAACGATGCTGAAGGTTCTGGCAGTATACTCTGAAATGCAGATGAACCTCTTTAACTCTCAGCCAATCGTCATCGCAAAGGATGTACCTCGCGATACGGTTGTTGAAATCGAAGCGCGTTCCATCACATTGCCTGGCATGGAGATTGCCGTTGGCAGCAAGCGCGTTTACCCGCGCGGTACGCTTGCCGCACAGGTTATCGGTTACCTTGGCTCGATCCCTTCCGCTACCAAGTGGGCTGAACTTGAACCAAAGGGCTACAAGTACAGCGATACCATCGGCGTAGCAGGCATCGAAGCCTCCATGGAAGACTGGCTCACTCAAAACAGCGATCTTCGCCAGGGCTACCGCATCGTTGAGCGCGACCGCGTAGGCAAGATCACTCGTGAGCGCAGCTATACCGAGCCGCAGGATGGCTATAATGTCAAGCTGACCATTATCGGCAGCTATCAGCAGCAGGCTGAACGCGCCCTTGCCGAAAACGTCGAAAATACAAGGCAAAAGCAAGAAGCTAAGCTCATGGACAACACATGGCTGGAGGCCAACAGAGCAGAGCTGGAAGGCGGTCGTGATTGGGAATCCTTCCCGCTGTCATTGGCTGACCGTGCTGCTATGATGGTTGTTGATATGGAGGGCCGTGTGCTCGCTATGGCAAACTACCCCACCTATGACCTCAATGCATGGACTGCCGGCGGCGAGGATAGCTTAGCGCTGCTCACCGACTCGCGTAAGGTGCTCATGAACTACAACATCCACGCCCTTGGCACCCCAGGTTCGATCTTTAAGATGGTTTCGTCCCTTGGTGCCTTGATGGAAGGTGAACTCCAGCCCGATGAGACCATCAGTGATGAAGGCCGCTATATGAGGCATACAAGCGATACAAGCACCGCTCCAAAATGCTGGATATCTGAATCCCAGCGCTATAAACACCAATACCTAACCATTGTTGGCGGGCTGTCAAACAGCTGCAACTATTTCTTCTACACCCTTGGCACAAGGCTAGGCTCTACGCGCCTGTATCAATATGCATCCGAATTCGGACTGACAAGCAAGACGGGCGTGGAACTGCCAGGCGAGGAACGCAGCATCGTCGGCTGCCAAACCAGCCTCTACAATCCCGACAAGGCCATGGATGAAGCGTCGCAAGATACAGCAATGCCCATCATCGTTTTCAACGCCCTCAAGAAGCATCTGCGCAACGAAGGCGCAAGCCGTAACATCACCTACGACGATGAACGCCTTGGCCGCTGCATCAAGCGCTTGATGGATATGGCAATCAATACAGATCAGGGTGAGGAAGGTAAGCTATGGTTGGAAAAAATCCGTCCTATTCTGATGGAAGAACTGAATATGACTCGTGATATGGTTTATAGTCAGTCGATCATCGGCGATACCTACACCCACCTAAACAATATCAAATGGGGCGATAGCCAGAACATACAGGTTGCTATCGGTCAGTCCATCACCGTTGTCACGCCCGCCGCTGTCAGCCGATACGTCGCAGCACTGGGCAATGGCGGCAAGGTGTATAACCTGAGCATCGTTGATTCAGTCACCTCCCCCGAGGGCGATATCATCAGCCAGCGCACGCCCTCCCTCATGCACACATTTGAAGATGCAGATCAGTATCTGGCATTGATTCTGGAAGGCATGAAAGGCGTTGTTGACGAAAGTGGTACTGCAGCGCAATACTTCAGCGGCTGGGCTTATCAAAATGATGTTTGCGCTAAGACAGGTACCGCTGAGGTTACCACCATCGATCTTGAGAACAACGCATGGTTCGTTATGCTCGCACCTCGCGAGAAGCCTGAGATTGCTGTTGTCGTCTTTATTCCAAGCGGATTTAGCGGCGGATACGCAGCAAGGTCAGCTCGAGATTTCGTTGGCTGGTATATGGATCAAAAAGAACTGCGCACGGAAGATGTCATATTGCCAAGCGGCAATCAGCTTGCACCGTAATACAGGAGGAATATCATGAGCCAATCTTGGATGATCGCATCGGGTAAGGGCGGCGTCGGAAAATCGACCGTTACCGCAGCACTTGGTATTTCGCTGGCACAGCGTTCCATACAATGCTGCTGCGTGGACACGGATATCGGACTTCGTAATCTGGATATGCTAATGGGAATGCAAAATTCTGTGGTTTATGACCTCATGGATGTTGCCCAAAAGAACTGCAAGCTCAAGCTTGCTACATTAGCCCATCCTACCTATATGCAGTTATCCCTGCTCCCTGCTGCCCAGCTAGGCAGCGTTACAGACATTAGTACAGACGATATGAAGCGCATTGTTCGTAAGCTCAAAAAGCATGCCGCCTATGTGCTGCTGGATGCGCCTGCAGGCGTTGAGCGCGGGTTGCAAAACCTACTGCCAGCAAGCGATCAGGCCATTATTGTCACCACCCCCGACGATGTGGCGATCCGCGATGCCGAGCGCTTGATCAACCTCATGGATCAAAAGAAGGCACCTCGTCCTATGCTCATTGTCAATCGCGTCATTCCTGAAATGGTCACAAGAGGCGATATGTACAGCCCGCAAATCGTTGCAAACACGCTGGATATCCCGCTCCTTGGCTATATTCCTGATGACAGAACCGTCATCGCATCCCTGAATAACCACAGCACATTCATGGATGTCAAATGCCCCGCCCATGATGCCATCGACCGCATCGCCCAGCGCTTCTTAGGCGAATTTATCCCAATGTCCACCTTTGCCAAAAAGCGATTCTTTTTTAGCAGGAAGACGTATTAACGCTTCCGCATCGACTCTTGATCAAGGCATGTGCATTTTTTCAAGCGGTACTATATCGCACCGCGATAGCTCAGCTTTGATGCTTGAAGGAGGTTACCTACTATGATGGTTGGTGAAACGAGACGCTCTCGTGCCCATTTTGACATGACATTGGTGATTCTCGTATTTGCACTTTCTGCCTTTGGCGTACTCGCTGTTACTGTTGCCAAGTTCGGTACGTCCTCTGAAGTGGAGGATACCGTACTTAACTACATCGTTTCTTCCTACTACGGCATGCGTCAGGCTATTTTCTTTCTGGTTTCCCCTGTTGTTATCGGTGTGATTACCTACTTCCCCTATGAATTCATTCGAAGGCGTTCCATGCTCTTTTACTATTTGGCATGCGGATTGCTCCTTGTTGCGCTAGGCGGTAGAGCGGCTGGCGTTAAGGCGTGGATCGATATCATTTGGGGATATACGCTCCAACCCTCAGAGTTTATCAAGCTAGCTTGTATCATCGTTACCGCCAAGTATTTGGAAACCAACGATGACCCGATGGGCTCATTTAAAAGCGTGCTCAAGCTTGCGATACTCATGGGCATTCCATGGGCATTAACAATGGCACAGGGCGAAATGGGTTCCGTGCTTGTTATGATCTTCGTCTTTGGTATCATGCTATATTTTGGCGGCATTAGGCTCAAGGTGCTTTTCAGTATTCTCGCCATCGGCATCATCGGCATAGCACTGCTCTATGGCGTGACGGTCGCCAGCGGATCGGACAACTATCGTCTGATAAGAATTCTGAGCTTCATTGATCCCTCGCAGGTAGATGCGAGCGCTGTCTATCAAGTTGACAACTCCAAGATCGCCATTGGTTCCGGTGGGCTTAACGGTGTGGGTATTTTCGTCCAAGGCAGCTTCAGTCAGCTTGACTATGTGCCTGAGGATTGGACAGACTTCATCTTTTCCACCATTGGTGAGGCCTTCGGGTTTATCGGCTGCGTTGCCGTGATCATCACCTATTTGCTCATCATCATCCGCATGCTCTATCTTGCTAGATATACCGTTGACCGCTTTGGTCAGATGACGATTATCGGCGTTATGTCCATGATGCTTTTCCACGTAATCGAAAACATCGGCATGACAACAGGCCTCATGCCGGTTACAGGCATTCCGTTGCCGTTCCTTAGCTACGGAGGTAGTAACCTTATCACCAATATGGCGGGTATTGCGCTTGTGCTGAACGTCGTCAAGAACCGTTCTATCACCGCCATGCCGGGCATGATGCCTCAAACCTTTACCAGCACCACAAGAAAGTATATGAAGTAATTGCGCAGCATCCTAGGCGCATTAAACCCCCCTTGGCATTTGCCAAGGGGGGTTTTCTATGGATTCATTGTTTGGTGATCATGCCTTTGCAGACTCTGTACCAATTTTCTTGGAACCCTTCATAAATGGTAGAGAAATCTGCTGCTTGCTCAGGATATCAAACGCAACTGCACCCAGCAATACCAAGCCCTTAACGACCTGCTGCGTGTTTGACGAGATACCCATGATCGACATACCGTTGTTTAGAACGCCCATGATCAGCGCACCGATCAGCGTTCCGCTGACTGTACCAACGCCGCCGTATGCGGACGCGCCGCCGATATAGCACGCGCCGATTGCATCCAGCTCAAAGCCTTGACCAGCTTGCGGGCTGGCACTGTTCAGACGAGCCGCGAATACCAAGCCTGCAACAGCTGCCAAGAACGACATGTTCACATAGCTCAAGAATAGCAATCTCTGGGTCTTAACGCCAGATAGGCGTGCAGCCTTTTCGTTGCCGCCGCATGCATACATATGGCGACCCATGACTGTCTTTGTTGTAATGAAGCTATACACGAGCAGCAGAATGCCAAGGATGATCAGCACGGTGGGGATACCGCGATACTGTGCAAGCAATGTGAAAAATCCCATCAATGCAGCGCAGATCACAACCAACTTAACGGCAAGTATGCTTCCTTTTTCGCTGGTATAGCCCTTGCTCTTACGCTTTTGATTGCCTGCCACTTGCATAACGCAAACCGCCATGCAAAGCAGTATCCCGACAAGCATACATGTCAGATTGAGCTTTTTACCTGCAATTTCGATCGTACCGATGAAATCATTGACAAAACCGGTAGATAGCGACATATAGTCTGCGGGGAACGGTGCAATGGTCATGCCGTTAAGCACCAACAGTCCAAGACCGCGGAACACGAGCATGCCCGACAGCGTTACAATAAACGCAGGGATACGCACATAGGCAATCCAGAAGCCCTGCCATATACCAAGGAAAACACCAAGGAGTAAGCAGATACCAATGGATAGATAGGTATTCCAGCCCCAACTGATAATAAACGTACCTGCACACGCACCAACCAGCGTGATGACCGAGCCTACAGCAAGGTCAATATTACCGCCTGTTACGATACAAAGAAGCATACCGACTGCCAAGATCACCACGTATGCATTTTGGAATACGATATTGGAAACGTTCATTGGCTTTAGAAGCTTACCACCGGTTAAAATCTGAAACATAATGATGATAAACACCAATGCAATCAGCATCGTATATTGCTTCAAGTTTCCCTTGAGTTTCGTCTTTGTATTGCTCATGCTCCTATCTCCCCCTTGCTGTCTTGCATAATGCAGCCCATGATTGCTTCCTGTGATGCTTCCTCAGAGGACATTTCGGCAATGATCTTGCTTTCATTCATCACATAGACACGGTCGCACATACCGAGAATTTCCGGCAATTCCGATGATATCATAAGGATTGATTTACCCTGCTCAACAAGATCGTTGATGATCTGGTAAATCTCGTACTTCGCGCCGACATCAACGCCGCGCGTGGGTTCGTCCATTAGCATGATATCGGGCTGTGCAAACATCCATTTGCCAACCAGCACTTTCTGCTGATTGCCGCCCGACAGATTGCTAACCAACTGCTCCACAGTCGGTGCTTTGATACCAAGCATCTCGCGGTATTCTCCCGTGAGATTGGTTTCAAGATCCTTGTCCAGAATACCCTTTTCAGAGATAAATTCAGGACGAGCAAGTGAAAGATTATGCTTGATACTATTGGATGTAATCAGTCCGTTGCCTTTTCTGTCCTCACTCACATACGCAAGGCCTGCCGATATGGCCTTTGGAATGGTGTTTAGATGCACGAGCTGACCATCAATGTATACTTCGCCTGAGATGCTTGAGCCATATGCATGTCCGAAAACAGACATTGCCAGCTCCGTCCGCCCAGCTCCGATTAGTCCTGCTATGCCAACCACTTCGCCTTTTCTGACGTTTATGCTGACATTGTCTACTACTTTGCGCTCCCTAAACTCGGGATGATGGACAGACCAGTTCTTAATCTCTAACGCAATATCGCCGATATTATGTTCACGTTGCGGATAGCGGCTCGTCATCTCACGGCCAACCATACCCTTGATGATTCTTTCCTCCGTGATCTCATCAACAGCGCGATCAAGTGTTTCGATACTCTGACCATCGCGAATCACCGTGATTTTATCAGCGCAATAAGCAATTTCATTGAGTTTATGGGAAATCATGATGCTTGTGATTCCCCTATCCTTCTTGAAGGAAATGAGAAGATCAAGCAAATTTTTAGCATCGCTTTCGTTTAGGGATGAGGTAGGCTCATCCAGTATCAAAAGCTTAACGTTCTTAGCAAGGGCTTTTGCAATTTCGACCAATTGCTGTTTACCCATGCCGATGTCCTTAATCATTGCACGCGGATTTTCATGCAGTCCAACAACCGCCATGTGCTCCTCGGCCTTTTGGTTGGTCATGTCCCAGTTGACCACCCCATGGCTGGACTGTTCATTTCCAATGAACATGTTTTCCGCAATGCTTAGATAAGGAACAAGTGCTAGTTCCTGATGAATAATAACAATTCCGAGCTTTTCGCTATCCTTGATATTCTTAAAATGACATTCCTTGCCTTGGTAAATGACATCGCCTTCATAGCTGCCATAGGGATGAATGCCGCTGAGCACATTCATCAACGTTGATTTTCCCGCACCATTTTCTCCACAGATTGCGTGAATTTCGCCCTCAGTAACTTCGATATTCACCTGATCCAGCGCTTTGACACCCGGGAACGTCTTGGTGATGTCATGCATTTGAAGAATCGTATTGCTCAAGTGACCTTCCTCCCGAGTCTGAAACGAGGAGACGGACAAGGTCCGTCTCCTCGCCAACATTTGATTATCAATATGAGTTAAAACTTACTCTGCAAGCTGCTCAGCGGTATAATAGCCACTGTCTACAAGCAATTCGGTGTAGTTGCTAGCATCTGCGAATACGGGGACGCAAAGGAAGCTAGGAACTTCAAATACGTTGTTGTCATAAACGTTGTTGGTTTCGGGGGTTGCGCCGTTCATGATATCAGAAACCATCAAAACGGTCTGTGATGCCAATGTACGGGTATCCTTGAATACGGACATGGACTGAAGGCCCTTGACCATGTTCTTGGTGTTAGCAATGTCGCAGTCCTGACCGGTGATGATGGGATATGCATCGCCTTCAAAGCCAGCGTTTACAAGGCTGTTGGTTACGCCAAGAGCGGTGGAGTCATTGGAGCAAAGAACAACATCAAGCTTAGCGCCGTCGCTGTAGTTTGCAGAGATCAGGTTATCCATACGAGCCTGTGCCTTTTCAGAGGACCAGGAAGGAGTAGCGATGGTTTCGAAATCGGTCTGTCCGCTTGCGCAAACAAGCTTGCCGCTCTCGATGTAGGGCTTAAGAACATCATAAGCACCGTTGAAGAAGAAACGAGCGTTGTTGTCATCAGCTGCGCCGCCGAAGAACTCAATGCTGAAGGGGCCTTCTGCGTTGTCAAGATCCAAAGTATCCTTTACATAGGTGCCTTGGATGGTGCCGACTGCATAGTTGTCAAAAGTTGTGTAGTAACTGATTGCATCGGTGTCCATGATCAAGCGGTCATAAGCGATAACGGGGATGCCCGCATCCTTAGCCTGTGCAAGAACTGTGCCTAGTGCGCTGCCATCGATAGATGCAACAACGAGCAACTGGCAATCGTTTAGGATCATGTTTTCTAGCTGACTTACCTGCATTGCAACTTCGTTGTTTGCATATTGGAGGTCAACTTCGAAGCCTGCAGCTTCTAGTTCTTTTTTCATGTTCTCGCCGTCTTGATTCCAGCGTTGTAGGCTCTGGGTGGGCATTGCCACGCCAACTTTACCTGCTGCTAGAGCACCGCCGACCATCGACATTACTAGAACGAGTGCCAACAGAATCGCAAATACCTTTTTCATAAATAGATCCACTCCTTTTTAATTATTTCTAGCTTCTGTCTTACAAGAAGCACGAAATTCTACAAAAACAAAAGGGGTCTCCCCTTTTTGTGCTCGAGCACATTTAGTGAAATCTTTGATACTTTCAATTGGATTAATTATAACAGATATTTCCTCTCTGTCAATACCAAACAAAAATAGTTTATATTTTCAAACAGTTAGCACAATGTCCTATTGAATATCCTCATCGTTTAGTATTGTATTCATGCAAATGTATATATATTCATTCAATATTTGTTGTTTTTCCCCGCTCCTATCAGCCTATGCAGATTCCAACTGCTGCTTGACAATTCTCACATTACGCAATATGATTCTTTCAGAAAGCAACTGATGAAAGGAGCACGTCCTGATGACAATTAAAGAAATAGCACAACTCTGCGGTGTCAGCCGCGGAACGGTTGACCGTGTGCTTAATAAGCGTGGGCGTGTGAAACCTGAAACTGAGGATTTGATTCTTCGCACCATTGCACAAATGGGTTATACCAAGAATATTGCAGGACGCGCACTCACCGTAAAGCGCGATGAACCTGTGATTGGCGCCGTTTTATGCAGCGAGGGCAACTCCTTCTTTGACGATATCATTCAGGGCTTTCACAATGCAATTTCTGAGCTTGTAGACTATGGGATAACGCTTTCGATACGCACCATGCGCGGACACAATGTTGACAAGCAATTGGAGCTTATCGACGAGATTTCCGATCATATTACCGCCCTCGTCATTCAGCCCATCAACGATCCCCGCATCGCAGCCAAAATCAGGGAACTGCGACATCAGGGGATTCCCACCATCACAGTGAATAACGATATCGAAAACAGCTCCCGATGCTGCTATGTCGGAAGTGATTATCAAGCCGGCGGCGCAACTGCGGCCGGACTGATGCGCCTGATTACCGGCGGCGAGGCGAATCTCGCCATTGTCACAGGGGTCGACTCGCTGATGGGTCACATTCAGCGCCTTGAGGGCTTCGTGTCACATCTCCGTGCCATTTGCCCAAACATCAAGTTTGTCGACTGCGAGAGCGGGCAGGATAACCCCGAGCATTCCTACGAAGCCACCAAGCGCATGCTGCATCGTCACCCTGAAATCGATACCCTATTTATCGTTGCAGCAGGTTCCCATGGGATGTGCCGCGCTGTTATCGACCTTGGGCGCGAGGATATCCGCATCATTGCCTATGACGATGTCCCCTCAACCCAAGCCATGATGCGAAGAGGTCTGATCAAAGCGGTTGTCTGCCAACAGCCCCTTGAGCAAGGGTACCGCGCAATCCGCATAGCCTTTGACATGATTTTATCTGACACGCTGCTCAATAATGAACAGATCATCATGGAGAACCAAATCAAAATTGCAGAAAACTTATAATATATAGCACATAAATCACCTCCGATTGGGCACAATAACCATCGGAGGTGATTGTTATGAGTCCAAAGGAACTCATGTACATCGAGGATGCACTGGGACACGAGCAATTTTTACAAACCCAGTGCCAACAGGCAGCCCAGGCGTTGAAGAACCCACAGCTCAAGAACTATGCAACACAGCTTGCAAACCAACATCAGCAGCTTTTCCAAAAGCTGTTCCAGTTGGTCTAAGAAAGGGGATAGCCATTATGAACGATCAAGCCATTATGGAGAATCTTCTTCAGACCACCAAAGGCGCATGTGACCTATATCTACATGGTACCATCGAATCCCCCACGCAAAACGTTCGCAGCACCTTTGACGGCGCATTGAATGAGAACCTTTGCATGCAGGACGGTATCTACAAGTCCATGGCACAGCAGGGCTGGTATCCTACCGAACAGGCACAGCAGCCTCAGATCGATAAAGTCAAGAACAAATACGCTGGTGTATAACCCATATACCCAGTAACCCAAGCAAAAAGAGCTGCGAACCGAATGGTTTGCAGCTCTTTTACGATGCCATCATCAATTATCAAAGACAGGCTGATTCTCTTCCAGCCAATAAATGCTCCCGTTTGGCTCGCGATTCAAGAAATGATAATCATACAGTTCCCTGCGAAGCGTTGCCGCATCCCCAAAGGTATGCCACTTCATTAGAAGCTCGTTGACTTCCTTCTCCGTATATCGTTTCTCGGTTTCAAATTTTCCAGCTAAATAGCCCAGCGCATAGGCCTTCATCTTCCTTTTGGCAGGAAAGAGTTTAAGCCGCTTTTCACTATCCAGAAAATTCTTCACCAGCAATTCATAATCCATTTTATTTCACTCTTATTTCAAAGGGCGCAGCTTATGCTTGCTCTTCGGCCTGCGCTACCGCTTCCTCAGCTGCTTCAAGCGCATCATAAAGATCGGAGGTACGCTCCTGCTCTTGGCGGTACGCTTCCGTCACCTCACGCATCAGCTCTTGATTCTCATAGGTCTGCGGATCGCTCAGCTTTACTTCAAGCTCTGCGATCTTTGCATCATTAGCCTCAATAGCCTCTTCTGCTTTTTTCGCAACCGCTTTCAGTTCCCTGATGCGAGCGGTTTGCTGACGATCACGCTTGCGTTCCTTCATCTGCGCGGTCTTGGTGATGCCATCGGTTTCATCAAGGCTAGGCGGCTGCGGACGATCGCGTTTTTCCACATAATCATCAAAATTACCAAGGTACTCTGTGACCCCGTCTACATTCATCACCATCACCTTATCAGCGAATCGGTTAATGAAGTAGCGGTCATGGCTGATGGCGAGTATGGTGCCCTGAAAGTCCTGTAAAGCATCCTCAAGCACCTCACGGCTATCCATGTCAAGGTGGTTGGTAGGCTCGTCAAGGAGGAGCAAATTATCGCGTTTGAGCATGAGCTTGGTCAGCGCAACCCTGCCGCGCTCACCGCCCGAGAGCTGTCCAACCAAGTCAAAGACATCATCGCCCGTAAACAGAAACAGCCCCAAAGCGCCTCTGATCTTTGTCTGCTCGATTGTAGGAAAGCTGTTCCACACTTCATCCAACACGGTATTGCCGGGATTGAGCTCCTGCTGATGTTGATCGTAGTACCCAACATCCACATTCGTCCCATATTTCACCGCACCGCGGTCTGGTGTCATTTTGTTCATTAAAATTTTAAAGAGCGTGCTCTTACCAACCCCATTGGGACCGATAAGCGCCACGCGGTCGCCTGTGCGCAGCTTAAAGCTCACATTTTCAAATATAGCTTCTTGGTCGAAGGACTTGCTAAGGTCACGAACCTCCATCGCTTCCTCGCCGCTGCGGCGTCTGGCATCAAATGAAAACCTGACATGATGCTCATCAAGCGGTTTCTCCAACCGCTCCACCTTGTCCAAGCGCTTCTGGCGGCTTTCTGCTGCCTTAATGCTCTTCTCTCGGTTGAAGCTGCGATAGCGCTCAATGATCATCAATTCACGCTCGATTTCCTTTTGCTGGAGGTTGTACGCCTTCATCCGGGTTTCCACATCAGCGGTGCGCTTGCGCATATACTCGCTGTAGTTTCCCGTGAACTTCATCATTCTGCCGCCAAGCAATTCGCCCATGGTCGTGCAGACGCGATCCAAGAAATAACGGTCATGGCTGATGATCAAAAGCGAGCCCTTATATTCCGTCAAATAGCCCTGCAGCCATTCAATCGCTTCCAGATCAAGATGGTTGGTGGGTTCGTCCATGAGGATGATATCGGGCTTTTGAAGCAGCAGCTTCGCCAGCGAAAGGCGTGTGCGCTCGCCGCCTGACAGCGTCTTGACCTGCCGATCAAACATATCCTCGCGCAAGCCAAGGCCAGCAAGAACACCCTTCATTTCGCCTTCATATGCGTAGCCCTCCATGTTAGCATATCGCTCTGTCACGCGTTGATATTCGGCAGAAAGGCGCATCGTCAGCTCCGCATTATCAGAGCTTGCGGCCATTTCATCTTCCAATTCATGCATGCGCTGCTCCATGCGAATAATAGGCTCAAATATGCGCAGCAAAGCACCCCATACGGTATCGTCAAGCGCAATGTCATCCACCTGCGCAAGGTAACCAATGCGCAGTTCTTTCCCCTTATGCACCATGCCGCTATCCTGTTGGAGTTCGCCTGTAATAATCTTCATCAGCGTGGTCTTGCCGCATCCGTTGGCACCGACCAGACCCATTTTCTCGCCCTTTTGCAGGCTAAATGTCACATCCCTGAGAACCTCATTAATGCCGAAGCTCTTTTGAATGTTTTGTACCGAAATTAATATCATTTGAGTATCCTCATTATCGTATCTTATTGCCTATGCAGGCATTGAATGCAATATCATCGCATGAACGTCTAGCTCTCGCTGCGGAGCACATGCGTTAAGTCCCATGTCGACTGGACCAGTTCTTCACTGGATGTTCTTGCCTGTGCCAGTGCTCCTGCATCTTCCGTCGCCGCTAGCTCTAGCAAATGCAAACCATATCGCCCTTGTTCCTCTCTTAGTTCCAAAGGGGCTTGCTCAATCGCTTGGAAGATCGCATCTTCCATATGAGCGTACTCCCCCGCCTGAAACAGAAACCGCGCGCAGGTCATCAAATCATCCGATGTTAGCAGCGGCATGAGCTCATTCTTCAGCTCCATCAGCCGGTCACATCTAAGCTCGCATAGCGGACCTTCTTCATGCAGTGAAGCTAGAAGTCGCAAGCATTTCAGCTTGAGCTTATCCGCATCCTCCATCGCTAGGTCAGGAATGCATGTAACCCTGATATAGAGGAGCTCCGATGCAAAGAAGCGCGGCGTCTCAGCGAGCATATCAATCAGGCTTTCACTGCTGAGCGACTCAAGCACCTCCATTGGAAGTCCGCAATGTCTCCTGCTCTCATCATCCAAAAGCTTCATTTGAGCGAGCGCACTGAGCAGTTCGCTGATACGGCGCATCAAATCGCCCATCATCTCAATCATTCGCATGATATAATCGCGTTGAAACATGTCATTGCACCTCCAGCAAACCATTTTAGTATATCACAGGTTCATTGTTTTGAACAGAAAAACGCCTTGACCCCGCTGATCGCTCCACCTGCATACATAAAAAACCCCTTGCTTTTCAGCAAGGGGTTTGACTTATCTATTCACATAATCCACAGAAAGCTGTGAAGTCAGTTCTTAGAACTTCAAGGGGTTAACCTTCACGCCAGGGCCCATCGTAGCGCTGATATACAGCGAACGTACGTAGGTTCCTTTTGCAGCGGAGGGCTTCGCCTTGAGGATTGCTTCCATCAGAACCTGAAGGTTTTCGCCTAGCTTCTCAACACCGAAGGATGCCTTGCCGATGGGGCAGTGCACAATAGCGGTCTTGTCAACGCGGTATTCAACCTTACCAGCTTTGATTTCTGTAATAGCCTTGGTAACATCGGGGGTCACAGTGCCGCTCTTGGGGTTAGGCATGAGGCCCTTTGGTCCAAGAATACGACCGATGCGGCCAA
Organism: Clostridiales bacterium; assembly: GCA_012523405.1. Taxonomy (GTDB): domain Bacteria; phylum Bacillota; class Clostridia; order Christensenellales; family Aristaeellaceae; genus Limiplasma. The sequence goes on from JAAYIN010000023.1 coordinate 28,948, forward strand.
CAACGCCCATCATGTCGGGGGTAGCAATCATCACGTCAAAGTCAAACCAGTTCTCGGTCTGAATCTTCTGGATGATTTCTTCGCCGCCAACGATATCTGCGCCAGCTGCTTCTACTTCCTTCACCTTATCGCCCTTGGTAACAACCAAAACGCGAACGTTACGGCCTGTGCCATGAGGCAGAACAACCGCGCCGCGAACCTGTTGGTCTGCGTGGCGGGGGTCTACGCCAAGGCGTACAGAGATCTCGATGGTCTCATCAAACTTTGCCTTGCTGGTCTTGATGACTAGGTCACAAGCGTCAGCTGGGTCATATGCATTCTGTGTATCGACAAGCTTCATGCTGTCAACATACTTCTTTCCGTGTTTCATATTCTGTCCTTCCTGTGGTACTAACGGCACTATGTCCTCCCACACTCAAATCGTCTTATTCCTCAACCGTGATGCCCATGGAACGTGCAGTACCAGCAACCATCCTAGCGATGGATTCTAGTTCGCTTGCGTTCACGTCAGGCTTCTTGATCTCAGCGATCTTGTTGAGCTGTTCCTTGGTCAGTGTGCCAACCTTATCTTTGTTGGGGTGTGCACTACCGGACTTCAGGTTCAGTTCCTTCTTGATCAGAACAGGAACGGGAGGCGTCTTGGTGATGAAAGAGAAGGTGTGATCCGTGTACACCGTGATGACTACAGGAATAATCATGCCTGCGTCCTTCTGGGTGCGCTCGTTAAACTCCTTACAGAAACCGGGAATGTTAACACCGTGCTGACCTAGTGCGGGGCCGATTGGCGGCGCAGGTGTAGCCTTAGCGGCGGTAACTTGAAGCTTGATCAATGATTTAACTTTCTTTGCCATGTGAATGGCACCTCCTTCAATGTGGTTATGGCGGAACGATATGTTCCTCCCACTAATCGCTATGATGCAGTAAGTTGATCACAGCGGGCAAATGTCCTTATCAATTGATAAACGAGCATCTGCACGCCTGTTTGTAGAGCACTTTCATGCCTACAAACAGGCTTTTGATACAATTGCTAATTGAGGCTTATCTCGCGTATTTCATAGGTATGCACCTTAGTGTGCAGCTACCTTTTCAACACCCGACAAATCAACCTCTACAGGCATTTCACGTCCCAAGAACATCTTCACCTTAACAGTGAGCTTTTGGCGGACGGTGTCAACATCCTCAACGATACCCGTGAAGTTTTCAAGGGGACCTGAGAGAATGCGCACTTCCTCACCAATCGCGACGCCGAACTCAACACTATTTTGCTGAGTTGAAAGCATCATTTCGACTTCTTCGGGAGTAAGCGGTACGGGCCTGCTATCCGGACCGACAAATCCGGTTACGCCACGCGTGTTACGTACGAGATACCAGCTTTCACTGGTTTCAATCATATGTATCAGCACATAGCCCGGGTAAACCTTACGCTGGGATTTAACGCGCTTGTTTCCCTTGATCTCTACCACGTCCTCAACGGGGACACGGATATCGAAAATCAAGTTCTGCATGCCGTTGTTTTCCACAGATTTTTCAAGGTTATCCTTGACTTTGTTCTCGTAACCAGAATAGGTATGTACCACATACCAGCAAGCTTCTTTGCTGTTATCAGACATGGTTTTCTCCTTATGCGCTGAACTTTGACATGATCACATTGACCAGCTTGCTCGCACCTGCGTCAAGCAAGCCGACAACGACCATCATGAACAGCATGAAAGCAACCACGATCATGGTATAGTTGACCAACTTTTCACGAGTCGGCCATGTAACCTTACCAAGCTCACGCCACATGTTCTTGAACGCATTGCCGATTTTTGTAAACAAGCGTACGAACCAACGTCCAATGCGAGTGAAGATGTTTGCCTTCGTGGTCTTGGACACTGCCTTCTTTTCAGTCATGGTTATCACTCCATTCGCAAGCAAGCCGTCTCTTGCTTATTACTTCGTCTCACGATGAGCCGTATGCTTTTTGCAAAAGCGGCAATACTTGTTGAGCTCAATGCGGTCGGGGGTGTTCTTCTTGTTCTTCATGGAATTGTAGTTACGCTGCTTGCACTCTGTGCAGGCGAGCATTACTTTGTTACGGGCAACGCTTGCCACGTTCGCCACCTCCTTGACGGCTATGCCGCCGAACTCCGCTTAGCGGGTATAGTGTAATGGCTTTAGCCCGTCCGACCGATTCGGAAGGACGAGCTTATGCCGTCAAGTTATTACTTAATAACAGTTGCAACAACGCCAGAACCAACTGTGCGGCCACCCTCACGGATAGCGAAGCGCAGGCCGGGCTCAATAGCGATAGGGGTGATCAAAGTGATCTCCATGTCGATGTTATCGCCA
>JAAYIN010000006.1 GCA_012523405.1 Clostridiales bacterium
TAAACGCCTTATTTACATACAATTCCGCAAAACGAAACCTCTAAGCCTTTGATATCAAGGGCTTTTTCATATAGGGGGGTAAAAAATAAACTACTAACTTTGTATCAAAAGCTAGTAGTTTAGGTGGTGCGGTCGACGGGACTTGAACCCGTACGGTTTCCCACACGCCCCTCAAACGTGCGCGTATGCCAATTCCGCCACGATCGCATGCAAGTTTGCAACGATTGGTATTATACAATATTATCCCGCAAGTTGTCAAGCTATATTTGATGCGGATAGTTGAATTTATGTTTTCGTCATAATTCACATCAGATGTAAAAAGTTTTGTCGATATTTAGACTTGCAACAAACCGTGTATTTCCAGCAAACAAAGGCAATTGGGGGAGAATGAAGGTACATAAAACCATATGCGCATACGCATATAAACCCGCCTAGTGGGAAGAAAATCCATAGCTGGAACGTTGCATCCATGGAAAGAGTTGTACTCTATGCATTGAGAAACAAGGAGGAACGTGAAAATGACTTTCAAAGGTTCCAAATATTTATCTGCCATTGTATGCTTCGTCATTCTGCTATCCGTATGCACCATAGGCTGCGCATCAGCATTAGTCGAGCTTGAATGCAGCATCGGCTATGATGATCAAGTCACCTATCTGCGCAATCTCCCGATCAATGTAGCCATTACAAATCATGGCGGCGATACTTCGGGCGTCATTGTGGTGGATGTCAATCGAAGCACAACACAATATGATCGCTACGAAGCACCTGTCACAGTTGCATCAGGTGCCACGGTTAACGTAACACTTCCTATTATTATCACGCAAAAGCAGAGCAGCTATACTGTGCAGTGGCTTGTTGATGGCATGGTGCAGGCGGAAGCCGAGGTAGCCGCTCAGGGTGCGATCAATCCCTATTCATTGATCGTTGGCGTGGTCTCAAGCGATGCCAGCAAACTCAGCCAGCTCAGCATCTCAGCCGCAACTGACGTGCTCAAGCGCAGTGAACTTTGGCAAACTGTCGATCTCCTTCCCCAGAGCATCCCAAGTGATCTGGATAGCATGCGTTTTTTCGACATCATCGTTGTTGATGATATTGATTTATCCACGCTCACTGAAAAACAGAAACTGACGTTTGACTCATGGCTTAAGGAGGGTGGTTTGATTTTGCTTGGCGGCGGCGCTCAGGCAAATACGACCTTCCCCTATTTTCAACAATATACTGGGATATCCGCTGGAGCGCTCACAGATGCAGGCGATATTTCTGAAACATTGATGGAGCATTTCAAAATGAGCGCAAAGGCAAATGGCCAACGTGCCATGGCGGTTTCGCTTGAGGACGCACGCGGCACGAGCGTTGGCTCACCTGCCCTTGTGGATATCTGCTCGGTTGAGGATGGTTTTATCTTCACCTCTGCATTTTCACTGTCGGAAAAGCCGTTCAGCACGTGGCAGATGAACAATGTGCTTTGGCAGCGTATTCTGCTTGAAAATGCGCAGAGCCTCTATAATGAAAAAGTCGAGTTGCGTAATCGCAGCTATTATTCTCAATCCGAAAACTACTATATGAATAGCAAATCAATCACCGTCCCCAATACAGGGGCTACTTATTTGCCAGTCATCATATTGTTTTTGTTCGTCATTTTGGTAGGTGTCGGTACATATTTCCCGCTCAAAAAAATCGACAAACGCGAATGGATGTGGGTAACTGTCCCAGTGCTTTGTATTCTTTGTACACTCATCACAGGCGGACTCACCAACATGCTTGATCTAAATGATCCCATTGCTGTTAGTTCCGCACTTGTCCGCGAAGATACCGATGGAAATAGTACAGCGATAGCAAATGTTTCAGTTGCCAGACCCAACGCTGGGCGAATAAAAATCAGCACAACAAATGGTTCGATTGACCTGTCCTCTGTCGTTGGCTATAGCTACCATTATGATTCCACCATTACCGGCACTGAGGAAACCACCGAACTGCGCTATCAAACCATCTACGAAGATGATATGGCATCGGTTGCGCTTCCAATCAATGGCACATGGTCAAGCCTCAGTCTCTCATTGCTCAACATATCCATTCAGGATCATCAAATCAGCGGAGAATGCTATTGGAACGGAGAGAACTTCGAGTTTCATCTCCAAAACAATGGCAATATCGCTATGCCGCAAGGCGTGATCTTCTCAAGCTATGGTTATGTCACAGTGGACGCATTATTACCTGGTCAATCGGTCATCGCAGTCCTAAAGCCCGTACCGGCTCAACCTCAGGCTACTGTAGCCGCTTCGTCAGCGCAGCAAACGAGTCCTACCCTTACCCCTGCGCCGGGCGGTGTCATCACACCAGCAGCCGAGACCATTTCCAATGGATACCTGCTAAGTAAGCAGCAGCTTTCTAACTATTCAGCTTATGCTTTGCTTGACAGCTACTACAAAACACTCAAAGAAGAGCGTACAGACCTTCCATCAGGATCGCTAAATGTGATGCGTAACGCACTGTCCTCTTGCTTTGAAAACTGGCCGCAGTTCTCAGAGAATTTTCACTATATGGTCTTTTCAGATCAGCTAAGCGAATTTGATCTTTTCGTTGACGATCAAAAGGTCACAAGAACAAACAGGCTCGATCTTCTTGATGTGGAGCTGCGTTATTCTCCCATATCCACGGATGGAACAGTACACCTTGGGAAAGGAAGTTTTGATGTTTATCAGGCGGCTCTTGACGACCTGAAAGCACCGCAGCTTGGCAGCATGATTCCAACTAAGAACTATTCCTATTACCCGCTTTCCGCTATGCCAATATTCGCTTATGATGTGCGCAACATTCCAGACAATATGACATTGACTGCATTTGATATTTCGCCCGTCTATGTCTATACCCCCTACAAGACCAGCCTCTATAACTATCAGAAAAAAAAGTGGGATGAAATCAAAACCTATGACTATGCTGCATCCACAGGCGTCGGCACCGCCACCATTATCCTCCCCGATCTAAGCAAGTACACAAGCGAGCAAGGATTTATCTATGCTATGTTTGAAAGCACCCTCACACAAACACGCAATTATGAGGAAATCGGGTTACCCATACTGACTATGGATGGGAAGGTGAAATAATGTTAACGCTCAACGAATTAACCAAACACTACGGTTCGTTTATTGCTCTTGATCATTTAAGCCTGACAATCGGCGATGGAGAGCTGCATGGTTTTGTAGGACCAAACGGCGCAGGTAAAACCACAACCATGCGGATTTTATCCACCCTCCTGTCGCCCACCAGCGGCAGCGCAACATTATGCGGGGTCGACGTGGCAACAAAGCCCAAGGAAATCCGTATGCTCATGGGATACATGCCCGACTTTTTCGGCGTATATGATCGCTTGAAGGCATCGGAATACCTTGATTTTTATGCTAGGTGCTATGGCTTCAGTTACCGCGACCGCATGCATATGATCGACAATCTGCTCGAACTTGTGCATCTGTCTGATAAGAAGGACTCGTATGTCGACCTGCTTTCTCGCGGCATGAAGCAGCGCTTGTGCCTTGCTCGTGCGCTGATTCACGACCCAAAGCTTCTCATTCTCGATGAGCCTGCATCGGGCATGGATCCCCGTGCCCGTGCAGAAATGAAAACCATCCTGCGCACGCTCAAAGACCTTGGGAAAAGCGTGCTGATCTCCTCTCACATCATGCCTGAACTTGCCGAGATGTGTGATTCACTCACCATCATCGATCATGGCAAGCTGGTCTTTACGGGCTCTGTGGATGAGCTGAGCGCACACATGAGCGGCAACTCCCCCATCACCGTACAGCTTATTGATGGTGCAGACAGCGAGATCATCCAAAAGGCAACATCTCTCCTCAAGGAATTCCCCGGCGTTACAGGAATCGGACAAGATGATCCTAAATCCTTGAGCGTCATATTCGAAGGATCACAAGAAGCACAAAACGAACTTTTGCGCTCCCTATCATCGCAAGTACCCATCATAGATTTCCACCGCGCACCCCTTAATTTGGAAAAAGTGTTTATGGAGGTGACACAGGATGAATAACCCCATTTTAGCCTTCTCAGGGAAAAGGCGCATGCGCTCCATCAGAACGCCGTTGCTCCTAACGCTATACTCGCTGGCGATTGCAGTCATCACTTTTATTTTCGTCTATAATTCCTTCCTATCACCCACACTCACAATCAGTCAAATGGGAGCAAGCGTTGATAAGTACGCATTGATCATCGTTTTGCAGTTTGGGCTGCTCATTCTGATCGCACCCACCATGACTGCAGGTTGCATAACAGGCGAGAGAGAACGCCAAACGCTTGACCTATTGCTGGTAACAAACACCAACTCATTTCAAATTGTTTTGGGAAAACTGCTTGAGAGCTTTGGATTTTTAGCATTGCTCGTGCTTTGCTCCGCGCCTTCTCTCTCATTTGTTCTCCTAACAGGCGGCGCAAGCATTATGCAGCTGCTCCTATGCTTGCTGTTTTTGCTTGCTATTGCACTCGCCACATCCTGTGTCGGACTTTTCTTCTCTTCTTTTCTGAAGAGAACCGTCACATCAACCGTTTTGACCTACATCACCATCTTTGCCATTGGCATCGTTACACTTCTACCGCTTTTCCATGATGTGCGGCGCATCGGTGAAATCTTTGATTCCATCAATATCGCAGGCAAAGAGTTAGTCCCTATCACCTACGTTCCCATTTCATTTGTGACCAACCCCGGACTTGCTCTATTTTCACTTTTATCTGACCAGACATCGTTCTTTGATAACTACCTATATGAAATCAGTTACACCATCGCCAACACGCGAAGCTTAATTGATTACAATCGGTTCGCTATCTACCACATCATTTTTCTGTTTTCTGCATCGATCGTTCTTATCTTATTTTCCTCGCTTAACGTCCGCGGTCTTAAGATTGCGAAAGGAAAGAAAAAATAATGATCCAATTGGTACATGCTTTAAAGCCCATTCGCAAGCGAATGCGGGCTCAACGCGCTTTGAGCTGGATAATGATCGGTCTCCTAGCTGGTGCCATCATCGTGCTGCTCCTGCGCGGCGCGTCATTCATGTGGGAGTTCCCCAATGTGACCACATGGTATTTTGTCGCCATTATCAGTGCTCCATTGCTATTTGGAGGGATCGCATGGCTGCTCCCCATCTCTGATATGTCCGTTGCGAGACTGGCCGATTCGTGCGGACTTCATGCCAGAGCACAAACCGCACTCATGCTCAAAAGCAGCGACACCCCCATGGCCGACCTGCAGCGCCAAGATACCCTTGAGTGCTTAAACGGTTTTAACCCCAAAGCTATGCTCCCATTTCAGGTTCCTAGATTTTCCGTCATCGGTGTCCTAGTCTGTGCACTATGCTTCAGTGCCTCCTTTCTCATTGCCAACCCGCAGATGCAGATCATGCATGCAAAGACTGAATTTCAAACAGAAATGAAAAAGCAAGCGGATTTAGTTGAGGAAGGTGCAACAAAGCTGGATGACGCTCAGGCACAAACACAGGACTTGCGCAAGCTGCTTGGCGACTTAGCGCATGAGCTTCGCCAATCAACCGAACCCAAAACCGCACTCTCCGCACTCGATGACGCAGAGCGCGAAATGGATCAGATCAAAAAAAACACGTCCAAGGACACGCTCAAAGCTCTCAAGGACGCAGGATTGAGTGAACTCGCCCAAGCTCTGGAAGCGGGTGACAGTGAGAAAGCGAAGCAACTGCTCAATCAGGGCACGGAACAAGCCAATTCCGCTCAATCCTCGCAAAGCACCTCAAGTCAGCTTTCCAAAGCAGCTCAAAGCGCATCCGACCCATCCGCCTCCCAGCAACTCTCCGATGCAGCGCAAGCGCTTAGCAGCGGCAATCTTCAAAATGCTCTGGAGAGTCTGCAAAATGCCGCCCTTGGTCAAAGCAATGCCTTAGCCCAAGCAAGTGCGCTAAGTGCAATGGCTCGCAGCGCAGCGGCACAAGCGGGTGCAAAGCAGGCTGCCACGCTGAATCTTAACGGTCTGAGTATCAGCGGCTTAGCCTCAATGAGCGCTGCTGGCAACAGCGCAGGAAGCGGTTCAGGAAGTGGCTCAAGCAGCGGCATGGAAAGCGGCGGCGGCGCAGGGCTGGGAAGCACCAATAAGGACGGCGGCTATACCGCTTCCACCAATGGCACTGCCCCTCTGGGCAGCAACGCACCGAAAATGAAGGTCTCAGAATACGAATCGATCTACGATCCCACTCGCCTTGGCACAGAAGGCGAGATCACCAATGAGCGCGGGCAGATTGGTGAGGGCGAGATAAGCGAAGCAACCATCGGCTCAGGGCTTGGCTCTATTGATGAGAGCGTGCCCTATAACGAAGTGCTTCCCGAGTATTATGAATCTGCGGTTGAAGCCGTGCAAAATGCCAATCTTCCAGGATATGCCCAAAATTGGGTCGATCGCTATTTTTCATCCCTTACCGAGTAAGTACTGACAGGAGGCTGACACCATGATTCCCCAAGAACAAATTCAGTCCTTTACCTCACAGATTGATCATATTCGCAATGAAATCAAGAAAGAAATCATCGGACAAGAACGCGTAGTCGAGCAGCTTTTGACCGCTCTTGTTGCAGGCGGCAACGTGCTGCTTGAAGGCGTGCCCGGGCTTGGCAAGACAAGGCTCGTACATTCCCTTTCAAAGGTATTTGATCTGCCATTCAGCCGTATCCAATTCACGCCCGATCTCATGCCTGCCGACATCACAGGCACCAACATCATCGTCAAGACCGATCAAGGGAATGAATTCCGCTTCAAGGAAGGTCCCCTGTTCGCTTCTATCGTGCTAGCGGATGAGATCAACCGCGCAACCCCTAAAACGCAGTCTGCACTGCTTGAAGCGATGCAGGAGCATGCCATCACCGTAGCCGGCGAAACCCATCAGCTTGGCGATCCCTACTTCGTCCTCGCCACTCAAAACCCGATGGAGCAGGAGGGCACCTATCCCCTGCCCGAGGCGCAGCTTGACCGTTTCATGCTGAAAATCCTCGTTGATTTTCCCAGCCTGAGCGAGCTGTCCGAAATCGTCGGTCTCACCACAACAACCCAAACCGTTCATGCGCAGAAGGTAGCTGACGCGTCCACGCTGATGACCCTTCGCGGCGTAGCGATGGATGTGCCGATTGCAGATGCCGTCAAAAACTATGCGCTGAATGTTGTACTTCATACACATCCCGAGCTTGAGATCAGTTCGGATCGCGTGAAGCGCTCTGTACGTTACGGCGCAAGCCCTCGCGCAGCGCAGGCGCTGATTTGCACCTCACGCGTACGCGCACTCATGCAAGGACGCTACAATGTTGCGTTTGAGGATATCCAAGCCGTTGCACCTGCCTGCCTCAGGCATCGCATCGCGCTAAGCTTTGAGGGCATGGCACAGGGCGACACGGTGGAGAGCATTATCGATGATATTCTCTCAACCATCCCACGCGGGTGAGCCTATGCTAAGCGATGCATTTTTAAATCGATTGGATCTTCTTTCGCTGCGCATGAAACACCCTGCTTCTGGCGGTTCAGGCGGTTTGCGCCGTTCCAAGGCACTTGGCAGCAGCGTGGAATTTTCCGATTTTCGGGAGTATGCAGCAGGCGATGACATTCGCCGCCTAGACTGGAATGCCTATGCCCGCTTTGATCGTCTTTTCCTAAAGCTCTTCATGGAGGAGCAGGAACAGCGCGTTAACATCATCGTGGATGGCAGCGCGTCCATGGACTTTGGCGAGCCAAACAAATGGGAGTCTGCCAAGAAACTCGCTGAAATGCTTTGCTATCTCTCGCTTTGCGGCGGTGATCGCGTGATGCTCTATGTCATCAACGGTCCGAAGATCGTATCTTCCAGAGCCCTGAGCGGCAGGCAGAGCTACCCCGCTGCGTCGGAGTTTTTAGCCCGCATCACCCCAAGCGGACAAGCGGAGCTTACTCTGCCCGCGCTATCTCTTCCGCAAGGACGCGGGCTTAGTGTGCTCATCAGCGACATGCTATATGAAGCAGGCTATGAACGCCCGCTCCAGTCCCTCCTCTATCGCAAACAGGAAATCAGCGTGCTGCAGCTGTGGAGCCATGAAGAATGGGAACCAACGCTGGATGACACGGTGGAGCTTGTCGATTCGGAAACCAATCAAACACATGTTGTCACCACTAACTTTGACCTGCTTAAGCGCTACCGCCAAACAGCAGCCGCTTATCTGGCAGAGTTACAACAATACTGCCGCTCACACGCTATCACGCATGCCTTTATGATGCCCGAACCCAACTTCGAGGATCAGCTGCTGCGCGAGCTTAGCCAGCTGGGGCTTATCGGCTAACAAAAGAGGGAGTTGTCTACATGCAATGGCTTAACCCAATGGGTGCATGGGCATTTTTAGCGCTGATCCCTGTGATTGCGCTGTATTTATTGCGCAAGCGTGCTGCCCGGGTCAATGTCCCCAGTCTGTTGCTCTGGCGAAAAACAATTGAACAGACCGAGTCAAATAAACCCTTTGAAAAGCTGAAAAGCCAGCTGTTGCTTTGGCTTCAGCTTCTTTTGGTCATATTGCTTGCGCTCGCACTTATGAGACCCGCTACAGTGGGCAACCGATATGGCGAAGTCGCAATGATTTTTGACCTTTCTGCCAGCATGCAGACGCTAGCGGACGGAAATCAAACCCGTCTGGATCAAGCCAAAGAAGAGGCATACCAGATTCTGGGCAGCATGCATCAAGACGACGTTGTTACCATCCTTGCAGCAGGGCAGAGCTTTACTCAGGCGATCACCCGTTCCAGCGACCACGCAGCCGTCAAGCGCGCTATCGCAGGGCTGACAGCTCAAAACTCACAGGCGGATGTGGAGGGTGCGCTGTCGCTGACGCGTGCTATGCGCCGCGACCTAAGTTCGCTTGATATCATGCTTTTCACCGATCAGTATTCCATTCAAGCTACAGACCTCACCCTCATCTCCGTTGGCCAAAGCGTGAGCAATCGCAGCATCATTTCGCTGCGCTTAAGCGAGCAGGAGGATCAAATCATCGCGTTTGCACAGGTGCAAAACCGCGGCGATGCCATCGAATGCGAAATGCTATGCTATGCGGATGGCGCGTTGTGTGATATCCGCACGGTATCGCTTGAAGCGAACGCAACGCAGAGCGTCAGGTTTACTGTTCCAAGCATCGCAACCAACGTTATGGTTTCTTTTTCAAAAGGCGACGCCCTCTCAGCAGATGATGTTCGTTATGCAGTGAAGCAGCCCGAGAACACCAAGACCATTTTGCTTGCTAGCGACGGAAATGTATTCCTTGAACAAGCACTTTCGCTTCGTGAAGGCTATACAACCGTAAAATCACTTCCCGCTGATGCGGTCAATGCAGCAGACTTTGATCTTTATGTCTATGATGGTTTTCTCCCTGAGATCCTCCCGCAAAGCGGTTCGATTCTAAGCATTGCACCAACAGGGTATATCTTGGGAATTACGCCTGGCGATGAGCGAAGCGATTCATCCGCCATACGAAAATCATCCTCCGCCATCTCTGCGCAGCTCACTGCCAACTTGTTGCTTTCTGATATAGCAATTCAAAAGTACATGCCGCTAACAGGCGGGGACAGCATCTTGTCCATTGGCAATCAAACGCTGCTTGCTGCCGACGAGCAAAACAATCGGCGCATTGCCGTGCTTGGCTTTGATCTGCATGACAGCAACTTCCCGCTCAAAGCTGATTTCCCTATTTTGATTCAGAATCTGCTCTCCTACTTGCTTCCAGACACCACTGCCTCCATTCTGAGCGCAAGCTGCGGAGAGTATATATCGCCTGTGCTGGACGACCGCACGGTTGATGTGTCCGTCCGCATGCCTGATGGACAAACTGTCCAGCTCGTTGGCGGCGTACTAACAGGCACCAAACAAATCGGACTATATACCATTTCAGAAACACTTGATAACGGCGAGACGAGAGCCACTGCTTTTGCCCTTCATCCACCCCTTACAGAAGGTGATACGCAGACCATCAGCGAGTCGTATACCAACGCTGCTGATCCCGCTTCTTCTACCTTGACGACTGGACGTGAATGGACACCCTATTTACTGCTTTTATGCTTCATTGTACTCATGCTTGAATGGGAGGTGAGCCGCCGTGGGGTTTGATTTTACTTATCCTTGGGCGCTTCTCCTGATTCCCATCGGCATTCTTATCATTGCATTGATCAACCGCCGCTACACAACGCATACACCATCGCTGAGGCGGCGTGTATCCCTGTGGATGCGGCTTGTGGTCACATGCGTGTTGGTGCTTGCCATCAGCATGCCCTCTGTCATGCTCCCATCAGGGAAAGTCACCCGATGGATATTGCTTGACATGTCAGACTCATCCGCGCCCGTGCAATCCGAGATGCAGGAAAACGTCAAGACCGCTCTTGAGCAGCTACCGGAAGGCGAAGAAGCAGGCGTGATCGTATTTGGCGCAAATGCCATGGTAGAAACACCGCTGAGCCAATCCCCTAGCTTTACAGGCGTACATACGGCGATTGACGGCAGCGGCAGCGATCTTGACAGCGCGCTGATGCTCGCCAGTGCATTAATGCCCTCTGATAATGCAGGCAGCATCACCGTCATCACCGATGGCAATGTGGCGGCCAATCAAACCACAGCAAACATCATTGGTGCACGCGGTATTCAAGTCGATTCCATGTCCATTGAAACTAGCCAAATCACTGACGCTCAGTTAACGGAGATTACCTCCCCATCCACCGTCTATGAGGGGCAGACTATCCCGATACAAGTTGTCATTGATGCCAACGCTGCGATGGAAGGTTCCTTGGTGCTGTATCAAAACGGCGAACTCACAGCGACGAGGGATGTAAAGCTGAGCACAGGCGAAAATCGTTTTGCCTTCAGCGACACCGCTGCAAAGACAGGCGTGGTCACCTACCAAGCGCAATTCATTTCTCCATCCGATATGCAAAGCCGAAACAATCGGGCAAGCACTCATCTACAGATATCGGGTGCACCCACCATTTTGCTCGTATCGCAAACCGATTCCATCGGTTCATTGTTCACGGCAGCAGGTCTCAAAGTGGAGATCATACGCGCCTCCGAATTACCTGCCACCACAGAGCGTTACCTCCCCTATGACGCCATCGTGCTCAACAACATCGACTACGAGAGTGCCGGCAGCGATCAGTGGGGCGCACTGAGCAGCGCTGTTAAAACGCTTTCTCGCGGACTATGCGTGCTTGGCGGCGACAGCAGCTATGCCCTAGGCAACTATCGCGGCACCGTTCTTGAAGAGCTTATGCCGGTCACCATTGACGTGCGAAACAAGCTCCAAGTCCCGGCCCTTTCGCTCATTATCGCCATTGACAAATCGGGCAGCATGACATCAGGTCAATTCGGCTTATCCCGCATTGAGATTGCAAAGGAAGCGGCAATGCAGGCAGTCGAGGTTCTGAGTGCACAGGACAACATCGGTGTTATCGCCTTTGATGACCAAGCCTCATGGGCTGTACCCTTTCAAAAAACCACGGACATTGCAGCCATCCAAAACATGATCGGCACAATCCGTGCAGGCGGCGGCACAGCCTTCTACTCCCCATTGCAGGCAAGCTTTGAAACGCTTGCAGCAGCCGACACGCCCCAAAAGCACATCATCTTCCTTTCCGATGGACAACCGGGGGACAGTGAATTTCAAGACATTGCGCTTGCGATGAAGAAGACGGGCATTACGCTCACCACAGTTGCAATCGGCAATGATGCCAACAGTGAGCTGATGAAGCTTCTCTCAACGCTTGGCGGCGGCAGAAGCTATGTAACCACTGAGTTTGACAACCTGCCAAAGATCTTCACAAAGGAAACCATGCTCGCAGGTGCGTCCTATGTCCAAAACCGTATTTTCACCCCTGTCATCACCGAAAACTCCACCCTAACCGCCTATGATGGTTTTCCCCAGCTCGCAGGGTATTTGACAACGGTTGAAAAACCGACCGCTACCGTATCCCTGCAAAGCGATATGGAAGACCCGATCTTAAGCTGGTGGAATGTTGGCACAGGAAAAACCATCGCTTGGACAAGCGATGCACAAGGTGCTTGGACAGAGAATTTCCTAAGCTGGGAAAGCGCTGCGTCATTCTTTGGCGGCATGGTTGCTAAGGTTTTGCCTGGGGTAGACCGCGAAGGCGAACTGTCGGCAACCGTTCAGGATTCGCAAATGTCAATCACCTATCAAATCGATCCTACAAGTCAGCAAGAAGGGCTTGAAACCACGGTGACCATCGTATCTCCTGATGGCAGTGAGCAAGAAACCACGCTCACCGAAGTGGAGCCCGGCATATACGAAGGCAAAGCACAAGCCGAACTGGAGGGTGCATATGCCCTTCGCCTATCTCAAAGCGAAGAGGGAACGCAGGTGCGCTCGCAGGAGAGCGGCGCCGTTAAAACATATGCCAAGGAGTATGATCTGCGCGGAGAAAGCGGAAGCACACTAGCGTCACTCATGCAATCAACCGGCGGACATGAGGTGACTGACTTAAGCAGTTTCTGGGATCAGCAGGTTACCTCCGCTCAATCGCGCAAAAGCCTGTTTACGATTCTCCTCCTCCTCTCGCTCATCCTGCTCTTGCTTGACATTGCCCTGCGCAAGCTTCCTTGGGAAGATGCATTCTATCAATGGATGGCAAAGCATCGTCATGTAAAGCAAACCGGGCCTAAAGTATCAAGCGAGTCAAAAGAATCGGAAGCACCCAAACCCAAAACAAAGAAAGCAGCGAAAGTCGATGCTCAAAAAGCACGAAACCAAGCTGCCGAGCAAACGACCGATGCGCTCCTTTCAGCGCTGAATGCTCGAAAAAAGAAATAGCTCCCACATCAAGCTGCGATTATGAAAATCGCAGCTTTTTTGATCCGTCAATCTTGCTGCACACGCCATACCGCAATGCGTTGGTCTGCCCCGCGCCCCATGTCAGGCAACGCGCTTTGGCTTGACAGCTACCAGCCATCATGATATTCTTATAAAGTATATTGGGCGTTGTTTTTTTGCTCTCATTTCCCTGCTGCCCGGCGTATAACATGTTTGACCATGGAGGCTGCTATGCAGAATAAGCGTTTTTTTACCACACAAGTAATGAAGCTCTCATTTCAGATTCTTTTATATGTTTCATTATTTTTATCATTATATGGCATGCTCGCTATCACTAACCCACAGCTCCTAAACCTCAGCCGTACAGCCGTATCAACCGCTGCGGTCTTTTCCATTATCATGATTGTGCTCACCATCGTTTATGGCGGGTTTGATGTGGACAAAAAAAAGAAACGATCGGTCTTTGCAAGCATTGTGCTTACCACTTTTCTGACTGATCTGGTCACCTATCTCCAGCTTCAAATCATGAACGTTAACCCCCAAAACCCCGAGGCAAACGCGCAATTGATTCTTTTTGGCGAAGACTTTATCATGCTGCTTGTCGCTATGCTGCTGCAAGTGTCACTCGTTTATTTTTTTGTGACCATAGCATACCGCACCTACTTCAAAATCAATCCGCCTCAGGATTGCTGCATCATCACTTCCTCTCAGGAACTAGCGAATCATGTAGCTTCCAAAATGTATACCTTTCATCAGCGCTATAACCTCACTGAAGTCCTGCATTATGACTGTCCCGATATCAAGCAGAGCATCAGAAGGCATGAAACCATCTTTCTTGCCGGTATCCCCGATACTGAGGAAGCGTACTTGAAGGGATATTGTTATAAACACAATCGGGACATCTATCTTCTAGCCGAGCTTGAAGATGTTATCATTTCAACCGCCGAACAGAACATTCTTGATGATACCCCATTTTTGCATATTCACCGCATGGAGCCAACCCTTGTTCAGATGATTACCAAACGCGCAACCGACATCACCTTAAGCCTGTTTGGACTCATCGTCACCAGCCCTATCATTCTTGTGACGATGCTCTGCCTCAAGTTATCCAACAATGGCTCTATATTTTTTCGCCAAAAGCGTGCAACCATTGACGGCAAGGTCTTTGATATCATCAAATTCCGCACCATGTATGCCTCTTCTCGCGACCAGACAGATATCGCAGATATCTTGTCTGCGAGGAAAAACGATAAGCGCATTACGCCTCTTGGTCGTTTCCTGCGCAAATACCGCATTGATGAATTGCCTCAGCTCATCAACGTCTTGCGCGGCGATATGTCCATGGTGGGTCCGCGTCCCGAGATGCTCGAAAACGTCAATCGCTATACACGCGAGGTTCCCGAGTTCGCATACCGCCAGCAAATGAAGGCGGGACTCACGGGCCTTGCTCAGATAGAGGGAAAGTACAATACCAGCCCAAAGGACAAGGCGATTTTGGACCTGCTGTATATTGAGAACTTTTCCCTTGCTTATGATTGGAAGCTAATCCTGCGCACATTCACAATCTTCTTTCGCAGCGACAGCACCGAAGGTTTTTGCGAAGACTATGTGAACTGCCCCAAGATGCGGGTTGATGCATTACCAGAAGTACCGCTCGCCGCCGCAAAGCAAAATCACAAGCGAAAAAAAAAAGACGAAAATGGAACAAGCGAAAGGTCCGATGAACCAATGCGCGTAGCGCTCTAGTAGCTGATTAACGCTCAAATCAAACTGACATCAAACGATCTGAAAGGATGAGTGACATGGACAAAACACTATTGATTATGGCTGCAGGTATGGGTTCTCGTTACGGCGGAAATAAACAGATTGACGGGATGGGGCCAAATAATGAAGTATTGATGTTATACACCATCTACGATGCAATCAACGCTGGTTTTACAAAGGTTGTTTTCATCATCAAGCATGATTTTGAGGAACGCTTCCGCGCACTTGTGGGCGATATTGTGAAGGATAAAATTCAAGTGGAGTACGCATTCCAAGACCTAAGCGACATCCCTGCCGGCTGCTCGATTCCGGCAGAGCGCGTTAAGCCCCTTGGTACCGTTCAGGCAGTTCTTGCCGCAAAGGACCTCATCAACGAGCCTTTTGCAGTCCTGAATGCAGACGATTACTACGGCGTTCCCGCTTTTGGGATCATCGCTGATCATTTGGATAAGCTTGCTGATGAAAAGCACGCTTGCATGGTTGGCTACTACCTCAAGAACACAGTCAGTGAAAATGGTCATGTCACCCGCGGCGTATGCTCCGTTGATGCAGAGGGTCATCTTGAATCCGTTACTGAAACCTATAAGATCCAACCTTTCCCCGATGGCACGATTCGCGACACAGAAAAAGACCCCAGCGGTGTCATCCTCGACCCCGAAAGCCTCGTCAGCATGAACCTCTTTGGCTTCACCCCTTGGATTTTCAAGGTGGGCATGGCGCGCTTTGAAGCATTCCTCAAGTCACTTGCCCCAACAGAGCTTAAGGCTGAGTATGTATTGCCTGTGCTGGTTGATCAGCTGATGCATGATGAGGACGGACTGAAAGTGGATGTGCTAAGCACAGACGCTACATGGTTTGGCGTTACCTACCAAGAGGATAAGCCTTTTGTACAGGGTGAGCTAAAGAAGATGCACGAAAGCGGCATTTATCCCGAAAAGCTGTTTTAATCATTCTTGATTGAGAAAGGTTGGGGTCACCGATGAAAATCCTACTAACAGGTGGTGCTGGATTTATTGGTTCACATACTTACATCGAACTTCTGGATGCAGGTCATGAAGCGGTTATTGTCGACAATTTCTACAACGCAAGCGCAAAGGTACTTGATCGCTTGGAAAGCATTACTGGAAAGCCCGTTGTTTTCTACAATGCGGATGTCTGCGATGCGGCTGCGCTCTCCCCTATCTTTGAGGCACATCAATTTGACGCAGTCATTCACTTTGCCGGATACAAAGCAGTTGGCGAAAGCGTCGAGAAGCCAATGGAATATTACCGCAACAACCTCGATTCCACGCTTACACTCTGTGAATGCATGAAGAAATATAATGTTAGCAGGATTGTTTTCAGCTCATCTGCAACCGTGTACGGAACAAGCGATGACATGCCCTTGATTGAAACCATGCCAACGGGCTGCACAAACCCTTACGGCTGGACAAAGTATATGATCGAGCAAATCCTGAAGGACATTGCACATGCAAACCCCGATTGGTCTGTTGCGCTTCTGCGCTACTTCAATCCAATCGGCGCGCACAAGAGCGGTCTGATTGGCGAGGATCCGGTTGGCGTTCCCAACAATCTTATGCCCTATATCACGCAGGTTGCATCAGGCAAATTGGGAAAACTCCGCGTCTTTGGTGATGATTATGCAACGCCTGATGGTACTGGCGTGAGAGACTATATCCACGTGGTTGATCTAGCCTGCGGTCATGTAGCTGCATGTAACTATCTCATGGGCACAAAAGGCTGCGAAATCATCAATCTGGGTACAGGCATTGGCTATAGCGTGCTGGATTTGGTGAAGACCTTCGAGCGCGTCAATGGCATTGCTATCCCATATGAGGTTGTGCAGCGCCGTGCCGGTGATGTGGCTCGCTGCTATGCAGATGCAAGCAAGGCAAAAAAGCTTCTCCACTGGGAAGCTCAAAAAACGCTCAACGATATGTGCTTTGATTCATGGCGTTGGCAGAGCACCAATCCAAACGGCTATCGCGACTAAAAGCATACGTAAGCAAATATGCCCGATATGAGAGTGCAAACTTTCATATCGGGTTTTTGGTAAAGAAAAACCGCTATCCCATTGTTAATGAGACGGCGGTTTATGTATTGTTGTTACCTGAAGGTATGCCAGCGGGATTGCTGAGGCTTTGTGCGGGAAGCAGGCGAATAATACCTAGGACGATTTCTGCGGCCGAACGGATCACCCGTCAGTCCAGCTGCTCTGAGAACAGAGCGACCTGCCATACTGCCGCGAGGACGTACATAAGTACTCAAGGCTAATGGCTGCCCTTGTTCCTGCTGTACCTCAACAGGTCTAAAAGAACTTTCCGACGCCGTTACGTGAACAGCCTGCTGGAGATAATGACTGCCGGCTGTAAACCGATTGGGCAGCGCAGGTAATAATACCGCTTCACTCTTTTGAAGCGCGGGACGCATCCACAAGTTGCGTTGCATGCAAACACTCCTTTCAAAATTCCAAATGGAGGCTACTGCATGCTATGCGTTTGACTGTGAAGTGTGCAGCTTTCGATCATTGCACATCCCGGCTACTGCTTATTCTACTTCCTGTGGATTCATCTCTTCGTCAATCAATGTGCCGATAGTCTCCAGAAGCTTATCGCGTCCCGAGCCATCTTCACTTGAAAACGGGATCAGTTCCCAAGGCTGCACCAGCAAACTGCGGCAGATTGGAGCGATATGCTTCATTCTTGCTCCTCTGCTGATCTTATCCGCCTTGGTGCAGATGACCGTGAAAGGAATATTCATCTGGCGGAAATACGTGTTCATGTCGATATCGTCCTGCGTTGGCTCGTGGCGTATATCCACCAAATGCAGCACGTGGAAGAGATGAGTGCTTTCCTGAAAATATCGATCCATCATCAAACCCCAGCGTCTCTTTTCAGCTTTATCCACTTTGGCAAAGCCATAGCCGGGAAGGTCGACGAGGTGAAAGAGTTCGTTGATCAAAAACACGTTGATCAGGCGCGTCTTGCCGGGCTTGGAGCTGGTTTTGCAAAGCTTCTTGCGGTTGCAAAGCGTGTTGATCAATGTGCTTTTTCCTACATTGCTTCGTCCTACCACAGCAAGCTGGGGTAGGTTGATCGGATCGTCTTGGTGATAATCTGCCAGACTGGTGATAAAGGATGCCGTCTTAATTTCCATCATGAACCTCTATATACATTTGTACCTTGTGTAGTGGATGCTGCGATTTGTAGTGCGGAGATCATTGGTTCGTTAATCATTGGCGGCTCGCTGACAAGTGCGATCTTGAGGACTTCCGAGACATTGCTGACCGGCAGTACCTGCACACGAGCAAGTACATTGGCTGGAATATCTTCCAAGTCCTTCACATTTTCCTTGGGGATGAGCACTGTCTTGATGCCTGCGCGGTAGGCTGCCATCAGCTTTTCCTTGAGACCGCCAATGGGGAGCACTCTGCCTCGAAGCGTTACCTCGCCTGTCATCGCGACGCTTTGCTGTACAGGGATGGAGGTCAATGCACTTGTTAGCGCTGTTGTCATTGTAACGCCTGCGCTTGGACCATCCTTAGGCACCGCACCTTCCGGTACGTGGATATGGATGTCGTGTTGCTTAAAGAAATCAGCTGAAATGCCCCAAGGCTCGCAGTGTGCGCGAACCCATGACAGCGCTGCCTTTGCACTTTCCTGCATCACGTCGCCCAGCTTACCTGTCAGCTGCAATGTGCCTGTCCCCTGCATCACAGAGCATTCAATCGACAGCAATACGCCGCCTACGGTTGTGTACGCTAGTCCGTTCACAACGCCCACAAGGTTTTGCTTTTCAAGCGCCTCGCGCGTGTACTTGACAGCGCCGATGTAGCTTCTGAGCTTTTCCATTGTGACGTTCACTTCGCTTACCTTGTCGTCAAACATTTCAACCGTTGCCTTACGCACGATCTGCGCTAATGTTCTTTCAAGCTCACGAACACCCGCTTCACGCGTATAGCCATCAACCACCGTGCGCAGCACTCGCTCGCTTATTTTCACGCTGCGCTGAGGCAAACCGTGTTGCTTAATCTGCTTTGGAAGCAAATGCCGGCGTGCGATCTTCATCTTTTCTTCTTCTGTGTAGCTTGGCACTTCGATAATCTCAAGCCTGTCCAGTAGTGCAGGCGGGATCGTTTCGATATTGTTCGCGGTGGTGATGAACATCACGCGGCTCAGGTCAAAAGGCAGTTCCAAATAATGATCGCGGAATGCGTCATTTTGCTCTGCATCCAGCACTTCAAGCATAGCGGATGCGGGATCGCCGCGAAAATCACTGCTCATCTTGTCGATTTCGTCAAACAAGAACACGGGATTCATCGTGCCTGCTTGCTTAATGCCGTTGATGATCCGACCCGGGATTGCGCCAACATAGGTGCGGCGATGTCCGCGGATTTCCGCTTCATCACGTACACCACCAAGCGACATCTGCACAAACTCGCGCCCTACTGCCTTGGCAATCGCTCGAACAATCGAAGTCTTACCAACACCTGGAGGGCCTGCAAAGCATAGGATGGGACCTTTCATGTCCTTTTTCATGCGAAGAACCGCAAGATATTCAACAATGCGTTCCTTCACCTTTTCAAGACCATAGTGATCTTCCTCCAGCACGCGGCGTGCACGCTTGAGATCCAGATTGTCAGCGGTGGTCTTGCCCCATGGCAAATCCAAAATCCACTCCACATAGGTACGGCTCACCCCGATTTCAGGTGTGCCCGGTGCCATGCGTGATAGACGCTCAAGCTCTTTTTCGCATTTTTCACGCGCTTCATCATTGAGCGGCGTGTTTTGAAGACGATCGAGCAGATCTTCAATATCTGTTCCATCCTTGTCGCCAAGCTCTGTTTGAATCGCTTTGATTTGCTCGCGCAGATAGTAATCTTTCTGGTTTTTTTCAATCTGCTTTTTGATTCGCGCCTGTACCTGTTTTTCAACATCCGCAAGCTCTGTCTCGCGAAGCAAAATACCGCATAGGACTTCCAGACGATCCTTCACCTTGAGATTCTCTAGAATGGATTGTCTGTCTTCGAGTTTTGTCAGCACATTGGCTGCAATGATATCCGCCAGTTGATCAGGCTTGTCCACATCCATCACAGACCTGAGGGTTTCCTGCGATACGCGCATACTTGCTGTGCAGTATTCCTCAAAAAATTCATGTGTGGTGCGAACCAGTGCCTTGAGTTCCGCGCTTTCACGCACAGTTTCCTCATGAACGGGCTGTACATCTGCAATCAAAAAGGGCTCTTCCTCAACGATTGATTGCAGTATCGCGCGGTGTTTGCCTTCCACCAGCACCCTGATGCTGTCCCCCGGCAAGTTAAGCACCTGCTTAATATGTGCTACAGTACCAACCGTGCACAAGTCGTCCATCTGTGGTTCATCAACCTCTGCATCCTTTTGCGCAACCAAGAATACGTATTGATCATCCACCATTGCTTTTTCTAAAGCTGCTACGCTCTTTGCGCGCCCCACATCAAAATGGAGCACCATGTGCGGAAAAACCATCATTCCCCGCAAAGGTAGAACAGGAATGCGGGTTAGTTCTTCCTTCCGCATTGTGTTTTGCATATTTTTCCTCCCGACGCCCGCTCGTCATCAAAAATTGCGGGCAAACTTAACGGCGGCATAGCCGCCGCCAATTGATTATAACGGCAAATGGACGCAATTGCAAGCATTCAGGGCAATTGTTCATCCCGCATTCATAGCCTCTAAGCCTTGCCTGCAGCCGTTTGTTCCTCTGCTGCAAGAACTGTAACAACAGACGAATTTGTCTGAATGGTTGATTTCTCGCGAGATACTGTCGTCACAGGAAGAATCATGCGATCAATCGCTTCCTCCAGTGTGCTAATCGGCACAACTTCAATCGTGGTATGCTCAAAGCGCTCCAAGCGATTGTCCATAGGAATCAAAACGGTGGTCAGCCCTGCGCGCTCTGCTGCCTCCACCTTGCCCGGCACACCGCCCACAGGCTTCACAAAACCTCGCACCGACACCTCACCCGTCACCGCGACATGACCATCAATCGGTCTGCCTGTGAGTGCGCTTGCGGCAACGACTGCCATGGCAACACCAGCGGACGGACCGTCAACTGGCGTGCCGCCGGGGAAATTGATGTGCAGATCGTATTTTTCTGTCTCATATCCCTTGGAATGGAGCAATGTCATGACGTTTTCAAGCGAGCATCGCGCTGTGGACTTGCGCTTAATGCGTCTGCTTTCACCGCCGATCTCCTCTTCTTCCACAATGCCCGTAATCACGATCTTGCCTGTTCCGGGCTGCGCAACCGCTTCGATTTCCATCGTTGCGCCTTGATGGCTGCCGATAATCGCGAGTCCATGCACCACACCAATACGGTTTTCAGTATCCGCTTTTTGCTCAGGCCGTGCTGGATAGTGACCTGAATAGACGACCCACTCGATATCCTCGGCACAGATCGCCTTTCGCTTCTCCATCTGTGCAAGCCCTGCGCACATCTGAACGATATTGACCGCATCGCGCCCGCATGAAGCGTAGCGACCGATCAATTCAGCATCATCCTTGGACATCTCATAGCCCGCACGTTCCGCAGCGTTGTATGCAATGTCCGCCACCTCCGCCGGCTCAAGCGCTCTGAAGAATACCTCCATGCAGCGTGAACGGAGTGCAGGAGAAATCTCCTGAGGGCTTCTGGTCGTCGCGCCAACCAACCTAAAGTCGGCAGGCAATCCATTTTTAAAGATATCATGGATATACCTTGGAACGCTGGTATCATCGGCATTGTAATATGCTGATTCAAGCATCACTTTGCGGTCTTCAAGAACCTTGAGCAGCTTGTTCATCTGAATCGGATGAAGCTCGCCGATCTCATCCAGAAACAACACGCCGCCATGTGCTTTGCTTACTGCGCCCTGTTTCGGCTGCGGAACGCCCTGCACCCCAAGCGGTCCAGCACCTTGGTAGATAGGGTCATGCACGCTGCCGATTAGCGGATCTGCGATCGCACGCTCATCAAACCGCACGCAGGTCGCGTCCATTTCAATAAAGGGTGCATTGGATAAAAAGGGCGTTGATTCGCTCTTCTTTGCTGCCTCCAGCACCAACCTCGCAGCACAGGTTTTTCCGATGCCGGGAGGTCCGTAAATGAGTACATGCTGCGGATTTTTGCCGCACAAAATAGCCTTCAGCGACTTCACGCCATCCTCTTGTCCAATAATATCGCTGAACTTTGCAGGTCTCACACGCTCAGCCAACGGCTCTGTCAGCTTGAGTGACCTCATTTTCTGTAGTTTTTCATACTCACGTCCACTTTCGCGACGTTTTGTCGGCTGCGTTTTTCGTTGCGACTTGAGTTGCGTATAGAAATAGACACCCACCACGACCGTAACCAATAATTGAATTGCAAACAGAATCGTACTAACCACAATAGACCTCCAATCACGAAACGTCCCCGTTTCACTGCTTTGTCCTGTGGTATCTTGCGTGAAATACTGCTGCTTCATGTATGGGGTATGTTGGTAGTTACGGCATGAAAAGGAACGTGAGGCATCATATTTTATGGCGCAATCGCCTTTGAAAACAAGCAATCATTAGCCCTTTGTTGTTTTGCTTGATAGCTTCATCGGCTTGCCATGCCACATGATTTTACACGAAATTTCCTTCCAGCCCTTAGGAAGCTTAGGCGCTACAGACCATGCATCACGCGAGTAGTCAAAGCCCAAAAACCCCCAGAGCATCGTCATATAAGCACCGCCAGCCGCAGCCGGATGCGTCCCGCCAATATAAACCAGTCCTGCCCACTGTTTTCCCCCGCTGACTAAATCCGCCTGCGCACTCTTTAAAAAGAGCGGATACGCATCGTTTGGACGGCCAATCATGCAGGCAGAAAGCGCGTACATGCAGGCACTTAGGCTACTGCCATGCTCTGTTCTGGGCAGGTAGTAATCATAATTTGCGCGAACGATATTCGCATCGTATTGATCGCGGAGCATAAATAGCATTGTGATCACATCCGCTTGCTTGATGATCTGGCTGTCTGACGCAACGCCATAGGCACCGCCCCAGTATTCACGCGGGTCTTTAAGTCTTGATCTTACAGCGTCAACCGCGGTGTCTTCAAGCTTAAAATAACCGTCAAACTGCTCAATGATACCTGTATCGGTCTGCGTTGGCTGTTTTAATTGCTCTGCAGCCTGTGAAAACAAGATGAGCTCATCTTCGAAATTCAGTTTTTGGTTCAGCGCATCAAATTCATCGGAATGCTCTGCCTTGAGCCATTGGCTGATTTCCACCGCTTGTAAAAAAGCAAAGCGCGCCATCTCATTGGTATATGCATTGTTATTCACGCGTTCATGGTACTCATCAGGTCCAATCACATCCCAAAGCTCATAAACATCACTTTTCAGAGATTTGACCAGATAGCTGTAGTAGAATCGTGCCGCTTCGATCAATATCTCCGCTCCGCCTTCCAGCCACAGCGACTCGTCCCCTGTCCAGCGCGCATATTTATACAACCCATATACGACCGCAGACGTAATATGCACCTGCTTGTCCCTGAAATACGTGCGCATGGGGCGGCCTGTGAAAACATCGGTCACATTGTAGTCCGAGCAGGCATCATAGCCGCCCTCCTGACTCTCCCATGCATAGAACGCACCTTCATAGCCGTATTGCCTCGCCTTTTCCCTTGCACCATCCAGCGTGTCGATACGATACCTAAGCAATGTCTTTGCCACATCAGGCAGTACAGCCAGATAAAAATCCAGCATGAACATTTCCGTATCCCAAAAGATCGCGCCCTTATACGTTTGTCCTGATAACCCGCGCGCCGGAATAGATAGGCTGCTCGCATGCCTTGGTGCAATGCATAGCAAATGATAGATGGAATAATTAAGTGCACGCTCCGCTTCTGCATCACCTTCAATTTCCACATTTGCCTTGTCCCATAGCGATGCCCATGTTTGAATATGCGACTTGCGTAGCAGCGGGTAGCTCGGGGATTCAAGCACAAACTTTTGAGCGCATAGCAGCGGATCTTGGGCATCCTGACTCGTAAAGACAGATGCTGTCATGGAAATCGCAATCATGTCTCCAGCTTTGCATTCAAATTGGAACGCTGTGATTTGCTTGCGGTTTTCAGTCATCGATTGGCGCTCGCAATGTGCATCGGTATGATATGCTGCACATACCGCTACGCTATCACCTTCATTCGTGCATCCGACAACCATCGCCGCATCACCATTTTCCTTGCAGCTCATGTCCCTATAATGGGGACCATGGATATCCCATACATCCCCGTCGATCGCTGCATTCAGTCGAACATGTGCATCCTTTTTCGTCTTGATCACCACATTCATGCAAAGCAGATGCACCTGCTCCATATGGGCAAAGCGCTCGACGATCATGCTAGTGCCATCCATGTACTCTGTCGTGCGCAAGTGCAACCCGCGCCTTGCATCCAGTAACTGCTCATGAGATTTAACATTGTCTGGGCACAGCGTTTCTTCTTTTCCATTCACTAGCAGCTGCAATGAAAACGGATTGGGTGCATTCAGCGGTTCACGCCAACCATCCCCATAGCGATCAAAAATACCCGATAGATTAACCGCTGCCAATTGCTGCTTTCCATATTCCTCGAGCGTTCCGCGCACGCCCATATAGCCATTGCCTGTCAAGAAGCGATTCCCAAGATCAGGAATGTCCTTTTCGTCATAGGAATTTGTAGTGATAACGAGTTCCTTCATCAATGATCCTCCTCCCATGCGTTTAACGCTAAACGTACTATGAAATAGAAAAGCTTCATCATCTACGAGAAGCTTTTCCAAGTGAATCCTATGACTCCTGTACCTCAATCCTTGCCACACTTTGGCGCTCGATCAGATGTACAGGCATTGTGATGCGACGCTCTGCATACTCACTATTTTCAATATGCGCTATGAGCATCTCAGCCGCCAGATACCCTCGCTGAGTCACGTCCTGATGAACGGTTGTCAGCTGAGGGCTTGAGATACGCGCAATGTTCAGATCATCAAAGCCAACAATGCTCACATCATCTGGCACTCTTTTTCCCTCTTCATTGAGTCCCGAGATAATGCCCGCAGCCAAAATATCCGCAGTTGCAAAAATGGCGGTGTAATCATCACGCTTTGCCAACTCCCGCCCAAGTGCAGTGCTGCGATCAATGCCGATTTCCAAGCCATAAATGTCCTCTGGATGGACATCTATCCCATATTCAGCCAACGCCTGCTTATAGCCTTCATACCGTTCACGAAGCACGCCCTGCTCGTAAATCGGCGGCCCGCAAAATAGAATGCGGCGATGCCCCATCTCCAGCAGATACTTGGTTGCAATGTATCCGCCATGCTTGTCCTCCAAACCGACCTGAGGCACTTCATCCAGCACATAGCTGTCAATTAGAAGGAATGGTGTGGTTTGCTTAATCAATTCAGTGAAAAAATCGGATGGGAAAATACCCGTGAGCAGCAAACCGTCCAAATTCCAGTTATTTAGCAAGCTCATCAGCTCTGAAGTGGAATCGATGGTGCGCATCATCATATAGTAACCCCGTTCACGCAGATGCTGCTCAATACCAGCAAGCAAAGCACCATGAAATGGGTCTTGGAAAAAGCCTCCCGATTCTAGCGGAACCAGATGGTTGATCACGCCAACAATATGAGAGCTGCTGGAAACCAATGATCTGGCCGAAAGATTGGGGGTATACCCCATCTCCTGTATGGTTTGATTGATGCGCTCAATCATCTCCGGCGATACCCTGCCCGAGTTCCCTCTTATCACATTTGACACAGTCGTGGGGCTGACCCCTACAGCATTTGCGATATCCTTGATGGTAACCACAAATAGCCCTCCTTTGGTACATTACATAGTATATCCTAGTATAGCACAGAACAGTGTATAGTGAAAAGTACCAAAGAAGTAAAAATAAAAATAAAGATTTTACGTTAAACCTATTGACAACCCTTCTCGCCTTATGCTACAATTCAATCAAGTTGAACGTAAAACCTACATGTCCCATATTTCATAAAAGGCTTAAAGGAAGGCGTCTCGTTGACTTTTATGAAAAATTCAGTATCTATGGCAGGTTTAACGTAAAACCTCGACAATAGGTTCCATGATACCCATCTCCAAAAACAATAATAAATCATTAGGAGGGTACACCATGAAAAAGCTGATCGCCATTATGCTAACGCTCTGTCTATGCATGACCACCTGCCTCGCATTTGCGGAAACCACACTCAAGCTAGGCATCTACCCCGAAGATGTTGACACCGCAGCCATCGAATCCCACGAGACCTATATCTCCATTTTCAATGAAACCTACCCCGACGTAGCACTTGAGCGCGCACAGTATAAGTACGCAACCGATACCTTCGTGCCGCTGGCAGAAGCAGGCACACTCCCCACCATCTTTGAAACATGGTTCACCGAGCCCCAGAAGCTTATCAAGGGCGAATTTGTTGCAGACGTAACAGATCAAATGGAAGCTCGCGGCTGGCTGGAGAAGATGAACCCCTCCATCCGCACATTGCTCTCCAGCGATGATGGCCGCCTCTACGGCGTACCGCGTGATGGCTATGCTCTTGGCCTGATGATCAACGTCGAAGTATTCGAAGACGCTGGTTTGGTTGACGAGAACGGCGTACCGCTGTATCCTAAGACCTGGGAAGAACTCGCAGAAGTTTCCGTTAAAATCAAGGAAGCTACCGGTTCTGCAGGCCTATGCCTACTCGCTAAAGACAATGCAGGCGGCTGGCATTTCTCCAACATCGCATGGTGCTTTGGCGCTGTGTTCCAGGTACAAGGCGAAGACGGCAAATGGACCGCACAGCTCAACACACCCGAAGTTGTTGCAGCTATGGAATATGTCAAAGACCTTAAGTGGAAGTATGACGTGCTGACCTCCGACCCCACCAGCGAAGACTGGGGCACAGGCTTCACCCAGCTAGGCACAGGCGCAGCAGCCATGTACATCGCTGCTAACGACGCTGTTTCACAGCCCACCGACAACAACGGCCTCGCAGTTGACAAGCTGATGATGGCTGGCATCCCCGCTGGCCCCGCCGGCGCATACAGCCTCTTTGGCGGCACCCCTTACATGCTTTCCAAGACCGCTACTGCTGAAGAAATCGACGCAGCTCTGAACTATCTTGAGATCATGGGCAAGGCTCCTGTTCTGACCGAAACCGCTAAGGCTGGTTTGGCAGAAGATGCTCGCTATCGCAAGGACAATGGCATCCCAGTCATCAACGAATTCCCCGTATGGGCTGATGACGAACTCGTAGCAGCTCGCCGCGAAGTCGTAGCAGAGTACAGCAATGTTGATCCCGCTCTGTTTGACCCCTACTTTGACGCTGTTGCATCCGAAGGTAACCTAAAGATGGAAGAGCCCCAGATCACTCAGGACATGTACGCACTGCTCACAAACGTATTGCAGGCTGTTGTCACTGACGAAGCTGCCGCCATCCAGACTCTGCTTGACGAGGCTGATGCAAACTTCCAGACCATGCTAGACGAACAAATCAACAAGTAATATACTATTGCTTATAAGGCCGTCGCGGCTCGGCGCAACGCTCACCGCGGCGGCCAAACTTTACCTTAATTGCACCCAAAGGAGCGATCATCATGATCAAACAAACCTCTCTGCGCAAGAAAAACAACCATGTGGTGTGGAAGCAAGAGCTTGGCTCATGGCTTGTGATGCTGCCCGGTATCCTTCTGTTTGTCTTTTTCATCTGGGAGCCGCTGCTAGAAGCGATCAGGCTCTCGCTGTATGAAGCAAACGGCATGCGTATCGTCCGCTTTGTTGGACTTGATAACTATCGTTCTGTCCTCACCCAGCCAGACTTTCTGCCTGCGCTGCAAAACACCTTTTCTTATTTGATCTGGTCGCTAATCATCGGCTTCCTCATCCCGATTTTTCTTGCTATTTTTATTCAGGAATCCAGATGCGGTAAAAGTCTGTACCGCACGGCGGTTTATCTGCCCAATATCGTCCCAAGCCTTGCCACGGTGTTTCTGTGGCGCTATATCTTCCGCAGCGACGGCACAGGCGCGCTCAATATGCTCCTATCCGTCTTTGGCGTTGCCCCGCAGGATTGGCTCAATAATGTCTCGCGCGTCATCCCGCTTATCGTCATCGCGATGACTTGGAAAGGCGCAGGCGCAACCACCTTACTCTACCTTGCAGGGCTGCAAAGCATTGACCCCGAACTCTTTGAAGCTGCAATCATCGATGGCGCGAATGTCAAACAGCGCATCTTTCATATAACCGTCCCTCAGATCTATAATCTAGCGCGGACACTTCTCATATTGCAAGTCATTTCCGTATTCCAAATCCTCTACGAGCCGCTCGTCATGACCAATGGCGGACCGAACAACGCATCGGTATCGCTGATGCAGCTCGTCTTTAGATATGCGTTTGAGAAATACGACTACAGCCGCGCAAGCGCTGTGAGCGTTCTGATCTCCATCGCGCTGATCGCACTGACGCTATTCTATAACAAAGTCAACAAAGAAAAAGACATGTAAAGGAGGCGCTTGCTATGAAAAACAACGATTATGTAGGAGCAGTGCGCCCCTACGACCTAAGAAGACCTTCCGTTAAAGTCGGCTATACCATCATGACCATTCTCTGTATCTTTGCGGTGCTGCTGGCGATCATGCCTGTGGTCTGGGTCATCCTTGCGGGCTTCAAGGAACTAAAGGAATTCAATCGCGGCGTGAAAGCCGCTGATAATCACTACTATCTGCAATTCCTGCCTGTCAGCTTTTCACTGGATGGCTACCTTGAAACATGGAACCAGATGAAATACCTTCGCTACTACATGAACTCCTTCATCGTGGTGGTTGGCAGTACGATCTGCGCCGTGCTCTTCAACGGACTTCTCGCATACGGTTTGAGCCATCTAAAACCCCGCGGATGGAAGGTCATCTATGCTCTGATCATGGGCTCGCTCATGATCCCTGCGACCACCAGTATCGTACCGCTGTTCATCAACATCACCAAGCTCGGACTGAGCGGATCATTCGTGCCGCTGTTCCTGTCCGCAGGGGCTAGCGCGTTCTACGTCGTTATGTTCAAGAATTTCTATGATGCCATGCCAAAAAGCCTACTTGAAGCGGCAAAACTGGATGGCTGCGGAAACATGAACATGTTCTTTAAAATCGTGCTTCCGCTGTCCATGCCCATCAATATGGTCATCGTTATCTATGCCGTGAACGCCGCATGGAGCGATTTCCTCCTGCCCTACCTGGTGCTTGGCGGCACCAAGATGGAAACGGTCATGGTGCGCCTGTTTACCTACCGCACCTCAAACCGTGTCAACAACATGGACATCATCCGTGCAATCGTATTTTCCATTATCCCCCCAATCCTGCTGTTCATCGCGTTCCAGCGTCAGATTACGCAGAACGTGGTTTCATCAGGCATCAAGGGCTAATTCATAGATCAGCGTAAAGGGGAGAATGATCGTGGCGAAGTCTGCTGACCGCTACTTTGGTTTACATGAGCAAAAAATTATTGAAGAGGGTTTCAATCCCGACTATTCGCTTGAGAGCGAGTCTATTTTCACACTATCCAATGAACATATGGGCATTCGAGGGTATTTCGAAGAAGGCGGTGTCAATTCGCTTCGCGGCAGCTATTTAGGCGGCGTGTACGAAGCGCAGCCCCATAGACCTGAAAGTAACTATCGCGGTTTTGTCGACCGCACGCATTATATGATCACAACTGCTGATTGCTTATCCACAAAGCTAACAGTCGCCGGCGAGGAACTCAATCTTACCGCTTGTTCCTTCTCAAACTATTATCGCGAGCTGGATTTATCAAACGGACTTCTTCTGAGACGCTTTACATGGTATACCGCCAGAGCCGGCAAAATCGATGTGGTGCTGGAGCGCCTCATCAGTATGGATCGCCCCGATCAGCTCGTTCAGCGAATTACGCTCACGGCCTTGGATATGGATGCAACTGTGATGCTTAACATGGGAATCGACGGGAACATCGTTCATCAAACGACGCAGCGCTGTCAATGGAATGATGTGAGCAACGAGCACCAAGCGCCTGACGATACGCTTGTACTTCGCACGGCAACCACTGATATGAACGTGCGCTATCGCCTTTTGACGCAATGTGATGGCACGCTCTCACCCATGCGAACTCATCGCGGAATCGATCATACCTATTCATTCACACTAAAGCAAAATAAGACTTCTATTGCCTCGCGCACTGTTTCCGTTCAGGTTGCAAGAAGCGGCGAAAATCTTCCTGAAGCGCAGCCATTCGCTGACTTTGCCACCGTTCTGGATGAAAACACCCGCCATTGGCATGCCTTCTGGGCACAATCTGATGTGGAAATCCAAGGTGATTTGCAAAATCAACAAGGCGTTCGCTACTGCCTATTCCAGCTCCACTCTACTTATCGCGGACTGGACATGCGAAACAACATCGGCGCAAAGGGCTTGACAGGAGAATCCTATAACGGTCACGCATTCTGGGATACAGAAACATACTGCCTGCCGTTCTATCTGTTTTCAGAGCCCAAAGCAGCGAAGGGTTTGCTTATGTTCCGCTATTACACATTGCCCGAGGCGATGAAGCGCGCTGCCAAGCTTGACCTCAAAGGCGCATGCTACCCCATCGCAACGCTTGACGGCACAGAGGCATGCACGCTGTGGCAGCATTCATCACTCCAGATGCAGCCCTCCACCTCCGTAGCTTACGCGATCCAAACCTATGCCGAGCTGACCGATGACCAAGAATTCCTCAAGCGTGAAGGTGCAGAAATGCTCGTTGAGATCGCTCGCTATCTCCTCTCTAGAGGCGGCTGGAATGAGCAGGGCTTTGGGTTCTACGGTGTCATGGGACCTGATGAATTCCATATGATGGTCAACAACGATTTTTACACCAATTACCTTGGCAAAAAATCAATGATCTACGCTGCCAATGTCATTGACAGATTAACGCCCAAAGAGCTAGAACGCCTGATCGAAAAAAGCAGCCTAAGCGCCGATGAACCAATCGCATGGCGCAAAGCAGCTGATCAGATGATTCTGCTGCATGGCGAGAATGATGTATTCGAACAACACGAAGGCTATTTCAGCCTACCCCATACGGATATTCAAGCCATCGCTCGTGAGGAATTCCCGCTCTATGATCACTGGAGCTATGACCGCATCTACCGCACCGATATGCTCAAACAGCCCGCTGTGCTCATGGCAATGTTCTTATATCCAGATGACTTTACTGACGCGCAGAAGGAAGCGAACTACGCCTACTATGAGCCGCGCTGCATCCACGAGAGCAGCCTTTCCCCCTCCGTTCACGCGATTATCGCCTCTGGACTGGGCAGGCATGAAGAAGCACTTGACTTCTTTGGCTTTGCAACGAGGCTTGATCTGGATAACTATAACCGCAACACCCGCGAGGGACTCCACATGTCCAGCGTTGCCGCAGCATGGCTTACGATTGTGGAAGGCTTTGGAGGTGTCCGCTTTACTGGCGGCAATCTCTCCATTGCGCCTTGGCTGCCAGAGGGCTGGACAAAGCTCAGTTTCTCGCTGCGAATCAAGGACTCCATTCTACGCGCAAAAATCAATGCTACGGACGTTACCCTAAGCTGCGAAGGTTCACCGCTCCGCCTAGCTGTATATGGAAAGCCGCTCACCATTGGAGAAACACCTGTTTCGTGCATAACAGAAAGGATGTTGGCATGAAGAAATTACTTGGTTTCATGGTTATGCTAGCGGTATTTGCATTGGGGCAAGGTGCCTTGGCAGAAACAAAAAGCTATGCACTTCCAAACGCGGTTATGCCAAGCAGCTCCTGCATCGTATCCGCAGACGAAGCAGCGCTGCCTGTGATGGATACCGCCGTCAATCTCTCTCGCATATGGACAAGCCGCCCTCAGACAACCACTGCACCCGTTGCATGGCTTGAGCTTGACGGGGATGTTGACATCAGCGTTCAGTTTATCGGGCAGGATATCACGTCCGCTATCGTCCGTCCATTATCCCTTGGCATCACACCCGCCTACCAAGGCGATACAGTCACCTTCACGCTTGATAAGCCTGCGCAGCTCACTGTAGAAATCAATGACCAGCAAGCTGGTGCGCTCCACTTGTTTGCGGAAGCACTGCGCAGCGAGGAGGAAATCCTCGCTACCACGCTTTGCTTTGAAGCAGGGCTGCATGAGGTTGGAACGGTCACCCTCCAAAGCGGGCAGTCCGTCTACCTTGCGTCTGGTGCTGTAGTACGCGGGCAATTTCTCGCTAATGATGCAGAGGATATCCGCATCTATGGACGGGGCATTCTGGACGGCAGTCAATTTCATCGCTGGGATCAGCAGACCGTCCCTATTGATTTTGTTAATTGTAAGCAGGTCTCCATCTCTGATATAACCATTCTTGATCCAGCTGCATGGACGCTCAACCTCTATCTATGCGAAGATGTCACGATCGATCATGTGAAGATTATCGGAGCGCGCAGCAACAGCGATGGCATCACCCTTCAAAGCTGCAAACGCGTCGCCGTCAGCAATTGCTTTGTACGCGGCTGGGATGATAACCTTGTTGTAAAAGGCTATGATGGCGATGTCAGTGATATATCATTCACCGATTGTGTGCTCTGGACAGACCTTGCACAGAGCTGCGAAATCGGCTATGAAACACGCGCAGATGTGATCGAAAACATCACTTTTGAAAACATCACCGTTCTCCATGCCAACCACAAACCAGTTTGCTCCATCCACAACAGCGATAATGCACTCGTGCAAAACATTGTATTCAGGAACATCGTCGTTGAGGATTGCCAGCTTGGACAAGGCGATGGTGCAGAATTCCTCATTGATCTGACCACCACCAAGTCCCAATGGTCAAAGAGCAAAGAACGCGGCAACATACGCAATGTGCTGATTGAGAACGTCACCGTTCTATCCGGCAAAGTCCCCGCCTTCCGCATCTTTGCCATCAACAAAGATCACACCGTCGATCATGTAACGATCAAGAATCTTTCGCTCATGGGCGAAGTGGTCGAATCCTTTGATCAGCTTCGATACTCCTTTAGCCCTCGAAAGCTTGGGGAGGACATCGTGATCGAGCCGTAAGGAGACGGCGGAAGAGACGGCAGGGGCTGCCGCCCCTGTACCCTGCTCTGGACTTTGCCCTGAACCCATTTTTTCATTCGTAAACACCTCCGAGAAGTTTTCGGCAATATAAACAGGCAATGATGATTATGAATTCATCATTGCCTGTTTTAATATTCGGTTACTACAAACGCACCATTCGCGTATTAGCAAACGCAGCGCTGCACATTGACCGTGCTATGCACGGTCATCAACAACGGGTCAAGGGTTTAAACCCTTGCGGGGTGCAGGAGCGGAGCCCCTGCCAAAGCAACTGCCTCATCCCAGATGCAGTTGGCTGCTTCGTGCTTGCTCATAATTTCAAGGGGTTTGACTGCGTCTTTAGTGATCAAAGTGACGATGTTGGTATCAACGCCAAAGCCTGCACCCTCTTGCGTCACATCGTTAGCAACAATCATATCCAATGACTTGGACTGAAGCTTGCGCTGGGCGTTGGCAACGATGTTCTGCGTTTCAGCTGCAAAGCCGACTAGGATTTGATGGGGCTGCTTTTGCTTGCCAACGGCTTTGGCAACATCAGGATTTTCAACGAGCTTAAGGATGAGGTTTTCACCATCCTGCTTCTTGATTTTCTGATCTGCCACCTGCTGGACCTTGTAGTCAGCAGGTGCCGCAGCTTGGACGATGATATCCTGATTAGCGGCATGCATCATCATGGCATCGTATAGGTCTTGAGTTGACGTGATGGACACAAGCGTCACGCCTGCGGGCACGGGAAGGTGCACAGGACCTGATACCAATGTCACTGCTGCGCCGCGCTTCTGGGCGGCCTCAGCTAGGGCATAGCCCATCTTGCCTGATGAATCATTGGTCATATAGCGAACGGGGTCTATGCGCTCGACTGTTGGGCCTGCGGTTACCAGAACGCGCTTCCCCTGCATGTCCTGCCTTGCAGCCAGGAGCTTGATGACCGCTTCTACAATGTCGATCGGCTCACTCATGCGTCCAGCGCCTATGTCGCCGCATGCCAAAATACCGCTGGCAGGGCCAACAGTCAACACGCCGCGGTCCTTAAGGACCGCTAAGTTGCTCTGCGTAGCCTCAGCCGTCCACATACCTGTGTTCATAGCAGGGGCAAGCATAATGGGCGCTTTGGTGGCTAGAAGGGTGGTTGTCAGCATATCGTCCGCAATGCCGCTCGCAAGCTTAGCCATCAGGTTGGCCGTTGCCGGCACAACAAGCATCACATCTGCCTTTTGAGCCAGCGAGATATGCTTAACATCCCATGACTCAATGCGCTCAAATGTGTCAATCACCACAGGCCGCTTGCTCAGCGTTTCAAAGGTTAAAGGGGCTACTAGCTTGGTTGCATTCTGGGTCATAATCACATCGATATTCGCGCCAAGCTTTGACAGCCTCGACACAACCTCACATGCTTTATACGCAGCAATACCAGCCGTCACGCCTAAAACGACATGCTTTCCCTTTAGCATATTAATCCTCCAACTCAGGGTCGCGCTCGTAGGTCAAAAGACCACGGTTGATCTCTTCAATAGCAATTTTAAGGGGTTTCATATCCTTGGGATCGATCAAGGGCTGCGCTCCGTCAAGCAGTTGACGTGCACGCTTGCTTGCCTCCACTACCAATGTATAACGGCAATCCACTTTTTCAGATAGTTCTACGATCGTTGGTTGAACAATAGCCATACTGTTTCCTCCTTAAAGTCGTCAGGGTTTGTATCATCAAGTTTCGGAAATGGTTGGTTTATATCGTTTTGTGCGGTATTTCTCCGCTGTGACAATCGCCTGCAATTGAGAAAACGCAAGCTCCAGATTGTCATTGATAATCGCATATTGATAGCGGTCAATCCGATTCACTTCGCCTCGGGCGTTATTGAGCCTGCGCTCAATTTCCACCGGATCATCCGTGTTTCGAGTATGAAGCCTTACCCTTAGCTCTGCGTAGCTTGGCGGGAGAATAAAGACACTCACATAATCCGCCGCATTGTCCATCACGCTGATCGCGCCTTGAGGATCAATGTCCAAGAGAACATTATACCCCGACTCCATCAGCTGCTCTACAGGCTGCCTGAGCGTTCCGTAGTTATGCCCATGCACAGTTGCATTCTCTAAAAATTCTCCATCAGCAAGCAGTCTTGCATATTCTTCCTCGCTGACAAAGTGATAATGCACCCCGTCCATTTCGCCCGTGCGTGGCTTGCGTGTGGTGACTGAGCATGAAAAGCGAAAGCTTGGATCACTATCCACAAGTTTCTTTACCAGCGTCCCTTTGCCCGTGCCTGACGGGCCCGAAATAATCAGTAACATACCGGTTCGCTTGATGGTGACCGCCATATTATACCTCCCTCTCTTCATTTCGATGGTTCGCTTCTTGAATCGATAAGCGCCCAGCGATGGTTTCCGGTTGAATGGCAGAAAGAATGATATGGTTACTGTCAGTTTGAATCACTGACCTTGTTCGGCGGCCTTGCGTGGCATCAATGATGCACTTGCGCTCCCTGCCTTCTTGAATGAGTCTCCTCACAGGTGCGCTGTCCGGGCTCACAATCGCAACAATCCGATCCGCTGCAATCATATTACCAAAGCCGATGTTGATAAGTCGAATCACGCCGAACCTCCTTTAGTGTTATACTGCGTTTTGCACCTGTTCGCGTAGTTTTTCAATCACGCATTTTGCGTCTACGACAATCTGTGCAATCTCAGCATCAGAAGCTTTTGAACCAATGGTATTCACCTCTCGGTTCATTTCTTGAAGCAGGAAATCAAGTTTTCTGCCAACTTCAGCCTCTTGCTTAATGATTCTTTCAAACTGGGTGATATGGCTTTCAAGCCTGCTGAGTTCCTCATCAATGGCGCATCGATCAGCCATGATGGCAACCTCCTGCGCTACGCGCTGAGCGTCAACTGCATGCAGTTCCCATTCTTCCAGGCGGGATGTGAGCCTGCTGCGGTACTCCTGAGGAACAGCGGGTGCTTTTACCAGCACCCTTTCCCTAAGCTGCGCAAGTTCCAAAAGCCTTCCAAGCAAATCATTTGCCAAATGCTCCCCTTCGCGCGACCGCATCATGGTGAGCTCAGCAAGCGCGCCGCTAATGGCTTCATTTGCAAGGGCAGTTACCTCGTCCACATCCTCATCCGCTTGCGCGATTTGAAGTGCGCCGCTGAGCGATAGGACATCGGTTGCTACCGGACGCTTATAGTCTTGCAGTTCATTCTTTGCAGTCTTTAGCGCCTGATTAAAAGCCCCAAGGAGCGCCACATCAATCTGCACGTTACGCGTGTCCATGCGCATGTTTTGGTATGTGACAAATACGTCCACATGACCTCTGCTCAGCTCTCCTTGATTCAGGCTGCTGCGAAGTACATCTTCCAAAAAGCTAATGTTCCTTGGAATGCGAAAAGACAAATCTAAAAAGCGATGGTTGACCGCTTTTAGCTCTATGGTCAGCTCACGTCCATCACGGCACACACGATAGCGTCCATACCCTGTCATGCTTTGCACTAATACGCAGCCTCCTTTATTATGAGTAAACTTTATTATATCATTTACTTGAATGAAAAACAAGGATTCTCCATGCAGTATTAAAATTATCTGATTTTCCTTATAATAAAACAGAACACCGTACGCATTTGCACGCTGTTCCGTTCTATTAATCTCTTCAATTATGCCTGGGGAGCGTCTACGGGGCAAACGCCTGCACATGCACCGCAATCAATGCATTTTTCAGGATCGATAACGTATTGGTTGTCACCCTCGGAAATCGCGTCTACGGGACATTCGGGTTGGCAAGCGCCGCAGCTGATGCAATCCTCAGTAATCTGATATGCCATGGAATTTCACCTCACAGTATTTCTAGCAATGCCTGATAGAATCAGGAGTTACTAGAAATAATAATATCACGACATGATGTATATTGCAAGTATTTGTTAGAGACTGGATATTAATCTTTCTTCGTTGCTGCATCCAGTGCATCTTCAACCGCACGGCGCCAATTATCGCTTTGCTGCACAGGCTCCATCGTCGTTATCTCGGCAGGTTT
Source organism: Clostridiales bacterium (assembly GCA_012523405.1). Lineage (GTDB taxonomy): Bacteria > Bacillota > Clostridia > Christensenellales > Aristaeellaceae > Limiplasma. The sequence goes on from JAAYIN010000006.1 coordinate 36,733, forward strand.
CTCCTGCTGATCACCGCTTGGTTCCTCACCTTGCGTTGCTTTCTTGGGCTTCTTTACCGCTTCCTTTTGGGGACGCTGACGTGCTTCTGGTGCTTTTTCACGCGGTTTTGCATCGGATGCAGGCTGCGCAGCGGGTCTTGTCCATTTGATATCCTCTAGCGGGAAGGATTTGATCTCGGAAGTGTCGCCTTTGCGAATGCGCACCGTGACCACTTCTTTGAGCACATTGGATTCAAGGACAATGCCGAATCCATCGGGCGTTTCGACATCCTTGCCCTGCTTTGGCATGCGCTTACGGGTTGCTTCGTAATGATCCTGCTCAAATTTGAGGCAGCACATGAGCCGTCCGCAAACACCTGAAATCTTTGTGGGATTAAGGGAGAGATTCTGCTCTTTTGCCATCTTGATGCTCACAGGCTGGAAATCACCAAGGAAGCTGCCGCAGCAGATCGGGCGGCCGCAAGGGCCTAGTCCGCCCAGCATCTTCGCTTCATCGCGAACACCGATCTGTCTGAGCTCAATGCGTGTATGAAATACCGAAGCCAAATCCTTTACCAAGGAGCGGAAATCCACCCTGCCATTGGCGGTAAAGTAAAAGAGAATCTTGGTATTGTCAAATGTCTGCTCAACGCCAACAAGCTTCATGTCCAGCTTATGCTCTTGAATCTTGTGCTGGCAAACATCATATGCTTCTTTTTCAAATGTTATGTTTTCCTTTGCATGCGCTGCATCCTCATCTGTTGCAATGCGCACAACAGGCTTTAGGGGAGACGGAATAAGCTCGTCCTCCACCTCACGTACACCCGTGATGACCTGTCCATATTCCAGACCCCTCGCGGTCTCTACGATCACGAAGCTTCCGGCAATCGGCCAAAATTTGCCCGGATCGAAATAATATAATTTTCCTGCGTTCTTAAACCTTATGCCAACGACTGCTGCCATTTTATTTGTTCCTCCAATAGTCTTAACATGAGATGGTCAATATTCGACTGCCAATTCACTTGCCCCGCTTTTCGCTTGCGGGTGTCAAACACCATCGTCAATAGTTCAGTAAAATCCTCAATAGGAGCGCTTACGGATGCTTTTTGCCAAACGCTTGGGTAATTTGCCAGCGCATCTGGATCCAGCATTCCGCATCTCACCATCAATGCCTGGTGAATGGCTTGTTCTAGTGCATTTAGATATTGATCTGCGCCTTCGCGACTTTCCTTTAGCTTCGTACTGACACCGACACATGCAGCATCATTGGTCATGCTAAAAGCAGCATTCACAAAGGTCTGTACTTCACTACCGGCAGCATTTTCGTCCAGCATTTCAAGTGCCGTGCCTACATTGCCGCCACAGCGGCGCAAAACCGGCACAATCTGCTGGTCGCTATATCCAAGTTTCATAAGTGTATTGCCCAAAATCTCATCTGGCCATGGCGATAGCTTCACACGAACGCATCTGGATGCGATGGTTCCAAGTGTTGCGGTTAGCTCATGGGTCATCAGTAAATATACGACATTTGCCACAGGCTCTTCAAGCGATTTAAGCAAGCAATTCTGCGCTTGATGCGTCATTTTTTCAACGGGCTCGATAAGCACCACGCGATATCCCGAGCCAAAAGCATGCTGGGATGTTTTCGCAATCATATCACGCACCCGATCAACACCAATTTGCTTCCCGTCATCTGCGAAAATCGTTAGCAAATCCGGATTATTGCCCTCAAAAAACTGTTTGCACTCATAGCATGTGCCGCAAGGTTTGTTTTCAGACGTACAAAACAGGGCGCTTGCCAGCACCTTAGCAAAGGTTCGTTTGCCAAGGCCGCGTGCGCCCGTTAGTAGATACGCATGCACAGTTTTTTGATTGCGAAATTGCTTCATAACCACGCTGCTATTAGCACTCAAGCGTTCATAATCCATGAACGCAGGCAGCAGCGCGGTCTGCTGGGTTTGTGTCAAATCGATTCCTTTCTGAGGCAACTTACAGCTTCATAAATTGATCTACTGTAAGTACAAACACGGTTGCACCGCCTACAACCACTTCAATGGGATAGGGTGTATATGCACCGGGCATACCCACCATTGATGCGGGTGAAGGGGAAATTTGCTTGCGGCTTTTGCAAACCTTCTCAATAATATCCATTGCGCCTTGGAAACGGTCATCATCGACACCGACGATCAGCGTCGTGTTGCCCGCACGTAGAAAACCACCGGTTGTTGCAAGCTTGGTGACACCGAAATTATCATTCATCAACTGGCTGATTAAACGAGATGCATCCTCATCCTGAACAATAGCAATAATAAGTTTCATAATCGGTTCCTCCCAATGCAGGTATTTTGTTTACCCGTTTTAGTATACCGCAAAATCATGGGTTGCGCAAGCAGTGTATCCATCATGTTTTTGGCGGCTAACGGGCAGCAAAACGCTCCTTTTTTTCATCACTTTATACGCTCCATCTCCGTATTTTACTCACTCTCGCCGCCGCTTTGCTCAAAACCACCAGTTGATAAGCAGCACGCAACGCTTCCATTAACTAAAGGAATGGAAAAATGATATCCTGCGTCCTATATGTGGTACTATGAAAGAAACAATGCAGCATTCAAAAATTATTATTTTCACCGCTTGGTTATTGTGAATGATTGGGTGTCTAAGTATATAGGAGGTGAGAACGCATGGAAGTTGTCATGAACCCCGCCAGCAGCTGCCAGGAGCAATTGGACTTTCTGATTACCCAATATGAAAAAGACCTGATTGGGATGTGCTACGCGTACCTGCGAGATATTTCCCTTGCAGAAGATGCAGCGCAGGAGACTTTTATCAAAGCCTACAAGAATATGAATGCATTTCGCGGGGATAGCAGTGTGAAAACATGGCTCATGCGTATTGCCATTAATGAATGCAAGCGAATACGCAAAAATGCGTGGTATCGATACGTAGATCGCCATGTATCCATAGATCAAGTATGCCTCACTACGCCGCTTAGGCCGCCCTCAATAGAGGATATACAGCTCACATCTGAGATCATGAGCCTTCCGCGAAGACAAATGGAAGTGATTCTTTTGCACTACTATCAAGAGATGGATGTTCAGGAGATTTCCGTGGCGCTGGCCATTACCACGCAAGCCGTGTACTTAAGGCTAAAAAAAGCGCGTGCCAAACTAAAACACGCGATAGAAGGAGGCATAGACGATGAATGATCACTATAACAGCGATGTCGCGCGAGTCCGGAATGCACTTGGAAACTGCTATTCACAAATTGAAGATAGACCATCACTGCGCAATCGTATCATGTGCGAAATCAAAGGAGAAGGCAGCGTGAAAAAGAAGTTATCCATTGGATTGGTATTAGCGATTGTTACGCTATTAGCGATGATGACAGTCGCTATCGCGGGGATCATCACTGCAAAATCCTATCAGATTACCACATATGACCAAGTGACTGTCTATGACCTTGTGCCACAGCAACTATATATCGGGAATGGGGTTGTACACTTAGAATCAGGTTATTTGCGAGGAGGTTATGAAGTCGATGAAGATTGCATTTCTGCCATGGAAAAAAATAGCACCCTTGCATTTTTTAACGCCAGCCTCGAGCCACAATGGGAAATTACTGATTCGCGTTTAATAGGGTGCCTGTTTACGCAAGTGAAAGAAGCCAATGGTTTCATTTATCTTGGCAAAGAAGCCACCGCTTCCGAGGAATGGTCTCCTGCGTTAATGAAGGTTAGCATCATTGACGGGCAAATTGCATGGTTTTATCAGGGGGAAAGAGACATGGTAATCACTGACTTTGCACTGATGGACGATTGCGTCATTGGTGTTGGTTACAAAGCAGAAGTAAGTACAGGAAGACGGTTGGGATGTATCTTCAAAATTGACGCTGACGGAAATTATGTATGGGAGAAACAGGCTGACAATATATCGGCGTTCAATGCAGCATACGCTCAAGAGGATCGTTTAATTGCAATAGGTCGTGAGCAGGATAACAATTCTGCATACTTGATTCTTTACGACGGTCAGGGAAATCTTATCGAAAGCCAACCTCTTGATGTGGACATTCCTGTAGGTTCAAGTATTCGAATTCAAAAAACTTATTCTGGAAAAATTATCGCTTTTATTAACGCAAGTAATAATGAATTAGCATCAACTGATACTAATTATATTGTTCTATCAGAGTAACTCGCGTTGGCTTTCTATCAAAACAACGACCGCATTGGATGCTTTTCGATCACCTACGCTTGAGGTTTCTTCGGATTCTCTATTTTACGATGCATCGCTTAAAGGCTGAACGACTTCGTCTCGCTAAGGTTCCAATCAAAAACAAACGCAAGGGTTATTCCCCTGCGTTTGTTTTTCATAAAATTTTAACTCTACTCAAGATTGAGCTTTCTCTTCAGAATGTAATTCGTGATGAAAAAGCAAATGGCACTGACCACGAGTGTAAATAAAAGCGCCATGCATATCAGAGATATATTCATATCATCGCCTTGGCTTGGAATCGTCAAACTGCTTCCCAAATCATTTGTTGTGCCCAATGAGGACCAAGGCAATAGCAGCCTCAGCCGAGTGATTACAGACATACCTGCAATGAGTGTGCCGCCAATGGCGATTGATTTAAAGCGGCTGACAAGGTGCCCAACGGTGATGCTTGTGTAGATGAGCAAAATATCCTGCACCGTGGTGGCTATCATCAAGATGATGAATACGATGATCTGCAAAATGATATGGGGCTGCGCTGCCAGTGCCTCAAAAGCCACCCTCATAATGCCTTCCGTCCATAGCGATTCGGCGATGCTTGTCACAAACAATATCGTCGCAATAGCCACGATTATAGAAATCAAAATTGCAATCAGACCGCAAAGTAACTTTGAAATAATGAGCTGCCACGACGCTACAGGCAATGTGTGCATCAGATAACCTTCATCGCTTAGCAAGCTTTTGTTATAACGGTTCACTAGAAAAACAATCACAAGCACAAACATCGCCACTAATATAATGCTCAGGCTAACCAAGCCAATGATCCCTGCGGTATTGGGACTCGTAATGAGTTTCCCGCCCTGTCCATCCGACTCAAAGGGCAGAACAAATCGTGTAAACAAACTAACAAGAATAGCCGCTGGCCAAATCAAACCGAATTGCTTCATCATCGCTCGGCAATCATATTTTACAAGCTTCCATAACATTAGAATTCGCCTCCTTCTACGGGATGCGCACGAAATATCTCGCGGAACAGGGCATCCACACTCTTGCCCTCTTCTGAGCGGATGTCATCCACCGATTGATGACGCATGATTTTCCCCTCTTTAAGGAAGATGACTTCATCCAAAACCGGCTCAATATCTGCAATCAAGTGGGTGGAGATCACGACCGTGCCCTCCTGATTATAGTTAGTCAAAATGGTGTTCAGAATAAAATCGCGCGCCGCTGGGTCAACTCCGGCAATCGGCTCATCCAGCAAATAGAGCTGTGCCTTGCGCGACATCACAAGCACCAGCTGCACCTTTTCTTTCGTGCCCTTTGACATGGTCTTGAGCTTCTCCTTGGGTTCGATTCCAAGGCTCTTGCACATGCTCTCCGCTTTTTTACGGTCAAAATCAGCGTAAAAATCTTCAAACACATCGAACATATCGGATGCATTCATCCAGTTAGCAAAGTATGTACGATCGGGCAAATAGCTGATGATTGCCTTGCTTTTGGCACCAATGGCTTCGCCTGCAATGGCTACTTTACCGCTGGTAGGCTGCAAAAGCCCGCACAGGATTTTGATCAATGTGGTTTTGCCGCTACCGTTTGGCCCCAGCAGACCAATAATTCGTCCGCGTCCCACCGATAAGTCTACGCAATCCAGTGCACGCTTGGCTCCATAGCGCTTGCCAAGTCCGCTGCACTCAATAAGTTTTTCGTTCATTTGGTTTCCTCCTTCAGCATCTCCACAGCTTGAGCCTTATCATATCCAAGCTGTTCCATACCATGAAGATACTCACTAGCCTTGATTTTCGCCTCTGCCAAGCGAGCCTTTTCCAGCACCTGCAAATCCTCTGTTACGATTCGGCCTGCCGTTCGCTCTGCCTTTGCCAAGCCGTCCTGCTCAAGCTGCGCAAGTGCTCTTTGCATTGTATTTGGATTCACGCCTGCCTGCATTGCTAGCTCCCTGACCGATGGCAATCGGCTTCCCGGCGGATAGACCCCCGAAATAATGCCGCGAGCCAGTTGTTCGCTCAGTTGCAGCCAGATGGGACGATCGTCTGTAAGTTTCCAATCCATTATGATTCCACCTGCCTCGCTCGTTAATTGTATTATTGCCTTAGTACAGTACTACAATAGTACTGTTTGTTGGATTTGTCAAGCGAAATGGCAAACAAAAACGAAGCTCTTTTCAAAGCTTCGTTTTGTTAATTATGTTTTAGCTCATTCGCTGGGTTATGCCATCACACTGCTCAGCACCGCTTGACCCTGCTCATCTTCAAATTGTCCAGTGTACAGATCGTAGTAATAGCCCTGCTTGACAATCAGCTGGTCATGGTTGCCTTCCTCTATGATCTTGCCATCCGAAATGACCAAGATGCGGTCAGCCTGACGCACGGTTGAAAGCCTGTGCGCGACCATGAAGCTGGTTCTGCCCTCCAATATGCCCGTGATAGCCTGCTGGATCAGCGCTTCACTATGGGTGTCAACGGAAGAGGTTGCCTCGTCCAGTATGAACAATGCAGGATCGACCAGAATTGCGCGTGCAAATGACACGAGCTGCTTTTCGCCTGAGCTTAGCAAGCTGCCGCCCTCGCCTACTTCTGTATCATAGCCAATGGTAAGCTTGCTGATAAAATCATGTGCGTTGGCGAGCTTCGCTGCGCGAACCACTTCCTCATCAGTCGCCTCAGGTCTGCCATAGCAGATATTCTCGCGAATCGTGCCGCTGAACATATGGGGTTGTTGGAGTACATAGCCCAGATGGCTTTGCAGCCAGAGCAAGCTGCGCTCCTTATAGTCCACGCCATCGATTAGGATTCGTCCAGAAGTCGGCTCGTAGAAACGGCAGATCAGGTTGATAATCGTGCTCTTGCCGCTGCCGGTCTCACCAACCAGCGCAATGCTTTCGCCTGCCTTGACGGTGAGGCTGAAGTGATCGAGCACCTTTTCTCCATCCTTGTACTGGAAGCTTACATCTTCAAAGACGATATCGCCATGAAGTTCAGGCCAGTTTTCCTTTTTAGGGTGGAAGTTATCGCCGAAGATTTCTACGACTTCGGGGGTGTCCTCGATATCAGCCTCTGTTGCCAGCAAGGATAGTACGCGCTCACCTGCCGCCTGTGCGTTTTGCATTTCAGCCAGCGTACGCGCAATCTCCTTGATGGGATCAAAGAGCTGCATAGAATACGTGATAAAGACCTGCAATGCGCCAAGTGTCAGCCCCGCAGGAAGTGCCATCACGTCAAGACCACCCTTGTAGAGCGCATACGCCGTCGCAATCGACCCCACCGATACAACGATGGATAGGAACAATGCGGACAGGGACGACGCCCTCACAGCTGATTTTCGCATGCTGGCAGTCAGTTCTGTGAATTCCTCGATATTCTCTTCCTCACAAGCAAGCGTCTTGGTCGTTTTCGCGCCCATGATGCCTTCGTTAAACGCACCTGTGATCTTGGAATGAGTCTTGCGTGTTTCGCGGTGCGCCTTTAGGATACGGCGCTGAAAGAACACGCTGATAAATGCCAGCGGCGGCACGACAAGCAATACCATAATCGCAAGCCGCCAGTTGAGAAACAGCATCTGTACGGAGCAGAAGATCAAGTAGAAGAATCCCCACATCAGGTCAAGCACCGTCCAGCCAAGCGTATCGGCAAGGCGCTGGGTATCGGTGGTGAGCCTGCTCAGCAGGAAGCCGACGGGCATGCGGTCGTAGTAGGAAAAGGGCAGCTCTTGCAGCTTTTGAAACCCGAGCTTACGGATCAGGTAGCTGATACCGATTTCGATCTTGCTCGCGAGCAGCAAAAACACACCAATACATCCAACCTGTAAAACGACCATGCCGAGGTAAATGGCAATGAATCCCCCGATTCCTTCCGACGTGCTATTAACGATAAAGGTATCGATAGCATAGCCTGTAAGCCTAGGAAATATGACGTCCGTTCCGGCTAGCAGGGCATTGGCAATCATGAGCAGCAGCATGTTTTTGTGAAAGGGTTTAGCAATATGGTAAAGACGTTTCCAAAGGGATAGATCAAGTTTCTTGGAAAAGTCTACTTCTTGGTGTCCTTGCATTTGGACTCCTCCTTTGCAACGGCATCGCGGCTCTTGTTCAGATCATCCTCAAGCGCAGATTGGATTGCGAAGATTTGCTGATAAAGCCCGGCGCGGCCGGTCAGTTCCTTATGAGTACCCTCGGCTGTGAGCTTGCCATTTTCGAGCACGAAAATGCGGTCTGCTTCTGCCAAGGTATTGATGCGGTGGCTGATGATGATGGTGGTTACGCCGCCGCGGTTGGTCTTCAGCTCATCGCGAATCGCACGATCCGTCTGCATATCAACAGCGGATAGGCTATCATCAAACACCAGAATATTATTTTCTTTGAGCAATGTGCGCGCAATCGCAACGCGCTGACGCTGTCCGCCCGAAAGCGTTACGCCGCGCTCGCCAATGATCGTCTCATACCCATTTTCAAACTCGCGAATAAATCCGTCTGCATGCGCAACACGGCTCATCTCAAAGATTTCAGGCTCGGATTTCTTGGGTGCAGCGATGGCAAGGTTGCCCATGACGGTTCTGCCGTACAAGAATGGCTCTTGCAGCATCAGCCCCACATGGGAGCGTAAATAGGCGCGATCAATCGTCTGTATATCCACGCCGCCAATGGTGATTGTCCCCGTGTCAGGCGCAAACAAGCGCTGGAGCAGATGTACAATCGTGCTCTTGCCGCTGCCCGTATTACCAAGGAGTGCAACGGTTTTGCCCGTGGGAATGGTCATGCAGAAATCGTCCAGAATTTTGGTTCCATCCTCGTAGCCAAAGGACACATGGTCAAATACAATGTCCCCGTTAAGCAGCGGGGTTACTTCGCCCGCTTCCTTGCCCTCAGCCTTTTCATCCATGATTTCTGTGATGCGTCCAAGCGCAACAAGGCTTTTTCCCGCTTCGCTAAGGATGCGCCCAAGCTGACGCAGAGGATATAGAAGCATGGAAATATAGCTGGTAAATACGATCAGCGTACCCACCGTGATCTCGCCTTTGACCGCTTTGAAGATGCAGGCAATCAGCGTGATCATGATTTGAAGCATTGTCACGCCGTCCATACTCGTCCAGTACGCCGTCAAGTATTTCATCTGCTTGAACGCCTTTTGCCGAAAATCGCTGCTGACTGTATCAAACTTCTCCACTTCGCTTTGCTGCATGCCAAAGGCACGAACCACGCGGACACCCGTCAGGTTCTCTTGCAGCACCGCACTCATCTTGCCTTCGCTCTCGTCGGTTTTTTTGAAATTCTTTGTATTGATCGTGAAAAACGTATAGGATGCGATGAACATCACAGGGATCAGAATCATGCTATAAAACGCCAGCTCCACATTGCGCCCAAAGAGAATCGTAAACGCAATGACTGCCATGATGATCGCGCGAAATGCCTCAATCACCTGCGAGGAGAGAAAGCGGCGAATGGTTTCCACGTCGCTTGTGGAACGCTGAATCAGATCGCCCGTTTCAGCGCGCACATGGTAGGCAAAAGGCAAATAGGTAAGCTGACGATAGATACGATCGCGCAGCGTCTTTGCCACCGTTTCGCCCGCCCTCGTGGTACAAATCTCCTTGTAGTAGGACAGGAAACCATTCAGAATGTTGATTGCAATGAGCACCAACGGGATAATCCAATAGTTTTGGCGCAGGAATTCACGCCCGCCCAGTGCCAGCACAGGGGCTTTCGCCCATGCAGGCATGGAGCTGGGTCCATTTGACAGCACCACGTCAATGGTTTCCGAGAATATAAGAGGCGTCATAAAGCCAATAGTAACCGTAGCAACGGTGCATAAAAGCGCAGCCAAATACAGCTTGTAGTTTTCTTTCGCGAGCAGCCACAGTGCTCGAAAGTTCGTCTTCATATAAGATTTTTTCCTCCATTATGGTCAAACAAATCGTTCTTTTGTAATATAGTTATATTATTTGAGTGCAAAGCGGCGGATTGCGTCAGCAACCCCGTCCTCATCATTGCTCAGCGTGACGTAATCAGCGACTGCCTTCACGGAGTCCGTTGCATTGCTCATGGCAACACCAAGCCCCGCATAGTCAATCATGGTAACGTCGTTATCATAGTCGCCAAATGTCATCACATTTTCACGCGCGAGTCCGAGGGTCTCCGCAAGTTCACGCACAGCTAGCCCCTTGTTAATGCCTTTTGGCATAATCTCAATGCTCTGTGCCCATGAACTAGTCACCTCAATACCTAAAACGCCTTCAAGCGCGCGGCATAGGTACGGAAGTCGCTCTCTATCGCGTTCATAGCATGAAATCTTATTGATTCCGCTATTTCGAAACCGATTGATCTCTTCCATGCCCATGTAATACTTTGGCGCACCTTCACAATTCTTTTTCATGCCTGCAAGTACGCTAACCTTATCCGTATCATCTTCATCCGCATACTCAATAAAGCTGTTTTGTGCATAACAAGCAAACTCTGATTTCTCAGCAATCAGAATCTTCACGCATGTCTCAAGTGCCTTATCATCCAGCACATGATTGGTATATGCCTGCCCATGCGGTTTATGCAAACAGTAGCTGCCATTAAGCGAAAGAATGGCGATTTCAGGTAGACCGGCCTGCACTGCATACAAACTTGCATCCCCAGGCAACCTGCCCGTGCAAAGGGCAATCTTAATGCCTTGCTGCTGCGCGAGTGCGAGTGCTTTCATATTTTCAGCGCTGATGCTTTGCTGGCTGCTGAGCAGTGTTCCATCCATGTCCATCACAATCAGTCTGATATCATACGTATTCATTTTTATCTCCTATTTTAGATCGGTCGGTTCAGTCATATCTTATCTATACAATGATTATTCATTTCTTTATGATCTTTCTCGTTTGGAATCATTTGCATATGTATGCCATGTATCAAGTCATAGCAAACATATAAAAAATCCTGCCCAAACACGTAGTGTGCTGGAATCTCCAGAGTGCAATCATTCTATTTTCTTTTCCATAAATGTAATGAACATACATGATTGGGTTATTACATAGCAAAAGTAATCACTGCCATTGACAGTTATGCTTCAGGAACGTTCACCCTGCAATCATATTCTTATTTTAATATAAAGATCAATGTACCAGCGTTGCGTTAAGCCCCATCCAATGCGGCGTGCATTGATAAAGCCCCTCAAGCGCATGATTCATCATATCTGTAGGCATAACTGCTAGCATCGAAGCCATAACATTTTGCATTTCTCTTAAGCTAACCCCTTGTTTGGCAAGCATACGAAGATCCTCCGCAGCCTCCGCCACATCACATTCAGGGCGCAATGCTCCGCGCAATGCACCGCACATGATGTTATGAATAGGTGTTTCCTCCGGCAATATGCCGTTCATTCCACCTGCTATCATGTCCTGGGATAGCTCGAGCGTGAAAATACCATCCGATGTTTGCTGACTGATCAATCGAAAAGGATTCGCCAGTCCCGGATGCAGTAAAATCAAATCGCCATTTGCGTCTGTTACGTAATCAAATGCAGATTGCAGATACCTGCGAGCAATCAAAATAGAATATTCATCAAAATCCATTACCACTTCTTTTAAAAAGAAGGTCATGGGTTGTGCTGCATGCAATAGTCCTGCTATATAAAGCAAACCATGTATCGTTGCATCATATCTAAAAAGCCTGTCTCTGATCGCCGATGATTCCGGTGTGTTCATCACTTCCAGCAAGGGCTGATGCAGCGCCTTTGGAAGCCTAAGTGTCCAGTCGTTTCCATCTGCATGGAAACTGCACCATAAACGGCTGACCAATGCTTCCGCTGCTGCAATATCATCCCAATCGCCCAGCAAGAGCTCGCCATCGTTCATCAGAAGCTTTTCAAGCAGCTGAATTTCTCCATTGCTAATATAAAGTGCTTCTGTTGGCAATCTATCCAACACCGTTTGGCGTAATCCATCCAGCGTAATAAGCACCGAACGACTTGCGCCATGTACATCATCAAACGAATTTGTAAACAATGCCTGCGCATCCTTTTGAGTCGCTTCATCCGAAAACAAACCAACTCCGGGATGAGAAAATAGACGTCGTTCGCACGCTTCAAATTGTTTTTCACGCATCATGCTCATGGTCATTTCGCACCAATCCGCATGTACGGTCACCTCTCTAAGCACGCGGCGACCTCCTTTCTTTACAGGTAAAGTGCGTTCACTTTACCTTGACAATCCAGTCCATTGTATCCTCTGTCGTACCAAATTGAATACCGGTTAAGGTATCATACAGTTTCTGTGTAACTTCGCCGATTCCACCCTTGCCAATAGCGATTTCCTCGCCCTTAAAGCAGATCTTATCAACGGGCGAAACAACGGCAGCTGTGCCTGTTCCGAAGGCTTCTGTCAGTTTGCCAGACTTGATGTCCGCAATCACATCATTGATGTCCATATGCGTTTCCTCAACCTCATAGCCGAGCTTTGCGCCAAGCTTAAGGACGCTGTCACGAGTGATGCCGGGCAAAATGCTGCCGTTTAGAGCAGGGGTCACAATCCGCTTGCCTTCATAGACAAACATCATGTTCATTGCGCCAACTTCCTCGATATAGCGTTGCTGCACGCCATCAAGCCATAGCACCTGTGCATAACCATTTTTCTTCGCATTAACGCTGGCTAGTATGCTTGCTGCATAGTTGCCGCCAGTCTTTGCAAAGCCAACACCGCCGCGCACTGCACGCACCAGCTCATCCTCGACATAGATGCCGACAGGAGCCAGTCCCGATGCATAATACGCACCAGAAGGCGAAAGAATGATATAGAACAGATAGGTCTTTGATGCTGACACACCCAGAAATGCATCCGTTGCAATCATCGTTGGACGGATATACAGGGATGTTCCTTCCTGATGGGGTGTCCACTCTTTATCAGCGGACAACAGTGCCAGCAGTCCCTCCATTGCTTCCTCAACAGGAAGCTGTGCCATACCGATGCGCTCAGCTGAACGCTTCATGCGGTTAAAGTTCTCGGTAGGCCTGAAGAGATTAAATTCACCGTTTTCAGTGCGGTAGCACTTAAGTCCCTCAAAGATCTCTTGTCCATAATGTAACACTTGGCAGGACGGATCTAGGGATAGGTTCTGATAAGGCACAACACGTGCATCATGCCATCCCTGTCCTTCTGTGTAATTAATCATTAACATGTGGTCAGTAAAAATCTGGCCAAATCCCAACTTGCTTTCATCAGTGGGCTTCGCTTTGAGGCTATTGGATAAAGTCATTTGTACATTCATATTCATAATCCTCCGGTTCTTCCTGCATCCGCATGAAAGCAAGATATATTGCGCATAACGCTAAAGTCTATTATAATCGCAATCATAAAGCTGTCAAGGTTTTATGAGCAGTAATTCGTGGAATTTACTCAAAAACATAAAAACCCATGATACTGATCAAGCGGTCAGCGTCATGGGTCTGTTCATTATTCTAGTTCTTCAGCTGCCGGATATGTAGCTGTAATGGTTTTATTTTCATCATCCAACTCAAAGATGATATTGGCAAAGTTCTGAATTTCTTCCAGCGGCAGGTACAATATGTCATCTACAGCCTTGATGTCTGTAAAGGCCAGAGGAACCGCCTCGTTATTCTTATATCCCTCAGGGCTAACGGGCTCTCCCTCTTTGTTGGTAAGCGCTGTGATGAGATAGATATCATCGCCTAATGCAAATGCATATTGATCTATGTCAATGCTTTTTGAGACGACCACGGGAATGGACGACTGCTCTAGAATTTCAAGGAGCGGCAGATAGACCATTTCCCCATGGAGGTATGGCGGTATCGCTTTTGCTTCATGTTCTTCAGTCTTTTGGGTCATTATCGGATCTTTGCTATCCGCAATTGTCACCGCATAGCCTTCCATCTCCAAAAATTCAGGGACGGGCGTCTGGGTTGGCTCAATGGTTGCGGCTATTTCAGACTCATCGGTCTCATCACTCGCAGGCTGCACTTCGCTCTGCGTAGGCTCAATTGCTTGCGGCTTTTCGCTTGGCTCAACCGATGGCTCCGCGCTCGGCTCAATCGTCGGTTCTTGCGTTACCTCTATGACAGGTTCAGTCGCCGCGATCTGCAATTGATCCTCAGGCGTTTGGGAAGGAGCAGGAGACTCCGTAGCCTCTGCAACTAACGGACGCACTTCATCGCTCTCATATAGCACAGTAAGCGTATTCTTTCCTGCAAAGCCATCGACGCTGAGCCCATGGTTGTACTGGAACTTTTCAACCGCTTGGCGAGTTTGATTGCCGAAGCTGCCGTCAATTTCACCCTCATAGTAACCATACTCAGCAAGCTTTTGCTGCATATTGCTCACATTCTCGCCCTTATCCCCAACACTCAACGTCTTGTACGCGGTGGTAGACGTAATGTCAATGGTCGGTACAGGTGTTGGCTTTGGGGTTGCTGTTGCCGCTGGAGCAGGCGATTCCGTGACCTGAATGATTGCCGTGGGCGTAGCCACGGGTTCGGTTACAAATGCTGCGGGATCAGGAGCATTTTGCACCGATGTCATAAAAATCATGGACATATAGATCAAAATAGTACGTAACAAATCCATTGTCAGGTTCCTCCTTCATCTGCGTAAAGCGCAGCATTGTCTCTCAATCATCTGGTGATTATTCTTCTGATGCCGCTCACTCGTTAGCAAACAAATGCATATTGGAATGAGCCGTTTCAGTGATCACAACACCCATCAGGTGGTTCGCAACCTCGCAAAGACCTTGCGTTGCTGCGTTCATTTGCTCAACCGTACTCAGCCCGTCCTTCGCGGTCAATATGGTTGTCCCTGTCATCGCGCTCACCATCGAAGCATCAGAGCTGTACGAAATAGGGTCCATATTGAAAATCACAAAATCAAAGATTTCGGTGGATTTCGATAATAGTTCAGTGAACTTGGGCTGGGTAACAATATAGCTTGCGCTTGATTCCTGGCGTTTGCAGCTGATCAGCAGCAGGTTTTCATAGGATGTAGCGGTCATGACATCCGCAAGGTTCTTTGACCCCAGCACATATTCTGATAAATCCGCTTTGCAATCCGCACCGAGCATTTTTTCAAGTATCAGTGATTTGCCCTGTAAATCCACCAACAGCACTCTAAATCCCTGCTGTGCCAGTTCGCTTGCCAAAAGCGCCACAAAGACGCTCTTGCCTTCATCAGGCCGCAAGCTCGTCACCGCAATCGAGTGCGTTTCTTTGACGCGTTCCTTGGAACGCAAAGTTACAGCAATCAAGCGGATGCTTTCAAGTACTAAACGATCCACACTGTCCAAAAGCTTGCATGGTTCCTTGGAAATTTTGGATTTCTTAATAAAGCGCTTCACGTCTTTTTTGCAGCGAATCGTTGCGCCTAGATATGGCGTATATACAAGGTTTTGACCAGCGTCAAATCCAGCATGAATATATTCTGAACCATCGCCAAAAAGAACGCTGAGTAGCGAGCAAATAGCAAATACAATCAGTATGGTATAAAGGATCTTAGCCGGGCGATTAGGTCCGGATGATTGCTCCGGCATAAAGGCCACTTGTATTTCGGTTATATTCGTGCTTCCAAGGCTCGTTTCTGCGTACCTCATAAGCTCTTGACCGGCGACATTTGCAAGCCCTGCAACCAGCGTCTGGTCGGTGCCCGTCACTTGTACGTCAATCAAATGGGTTCCATCCACGCCTTTGACATGGATAAAGCTGTTCCCATCTGTGTCTGCCTGCGAAAGCACCAGCTCGCGAAATGTCTCCATTTTGCTTACCCGTTCGCACTCCAAAGCAAGCATACGCGCCGCTTGCAAGGAATCATCTTTCGATTCATCCGTTGGCAAGGCGTAGAAAGTATAGGCCGCGCTATATCGATCTTGCTCATAACGGTAGGTATATATTGCCATAGCGCATCCGAATAGTATGCTTACAATCAACATCCATGGCAGCGCTCGTTTCCATTTTCTCACCATTCGCTTCACGATTCGCACCTCATTTGTATGTGTACAGATATACTAAGAATACCACAGGAATGGTTGGATAGCAAGATGATTTGCTGCTTCCTGATGGTCGTATTGTAGAGCTACAATACATATTGGACAAAGAAGAAAAAAGATGAAGGATAAGACAAAATCGGTTATAGTTGAATTGCAGCCAACATAACAGAGAGGAGCCTTATCCTTCATGAACAGCATAACACA
>JAAYIN010000024.1 GCA_012523405.1 Clostridiales bacterium
CCCAACAAGAGACAACAATGTCCGAGCAAAGCTCGGACAAAATGGGGTCAAGGGGGCTCTGTCCCCTTGCGGGGTGTAGGGGCAGAGCCCCTACCTATGGAATTTTTTCTTAAATTCGATGGTTAGGGGCTTCCAGAAAAGGGCTAGGCTGAGGATGAGCATGCCAAGGCTCACGCTGCCAACGACGATCATGGGCCAGTTGAGGGTGCGGAAGCCCGCGAGGGTGATAAGGGTGATGATCATGCCGCCGAGGATGAGCTCGAATAGCGGTAGAAAATCACGCTTCCGGTTCTGAAAAAACAATAGGAAGTACGCGCCGATCAAAATCAGATCACCGAAGAAAACGATGGGAACGACGAAGCCGCCCCAGCCGCCGCCGAGGATGCTGTCAAGCAAGAAGAGGTATAAACAGACTGCGATGAGCGAATCGCAGAGCTTTTTGATCACGGTGTTTTCGACTTGCGGGCGGTAGAGGGCGATGATCCATAGCACGGTGAGTCCGCCGATAACGATTAAGCTCCACTGCATGCCGCCTGTGAGTAGGTTGATCAGGAGGCAGATGTAGCCGATCATGATGAATACGCTGCGCATGATGGAGCGGCGATTCCGCTTCCAAAAAGAGAGGCCGGTAGAGGGCGGGTAGGTCAAATGCACGATCATTTTGTCGTTTGGCTGCATGCTATTTGCTCCCTTCCATGTAAGGCTCGAGGCCGTCTGCGCGCATGTAGTGATAGAGCGCATCCTCAAAAAGGGTGAGCTGCGTGTTTTTGGTGACGGTGAATACGAGGTGATCGCCGTAGCTGCAAAGGGAGCAGCACGCCTTGTTTTGGATAGGCGGGCCGAGCACGAAATCAAATTTCTCGACATGCTCTGCCATCTCAGGTGTGGTTTTGACCTGCCCGAGGTTGCTAAAAGTGCTGGTGAAAACCGCATCGCTTAGTGCGCCGTAAATGAAGTACGCAATGGGGCGCTTGACGATCAGCGGGACGAACTTGAGGTATTTGACGAGCTGGCGGGAGAGCTGCATGGTCTGATCCAGCGGCTCTTTGGCCGTGCCGATTTTCATCTGCTCGCTGATGATGGGGAGGATGTCGTCAAGCGTCGTAATCTCGGTGGGATGCAGGCGAATCCCGCAATACATGGAGAAATTGCGCAGGGATGTGCTCGGGTAAAACTTGCGCATGTTCACAGGCAGCTGGATTTGTATCTTCTTTTTGGTGCGCTTTGCGGGGCTGGCGTCGCGGCATGCGAGCATCATATACCCCAGCAGCAGCGCCGTCATCGTCACGCCTTTGCTGCGTGCGAGCGCGAGCACCTTTTCCGTGCTGAGGTTGAAATGCAGCACGCGATTGGGCTGCTCGTAGGGGATCATGCCGCGCATTTGCACCGCGGGCTTATCCGCAAAGCCGCTTGATTTGCCCGATTTATCGCCGATGATGAAGTCGTCCGCCCACTCCGCAGGCTCTGGCATTTCCTCAATTGAAAACGCGTCCGTCGTGTCCGGAATGTCCGCGCCCATCAGCCGCAAATAGGTCTTGAGCAGCGTGCGCAGGAAAATGCTCGCGCCCGTGCCGTCCGTCAGTATGTGGAAAAACTCAACGCTGACCCGATTTTGGTAGTACACCACGCGCAGCGACGGCGACGTCACATTCCCCACCTTCATCACCGCGCACGGCGCTTGGGTCTCGGGACGCACCGAATAACGGCGCTTTGCACCGTCTAAATAATGCCAGAAAAAACCGCATTTGATTGTCGTTGCGAAATACGGGAACCTCCGAATTGTGTAGGTCATCGCCATTTGCAGCAGCTCCGGCACAACGGGGCGCTTGAGGTAGCCCGACAGCCGAAACACCATCATGCGCTTGAGGCTCATGCTCATCGGGTAGATTTTTGCCGCGTGATCCAGCGGGTACCAGTCCTTGCGCTCCGTCAGGTAAAAGTCCGAAAGCTGCGACGGGCTCAATTTCTGTATCGATTCCTTCATTGAATAACCCATCTGGCGGTAGCAGAGCAGCGCGCGCAAATGATCCTCCAGCATCCAGTTCGTGTGCTTGGGGCTCAGCGAAAGCCGCGCTCTCACGTCCGTTAGAAACTCCATTACCTGCGGTTGCTCGGCAGGCGTAAAAAGCCGCTGCACCTCGCGGGAGCAGTAACGGATCGCCGCGCTTTTCTTTGGGGTTGTTGCCATGGCGGTACCCCCTTTTGTCAGCGATGGAAAAGCTCTCTAAAGAGATCTTTTCCATCGAGCTTGCACTTTGTCCTTGCTCGCTTGCGCTCACAGTCAGGACTACGTATAAAGAACCTTTGCTTACGCAAAGTTCCGAAACCACCGGAGCTTCGCTCTTCTATTGTCGCTGGTTTCGGATTAGCATGCACGAGGGGTTTTAACCCATGATTATTGATCGTTTGGAGATGGGAACGGGAGGACGAAGCAGGGGCTTTGCCCCTGCACCCCACAAGGGGGGCTTCGCCCACTTCATACCCTTAACCCTTTATGTTCATGCTTTGCATGGGCAAGGGGAGGGTTATGTTGATTGGCTTTTCAATTTATGGGGGGTGACCCATGGTGGTGGTCAAGGAACGGTACGAAGATATTTCCTCTTCACCTTCGCCCGCTTCACACCCTACCCCTACTTCCGATTCCGCTGCGATCTGCTGCGTCTTTGGTTTGTACTTGGGGGATTTTTATCGGGCGGGTTAGGGGATTGCTCCTCAGGCTCCGTAGGCATTGGTTTGCTTGTCGGTCTCTGCTGCCTTGCCTGCGTTTGCTCGGGTCTTATCTCGGGTTTAGCCTTGCCCTTCTTTGCCTGTTTGCCTGTTTTTTCCGCGGCATTCTTGCTTGGTTTTTGGGCTTTGCCTATCTTGCTTTTTTTATTCTTCTTACTCGCCTGCTGCGCGAAGTAATTATACTGCGTCTCAGGCTTGGTATATTCCTGCTTAGTATCTAGTCCGTGGTAGCTATTTTTGCCAAACGCGACCTTGAACATGAACCGCAGCTTGAGCAGCGGATTTTGGGGCTTATACATGCGCTCAAACGTATCCTTCGCGCGTGCCGTTTGCTCCGCAGCGGGCTGAGCCTTACTATAATTGCTCAGCGCCATCATCCGCCACAGCGGCAGAATCGGCACAGGGAACGCCTTTTGCTTATCCATCCGACGCGCAAACAACAGCGGCGTTTCGCCCTTACGCGGGTTACGCCCAAGCAATCTCATCACCAGGAACGTCGCGTTACCATAGATGAAGATCGCATCCTGCTCATCCGTCTGGCGCTTTGCCATTTGCTTAGGCATGCGAGAATGGATTCTATACACGATCCCGCCAATCGCAGCCACAGCCAGCAGCCACAGCCACCAATTGCTTGGCGGTTTTTCATCGGGGGGTTCAGGCGGGTTATCCATGTCCTCATCAGGCTGGGGCGACGGCTCCTCATCAGGCGTTTCAGGCTCTGGTGACGGGGTCGGGTCCGCATTAGGCTCATCGGGCTGGGGCGACGGGGAGGGCGATGGAGACGGCGAAGGTTCTGGCTCGTCTTGGTTTTCGTTATTTAGATTTTCTTGGCTCGGGGTCGCGTCAAACGGAATCCAACCAAAGCCTTCAAAATAGACCTCTGTCCACGCGTGCGCGTCCATCCCCGTGACATACGCAATCCCGTCACCCGCAGGCTCGGCCAAAAAGCCCTCCACATAGCGCGTGGGCAGACCGATCATCCTGCACATCACCGTCATCGCAGAGGCGAAATACGTGCAATACCCTTCCTTTTCAACATACAGGAAGTACGTCACAAAATCCTGATTCTCAGGCGGCGTTTTGGGGCTGAGCGTATACCGATAGTAGCGCTGCAAATGGCGCATGATCGCCGTCGCCTGTTCATACGGCGTCGTTGCAGCCGCAGCGATATTTTTCACATCCGAATAGACCTTATCCTCGATATGGTCGGGAAGTGCCGTGTATTTTGAAATCATCGTCTGGTAATAGGCGTCACTGCCCTTTGGCGCAGCAGCCACCAGCGCACCAAGGCCGTTATCCCCGCCTTCAAAGATCGGCGCGAACACCGCATACGCGTCATCCCGCGCCAAATCCCGCGTGATGAACATCTCGCTCGCGTCATTAAAGTAGCCCACCATATCGCTTTGCGCCGTGAACTTACGCAAGAACACAGGCGTGAAAATCGTGCTTGTCGCCGTGTTTTGCATCTGCACATTCACCGCGTGCTGGTCTAAAATCTTGCTCGCAGACAGCACCGCCTTGGACGGCATGTCCATCAAAAACGCGCGGGTCCTCACCTGCGACCACCTCGGGTCGATATACAAATAGCGTTTGCCGCCTGACGTATCGCGCCAGCTACGACCCGTGTACTCGTCCTTCACCACCGCGCGAAGCAGCGTGCGCTTATCCGTTTTGACCATCATCACAGGGTTTTCATTCGGATTTGCCTCACCGCCCAGCTTTCCGCTGCTCATCGGGTAATACCCATACGAGCCAAGCGTAAAGACATTTCGCTGCTCCGTGAAGAACAAGTAGTCCGTAATCGTCTGCTTCAGGCGCATCGCCGATTGATACAGCGGCTGAAACGTCGTGTTGCCCGACGGCAATATCAGCATCGCCAGCACCACCACAATCACCGCCATCGGCAGCACTTCAAACAGGTTGATTTTCTCATGCGTCGACTGCGCCACCAGCAGCAGCAGCGCCAATATCGCAGGCAGTGCGTACCATAGATGCACCGTTTCGCCCAGCGTCCATATCCCAAACAGCACCAGCACCACCACGATCGCCGCCGGTACAAACCCGACTTCCTTACGCGTGAATACATAGCTGACCAGCGCCACACCAATCGAGATTACGATTGTGATTGATCCCGAAAACAGTATCACCGCTGGCGTGATTCCCTTGAAATACAGCTCCACTGCCTTGAACGCGTCCATAGCTGCGCCAAACAAACCCATGTTAGGCAGGAAGAACTGCACAATCCCAATTACGATCAGCAGCCCAATCTCAAACAGCCGTCCCTTTTTCGCTGACCCGATAACCGTCAGCAGCCCAATCACGCCCACGCTCACCGCAATCGACAATACAACAGACTGCGACAACCCAAACGTCATCAGCAGCGGCAGCGACAGCCCCAAACACATCAAGAGGCTCACCAAAAAACGCGACAGTCTCTGGTTACTTAAAAACGCTGGCTTACGCATGGCGGTGCCTCCTTTCGGTAGAGTTACGGGCAGGGGGGGCTTCGCCCGCTTCATTCACCCTTGACCCATTGTTGTCCTCGCTTTGCTCGGACAATGTTGGTAAGCGGAGATAAATCATTGCGGAAATGTCTTGTTACCATTGGTTTAGGTTCTTCGTTTGGTTTTGCAGGTAGTCGCTTTTGTTATGTTGTCATTGGCTGCTCGCGGCAGGAGGCTTCGCCCCTGCGATCCATGCAACTCGTGCAAACCAAGCTTCGTTCCAACGGTCACAATAGTATGCGCAAGCACACTCATCCTCACTATCTACTAAAACCAAATATCGTCCCGCTAAGTACGACCCCCAGCAATCCTAGGGGAGGCATCGGAGGGGTCACAGCCCCTCCGATTTCACTCCGAAACCAGCGACAATAGAAGGGCGAAGCTCCGGTGGTTTCAAGACTTTGCGTAGCAAAGGTTCTTTACGCCAACGCCTGACCGTGAGTGACGCGTAGCGTCGCGAACAAGGCGTTGGTGCAAAGCCAGCGGAAAAGATCACCTTTGGTGAGCTTTTCCGCTGTAGCCGCAGGCGCTACGCCTGTGGCGTGACGTAGTTGACTTCTATCCCGCTTTGCTGTAGCCGCCCGACTTGGGGCATCACTTGCGGGTCTTCCGCTAGGAAGGTGACGAGGTATAAGCGGACGTTGGGGCCCATGCGCTTCATCCGCACGATGAGCTCCACCAGCGCCGAGGTGAGCCTTGTGGTGATGATGACCACTGCGCCTGTCTTGCGAAGCTCAGCCATCTGCATCATCAGCACCCGCTCGAAGCGTTCTGTTTCATTAAAGGTACATCTCGCCAGCTCGTCCAGCAGCAGCGGCAGACCCATGCGGCTGGAATACTCCATCGGGCGGTCGCCGATCAGCGGCATGCGCACGGGGTTGTCCTGCCTGATTTGGCATGCAACGACGGAGGCGGCGGTTTCAAGGAGGGCATCCTTCAAAAAAGATGCGCTATTTGGATCAGCGCCCTCGTTAAGATGCGGCGGGGAGGTGTCAAGGATGACGAGCGCATCGGGGAGCGCGGGCTCTTCGAACTGACGAACGAATATCTCGCGCTTTCTCGCGCTCATCTTCCAGTGAATCCGCTTGAGCGGGTCACCCTGCTGGTAGGTTCTAAAGTCGCTGGGGCTGGAGGGGTCTTCCATCGCGCGTTTCATGGTTTCAACGCCCATATCGCCCGCTGCGAACGTAAGGGGTTCCACGTCAAATGGGACAGGCAGCACAAGCAATTCCTGTCCATCAAGGTCTGGGGTTTTTTCGCGCTTAAAAAAGCCGAACACATCAGCAACAATGTAGCTTTCCACACCCGGAAACATCGCGCCGACGTGATCTGCTGCAAACTTATGTACGACGCGCTGACGGCGTTTGCCCAGCTGCGTTAAATGAATCGTTCCTGCGGGGGTGTTGCTGGTGGCGCGCATATTCAGGGCGACAGGCGCAATGGGGAGCACGCTTTTATGGCTCACCGCAATGTCCATGCTGACCACGTCGCCGCGGTTGACCTTGCCGCCGCTCAGCGCATTTTCCACCTTCACGCTTTTCTCCGCCATGCGGACACTCGCATACGCAAACGCCCATGCCAGCGCAATCACAATCGATAGGAGCAAGTATACTCGGTTGCCCATCGAGAGCGCGCACAGAAGAAAAAATGCAAAGCAAATGCTCAGGATTGCCGTTGCTTTCCTCACCGGCGGTCGCCCTCCTTTCCCCGTCAAATATGACGCTAACTACTTGGAATCGCTTAGCTCAGCCTCAGCGGAACGGGGACGTTTTCAACCACGGCGATCAAAATGCGCTCGGCTGAAATCCCCTTCATCTTCGCTTCGGGGCTGGGGGTGATACGGTGGGCGAGCACGGGCAGCACCATGCGCTGCACGTCTTCGGGAAGGATGTAGTCACGCTCGTTGAGCAATGCACACGCCTGCGCGCCGCGGATCAGCGCAATGGAGCCGCGCGTGGATACGCCCAGCTGGAGGCTTGGGTGGGTGCGCGTCATCGCAGCGATATTGGCGATATAGTGGCGCACTTCCTTGGAGCAATAAATCGTGCCGATGAGGTCTTGCAGCGCGACAACGTCCTTCGCTGCGCACACGGGACCAAGCGATGCCTGCGGCTTGGTTGTGCCGCTGAAGCGCTCCAGTACCGCCATTTCCTCGTCCAGCGTGGGATAACCCATCGAAATACGGATGAAGAAACGGTCCATCTGCGCCTCTGGCAGCGGATATGTACCGACAAACTCGCTCGGGTTTTGCGTTGCCAAAACCATAAAGGGCTTGGGCAGCTGGTGGGTTACGCCGTCAACCGTCACCTGAAACTCCTCCATTACCTCAAGCAATGCGCTCTGGGTTTTTGGGGAGGTACGGTTGATTTCGTCCGCAAGCGCTATCTGGCACATGATCGCGCCAGGATGGAACTCCATCTCGCCGCTCTTGAAATTCACCATGGTAAAGCCCGTCACGTCGGAGGGCACTACGTCAGGGGTGAACTGGATGCGGCTAAAGGTGCAGTCCAGCGACTTTGCGAGCGCGCTCGCCAGCGTTGTCTTACCCGTTCCGGGGACGTCCTCGATCAATACATGGCCTTTGCACAGCATCGCGATCAGCAACAGCTCGATGACCTCGTCCTTGCCGACTATGACCTTACCGATATTCTGTTTCAGTGCCGAAATCACCTGTCTGGGATTGAGCATGGTAACGCCCCTTACATTTGCAATAGTATAGTAACTGCGCAAGAATTCGCGCAATCATACATGATCTATTATAACGGAATGTCTTGAATTTTACAAGTATGTGACAAAAGTTTTACGGAAGGTGGGAGGGGTTTGGCGCATGACTGCATGCATCATTTCGATTGTATATGGCAAAAGATGGGATGATACGAGCGAATTCGAGGGGGAAGTGATGAAAAAGATTTACATATAAAAAGAGCTGTTTATCTGTAACAGCTCTTTTATGCCTCCTGATTTAAGAAGGGCGGTATTGATGCGCGCTTGGCGCGGCGGTTTTCGCCATATCGGGGTATGTGCCGCTTAGCGTTGTCTGCGCCCCAAAAATCGCCTTGAGGTCTTCCTCAGGCGTGGAAATATGCTTGAGCCCGAAGTTATCCACCAGTACCTGCAGCACGTTTGGCGTCAGGAACGCGGGGAGGACAGGCCCCAGATACATGCCTTGCACATTCAGATAGAGCAGCGCGAGCAAAACGGCAACCGCCTTTTGCTCATACCACGACAGGATGAAGGATAGGGGCAGCTGATTGATGTCGCACTCGAATGCTTTGGCGAGTGCCTGAGCGATGACCACGGCGGAATACGCGTCGTTGCACTGCCCCACATCCAGCAGCCTTGGAATGCCGTCAATCTCCCCAAATTCCAAATGGTTGAGCCTGTACTTGCCGCAGGCGAGCGTCAGGATCATGCAGTCTTTGGGCAGAGCTTGCGCAAACTCGGTGTAGTAGCTTCTGCCTGGGCGAGCGCCATCGCAGCCGCCAATGAGGAAAAAGCGCCTGATGTCTCCGTTTTTCACGGCAGTCACAATCTTATCCGCATGCGACAGCACTGCCTTGTGCCCAAAGCCTACGGTGATTTTCTTTGGAAGCTCGTCCTTGGCATAGCCGCCCAGCTCGAGCGCTTTGGCGATCACAGGGTCGAAATTCTTCCTGCCCTTTCCATCCTTGAGAATGTGAACGATTCCCTCGTAGCCCACCACGCTGGTGGTGAACAGGCGATCCTGATAGGAGGGCTGGGGTGTCATGAGGCAGTTGGTGGTCATCAAAATCGCTCCGGGGAGATTATCGAATTCCTTCTGCTGCTCCTGCCATGCGCCGCCAAAATTACCCGCCAAATGCTTGTGGGCTTTGAGTTTCTCATAGCCATGGGAGGGGAGCATCTCGCCATGCGTGTAGATATTGATCCCCTTGTCCTTGGTCTGCTCCAGCAGCATTTCCAAGTCGTACAGGTCATGACCCGACACCACGATGAAGGGGCCTTTTTTCAGCTTGCGATTGACCTGCTGGGGCGACGGCGCACCGAAATGCTCGTTATTGCCTTGATCGAGCACCGCCATGACCGCCACTGCCTTCTCGCCGCATTCCAGCACGAGCGCGACCAGATCCTCAACGGTAAGGGAATCGTCCGTCATCGCGGCTAATGACGCGCAGTAGAAGTTATCCACACCATCGTCCTGATAGCCAATGAAGCGCGCCTGATGGCCATAGGCAGCAATGCCCTTGAGCCCATACTTGACGGTTTCGCGAAGGGAGCGAATATCCGCGTCCAGCGTCTGATCCGCCATGATACCCGCACGCTTTGCATCCTCCAGCACCTGCGAACGCTCAGGGCGCAGGGTAAACAACGCCTCGTCCCGCTGAGTCTTGATCTGGGGCTGAGCTGCTTTGATTTTCTCCTTGAGCTGCTGGGAGCGCTTGAGCATGTCCATATGCGAGGTCTCGTCAAAGTTCACATTGGTGAGCGTCTGAAACAGCGCATCCTCCGTAAAGTCAACGTATTCCTTGGGCACGTTCTCGCCCTTATCCAGAAAGCCCTTCGCATAGATGGCAATGCCCTTGAGCTGATAAACCAGCAAATCCTGCATAGCCGCAATCTCAGGGGACTTGCCGCATACCCCTCGCTTCGTGCAGCCTTTTCCACCTGCTGTCTGTTCGCATTGGTAGCAAAACATTAAATCCTGCATATGTGCCTCCTACTAATATATGTTGAGATTAGTATGGCACACAGGTCATTTTTTTATGTGGGGCTGATATGGATCAAAAAATTTAGCTGACAAGCCCCCCACAAAACAAGAGGGGCGAAGTCCCATAACGGGTCAAGGGGCGAATAAGCGGGCGAATAAGCGGGCGAAGCCCCCCCTTGTGGGGGTCAAGGGGGCAAAGCCTCCCTTGCCTACAGGCCGAGGAGAAGCTCGGCTAGGGTGAAGTAGATGATGAGGGAAATGGCATCTACAATGGTGGTGATCAAGGGTGACGCCATGATGGCCGGATCCGCCTTGAAGAGTTTGGCGACCATGGGTAGAATTCCACCGACGGTTTTCGCCAAAATAACGGTGGCGTACATGGCGAGGGCAACGGTGAGCGCCATCATGTACTGCCCGGGATAGGTGATGATAAGGCGAATGAAATTCGCTGCGCTCAGAACAGAGCCAACCAGCAGACTAACGCGCAACTCTTTCCAGAAAACCTTGAACCAGTCGCCCATGGTGATTTCGCCAACGACCATACCACGGATGATCAGGGTGCTGCTCTGGCTACCCGCGTTGCCGCCGGTGTCGGTGAGCATGGGGATGAAGGTCACGAGCAGGGGCATGGCGGCGAATGCGGCTTCGTACTTGCCGAGAATGCCGCCTGTGATCATGCCCGAGACCATGAGAAAAAGCAGCCAGCCAATGCGCTTGTTGGCAAGGCTTAGGGGCGATGTTTTGAGGTAGGGCTTTTCGGAGGGAGTCATAGCGGCCATGCGCTCAAAGTCCTCCGTTGCCTCGGCTTCCATTACGTCCATCACGTCATCAACCGTGACGATACCCACGAGGCGGCCTTCGCCGTCAACGACGGGCAGTGCCAAAAAGTCATAGCGCATGATGCGGCGCGCGGCTTCCTCCTGATCCTCGGTGGTGTGCGCGGTGATCACGTCTGGTGTCATGATTTCGCTGACGATTTGGTCGTCATTGGCGGTGAGCAGCTCGCGCAGGGTGATAACGCCCTCTAGCTTGCGCTGCTTGTCGGTGACATAGCAGTTGTAAATCAGTTCGCTGCCGTCGCCTTTTGTGCGGATTCGCTGAATCGCCTGACCGACTGTCAAGTCGCCCTTGAGATCAAAAAGTTCGACCGTCATGATGCTGCCAACGGAATTTTCGGGGTACTTAAGCAGCTGGTTCATCATGTTTCGGGACTCGGGGCTGGTGTTTGCAAGCACGCGCTTGACTACGTTTGCGGGCATTTCCTCCAGCATGTCAACCGCGTCGTCCATGAACAGTCCATCCATGATCCGCGACAGCTCTGTGTCCGTGATCGCGCTGATGATCAGCTGCTGCGCCTCTGACTCGAGGTTGGAAAAGACCTCCGCCGCCAGTCCTTTGGGCAGCAGACGGAACACAAGAATCGTCTGCTCCGTGTCAAGCTGCTCGATCAGATCCGCTGCATCCACCTCGTTCATGCGAAGCAGCTCCTCGCGCAGCTTCGTCATCTCCTGGTTCGCAATTAATTTTTGGAATTTTTCTATGATGATTTTCATTTTGTTGCTCCTCCTGTTTTCCCGCTTCGCTCTCGCTTAGCGTTTGTAACAACGAGGAAGTACATTCAGATTTAGACCAACAAAAACAAACCCTTTGCTTTTTGGGGTATTTTTTCGCATGCAGACGCTGCCTTCTAGGCTCGCCCGCTTTTATCTATATGCGGGAAAGCACGCAGTACCTCGCGGTTTATCTAAATCCGTTGCTCTACTTCGCTCGCAACCGTCCACTTGCTTTCCCTCCCTTATTTTCAACAATTACATTAAGTATAACACGCCTTCCCCCAAAGGGCAAGGCTTTGCCCCTTGCATCCCCACAAGGGGGGCTTCGCCCACTTATTCCCCCTTGACCCTTTATTATCTGTGCTTTGCGTGGACAGATGGTAAGTGGGCAGGTGGTTGTTTGCACTGGCGGGTGGTTGAACAAATGCTGCGCGGGGATGGTATGGTGTGGTGTGGATATGTGTAGGATATCGTTTGGGGTTTTTCATTGTGGCTATGGGTTTTCTTCATATTGCTGGACAACCAGCCAACGCCTGACCCCATTGACTTGCCGCCTTATGCTTGATATAATACAGGCAAGAGATGCATTACAAAAAGAGCTAGATGCTTCATGCCTCTGTTCTTTGATAGGGATGCACGCGCAGAAAGGCGAAGAACGATGATCAATCGGTAATAGGCGCAATTGCGCACCACACGATCATACGATTTTTATCCGTGGCAAAAACCACGGGTTGTTTCTTTGCTTCTTTTTGCCTAGCGAAATAGAGTCTTCATGGTTTGAAAACAAAATACGGCGCACGATCTCTGCGGCTTCTATCAGCCCCCGCTTTTCCTATGTCTGGCTTTACTGCATATGAAAAACACGTCTGGGCAAAATATAGTCGCGCGAACTCTTGCCACACAAGGAAGCAAGTCCATTTCGTCCCCCTTTATAAGGGTTTTATGGAGGATATTATGACATCAAAATATAGCCATCTACTGAAAAACAGCGATTACATGCTCCTGCTTTTGGGGCAATTGGTATCCAAGCTCGGTTCATCCATCAACACCATCGGCTTGACGCTCTACGTCCTGAAATTCGACAACCCCATCATGAGTTTAGGCCTGCTGTCTCTATTGCTTCTGGTTCCATGGACGATTCTCGGCCCGTATGCAGGAATTCTAGCGGATCGATACCCCAAAAAGACAATCATCATCATCTGCGATATTTTGAGGGGTTTTCTGAGCATCGGCTTATTCTTCATCTCCAATATCTGGGCGTTCTACTTCGTTGTTTTACTGCAAACGCTGCTGGATATTCTCTTTGCGCCCGCCATTGGCGGATATCTTCCCTTCATCGTCAAAAAAGATGATCTGGACAAAGCCAACGCCATGTACGCCAGCTCGGGTAAGCTCGCATCGCT
Organism: Clostridiales bacterium; assembly: GCA_012523405.1. Lineage (GTDB taxonomy): Bacteria > Bacillota > Clostridia > Christensenellales > Aristaeellaceae > Limiplasma. The sequence goes on from JAAYIN010000024.1 coordinate 12,875, forward strand.
CACAGGCCCCGCGATAGGCGGCTTTCTCATCGCTTGGACGGGCGTTTCCGTTGTGTTCATCATCAACGGCATCGCGTTCATCATCTCGGGCATCTCCGAAATGTTCATCTCCATAACAGGCGTGGCTGCCCCCAAGGATGACGCGCCTAAAACCAAGTCCACCAAGCGCGACCTCATGGAGGGCATCGCCTATATCAAAGACCACAAGAACTTCCTTTTCATCATCCTTTTCTTCGCCGCGGCTTCCATGTGGTTTGGCGGCATCCCCATCCTCTATTCAAACATCCTCATCGGTGAGCTCAAGCTATCCGATCCGTTCTACGGAATCCTCTCCACCGTCATGGGGCTTGGGTCGCTCCTTGGCGCGATGCTCATCCCTTCCATCCTCAAAAAGGCGCGGCACACCTCCGTCATGATCCTCGGAACCGCGGTCTATGCGCTGATGTATGTGCTTTTCTCCTTTACCAACGTGCCCGCAATGCTCCCCATCCTGACCCTATGCATCGGCATCTCCGTGTCGCTAATCAATGTCGTCTACGGCATTTTCCTGCAAAAGGAAATCGAGAAAGAATACATCGGCAGGGTGTTCAGCCTTGATATGGCGCTGAGCAATTTCACCATGGTTCTTGCCGTGCTATTCATCACCCTATGGGGCAGCAACTTCAATCCGCGCCATCTCATGCTGGGCAGCTCCTTGCTCTTGCTGGTGGTCTGCGGCGTGTTTTATCTGCTGGATCACAGGATGAACCGCGGGGCTGTGGAGGGCTAGGAGATATGAGTCGCTACAACGCAGGAATGGCGGCATATTTTCTATTTGCTTAAAAAGAAGAATCGGATGGTGACCTGCGTCACTGTCCGATTCTTTTTGTGGTGAGGTTAGCCCTTTGTTACTCCCAGAGCATGATTTCGGGAGGATTGATGCGCGTTTTGGAGGAATTATAGGGGTCTACCAGCTCGCCTGTTTGTACATTGACGAGCAGCTCGCCATAAGCATCCGTTTCTGTGATATGGACTTTATTGTAATGACTTGGACGCTCCTTCTTCCCATTTTGATAGAACTCGCATCCCATCACCCAAGTGGGGATCGCAAGGAAGCTCTCCAAGTCCCCCGCAATAGGGTAGAATACGTAGGCTAGCCGCAAATCGAGAATGCTGCGAATCTGCCCTTGATCAATCAGCTGCTCATAGGTTTGCTTGACCGTATCAAAGCTGCACAGCGGGATATCAGGATAGATTATTTCCGAAACATCGTAGAGTGTAAAAAGCGCGTAGTAGCTTTGGGATGACGAAAAGGCGATGCTGTTATGGGGAGGCGTTACGCCGCCCGCGCCGCTGCTGTGCACCGCAAAGCACTCGTTGATATGCTTATGCAGCCACATGCCGCAGATTTGCTGCGCAAAGCTGATCTGGTACATGCCCATGTCAGACGCGGCATCTCCGTCATATTGCCCTGTTGCCGGGTCAAACAATTTTTCTCTGGAATAGACGGTGGCTTCGATTGGGTGCGCGAAATCCACGTCGTCGGGCGCAACGCCGATGGATAGCGCTAACGCTTGGTATAAAGCGGCTGCGTCTTCCAGCGGCTCGGGGTTGTCCTCGGCGTAGATGGCGGAGAAATTCGCCCGATCATCATTGACGAAAAGACGCGCCGCATCAGAGGAAGCAGCCATTAGCTGGTCGTAGGGGTTGTTGAGCATCAAAGAAAGCAGGTAGTCATCATTCCACTCGCCCTCGTAATTGGATAGATCAAATGCAGACGTAGGTCGGCGCTTGATTTTGACCACAGGCGCAGCAGTTACATCAGGAACGGTGACAGGCGTGTCAATGTCAATGACGCGCCATTTGGTTTCGTAGGTTTGCTGCCAACGCGCAGGGGGCTGGGCGTACAAATCCCCTGCGCTGATGCTCCCCTCCGCCAATGCAGGAGCGCTGATGATCGCTATCAGTGCCGCAAAGGTCAAGATGCATCTGTTGATACGGTTTAAGCGCATCCATTTCATCAACTTACCTCCCTTTAGCGTGTCAAAAAAGCAGGAGGGGCTGTCGCCCCATTCATGCAATCTTTTTTCGTGGGCTGTCGCCCCATTATGCAATCTTTTTTCGCGGGCTGTCGCCCCATTCATGCAATCTTTTTTCGCAGGCTGTCGCCCCATTATGTACTCTTTTTTCGCGGGGCTGTCGCCCCATTCATGCAATCTTTTTTCGCGGGGCTGTCACCCCATTATGTACTCTTTTTTCGCAGGCAGTCACCCCATTCATGCAATCTTTTTTCGCGTGGGCTGTCGCCCCATTCATGCAATCTTTTTTCGCAGGCTGTCGCCCCATTATGTACTCTTTTTTCGCAGGCAGTCACCCCATTCATGCAATCTTTTTTCGCAGGCTGTCGCCCTCTCATCCCCACACCATCCCCACACCATGCTTACTACCCAGCCCGTCCCGCCCCCACCCACCTTCTGCACGCGAAGCGTGCAAAACGGGTCAAGGGTCCAGACCCTTGCGGGGGTGTAGGGGGCAGAGCCCCCTACCGTACCTGGACGGCTTGGGCTAGGTCGAAGGTGTTTGCGGCGGTTTTGGGTGCGAGCCACATTTCTGAGGGGTAGGTGTCAGCGTATGGGAATAGGTACTCAGCCCAGCTGTCGCTGTAGCCGTTGTTGCCGTAGATGTAGCCGTTGTTCTCTGCCATGTTGGGGAATACTTCGTTGCCGTCGCCGTCAACGAGATAGAGCTGGGTGATCCAATTAGCGAAGACATCTGCGCCGCTGTATGGCCAGAGTAGCTTGCCGTCAAGGTAATGCCCTTCGCCGTTTTGAGCGATAAATGCATCTAGCTTTTCCTGCTTTACGGCAGCTTCGAGGGTGACGTACATCATGACGGGGGTGTAGGCTACGTTGCTCACTTTGGCGGTGAGATCGGGGAGGTCGGCGGTGATGTTGGGGGTGGTCTCAACGACCTTGCCGAGGACATCAGCGACATCTAGGGTGAAGGTGACCATGCCGTCGGTTGGCAAGAGCACTCTGCCGTCGTCGCCGTACATTTCGGGATGTAATTGCTTCTGGTAGTTCTCTAGGGGCTGTTTTTCGCCGATGGGTAGGGAGATTTCCACGTTGCCCGAAAGGAAGGTCTCCTCGTTGTCCAAGCGCCAAGACTCGTATTGCACGATCTCGCCAGGAACATCGCTGCCCGTGGTGTAGATGCTTGAGTTGTTGGGGGCATCCATGCATTTGCCGTCAAACCAAATATGATCCACCCACCAGCCGACATGGTGCTCACTGAGCAGCCGCATGGGCTCCTCCGATATGCCTGCTACCGCGTTGCCGTTTTCATCGATGCCAAAGACGGTGTCCACATCCAGCATGCGGTAGCTGTAGAGGAGGTACATGGTTCTGCCGTCATAGCCAGCTTCTTTGATGGTGATTTCCACATTGTTGACGGTTTCTTGGTGTAGATTGGCCTTCATGATCTGGGCTGCATTTTTTGGGGTCGTGCCGATCATCGTGTCAAATATATTGAAGTGAATGGCTGCGAATGCCACGGAACCGAGCAATAGCATCGCAATCAAAACAAAGGCGAGGGTTGGGCGCTTGAAGCCGCGCCTTGCTGTTTTCGTATTCTGGGCGGCTTGGATTTTCTCGCGCAGGATAAAATCATCGAGCATTTGCACGGTTGTATCGTGGATTTGCTCGGGGACATCGGGGATTGTATCTGTGAGGCGGTCGCCGAATTTCTTGTTTTGGGTATTCATTGCATATCCTCCATTTCTTCATGGAGCAACTTCTGCAAATTCTGTCTGGCATAAAGCAGACGGGATTTGACTGTGCCCTGTGGAACGTCCAGCATTTGAGCGATTTCCTTGACGGAATATCCCTCTATATAGTACAGCAGCGTCGCAACGCGCAGCTGGGGCGAGAGCTGATCCATCGCTTCTTTGAGGGGCAGGGGGCTTGATGGCGCAGGCATGACTGCCTGCTGCTCACTTTCCTCAAAGGGCACGAGCACCAGTTTGGAACGCTTGCGAAGGATATCGGTGCAGATATTGGTCAGAATTCGCATGATCCACGGTCTGAATGCCTTGATATTCCGCAATGTGGAGCGACGCTCCCACGCACGCAGAAGCGTGTCCTGTATCGCATCGGCACAATCATCGTTGTTGCCTAGCATCGAGTAGCTCACCCGATAAAATAACCGCTCGTGATGCAAATATTCGGCCTTGAATGTCTCCGCATCCACGCTATCCCTCCTTACTAACTGTAGCTTTGCGCAAAGCCTCCCGCATTGGGGTTTCACTCATAAGACGAGTCCATGAACAAAAGGTTTTGTAAACTCATAAAAATATTATATCCAAAATAATGGGCGGCGCATAGGGACAATGCGGCGGGAATCGGCATGAACCAAGTGTTGATGCTGGTTTATTTCGCAAAAAATCGGGCGATGATGGATGTCATCGTCCGATTGTGGGGGTGAGGGAATTTATGCTCATGTGTTTTCATCAGCAAACTCCGCGTAAAAGCGCACGCCTTGGGAGGTGTTGATGACTTTGCAGGTTGCGCCGTGGAGCTTTAATATGCTCTGCACGAGGTAGAGCCCTAGCCCGCTGCCGCCTGATTTGCGGTTGCGGGACTGCTCGACGCGATAGAAGGGCGTGAATAGCTCGGGCAATGCGTCCAAGGGAATGAACACGCCGCTGTTTTCGACGCTGAACATGCCTTTGTGCACCTCCACAACGATCGCCGCGCCCTGCGGGGAATAGAGAATCGCGTTCATGAGGAGGTTGTCCAGCACATTGATCATGAGGGCTTCGTTGCCGTGGATGATTACATCGAGATCGATGTCCGTGCCGAGGGTGATTTCCTTTTGGGCGATGAGATCCTCGAGCATCAGGAGCTGGCTGTTCATCAATTCACCGAGGTTGATGGCGTCGGAGGTGAGCGCGAAGCTGCCCGATTCGATTCGGCTGATGGTCAGCGTTTCCTTGATCAGCCCTTCCATCTGGCATGTGACCTCAAGCGCTCTGGCGAGGTATTTCTCGCGATCCTTGTAAATGCCCACCTGCGCGAGCATGCCGCTGAGCTGCCCTTTGAGGATGGTGACGGGGGTTTTGAGCTCGTGGGAGGCGGCGGAGAAGAAGGTCAGCCGCTGGTGCTCGAGCTCTCGTTCGCGCTCGATATCGTCCCTTAAGGCTTCGTTGGCGGTCTCAAGATCGGTGAGCGCACCTGATAGATTGCCCGAAAGGAGGTTCAGGCTATCGCCGAGTACGCCAATTTCGTCGGCGCGCGTCTTGTCCCAGCTCGCATCAAAATCCAAGCCAGCCATGCGCTTGGCGATATGGCTGATGGACACGATGGGCTTTGTGATCAGTCGCGCATAGAAAAACGAGCCTAGCAGCGATATCGCGAGCACCACCAAAATCAAGAAGGGCAATAGCCGCTCCATCGCTTCGGACGCTTGGTTGACCGCACGCTGACCACCCTGCACATACAGCTCAGCAGATACGCTGTCTGAAAAAGTGAAGCCGTAGGTATTGTCGTCATTGATTCGTCCTTCCACAATGGTGACCTGCTCCACAGAGTAGGGTGAATTGAACGTAGAACTCTCGGCTTCAAGGTTTTCTGCTAACGTAGAACTCTCGGCTTCGAGGTTTTCTGCTTCGGTGCTCTTTCCTACGCTGGTTTCCACTACGGCATCTTCCACCGTGGTATTTTCCTGCGCAACGCTATCCATGGCGATGGCGTTTCCTCCCGGGGAGTCCGTCTTCTGTGGGGAGGCTTCCTTCGGGCTGCTTTGCACGGTGATGGGCTCTGCGGCACTGCCCGCGTTCATGGTCGGGATAGGCTGCGGCAAATCCACAGTAGCAGCATCGTTTTCTGCGCTCGCGCCGTCATGTACAGCATTGCTTGGCTCGTCGTCATCACTGGATGCCATTGCTAATGGCCCTTGCATCGTAGGCATGGGACTCAGCTCCCCAAAGTCCGTCCAATCGTCTTGGGTATATTGCGCGGTGGCTGGCCCTGTCAGACCGATCACGAGCGAGCCTAAGTCAGCCGTTTGGGGGAATGTCGAATAGAGCTGCGTCCCATCCTCGCCCGTCAGCCGCATATCCGCGCCAAATTGCCTCACAAAATCGTCCAAAATACCGATGCAATCACCCGACGTGGACTCCTCGAGCTTGCTGACCAGCGCTGTGGTTTCGCGCCTGAGCTCGTCCTCCAAAATGGCGGTGTAGGAGATGGGCGTGAGGTAGGCAATCGCGCCGTAGGTGATCAGGCAGATGGCGAGCATGAACGCCGTGGTGATCAAAAAGATGCGGAGCGTCAGGCTGCCTTTAAACTTTTTCCACACGGTAACCCACTCCTCTGACGGTTTTGATGTAGTCCGCCTCCAGCTTGCGGCGCAGGTTCTTGATATGGCTGTAGATCACGCGGTCATCGCCTATGTAGTCGTAATTCCAGATGCGGTTGATCAGCATTTGGTAGGTCATCACGCGCCCTTGGTTTTGGATCAGCTCGCGAAGGCATTCGAATTCGCGGCTCGTCAGCCCGAGGTCGCAGTCCCCGCGCGTGGCGGTATACGCGTCCAAATTGAGCGTCAGGTCTTGGTAGTGGATGATGCTCATCTCCCGCGAGCTGCTGTCTGTGCGCCGAAGGATCGCGGCGATCTTGCGCAGCAATATGGGCATGGAAAAGGGTTTGGTTACGTATTCGTCAATTTTCAAATCGTAGCCGCGCAGCTGCTCGCGCTCGCCGTCAAGCGCGGTGAGCATCATGACGGGCACGTCCGAACGCCTGCGAATCCATTCGCACACGCCGAAGCCGTCGATTTTGGGCAGCATCAAATCAAGGAGCACCAAATCACAGCGGCTCTCCTCGAATACTTCAATGGCCTTCACGCCGTCCTCCGCCTCGATCGCTACATAGCCCGCTTCCGTCAGCCATGAGCTGAGCATTTCAAGGATGTCGAAATCATCCTCCACAATCAATATACGCCGCAATGCGCTCCCCCCTTGCGGTCAGTATATCATATCATTCTGGATTTTTGCTGAATTTGGGCTGGTGCTTGGCGCTTTTATTTTCTGGTAATTCTGGCAGCTGATACAATGCCGCAAAAGCACCTGCGCGTATGATTTCCGCAGGTGCTTCAGAGCGTCAAAAAAGCTCGCTAACGCGATCTTTTTCGCCGAGGGCTTCGCCCATTTAATTGCACTTCGTTCCTGTTCGCTAACGCTCAGGGCCTGGACTACGCGTAGGGAACCCACGCTACGCAAGGTTCCCAAACCACCGCGCAATAGACGGGCGAAGCCCCGCTGGTTTCGGATTGTTGATCAGAGGGGTTCAGCCTGAAGCACCTGCGGCGTATGATTTCCGCAGGTGCTTTTTGATATGTTGCTACGATTTCCTTACTTGACTGGCGTCACGCTCAGCCCCGTCAGCGTTCCGTTGCCTTCTGCGTCTGGCTTTGTGTAGTCGCGAATGGTCGTGACATCGATCACGCCAAAGTCGTTGGACAGGCCAGTGATCATGCCGCTGAAACGGCCGTTGCCCATGGGTTCCCCATTGGTCTGCTGCACATCGGTGAAATCGCGCACGGTCTGCCCCTGATAGCTCAGGATATTCGTGCTTTCATCATAGATCAGACCTAAACGAGCGTACACACCATAGATTTCCTTGAGCTCGCTTGGGGTCACATCGCCGCTCTCCGCTACCGCCGTCATGCTGGGCGGCAAGATGTAGCTAGTGATATCGCGCGAGTCGAAATCATTCTGGCTGAGCACATACAGCCCGATCAGTCCAAAGTTATCGTTCCTGCGCGCGATGACATCGACCACGCCCTCCTTATCCACCATTTCCAGCGATGTTGCTACTTGGTAGTCCGTTGGATGCGTGAAGGGAAATGCATCAGAAAAAATACGCACGCGCTTGCCCTGATAGCTAAGGACGTTTGTCGCCTCATCAAAGCTCATTCCGTACTGTTCGTAAACGCTATAATCCACCTCACGGGGCCCGTCGTTATATTCGGTGGCCGTGTAGTCCGAGATACTGCTCGCCGCCATTGCGTAATTATCGTAAATGACAGCCTTTTCTTGGTCTTGCGCCAAAGAAGCACTTTGCGAAAGCACTGCCTCCGTCATCGCTCCCTGCATGATCACATCCTGCTTCTCATCCACCGTAATGATGATTTCCGTGCCCTCCTCCGACGTTACCGCGTACATGTGCTTCGCTGGAACAGGGATGATCGGCTGCTCCGTGGCGATTGGTTGCTTCTGCTCAATGCTACTCATCGCGCTTCCCATATTCTCCACAACCGCAACCTCATCCACAGTATCCACCAGCGTACGGACATCATCCGCCTTGCCGTCCTGCTTGATCGTCACCTGGTACCCATCGATAATGAACGTGATGCCATCCACCACGTACGTGCCGTCCACGCTATAGTCCCCGCTCGTCTTGCAGAACGTATACGTCTTATCATTCCGCTGGATACTTACCGCCGCCGCCATCGCAGACGTGCACATTAGCGCCATCAGCAGCCCCGCAAGCAAAATACATCTTACCTTTTTCATTCCTATCATTCCTTTCTTTTCCCTTGGGATAAAACAAGCATATCACCCCCACTGGGATTTAATCTGTACCCTTTCTGAAGATCTCCTGAAGGGGGCTTTGCCCCCTTCACCCCCACAAGGGGAGCTTCGCTCACTTAATCGCCCCCTTGACCCATTTTGTCCGTGCTTTGCACGGACAGGTGTGCGGGGAAGTATGGGGGGTGATAGGGTAGGTGGAGGGTTGAGGGTTGAGGG
>JAAYIN010000025.1 GCA_012523405.1 Clostridiales bacterium
GACCGCTGCATGATAGAAGGCACGGACATTTGGCTTATCTAGATGCGACAATACATCGCTTGCGATCAGCAACAGTTTGCCGCTTTCAACATTTGCTTCCAGAACTAGGGCGAGGTTGTGATTTCTTGTGAAATTATCGATCACGCGTACGATGGGTTTGACGGACGGCAGGAATGAATCCGTGATGAGGGGACGGGAATGGTAGCTGATGGCGTGCCATTGCCACTGCGCATAGCTGTGGGTGGGAAAATGCTCGAACAATGGATGATCGGCCTCGATCAAGAGACCCATTGTGCCGGGTGCACTGGGAATGCCCTTGCCATCACAGAGCTTGGCAAACATTGGCCAGCACCAGAAGTCAGGGGTGTAGAAACCCTCTACGCTGCATTCGGCTGCAGCGTTTGCAGAAAACACAACGACGGTTTTCCCTTCGCGAAGGGCGTTTTGTTCTGCAAGTGAGAGGGAGGAAGAGATGACGATGCCCTCAGGCGGCTGCATGATGGGATCGTTTGGATACACCCATAGCGGATATGAGGTTTGTAATTCCTCAAAAGAAATGCGCAATGCTAACTCGGTTGCATCCATTTCGGCGGGCAGTGTGAGGGTGCATGTGCCAATGGTGTGCAATGCGCCTCGCGGGGCAGATGCAAAAGGAAGCGCCTGCTGCATGAGACATAACGAATCACACCAAATTTCAATTGTGGGTGCACCGTAAAGATCGTGTGCGCCGTAATTGCTCACCAAAAGCTCGATCTCAATATTATCCCCTGCAAAATATGTGTAGGAGGAGAACTTTGCGAGAACTACCTGTGTGCTGCAAAATTGCTGCCACTTGGCGGGCGTAATCAGGTTTTTGGACTGAAAGAAGCTGTCCAGTATCCCGACCATGGCAGTGCCTTGACCAGGGAAATCTTGAAGCCCCAGCAGTTGAAAACCAGTCATGCCTTCTGTGCGCAATAAAGCCTCGATATCTTCGCGGTAGCAATCCACCACCAGCTTACCTGATGAACGAACAAAATCATCGCAATAGGGGAGTAAGCCCTTTTGTTCCAGCGCATCCTTAGTCCGCATAAGCGCAGTGGGGTATAGCGGTCCGGAATAATCCTCGATCTCACGTGGGTTAGGATAGGTTTGAAATTGCCCAATCTCATGCGCTATGAGCGGCAGTGGCGATAGTGCCAGCGCGTTGTCATAGGTTTGCATGGTGCATGGGTTTTCCTGCGTTTGTAAATGCCCAAGGGGGATATCATTATGCGAAAAAGAGGCACGGATATTATCTGTTTTGCTTGTGCGCATGATGATCCAACAATCATCCTCCGCGATGCATAGCGGGTCTTCCAGAAAGTTGTTTGCGCCCTGCGTGTATAAAATATCTGAACGATAAGCTCTGCACTCTCTCATGAGTGCACGGTAGCACTCGCGATTGCCTGTCATTTCGTTTCCTGTGGCAAAGAGAAAGAACGATGGATGGCTTCCAAACTCGCGCAATATCTTGTGTGCCTGATCGTGCAGGAAGCGATTGAGGACGGGCTCATGGCCAGCATCTTCTGGTGATGCAAAGCAGGTCGCGAAATTAGGCAGCTCTACTTGCAGATAAATGCCCAATTGATCTGCTGCTTCAAATGCCGCGTGCGTTGGGCACCAGCTGTGGAAACGATAATGGTTGATACCGTAGTCTTTCATAATGCCAAGCACGTTAAGCCAAGCACAAACGGAAGTAGGCGCATAGCCGGTTTGGGGAAAAATGGCGCAATCGACTGTGCCGCGCAGAAAAATGGGATACCCATTCACGTGAATCTGCTTGCCTTGCACCATTTGATCTTTGAAAGCTGCGCGAATCGTTTGCGTGGATATACCCTCGCTGTGGTGGAGGGTCATTAGGAGATTGTAATAGGCGGGAGAAAATTCATCCCAATGATCGGGTTCCTCAATGGGCATCCTGAGGTCAACGTTTGTCAAACCATGTGTTAAAAACACTTCGGTTTGTTTTTTTAATTGATGATGTTTTTCGCCTGAGTGCACGTGCTCAAGCTCGATGATTATGGCAGCGGTACATGGATCACCAGCGTTGTGAATTTCAGCCGATATCTCAAACAGCTTTTCTTTCACATTGCCCATCACCTTGGCGGAAGCAATGTATCGCTGTGAATGGACAGATAGCTGCATATAGCCAATGATGCCATTCCAATTGGTTTGGGTATGGTCGGAGTATTGATGCCCGCGCATGAGGCAGGAAGGAAAAGCTGGACTTTGTTCCAAATCATTATCGACGCAAATGGCGAGGATATGCTTTCCTGCTGTGAGCGAATCACTCAGATCATGCCGCTGGGGGACGATGGTTTCGTCGCTCGTACTGACCTGCCTTCCATCCACCCAAATGGAGGTGAACTTGCTGCGTTCCAGCTCAAGAAAAATATGCTGCCCTTCCCAACTGCTTGGGATATCTACTTCGCGTTGATACCACGCAGCGCCTGTATAGGGACGAATGCGGGAAAGGTGTTCTGTTTCGTCTTCATTTAAGGCAAAAGAACCAATGCCGGCTGTCTCGGTTGTGCCAGGCAGCAGCATTTTGTCAGTATAGTGCGTGGGAAGCCGATCTCTTTCGCCAAGCGAGACCTGCCATGTGCCTTGCAAATCCAGTTGCGTCTGCATATGCTCACCTCATTGATGTGCCCATTGTACTGAATAACAGAGATAATGTAAATACATTGTGATTCGCCTATGCTTAATTAGCGCAAAATCCAAAAAGAAATCAGCAATCATGATGAACACAAACGAGCGTAATTGTGGTAAGATCATCCCATAGAGGGGCGTATCATAACCTCACTTAAGGTACTGTTGAAAGCCTGATTACCCCTTGCTGCTTGAAAAGCAGTTCATCTGGAAGCTATGGCTAGGCATAAGATCACGATGGTCGTATAAAGCAATCCAAAGAACAGGGAGGACCGCCCAAATGACTGAATATGGATATACAAACGAGTATCTGACCCGCAATGGCAAGCCATGGCTACCTGTCATGGGCGAAATTCATTACAGCCGCTACCCAAAGAAAGATTGGGAGCAGGAGCTGCGCAAGATGGCAGCAGGCGGCATTGGGATCGTATCTACTTATGTGATCTGGATTCATCACGAAGAGGTGGAGGGCTGCTATGATTTTGAGGGACAAAAAGACCTTCGCAGCTTTGCCCAGACCTGTGCTAAATGCAATCTCCCGTTGCTGCTTCGCATCGGCCCATGGTGCCATGGCGAGGTGCGCAATGGCGGCTTCCCTGATTGGCTCATGAAGAAGCCCTTTGCATTACGTGCCAACAGTGACGGATACCTCGCAGCGGCTCACATATACTATCAAGAGGTATTCTCGCGGGTTGAGGGGCTCTTGCACAAGGATGGCGGACCAATCATCGGGATACAGATTGAGAACGAATACGGCCACGCTGGAGGGCTTTGCGGCGAAGAGGGAGAGGTGCATATGCGCAATCTCACGGAGATTGCCAAGCAGGTAGGATTTGATCTGCCTTACTATACCGCGACGGGCTGGGGCGGAGCCGTCATAGGTGACCTGCTCCCAGTGATGGGGGGCTATTGCGATGCGCCATGGGATCGCAGCACAAAGAAACTGCCTCCAAACGTCAACTACGTCTTTACGCATGAACGCAATGATTCCAATATAGGCAGCGATAGGCGCATTTTTGATGGACTGACCTTTGATCCGCAAAAGTACCCTTTCCTTACGGCAGAACTGGGCGGAGGATTACAGGTGACAAAGCATCGCCGCCCTGTCCCCTCCGCTGCGGATATCGCCGCCATGAGCCTTGTGAAGCTTGGCTGCGGTGCGAATCTTTTGGGTTACTATATGTACCATGGCGGGACGAACCCCAAGGGTAAATTGACCACGTTGCAGGAATCTAAGCTGACGGGGTCACCCAATGATTTGCCGATACTGAGCTATGACTTCCAAGCGCCTATCCGTGAATACGGGCAGATCACATCTGCATATAGGGAAATCAAATTACTTGCGATGTTCCTAGCGGATTTTGGCGAGAAGCTTTGCGCTATGCCGGCTTATTTGTTATCCGACAAGAAAGCTGACCCAAGCAATTTGGAAGACTTGAGAATGAGCATTCGGCATGACGGCAGGAGCGGTTATGTGTTTATCAACAACCATCAACGGCTGTATGAGATGGCAGCGCATCCAAGTACGCAGATAGACATTCAGCTTGATTGTGAAACCATCACCGTTTCTATCCCGCCCATAAAAAACGATGATTTCTTCTTCATGCCGTTTCATTTTCCATTGCGTCATGGTCGACTGCTCACTGCGCATGCAACTCCGCTTTGCCGATTGAATGCAGAAAATACCGATGAAAAATGGGCGCTTTACGCACAGGGTGAGCCTGCGCTTCGATTAGAAGACGAAAAAGATCGGAAGCATGTGATTATGCTCACAAAGGAACAAGCGCTCAATGCGTGGAAGGTCAAAGCGGATCAGGAATACCTCGTGATTTGCTATGATGCGGTATGGCAAAGCGAAGATTTGCTCATGATCCAAGGAAATCTGACGGATGATATTCGCATCTATCCAGCACCGTCCTTTCAGATACCTCAATATGAGCGAGGCGCAGATCACAATGGCTGGGCAGTCTTTCATTCGCTCGTACAGCAAAATGAGGAATCTCGCGTGCGGGTCACTCAAGAGGCAGATGGAAAGTACACGATTTGTTTGGAGCAAAGGTTGCCTGCAGACGGACTTCTGGAGATTGCTTATGTCGGTGATAGCGCTGAGGTTAAGATAGACGGCGAGCTGGTTGCTGATGACTTTTATACGGGTGCTACTTGGGAAGTTGGGCTGGATCGACTCAAGGGCGCAGCATGCTTGCAGCTTATCATTCACGCTTTTGATAAAGAACATGAAGTATACCTTCAGAATCCACTTTCACTAGAAGACCGATATGCGGCAAAGCTGATTGAGGCGAAGGTGCGGCCTATGCGGCGTACCGAGGTGCGATTTTAAATGATGACGAAATCGAGCACGAATCTATAGATAATGATCGGAATACAGTATTTAATTTCATGATGAAATGTGATACAATTCTTGGTATACGAATGCTTGCTATGCAGCGTAGTAGTACCGATCTAAGGTACGCATATCTATAGAAGGTGGGGGATCAGTATGCCCGTCGGTGTAATCACTAACAGCGTATTAGTACTTCTTGGCGGCTTGCTTGGAAGTGGTTTGAAGCGGTTCATACCTGCGTCGCTGAAGGAATCTCTGCCTAAGGTTTTTGGATTTGTTGCCATCAGCATGGGGCTGATGAAGGTGATTGTGGCGAGCAGCCTTGTGAGCGTGACAATGTCGATATTGATCGGCACTATTTTGGGTGAGGTACTGGGCATAGATAAGGTTCTTCGCAGATGGGCGACATGGCTCATTTCAAAAACGAGGAAGAGCGAAGCACCAAAGCACACGCTTGCCAGCGGCGAACCTGTACGCGATGAAGCATTGGAACTGCTGATCTTGGCAGCTGTATCGTTTTGCGTTAGCGGGACGGGGATATTCGGCGCTCTTGAGGAAGGGTTTAGCGGAGATAGCAGTGTGCTGCTGTCAAAGTCAGGACTTGATTTCTTTACGGCCGTCCTCTTTGCGTCGGTTGCAGGTCTGAGCATTTCATTTCTATCTTTGCCGCAGCTTGTTATCATGCTGATTATGTTCTCCTTGGGTGGATGGATTGCACCCTTTATGACACCTGAAATGAAGAACAACTTCCTTTCTGTTGGCGGTGCAATCACATTGATGAACGGTTGCACAATGGCAAAAATGAGTGATATCAAAGCGATTAATGCGGTTCCATCCCTTACGCTGGTTTTGGTTTTCTCGCTCTTCATCAAATAATGAAAAGTCCGATATCATCATCAATAAAAACCCTGCCACGCATCATGCTTGGCAGGGTTTTATGTGATGCCAATGGCTATAGCGAGACCAATGTGCCGCCTAATATCTCTATCGGCAAGCCATCATCCACCCGAATCCAAGCGGATGCAGCACTGGGATTGTAGACAAAGTGATTATCAGCTGCAAACTGCAAACGGCTGAACACCTGCATGTAATCATAAATCTGGATATTCGTTGCATACCAAATATCATCTCTGCCGCCAACCTTTTGGCAGAATGCTTCGATATGATCCCAATTATTCTCTTGGGTAAATTCGTAGCTATGTCCCCAGACATACATCAAATATTGGTTCTGCGATTTGTCAATGCTCGTAAAACGATCTGCGCATTCCATTAATTGATGACTGTGGTGGCAGGTGGCCTTCCATGCCATGAAGTCCTCAGGAATATCAAACCCAAAGGTATCACCAACCACGCGTGAATAGCATACGCCTGTAAATGGCAGCATTTCTCTGATCTGCGCATTGTGTGATCCGTTGGGATAGGAAAGACCACGAACAGGATATCCCACGATTGCCTCAAGTGCGCGCCTATCCTCCATGACCTGATTGATGACCAATGGCAAGGGGCAACGGGCAATGGTTGGGTGCGTGACAGTATGGCAGGCTACTTCATGCCCCTCATATAGCGCTGCGGTGTCGCTTGCACCGATTAAACGATCATCGTGAAGCATACGCCCTGAGTTCAGGTGGAAGGTTCCTTTGATTCCATAACGGTTAAATAATTCAATGAGGCGAATGTCCTCCGTCCGCCCATCATCATAGCTCATGGTGAGGCATTTATGCTTCCCTTGGGGGAAACAAGTATAAACCACCTTCATTAGGGTATCCTCCTTATTTATACGCGATATATCTTCATAATATTATTTTGCCAAATTTCTTGGATCAAGTCAAGATGATTGTTACGCAGGCGCACGGAGGAAAAAACACAAGAATGTAAGAAAAATCCTTGCTTGAGGCGTGATAGAGCTTGACACCAAGAAGCTTCCAATTTATACTTTGAATGACACAATGAACTGCTTTTATTGCCTGTCAATTGATTGGGACTTACGCCCTGCATATCGGCGGCTGTACGCCGCGACGCTTGGCGTCTATTGTGGACTTGGATTCATTCTATCAATGATCGCAGGTCTTTTTCCGTAGCAACAAGCAATCAATCGTGTATGAAGCCATATACGATTGGAAATGCTTTGCATATCATCATATTATTAGGAGGAATCATTCATGGAAAACAAGAAGCTATTCTCTGTCAGTACCAAAACCATCGTGGCAACCGGCCTTGGTGCAGCGATCTTCATGCTCCTGTTCATGTTCGTTAAAGTTCCCTCGCCCGTTCCGGAAACCAACTTCCAAACGGCTTACGGCATCGCGGGATTCTTCGGCGCATTGTTTGGACCCATCGCGGGCGGCCTGATTGCGTTCATCGGCCATGCACTCTCTGACTTCGCACAATACGGCGCACCGTGGTGGAGCTGGGTTGTAGCAAGCGGCGTATCGGGCTTCATCTTTGGCTTGGCATACAAGTATGTCGACGCTGAAAAAGGCGAGCTGACAGTGAAGGACGCTGTGATTTTCAACGTGATTCAGATCATCGGCAACATCATTGCATGGCTGGTTGTGGCGCCATTGCTGGACATCGTGATCTATGCTGAGGCTGTGAACCTCGTGTTCGCACAAGGCGCCATCGCTGCGCTGATGAACGCGATCAGCTGCGGCGTGATCGGCACCATCCTTCTGTTCATCTATGCCAAAACACGCACCAAGAAGGGCAGCTTGAACAAAAAAAATTGACTTGAAAAGGAACTCTAATTGATGGATAAGCGTATGCCTGTTGTATCGTTTCGAGATTATTCGTTTCAATACCACAGTCAGGCTGAGCCCACTCTGCACGATATCAACCTTGATATCTACGCAGGGGAAAAAATATTAATTGTAGGCCCCAGTGGTAGCGGTAAAAGCACACTGGGGCATTGCTTAAATGGGCTTATCCCGTTCGCGTATCAGGGTGAAATTACAGGCACTCTGGAGATCGCGGGCGAAACTGTGGCAAATCAGACGATTTTTGACCGTTCCAAGCGGGTTGGAACAGTGCTGCAAGACCCCGATGGGCAGTTCGTTGGGCTGACGGCGGGGGAGGACATTGCGTTTTCATTGGAAAACGACTGCGTTGCTGTGGACGAAATGCGCGAGCGCGTGCGCGACGTTGCGGCGATGGTGGACATGGAGGATCAACTTAGGTTCTCGCCCTATGAGCTATCGGGCGGGCAAAAGCAGCGCACGGCTTTGGCGGGGGTCATGATTAATCATGTGGACATTCTGCTGTTTGACGAGCCGCTGGCGAACCTTGACCCCGCTACTGGCAAGACCGCGATTGAAATTATTGATGATATTCATCGCGATTCGGGGAAGACGATCATCATTATTGAGCATCGGCTGGAGGATGTGCTGCATCGGCATGTGGATCGCGTGCTCGTGATGAACGACGGGCGAATCATTGCGGATATGGATGCGGATACTTTGCTTTGTTCGACTGTACTAGTAGAGAACGGCATCCGTGAACCGCTGTATACCACCGTGCTGAAATATGCGGGCGTGGAGCTTACGCCCGATATGCACCCGGGCAGCATCGATACCATCGCGCTGGACGGCTGCAAGGACAAGCTCGCTAGCTGGATGCAGCAAGCGGATCGCACGCTTCCCATGGCGAGTGATCATGTGATCCTCAGCATGAAGGAGCTTGGGTTCAGCTACGAGGCTGGGCGCAAGGTGCTTTCAGATGTGAATTTCGAGATTTTCAAGGGAGAAATGATCTCCATTGTCGGCAGAAACGGCGCGGGAAAATCCACCATGACCAAGCTCCTCTGCGGCTTTGAAAAGCCCGACGAGGGGCGTATTTGCTATGATGGAAAGGACATTGCGGATCAGACGATTCGCGAACGCGCGGAATATATTGGCCTTGTGATGCAAAACCCCAACCAGATGATCAGCGAGACGATGATCGCCAAAGAGGTGGGGCTTGGGCTGAAGCTGCGCGGGATTACGGGCGAGGAAGCGGAAGGTCGCATCGAGAAGGCGCTGAAGATTTGCGGGCTGTACCCGTTCCGCGATTGGCCGATCTCGGCGCTTAGCTTTGGGCAGAAAAAGCGCGTCACGGTCGCGTCGATGCTGGTGCTCAATCCCAATATTTTGGTGCTGGATGAGCCGACCGCGGGGCAGGATTACCGCCATTACACGGAGATCATGAAGTTCCTTGTGGAGCTGAATCAGCAGGGCGTGACGGTGGTGCTCATCACCCACGACATGCATTTGATGCTGGAATACACGCATCGCGCGATTGTATTGAGTGCGGGCAAGCTCCTTTGCACCGCGCCCGCCAGCCAAGTGCTGACCGATAGCGATGTGATCGAGGAAGCGAATTTGAAGGAAACCTCGCTCTATCAGCTCGCAAAACGCTGCGGCATCAAGGATGCAACCGCGTTTGTGCAATGCTTTATCGACCATGAAAGGTGGGTGAGGCAGATTTGAAGCTAAAGGTGTTTTCCTACAACTCAAAGGATACCCCGATCCACAAAATGTCGGGGCTGACGAAGTTCATCTGCTTTCTGTTTCTCACCTTTGCGGTCATGTTTTCCTTTGATATCAGGGCGATTATCGGCATCATGTTCTTCTCGCTCTGG
This sequence comes from Clostridiales bacterium, assembly GCA_012523405.1. GTDB lineage: Bacteria > Bacillota > Clostridia > Christensenellales > Aristaeellaceae > Limiplasma. Next base: position 9,627 of record JAAYIN010000025.1, read on the forward strand.
ATCTTTAAGCTGTCCGAAATTAAGTTCTCACAGATTAGGTTGATGGTGATTTACGTCGCGATTTTTCTTGTGACGAATTTCATATTGTCCTATCTTTTCTCGCCCGAGGAAGGCGTGAATATCTACGGGACAAGGCATGAACTGTTCGTGCTCTTTGGCAAGTACAGCATCACGCTCGAGCAGTTTTTCTACCAGTTGACCAAGACGATGAAGTACGCGTCCGTCGTGCCGCTGGGCATGATCTTTCTGCTGACCACCAACCCCAGCGAGTTTGCGTCGGCGTTATCGGGCATCGGCATCAGCTACAAGGCGGCGTATGCGGTATCGTTGACACTCCGCTATTTCCCCGATATCCAGCGCGATTACAACAATATCAGTATGGCGCAACAGGCGCGTGGGCTGGATATGTCCAAGAAGGCGAAGATCAGCCATCGCTTCAAGAATGCGCTGCTGATCATCATTCCGCTGATTCTTTCCACGCTCGAGCGCGTGAATTCCATCAGCAACGCCATGGATTTGCGCGGCTTTGGCAAGCATAAAAAACGCACTTGGTACACGGGCAAGCCCTTTGAACGCCTTGACTGGATTGCGATTGCTGTATCGGCAGCCATTTTCTTGGCAACCATTGCATTGTCGGTTTTTGTGAATCACAGCCGATTCTACAACCCATTTATTTGAAGGAAAGAGTGTAATTTCGATGAGTAACAAACCAATGTTGGTATTCCAAACGGATTTTACCTATAAAGAGGGCGCGGTTTGCGCGATGTATGGCGTGGTCAAGTCGGTGGATCGCAGTCTGGAGATCATCGACGGCTCGCATGAGCTGCCCCAATACGATATTTGGAGTGCGTCGTATCGCCTGTATCAGAGCATGGAATTCTGGCCGACTGATACGATTTTCGTGTCGGTGGTTGACCCTGGCGTGGGCACGGCTCGCCGCGCTTGCGTTGCGAAAACCGTGCACGGGCATATGATCGTGACACCCGACAACGGTGCTTTGACGCATGTGAAGCGGACGATTGGGATCACCGAGGTACGCGAGATTGACGAGAGCATTAACCGCTTGCAGCGCACCAAAGGCGTGGCGATTTTCCATGGGCGCGATCTGTTCGGCTACTGCGCGGCGCGGCTTGCATCGGGGATCATTTCCTTTGAGGAGGTCGGCCCTGTGTACCCCGTGGAGGAGATCGTTGAGCTGCCGATTGCAGAAGCATCCGTTCAGGGCGATAAGGTCTGCGGCATCTTTGAGATCAACGACCCGAACTTTGGCAATTTATGGACGAATATCCCGCTGGAAATGTTCACAGAGGCGGGCTTTGCCTACGGCGACATGCTGAATGTGCGTGTCATTAACGATGGTAAAGTGGCGTACGAGGATCGCGTACTCTTTGAAAAGTCCTTTGGCTACGCCCAAAAAGGCGATGTGATGATCTACAACAATGAGCTGATGCGCGTGGCGATGGCGGTCTCCATGGGCAATTTTACAGAGCAATACCATCTGAATTACGGCGGCGACTGGCAGGTCGAATTTACGAAATAACACGCAACTACAAGGAGTTTTATGTTTTTAAAAGCAACAGAAAATGACCGCGCATGCGTCGTTGAATACTGCGCGGCTGAACCGCAAGCGAATCTATTTTTGCTCGCGGATGTGCAAAACTTTGGCTTTGATGCGCAGTTCCAAGAGGTTTGGATGCAGAAGGATGCGGAGCAAAAATTGCAAGGTGTGCTCCTGCGCTACTACGAAAACTATCTATACTACGCCGTGAACGTAGGCGAGCATCTGGCTGAGGTAGCGAATGAGCTAAGCGCACGCAATGCGCCGCTTCTCTCCGCAAAGCCCGTGCTGCTGGATGGCATCGCCCCCCATATGCAAGGCGCGTTTGAACGCCACGATAAGATGTTATTGACCTTGAGCGGACTGGACAAGCTGGTCGCCGATCCCGCAGGGCTATGCAAGGCGGTAGCATCCGATGCGCCAGTGATTGCCGCGCAATACCGCAAAATCGCGGAATTTGCGGCGCTATATCCAGCCGATTCCACCGTCCTTGAACAGACAATATCAAACCGCATCCAAAGCGGCGAAGGCGAGCATTGGCTTGTGCTGCGAAACGGGGAGATCATCGCGCACGCGAACTCAACCGCAGAAACCGATCAAAGCGGCGTGGTCGGCGGCGTGTTCTCATTGCCCGAGTGCCGCAGACAGGGGCTTGCAAAGGGTGTGGTGTCCGCGGTTTGCCGCAGTATGCTCAGCCGCGGGAAAACCCCGACGCTATTCTTTGACAACCCATCCGCAGGGCAAATGTACTACAGCCTAGGATTCGAGCAAACAGGTGCATGGGGCAGCCTTGAAGCGGCTAGCGCAAAACAGGAGTGATCATATGAGGAAAACATTGGTGTTTCAAAGCGATTTTGGCTTGGTGGACGGCGCGGTCGCGGCGATGTACGGCGTATCCCTTGGCGTGGACGAATCACTGCGCCTATTCGACCTGACCCACGAAATCCAACCCTACAATATCTGGGAGGCATCCTATCGTTTGTATCAAGCAGTGCAGTTCTGGCCTGAGGGAACGGTCTTCGTCTCCGTCATCGACCCAGGCGTTGGCTCTGACCGCAAAAGCGTGGTCGCGAAAACAAAGCTGGGGCATTACATCGTGACCCCCGACAACGGCACCCTCACGCATCTCAAGCTTTACGTGGGCATCACCGAGGTGCGCACCATCAACGAGGGGCTCCATATGCGCAGCACCGTTGGCGGCTCCCACACCTTCCACGGGCGCGATTTGTATGCAAATACGGGCGCGAAGCTCGCCAGCGGCTTGATCGATTTCGAGGCTGTTGGCCCTGCCATTGCCACAAGCGAGATCGTCGAGCTACCCGTTGACAAAGTCATCGTTGAGGAAAAGCGCATCATTGGCTCGATCGATACCCTTGACCTACGCTTTGGCAGCCTTTGGACAAGCATCACCCAAGAGGATTTCGCGAAGCTTGGCTTCCAATACGGCGACCGTGTGGAAGTAGCCATCAGGCACGATCATTCGCTTGTGTACAACAACCGCGTGACCTACGGCAAGAGCTTCGCGGATGTGTTCGTCAGCGAACAGATACTATATGTCAATTCGCTCTACCGCATGGCAGTTGCCATCAATCAAGGCAACTTTGCCAAGGCGTATTCGATTGGCATGGGCAGGCAATGGACGATAGAACTGATCAAGGGATAAAATGCTCAGCAACGGCATCAAAATAGCAGGCGATGGCATCGCCTGCTATTTTGTTATTCTTATTTTATTTCATGAGAAAATCCAAAACATTCAGTCCTGAACTCGTGTTACTTCGATAGAGCTCGGTATATCCGCAAGCTGTACAGGATATCGTGATAAATTTCTTGTTTTGCAGATCAAACAGCTTAGCAAAGTTGCCGCCTGTTGCTTGAAATGAATCGCTTTCATAGTTCGTGCCCTCGCACTTGGGGCAAACATATGGTTTTTGCTGCATCTAAAATCCCTCCTCTGAGGGTATGCTAACACAACCATTGAATCATTAAACCTTAAATGGATTCTGTTATATGTCAGTTTGCTTCAAATGTCGAATGAATGGTATATACTTCGTGATTGACAAGGGTTACATGCATCATTATACTGAAAGTACTGTGGAAATAAACATAGCTATATGATATGAATGCGCTGAAAAAAATGATCAGCAATCAATTGCTATTGATGTAGGAGGAAATATGCAGTACAGAGCAATCGGAAAAACAGGAATGTCAGCGAGCATCATCGGGTTTGGTGGAGAGCATTTGGATGGGAAACCCTATGCAGATGTTCAGGAGACGGTCAATGCTGCGATGGAGCATGGGATCAATATGCTGGATATGTTTATGCCAGGCGATGATATTCGCTCAAACTTTGGCAAAGCACTCAAGGGAAACCGAGACAAATTCATCATTCAAGGTCATATTGGCTCGACGGACGTCAACGAACAGTATGATATCAGCCGTGATTTGCCTACCTGCCAAAAGTATTTTGAAAAGCTGCTTACGAATCTGCAAACGGACTATATTGATGTGGGTATGTTGTTCTTCATCGACTCGGAAGAGGATTTTGAGGCGATGTGCCATTCCGATATCACGGCATATGCACAGAAACTTAAGCAGGCTGGAATCATTCGTGCGATTGGCGCAAGCTCACATAATCCGTTGATCGCCAAGAAGGTTGTTGAAACAGGCTTGATCGATTTGCTCATGTTCAGCATCAATCCCGCGTTTGATATGGTGCCGGCAGATGGCAGTGTGTTTGACCTGATGGACAATCCTGAGTCTGGAAAGAAGAGCTTTCAAGGAATTCGCCCTGATCGATTGGCTCTATACCAGCTTTGTGAGCAGCGAGATGTGGCAATCACGGTTATGAAAACCCTTGGCGCAGGGAAGCTGCTATCCAAGGAGCATACACCATTTAATCAGCCGCTCACTGTGCAGCAATGTATCCATTATGCCTTGACTCGCCCTGCTGTGGTCAGCACGATGCTTGGCTTCAAATCACGCGATGAGGTTTTGGATGCAGTGCGTTATTTGGAAATGACGGACAGCGAACGCGATTATACGCATGTGGTAAGCAGCATGCAAAACAATTTTGACGGCCATTGTGTGTATTGCAGCCATTGTCAGCCTTGCCCAGTGGGGATTGACATCGCATCGCTTAACAAATACCTAGACATCGCTAAACTGGATGAGCAAAATGTGCCGCCAAGCATTCGTCACCACTATAGTGCAATGGAAAATCACGGCTCAGATTGCATACAGTGCGGCAGTTGCGAGAGCCGTTGCCCATTTTCTGTTCCGATTATTGGCAATATGGAGCATGCGGTTTCTGTTTTCGGGAAGTGACATTGCGTAGGATCAATTGCATGAAGGGAAAATGACGTGCTGTGATGGGCATCATTTGAAATGATATGAAAGAAAAAAACATCAAAGAGGGTACGGATGATGCAAATAATTGCAGTGGTGATTACGGCGATCGTATTGCTGTTTACTGTAGGCGTTGTCATCTTAAGAACCTACACGGACCCTTGGCATGAAAAGATTGCGGACGCAGGCTTCGTGGAGAAAAACATACGGATTGGTACAACGAATGTGAACTATGCTGAGGGACCGGACAATGGACCGGCATTGCTGCTGCTTCATGCACAGCATATGGATTGGTTCAGCTACAGCCGCGTATTGCCAGAGCTATCGGAGACCTTTCATGTATTTGCTGTATCCTATCATGGGCATGGAAAAACCACTAGCGTAGCAGAAAACATGAATGCCAATCAAATAGGCAGCGACCTTGCACAGTTTATCGAGACGATTGTCGGGGAGCCTGTATACGCCACGGGCAATTCATCTGGCGGGCTTTTGACCGCATGGCTGGCAGCAAACCGCCCCGATTTAATCAATGCGATCGTTCTGGAAGACCCGCCGTTCTTCAATAGTGAATATCCAAAAGTTCAACAGACAATTGCCTACAAGTCCTTCACCACCTGTCACAACTATGTAGAGGCGGGTGCTGGTGATTTTCTGCTCTACTGGCTGGATAGCTCGGCTCCGTTCATCCAAAAACAAGCTGGCAAGGGTGCGCTCCCTGTGATGAAAGCGGTTGTTGCGCTTACTCGCGGCGACGATGCGGATAAAGCCATTGAAATGCCATTTGTTCCTGATGCCCTAAGCTTAATGCTTCGTGGATTGAGCATGTATGATCCGCATTTCGGCGCTGCATTCTATGATGGAAGCTGGCAGGAAGGTTTTGATCATGCGGAGGCGCTCCAGAGGATTGAATGCCCGGCACTCTTGCTGCATGCAAACTTTGAGTGTACGCAGGAAGGTCTGCTAAACGGCGGTCTTGATCAGGAGGAAGCGGACGAAGTGATTCGATTGATTCCCAATGCTGAGTATAGGAAGGTCGATGCGGGGCATGTGGTGCATTTGGAGCAGCCGGAGTTGTTTGCTGGAATATTGAAGAACTTTTTCCTCAAACAAGATTAAATGAGATACTTGCAATTATTTGCCATTGCTATTATGATAGGAGAAACAGTGAGTATATACATGAGCGCTATCACTTGAAGAAGTGTACGGTTTTTGCATGCGTAACGCTGCAATGCCGTGAACTGCCATTGGGCGATGCGCCATGAGAAATCGAGGCGACAAACAATGATGGATTTAAAACAAAGACCCTTTTATTTGACGGATGAGCAGATTGATTGGGTAAAGAAAACCATGGAAGACATGACGCTGGAGGAGAAAGTGGGTCAACTTTTTTGTCCCATCTGTGTTTCGACGCACCCCGAATATTTGAAAAATGAAATTATGCGCTTTCATGTCGGCGGCATGCTCATTAAAACCAGTCCGTCAAAGGATGTGCGCAATGCACTTGACTATATGCAAAGCAGCAGTAAAATCCCGATGCTTTGCACAGCAAATTTAGAATTTGGCTCAACGGGTATGTTGGAGGATGGCACGTTTTTTGCGCAGCAAATGGCAATTGGCGCATCGGGTAAGGACCTGAATGCCTATCGCCTAGGCTTGGTTTCCTGCAAGGAAGCTGCTGCTGTGGGCTGTAATGTGGCATTTGCCCCTGTCTCTGATTTGGATTTGAACTGGCGCAACCCGATTGTCAACGTCAGGTCATATGGCGATAATGCGGACGTGACGCTTGCGATGTGCAAGGCTTATATGCAGGGTGCAAAAGAAGCTGGGGTAGAGGTGACGGTCAAGCATTTCCCAGGGGATGGCGTGGACGAAGTGGATCAGCATTTGCTCACAAGCGTCAACACACTCTCCTGTGATGAGTGGGATCAAACCTATGGAAAAATCTATCAGGGTATGATCGATGCGGATGCCAAGCTTGTGATGATCGGGCATATTGCGCTGCCGTCCTACCAAAAAGCGTTGAATCCAGAGCATCCTGATCAGCTGATTCCTGCCACCTTGTCACCTCAGTTGCTGGAAGGCTTACTTCGGGACAAGCTTGGGTTTGAAGGCTTGATTATGACCGATGCTACCCCCATGGTGGGCTTTACATCGGCAATGAAGCGCGCAGACGCAGTACCGCTGAGCATTGCAGCAGGCTGCGATGTGTTCCTGTTTAACAAGAGCTTGGAAGAAGACTACCGCTATATGATGGATGGTGTCAAAAACGGCGTGCTCACAATGGAACGTCTGGAGGAAGCGGTAACGCGTATTCTCGCATTGAAGGCATCGATGAATTTACACACTTCAAAGCTGGTACCTGATGAATCGGCGCTGGAAGTTGTCGGATGCGATGAGCATCGCGCGTGGGCAAAGGAATGCGCGGATGAATCCATTACATTGGTCAAGGACACGGCGCAGCATTTACCGCTTGATGCAGCCAAAACCAAGCGCATGCTGCTGGAAGTCATCGGCGGTTTCCCGTCGGACGAGCGAGTAAAGCAGGGCATGATGAAGCGCATGGAGCAGGAGGGATTCGAAGTCACCCTCTATACGCCTGAGGATTTTGACAACTACACCTTTGGTGTTGAACCCTTTACCGATGCATATGATATCGTGCTATATCTGGGCAATGTAGAGACTGTATCCAACGAGACTTCAAGCCGTCTCACTTGGCATACGCTGTGGGGGAATGGCGATAACCTACCTTGGTTTGTGAAGGAAGTGCCGGTGGTTTTCGCGAGCTTGGGCAACCCCTATCACTTGGTCGATGTGCCAATGATTCAGACCTATATCAATTGCTATGCCAACAGTGATACCATTATGGATGAGCTCGTGGAGAAACTGATGGGGCGCAGCGCCTTTAAGGGGCAGAGCCCTACCGATCCATTCCTCGGCAAGGAATATCTGCGTTATTAACCCAATGATCAAATATGAAATGAAAAAGGCACGCTAGGCTTCATGCCCAGCGTGCCTTTTTCATGCCTATGATTGACTTTTTGGTGGGCTATTGGACGATTGTGCAAAAACGACTTTTATCACGTTGTCAACAAGTTTTCCACGGTTTTCCCACTGCTTGGAGGAGTTATCCACATGTTGGCGTATAAAAACACCCAAACACGCGTTTATTTAGGAACAAAACGTCCGCTGATCAATTCAAGAAAACATCATTTTCGTGGATGGTTGCACCATGGAAAGGGATTGCGTTTTCCTTACGAAAACCACATAGCCATATAGTTATCCACGAGTTTTCCACGGTTTACACGTTAATCAAGGAGGTTTTCCACATAAAATTGAGCAAATAGCAATTTTTGATGTTGACAGGGAGCAGTTGGATATGCTATTGTCGTTATACATTCGAAAGAATGACGTTTTGCGAGGCGCCTTCATGAAAGCGAAAAAGTGTCATAATGATTGATGCGTATATCTGATGATGCCGCAGCTTACGTAGATGGTAGAGTCTCCATTTGCACATAATCTCATAATACATCTATATTGTTGTACATAACTGGTGCGTTTTGGTGCAAAATATACAAAAATAAAAGAAAAAACTGGGCATGAAGGCGAAAATATGGAATACACATATTTGCTCTTGCATGTTTGTTTGCATTGCATTATAATAATATTGCCGATATAAAGTAAGCGTAAATATTTACATATGTTCTTGTTTGATTTTTAACATTCGACTGTAACGAAGTGCTCTGCGCACGGGTTGATGAGACAGTAGGTCATTCTTACTATTGAATTCTTTTGCAAAGGGTGTTTTTTTTGTAACCTATTTTATCGAAGTAAAATGACGGCTGCAACGGAGTGCTAAGCGCACGGGCTGTAGAATTGTACGTGATGGTCAGTTCTACAGACGCTCTCCGTAGATGCAGCCGTTTTTTTGTTCCCCTCTATTTGAACAATCACTACATGAATGAAAAGGAGAATGGAAAATGTATCTATTAGGAAATGGACGACTCGTTACCCGCGATAGCAGCAGCCCCTTTCTGGAAAATGGTTGCGTGGCAATTGAAGGCAATCTGATAGCGGCTGTTGGCAGCACTGAGGCTTTGAAGGCACAATATCCCGATGCTGAGTTCAAGGATGCAAAGGGCGGGGTAATTATGCCGGGCTTCATCAATGCCCACAATCACATTTACTCTGCTTTTGCTCGTGGCTTAAGCATCAAGGGCAACAACGCCACCAACTTCCTAGAGGTGCTGGATCAGCAGTGGTGGACGATTGACCGCAATCTGCTTCTCAAGGATACCAAGGCAAGTGCTGATGCAACATACCTTAACTGCATCGAAAACGGCGTCACCACGGTATTTGATCATCATGCCAGCTACGGCGCTGTAGAGGGAAGCCTCTTTGCAATCGCTGATAGCGCAAAGGAATTCGGCGTTCGTACCAACCTTTGCTACGAGATCAGCGACCGAGACGGTCAGGACAAGATGAAGGAAGCCGTTAAGGAAAATGTCGACTTCATCAATTTTGCCCAGAAAGACGAAACCGATATGGTCAAGGGCATGATGGGTATGCACGCTCCCTTCACCCTGTCCAACGAAACCCTCGAGTTTTGCATGAAGGAAAAACCCGAAGGTGCAGGCATTCACATCCACGTGGCAGAGGGTATCGATGACCTGTATGACAGCCTAGCAAAGTATAACAAACGTCTGATGTATCGCTTATATGATATGGACGTTCTGGGTGATAAGACAATCTGCGGTCATTGCATCTACATCAATGAAGCAGAAATGGATTTGGTCAAGCACACCAATACGATGATCGTGCATAACCCCGAAAGCAACATGGGCAATGCGGTTGGGTGCCCTCCGGTTCTGAAGATATTCGAAAAGGGAATCCTCATCGGTCTTGGCACAGATGGATACACGAACGACATGCTCGAGAGCTATAAGGTAGCAAATATCCTGCATAAGCACAATGCCTGCAAACCCAACGTTGCTTGGGGCGAGATTCCTACCATGCTCTTTGAAAACAACCGCGAGATGGCTGGACGCTTCTATCAACAGCCCATCGGCATCCTCAAGGAAGGCGCATATGCAGACGTGATCGTGATGGATTATGATCCGCTAACCCCCATGACCGCAGATAATATCAACAGCCATCTGCTCTTTGGCTGCACAGGCAGCAATGTGGTGACCACTATCATTAACGGTACGGTGAAGATGGAAAACCGCGAGATGGTTGGCATTGACAAGAAGGCAGTACTCGCTCATTGCCGCGAGGAAGCAAGTGACCTATGGACGCGTATCAACGCGGGCAGATAATAGAACCTATACGCCTGCGCAAAGGTGTATGCACATAATGTGTCATCAGTGGAAGGGACGCCAGTGGTGACGCGAATACAAAACAACAAAAAAAGCCAGGAAAAACGGAGGAAAGAGTAAATGAGTGACATCATGCATCCTATTCCCTTTGGTACACTAATGAATTGGGTTTTGAAGGAATATAAGACCCAAGGAACGATCTTTGGCGTAACAGAGCTTTACAAGCACATCAATGGCAAATCTCTACCGATCTTCACCGAGCAGATCGAAACCCCCTTTGGCCCTGCAGCAGGCCCTCACACGCAGCTTGCACAGAACCTTATCGCGGCCTACGTTGGCGGCAGCCGTTTCTTTGAAGTCAAGACCGTACAGATCATTGACGGTGAGGACCTTCCTGTATCCAAGCCCTGCATCTTGGCAGAGGACGAGGGCTACAACGTAGAGTGGAGCACCGAGCTTCGCGTACCAGAAGCGTTTGACGAGTACGTGAAGGCATGGTTCGCGATCAAGATGCTATCCAAGCAGTTTGGCTTTGGTTCGCCCGATGGTTTTGTATTCAACATGAGTGTTGGCTACGACCTCGCGGGCATCAAGTCCGAAAAGGTGAACAGCTATATCGATGGCATGATGGATGCAGCGGATTCTCCCGTGTGGGCAGAATGCACCGCATGGGCAAAGGAAAATCTTGCGGCGTTTGATCAACTCGATGCTGCCTATATCGATCAGATCAATCCACATGTATGTACTTCCATCACATTGTCCACATTGCACGGCTGCCCTCCTGATGAGATCGAGCGCATTTCAACCTACCTCATCACCGAGAAGAAGTTAAACACCTACATCAAGTGCAATCCCACCCTTCTTGGCTACGAATTCGCGCGCAAGACCATGGACGAGATGGGCTATGACTACCTTGTATTTGACGATCATCACTTCAATGCTGACCTGCAGTTTGTGGATGCAATCCCCATGTTCAAGCGTTTGATCGCTCTTTGTGCGGAGACTGGCGTGGAGTTTGGCCTCAAGCTCACTAACACCTTCCCCGTAACCATCGCAGCTGGCGAACTGCCAGGGGGGGAAATGTACATGAGCGGCAAGAGCCTCTATCCGCTGTCCATCAATCTGGCAGACCGCATTGAGAAGGAATTTGACGGCAAACTCCGCGTTTCTTATTCGGGCGGTGCAGATCAGTTCAATATCGGCGATATTTACGACTGCGGCATTTGGCCGATCACCATGGCAACCACGCTCCTAAAGCCGGGTGGATACAACCGCTTGCGCCCCATTGCTGATATCCTTGTGAACATGGATTACAGCGCATTTGAGCAGGTTGATCAGGCAAAGCTTGGCGCACTTGCGAAGAAGGCAATCGTTGATGTTCATCACGTTAAGCCCATCAAGGCATTGCCCAGCCGCAAAATGAACAAGGATGTGCCGCTGGTGGATTGCTTTATCGCTCCCTGCTCCAATCAATGCCCCATCCATCAGGACATTCCCGAGTATATCCGCTTGGTGGGTGAAGGCAAGTTTGATGAAGCGCTGCAGGTGATTTGCGAAAAGAATCCATTGCCCTTTATCACAGGCACGATTTGCAGCCACACCTGTACCTCCAAGTGCACCCGTAATTTCTATGATGAATCCGTTCAGATCCGTTGTGCAAAATTGCAAGCGGCAGAAGGCGGCTTCGATGCTTTTGTGAAGACACTTGAAGCAGGCTCCAATAACGGCAAGAACGTTGCTGTCATCGGCGGCGGCCCTGGCGGCATGGCAGCGGCTTACTTCCTGGCAAAGGGCGGCTCGAAGGTCACGATCTTTGAAAAGCGCAATGCACTTGGCGGCATCGTCAAGCACGTGATCCCTGCATTCCGCATCAGCGATGTAGCGATTGCAAAGGATGCATCATTGCTCGAAAAGCTCGGCGTTGAAGTGAAGCTCAATACCACAGTGGAGAGCGCACGCGACCTCCTGTCACAGGGCTATACCCACGTGATCGTTGCAAACGGCGCATGGGAGCATGGTTCTTTGAGGCTGGAAGGCGACAAGGCACTCAACGTCATTGAGTTCCTAGAGAAGCAAAAGAACCAGCCTGAGACGCTGAGCCTTGGCACAGACGTTGTGGTCATCGGCGGCGGCAACACCGCAATGGACGCAGCCCGCGCAGCCAAGAAGGCTGACGGCGTGAAGAATGTACGTCTGGTCTATCGCCGCACGAAGCATTACATGCCCGCGGATGCAGAAGAGCTTGAACTGGCTATCGAAGATGGCGTTGAGTTCTGCGAGTTGCTCGCACCTGTATCCTTCAAGGACTGCAAGCTCACCTGCACAGTTATGGAGCTTGGCGCACCTGATGCATCAGGACGCCGCAGCCCGCAGGCAACCGACAAATCCGTGGAAGTTCCCGCAACAACCGTGATCTCCGCAATTGGCGAGAAGGTTGATACTGCATATTTCAGGGCGAACGGCGTTGAGGTGAATGAACGCGGAAACGCAGTTACGGACAGCACGTGCAGCTCCAATGGCATCTTTGTGATTGGCGATGCAAAGCGCGGTCCTGCCACGGTAGTTGAAGCAATTGCAGACGCAACCGCAGCAGCGATGAGCATCCTTGATGAAAAACTATCGGATTTCCCGCTCCAGCAGGATGCCGAGGTACTCAAGGCAAAGCGCGCAGACCTCGTTACTTCTGAGTGCGTTACGTCTGAAAATGATCGCTGCCTAGGCTGCTCGGTGGTTTGCGAGAATTGCGTTGATGTTTGCCCCAACCGTGCAAACATCGCAGTCAGGGTTGTTGGCATGGCAAAGGAGCAGGTCGTACACGTTGATAAGATGTGCAACGAATGCGGTAACTGCACTGTGTTCTGCCCCTATATCAGCAATCCGTACAAGGATAAGTTCACTTTGTTTGCATCACCCGCTGACATGAAGGAATCGACCAATGCAGGCTTCTGCGTACTTGACAGCGAGGCTGGCAAGGTCAAGGTTCGCATCGGCGATGATGAATATGAATCCGTACTCAATGATGATCAGCGCACGATCGCACCTCTGAAGGCGATTATGCAAACGGTTATTTCTGATTACTCCTACTGCCTATAATCCTAGGAGGTAAGCATATTGACGATTATCAAAAACGGAACAGTTGTATCGGCAGAAGGGCTTACAAAGGCGGACGTAGCGTTTGAAAATGATGTGATCACTTTGGTCGCGCCTGCTATTGAAGCAGGCGCGGGTGACCACGTGATTGACGCAGAAGGGTGCTTGATATTCCCTGGATTTATCGATGGGCATACACACCTGGATATGGATAGCGGAACAAGCGTAACGGCTGATGATTTCGCTTCCGGCACAACTGCCGCCGTCTGCGGAGGAACGACAACGATCGTGGATTTCGCAACGCAGGATAAAGGAAATACCCTCATGCATGCGCTGGAATCAGGGCATAAAAAGGCAGACGGAAAAAGTGCAGCAAACTATGCGTTCCATATGGCGATCACCGACTGGAACGACGAGACCAAAGCAGAGCTTCCATTGATGAAGGAAGCTGGTGTAACATCGTTTAAAGCGTACTACGCATATGATGCGCTGCGCGTTGACGATGGCGAGATGCTGCAAATCCTGCGTGCGCTCAAGCCGCTTGGCGGCGTGCTCGGGGTACACTGCGAAAACGGAACGTTGGTCAATGCACTGCAAGCGGAGCTCAAAGCGGCGGGGAAACTAAGCCCTGCGGCGCATCCCGCATCAAGGCCGCCTGTGGTGGAAGCAGAAGCCATTAGAAGGCTTTGCGCAGTCGCCAAGCTTGCGGATATGCCGGTGCATATCGTGCATCTATCCAGCGAGGAAGGACTGAGCGAAGTTCGCCGCGCAAGGCAGGACGGTCAAAAGATTTGGGCGGAAACCTGCCCCCAGTATCTGCTGCTGGATGATAGCCGATACGAGCTTGAGGGCTTTGAAGGTGCTAAGTACGTGATTAGTCCGCCGCTGAGGTCTAAAATGGATCAGTTGGCACTCCGTAAAGCCGTGATCAACGATGAGATCGACACGATCTCCACCGATCATTGCAGCTATAACTTCGAAGGTCAAAAGACAATGGGAATCAATGATTTTACAAAAATCCCCAATGGTGCACCGGGGATTGAGCACCGTCCGGTGTTGTTTTATACAAGTTTTGTAGCGTCAGGCGAACAAACCCCTAGCGATATGTGCCGCCTGCTTAGCGAAAATCCATCCAAACTGTTTGGCATGTGGCCGCGTAAAGGTCAGATCGCTGTGGGGGCAGATGCGGATATCACAATTTGGGATCCCAGTACTAAGGGTGTCATTACCGCTGCCGCGCAGCATCAAGCAGTTGACTACACGCCTTTTGAGGGCTTTGAGACAGTTGGCTGTGCACGGTATGTATTTGTAAATGGATTACTGACAGCAACTGACGGCATGCCCACAGAGGTCATGGCGGGACAGTATGTAAGACGGTGAAGGAGGCTGGCATGTACACATTGTATGTGAACGGTATGGCGCATCATACTGAAAAGAACAGCAATCTGCTGGAATTTTTGAGGGAAGATCTTGGACTGACAAGTGTAAAGAACGGCTGCGGCGAAGGCGCTTGCGGCACATGTACGGTACTAGTAGACGGCAAGAAGGTGAAGGCATGCATCTTTAGGCTTGCCAAGCTTGACGGAAAGCATATCACCACGGTGGAAGGCCTGAGCGAACGCGAGCGTGAGGTATATGTCTATGCCTTTGGTCAAACGGGCGCGGTTCAATGCGGCTTTTGCATCCCGGGCATGGTGATTTCAGCCAAAGCATTGCTTGATGAAAGCAACGATCCTAGTGCTGAGGATGTCAAAAAAGCCATCCGTGGCAATATTTGCCGCTGCACGGGATATATCAAGATTGAAGAAGCGATTTTATTGGCAGCGAAGATGTTTAGAGAGAATCTTCCCGTGCCGACTGATAATTCGGACGCACGCATTGGGCATCTGTTCCCGCGTGTTGACGTTGCAGAGAAGGTGCTTGGTACAGGGCTGTATGTCGATGACATCACCGTTGCGGGGATGCTCTATGCAAAGGCACTGCGTTCCAAGTTCCCAAGGGCCCGCGTGAACAAAATCGATCTGACGCGCGCGCTCGCGCATCCTGATACTGCGCGAATCCTAACAGCCAAGGATGTACCCTTCAATAAGACGGGTCACATCATACAGGACTGGGATGTCATGATCGAAGAAGGTCAATGCACGCGCTATATTGGCGATGCGATTGTGCTTGTTGCATCCAAGAGAAAAGAGACGCTTGATGAGATTCTCGCACTTGTGGATGTCGACTATACAGAGCTTGAGCCGATGACAGATCCGTTGGTAGCGATGAAGGAGGACGCGCCGCTCATTCACGAGAAGGGCAATGTCCTAAAGACAGAGGTTCTTAAGCGCGGCGATGTGGATAAGGCATTTGCGGAGGCAGCGCATATCGTTACCCACCACTATTCAACGCCGATGACCGATCATGCATTCATGGAGCCCGAATGCGCAATCGGCATGCCTGAGGGCGAGGATGGACTGCTGCTTTACACGGCAAGTCAGTCAGTCTATGACGAGCAGAAGGAAATCGCTCGCATGCTCCAGCTTCCGCCAGAAAAAGTTCGTTGCCAGACCAAGCTTGTCGGAGGTGGATTTGGCGGCAAGGAAGACATGAGCGTTCAGCATCATGCGGCGCTGATGGCATGGGCAACAAAGATGCCCGTAAAGGTTAAGTTCACGCGTCAGGAGAGTCTAAATATCCACACCAAGCGGCATGCGATGGAAATGGATGTTTCGACGGCCTGCGATAAGGACGGAAAACTCCTTGGTATGCGTGCTACATTGATTTCTGACTGCGGCGCGTATGCATCGCTTGGCGGACCTGTGCTCCAGCGTGCATGCACTCATGCAGCAGGTCCCTATAACTTCCAAAACATCGATATTACAGGTATTTGCGTCTATACCAACAACGTACCGGGCGGCGCATTCAGAGGATTTGGTGTCACGCAGAGCTGCTTTGCGGCGGAGGTCAACCTTGATCTTCTCGCTGAGAAGGTCGGCATTTCCCCTTGGGATATCCGTTACCTCAATGCCATCCGTCCGGGTCAGGAACTGCCCAACGGCCAGATCGCTTCGCCTGATACAGGCTATGCGGAATGCCTTGAAGCGGTCAAGGATGTCTTTGAAGCCAATCCCTATGCTGGTCTTGCAGGCTGCATGAAAAACAGCGGTACAGGTGTTGGTTTGCCTGATATCGGTCGCTGCAAACTCGTGGTTGAAAACGGTATGATCCGCACCCGCACAAGCGCAGCTTGCATGGGTCAAGGCGTGGCAACGGTGTGCACCCAGATCATCAGCGAGGTGACGGGCATTCCTGCATCGCAGATTTTCCACGAGCGTCCCGATACGGCGATCACGCCAAACTCGGGTACATCCACTGCATCCAGGCAGACGGTCTTTTGCGGTCAGGCAACCAGAGTCGCATCCGATAAGCTGGAAGAAGCACTTGAGAATGTTGACCGTGATCTGACAAAGCTGGAAGGGCAAAACTTCTACGGCGAGTATTCAGGCATTACAGACCCCATGGGCTCTGATAAACCCAACCCTGTCAGTCACGTTGCCTATGGCTATGCGGCGCAGGTCGTGATCATGGACGAAACAAAGAAGGTTACGCGCGTAATTGCTGCACATGACGTTGGTCGTGTCGTGAATCCTCAGGCATGTGCTGGTCAGATCGAAGGCGGCGTGTGCATGGGTCTTGGCTATGGCATTACAGAGGACTTTAAGATGGAAAACGGGTATGTGAAGTCGAAATACGGAACGCTCGGACTCCTTCGTTCGACTGAAATGCCGCCCGTTGATGTGATCTTCATCGAGAAGGGCACTCGAGATCAAAACACATTTGGCGCAAAGGGCGTTGGCGAAATTTCAGCCATTCCCGCAGCTCCGGCTGCTGCTAATGCTGCAAGGCGCGTAGATGGTGTGCTGCGTACCAGCCTTCCTATCACCAATACCTTCTACAAGAAGGAGGCAAAAAAGGCATGAGTACAGTCAATACAAAGGATGCCCTATTTGAGCGCACAGGTAAACCGCAAATCAGCAAGGCGATCCCCATGGCACTCCAGCACGTTGTCGCTATGGTCGTTGGCTGCATTACCATGCCGATGATCATTGCCAGCACCGCAGGCGTTTCGCCCGCAGATCAGATCATCATGGTGCAGGCGAGCCTCTTTGTCGCAGCACTGGCCACTTTGCTTCATGCCTTTGGCGTGAAGGGCGTATTCAGCAGCGGACTTCCGGTCATGGTCGGCAGCGGCTTTGCGTTCCTGCCCACGCTTCGCATGGTGGTTGAGCAGCATGGTATTAATGGTATGGTCGGCGCACAGATCGCAGGTGCATGCTTTGGTATTTTGGTCGGCCTTGGATTTAAGAAAATCCGTAAGCTCTTTCCTCCAATCGTAACGGCTAGTGTCGTTTTGACCATTGGTATTTCGCTGTATGATACGGCGGTTGGCTATATGGCAGGGGGAACGGGCAGCGTCAAGAACTGGGCAATTGCCTTCATTACCTTGGCAACTGTTATCGTTTGCGGACAATTCTGCAAGGGTATGGTCAAGGCGAGCGCAACGCTGATCGGTATGGTCGTTGGCTATATCGCAGCAGCACTCATGGGCGGTATCGAGTTTGGCGCAGTTGGTGCAGCAAGCTGGGTACAGCTTCCCACACCTTTTCACTTCACCCCTGTGTTCTCACTCAATGCGATTATCAGCCTTGGCATTGTGTTCATGGTCAATGCGGTGCAGGATATCGGGCAATTTGAAGCCACGGCAAACGGCTCATACGAGCGCGCAGCGACAGATCAAGAAATCACAGGCGGCGTCATTGGCAATAATATTGCAAGCCTGATCGGCGGCATCCTCGGAGGCGTACCTGTAGCAACGGCTGGGCAGAACGTTGGGATCGTGGTTACCACCAAGGTGATCAACCGCATCGTATTTGGCATTGCGGGCGCAGTCGTGATGATTGCAGCCCTTGTGCCCAAACTCTCTGCCATCCTTATCACCATTCCTCAGCCCGTGCTTGGCGGCGCAACGATCACTGTATTTGGCTCCATTGCCATGACGGGTGTTCGCATGCTGTCCCGCGACGGACTAAGCCCCCGCAGCACATTTATCGCAGGTCTTAGCGTGGCAATGGCTGTGGGCATTCCGCAGGTGTCAGGCGCATTCGCTGGATGCCCCGCATGGGTCGGGCAGATCTTCGGCGGATCAGAGGTCATTATTGTGGCAGTGGTCGCGATTCTCCTCAACCTAATTCTCCCCAAAGATAAGAAGGAGCAATAAAAATGGAAAAATTTCAAATCGTCACATTTCCCCATCAGGAAGTCCCCGCTTGCGATTTAGGCAACTTCGGCGTGGACGAAGCAAAGAAGGTTCACGACTATCATGCAAGCTTTGATGTATATACCCAGACTCCTCTGACCCCGCTTGCAGGTCTTGCCAAAGAGCTAGGCGTTGCAGAGGTCCGCGTGAAGGACGAGAGCTATCGCTTTGGTCTCAACGCATTCAAGGTGCTTGGCGGAAGCTATGCACTTGGCTGCTATATTGCTAAGAAGCTGGGCAAGGACATTTCCGAAATGCCCGCATCACGCATTCTATCCGATGAAATCCGCGCGGAGCTCGGCGATGTGACCTTCGTGACCGCAACCGACGGCAACCACGGTCGCGGCGTTGCATGGACAGCAAATCAGCTGGGTCAGCATTCCGTTGTCTATATGCCAAAGGGCTCAGCGCAGGAACGCTTGATGAACATCCGCGCTGAAGGCGCAGACGCTTCGATCGTTGACATGAACTATGATGAGGCGGTACGCCTTGCAAACAGCCAAGCAGAAGCGAACGGCTGGGTCATGGTGCAGGATACCGCATGGGAAGGCTATACTGACATTCCGCTGTGGATCATGCAGGGCTATATGACGATGGGCTACGAAATCGTGAAGCAGCTGGAAGCGGATAACGCAGAAAAACCCACTCACGTATTCCTGCAAGCGGGCGTTGGCAGCATGGCGAGCGCCATGGCGGCGTTCCTATCCTCCTACTACGGCAAGGATCGCCCGATCATCACCGTGATTGAGCCAGAAAAGGCGAATTGCCTGTTTAATACCGCGAAGGCGAACGACGGCAAGCTTCATTTCGTCACTGGCGAGATGAACACCATCATGGCGGGTCTTGCTTGCGGCGAGCCCTGCACCATCGGCTGGGAAGTGCTGAAGGATTGCGTCGATGCATTCATCAGCTGCCCTGATTATGTGGCGGCTGACGGCATGCGCATCATGGCAGCACCTGTGAAGGGTGACGAGGCTGTGATATCGGGCGAATCAGGCGCTGCAACCCTTGGCTGCGTAGCCAATATCCTGATGGATAGCGATCTTTCAGAACTCAAGCAGCAGCTCAAGATTGATGAAAACAGCCGCTTGCTCTTTATCAGCACCGAAGGCGACACCGACAAAAAGAACTACCGTGACGTTGTTTGGGGCGGCAAGTACTCCAAAAACTGTCAGGGTTAATGATTGAAAGGAGAAGAAACAGCATGCTTAATCAAGAACAAATCAATGAAGTCGTAGAACTTTGTCAGAACCTAATTAAGTCCTCCAGCTACAGCGGAAATGAGGGGGATGTCGTGAAGAAGCTGACTGCTTATTTTGAAAAGAACGGCTTTGACAGCGTACATGTTGACAAGTATGGCAATATCATCGGCTGCATCAAGGGCAATCGCCCAGGCCCCAAAGTCATGTTTGACGGACATATCGACACCGTTCCCGTGCAGGATGCCACCAAATGGGATCATGATCCCTTCGGCGCAGAAATCGTTGATGGCAAGATCTACGGTCGCGGCACTTCCGATATGAAGGGCGCAGTGGCAGCCATGGCATGTGCAGCAGTGAACTTCGCAAAGTCCACCAACCGCGATTTCGCAGGCGAGATCTACGTTGCTGGCGTTGTGCATGAAGAGTGCTTCGAGGGCGTTGCAGCGCGCGAGATCAGCGCCTATGTGAAGCCTGACTACGTCATCATTGGCGAAGCAAGTCAGCTCAATATCAAAATCGGCCAGCGCGGCCGCGGCGAAGTGGTTGTGGAAACCATCGGCAAACCCTGCCACAGCGCAAACCCCGAAAAGGGCATCAATGCTGTCTACAAAATGGCAAAGGTGATCGAAGCGATTCGCACCCTTAAGCCTACCCATCACCCAGTCCTTGGCGATGGCATCTTGGAACTGACTGATATTAAGTCCGCTCCCTACCCCGGTGCATCCGTTGTACCGGAATATTGCCGCGCAACCTATGACCGCCGTCTCCTTGTGAACGAAACCAAGGAAAGCGTTCTTGCACCGATCCAAGCACTTCTGGATCAGCTGATGGCTGAGGATGCAGAGCTAAAGGTGAAGGTCAGCTACGCAACAGGCACCGAAATGTGCTTCACAGGCAATGAGATCACAGGCGAGCGTTTCTTCCCCGGCTGGCTATATGACGAGAACGATGAGTTCGTGCAGGATGTATACAAGGAGCTACAGGGCATGGGATATACTCCCTCCATCACCCAGTACAACTTCTGCACCAACGGCAGCCACTACGCGGGTGAAGCGGGTATCAAGACCTTAGGCCTTGGACCAAGCCGCGAAAACCTCGCACATACCATCAATGAGTACATTGAGATCGATCAACTTGCTAAGGTTTGTGACTGCTACACAGGCGTCATGAAGGCATTGCTTAAATAATAAGGAGGATGAACATGTCTGCTATTTTGCTGAAGGGTGGGCGTATTGCTGATGGCACCGGAGCACCGGCATACAAAGCCGATGTTTTAATCAAGGATCAAAAGATTGCCGCAATAGGGCAAGACCTTTCGGACGCAGACGCGCGCGTCCTTGATGTTAATGGGCTAGTCGTAGCCCCCGGTTTTATCGATACACATAGCCACTCGGATTTGGATGTCCTGCTGCGTCCGCAGGTTCTGCCCAAGATCATGCAGGGCATCACAACCGAGCTATTGGGTCAGGATGGCATATCGCTTGCCCCCTTGCCCGTGAAGTACATCACGCCGTGGAGAAAGAACCTCGCAGGGCTTGACGGCGATACAGATGACATTGACTGGACGTTTGAAACGACCGAAAACTATCTCAAGATGATTGAAAACGCGAAGCCCGGCCTCAACGAGATGTATCTCGTGCCCCACGGCAATATCCGCATGGAAGCGATGGGCTTGGATAACCGCCAGCCCAACGAAGAAGAAGTCCAGAAAATGCGCGATATCACCCGCCGCGAAATGGAAGCGGGCGCGATGGGTCTATCCACAGGGCTGATCTATATCCCCTGTGCATATTCCGAGAGCCAAGAGATCATCGAGATGTGCAAAGTAGTTGCGGAGTATGACGGCGTGTTCGTCATTCACCAGCGCAGCGAAGCCGATACCATCCTTGACAGCATGCAGGAAGTCATTGATATTGGCCGTAAATCAGGTGTGAAGGTACATTGGAGCCATTTCAAAGTATGCGGCAAAAAGAACTGGGACAAAGTTGACGCTGTACTTTCTTTGCTCGATGAAGCCAGAAAAGAAGGAATTACGGTAAGTTTTGACCAATACCCCTATGTAGCGGGCAGCACCATGATGGGTGCGATCCTGCCGCCATGGGTACATGATGGCGGAACAGACAAAGAAGTCGAACGCCTAGCTGATCCAGAGCTTCGCTTGCGCATGATTCACGATATGGAAAACGGCATTCATGGCTGGGATAATTTCGTGGACTTCGCGGGCTTTGAGAACATCTTTGTCACAAGCGTGAAGACGGAGAAGAACGCCGATGCCGTTGGGCTTTCCATTGTGGAACTAGCAAAACTTCGCGGCACAGACAACTATAACGCAGCATTTGACCTTCTGATGGAGGAAGAAAATGCGGTTGGCATGGTGGATTTCTACGGCACTGAGGATCATGTGAAGCTATTCATCAAGCGTCCTGAAATGAACGTTTGCACCGATGGACTTCTATGCCCCGGTAAGCCTCATCCGCGTCTATACGGCAGCTTCCCGCGCGTGCTGGGTAAGTACGTGCGCGAGGAAGGGATTCTGTCCCTTGAAGCCGCTGTTGCCAAGATGACGGGCAAAGCCGCCGCCGTCCTAAACCTCAAAGACCGCGGGCAGATTAAAGAAGGCTACTATGCCGATATCACGATCTTCAGCAGTGAAGAAATCATTGACAAAGGCACGTACACCGATCCCATTCAGTACCCCGAGGGCATTGCCTACGTGATCGTTAACGGCGAGGTCGCTGTGGATCATGGCACGCACACGGGCGCACTTAATGGTAAGGTGCTCTATAACAACAAGTAATTTGAGCAGGAGGAAAATCATATGAACACACCTATTAGCACAGACAAAGCACCCGCAGCGATCGGTCCTTATTCCCAAGCAGTTCGCGGCGGAGATACCATTTACGTTTCAGGGCAGTTGCCTATCGATCCCGCGACAGGCGCATTTGCTGGCGATGATGTGAAAGCACAGACCCGCCAATCACTCACTAACATGAAGGCAATTCTTCAAGCAGCAGGCGCTGACATGGATAAGGTGGTCAAGACGACTGTTTTGCTTAAGGACATTGCTGATTTTGGCGCAATGAACGAAGTATATGCAGAGTTTTTTGCAGAACCCTATCCGGCAAGAGCAGCCTATCAGGTAGTCGCACTACCCAAGGATGCACTTGTTGAAATTGAGTGTGTGGCTGTCGTATAAGAACAATGCTGCGCAGTTGCCGCCATTGGCAACTGCGCTTTTAAAGCAAGGGAGGAAAATACAGGTGTATAAGATTCTGCAAAAAGAAGTGCTTAACCCCACCGTAACTAAGATGGTGATTGATGCACCACTGGTTGCGCGCAAGGCAGAGCCTGGTCAATTTATCATCTATCGTGCGTCACAGGATGGCGAGCGCGTGCCGCTGACCATCGCTGATTTTGACCGCGAGATGGGAACAGTGACCATTATCTTTCAGATCGTTGGCGGTTCAACAATGGAGCTAAACGCCCTACAAGAAGGCGATAGCTTGGCTGACTTTGTTGGCCCGCTGGGCAAACCCAGCCATCTAGAAGGCCTCAAGAAGGTTGCGGTTGTGGGCGGCGGCGTAGGCTGCGCGATTGCGTACCCCACAGCAAAGCGCCTTGGCGAACTGGGCGTAGAGGTGCATAGCATCGTTGGCTTTAGAAACCAAGACCTTGTGATTCTTGAAAAAGAGTTTGAAGCTGCATCCACCAAAGTCGTGAAAATGAGCGATGATGGCAGCTGGGGCGAAAAGGGACTTGTCACCAACGCCCTTGAAGCGCTGATTAAAGAGGGCAACGAATACGACGAAGTCATCGCCATTGGCCCGCTGGTCATGATGAAATTCGTCTGCAAGCTCACCGAGAAATATGGTGTGAAGACCACCGTCTCCATGAACCCCATCATGATTGATGGCACGGGCATGTGCGGCGGCTGCCGCCTGACAGTAGGCGGCAAAACAAAGTTCGCATGTGTTGATGGTCCTGACTTTGATGGACATCAGGTTGATTTTGACGAAGCGATGCACCGAGGCGGCATGTATCGCGAGTTTGAAAAGCACGCAAGAGAAGCCGATTGTAATTTGCTAAAGAAGGAGGGCGTCTGACATGGCTAATATGGATCCAATCAAATGCCCCATGCCTGTGCAAGACCCCAATGTGCGCAATGGCAACTTCGAGGAAGTAGCACTCGGTTATACCTACGATATGGCTGTGAATGAAGCCAAGCGTTGCCTAGGCTGCAAGCACAAGCCCTGCGTGGCTGGCTGCCCTGTCGGCATCGACATTCCTGCATTCCTTGGCAAAGTGGCAGAGGAAGACATGGAAGACGCATTCGATATCCTGAATCTGGATAGTGCGCTGCCCGCTGTTTGCGGTCGTGTATGCCCTCAAGAGAGCCAATGCGAAGGCAAATGCATTCGTGGCATCAAGCACGAGCCTGTTGGTATCGGTCGCTTGGAGCGCTTTGTGGCTGACTATCACCGCGAGCATTCCGACCAGAAGCCTGTTATGCCCGAGCAAAATGGCAAGAAGGTAGCTGTCATCGGTTCAGGTCCTAGCGGATTAACCGCGGCTGGTGACCTTGCAAAGATGGGCTATAAAGTCACTGTCTATGAAGCATTGCACACCCCAGGTGGCGTGCTGGTGTACGGTATCCCCGAGTTCCGTCTGCCAAAGGATATCGTAGCCAAGGAAATCCAAGGGCTCAGAGAAATCGGCGTAGACGTAGAAACTAACGTAGTCATCGGACGCACCCTCACCGTTGATGAGCTATTTGACATGGGCAATGAAGCCGTGTTCATCGGTTCGGGTGCAGGTCTGCCGCGCTTCATGAACATCCCTGGCGAGAGCCTCAACGGCGTATATTCCGCCAATGAGTACCTCACCCGCATCAACCTCATGAAAGCCTACAAAGAGGGCAGCAAAACGCCCATCCAGCATGCAAAGAACGTGGCAGTAGTCGGCGGCGGCAACGTAGCCATGGACGCTGCACGCTGCGCAAAGCGCATGGGCGCGGAGAATGTATACGTCGTCTATCGCCGCGGCATGAGTGAACTGCCCGCACGCGTGGAGGAAGTCGAACATGCGGAGGAAGAGGGCATCATCTTCAAGACCCTCTCCAATCCCATTGAAGTCCTCGGCGACGAAAACGGCTCCGTTAAAGCCATCGTCTGCCAAGAGATGGAGCTGGGCGAGCCGGATGCATCCGGTCGCCGCAGACCAATGGTCAAAGAAGGCAGCGAGTTCACCCTCGATGTCGATTGCATGATCATGAGCATCGGCACAAGCCCCAACCCGCTCATTCGCAGCACTACCCCTGGACTTGAAACCGACAAGTACGGCTGCATCATCACCAACGGCGATGACGGCCTGACCACCCGCGATGCAGTCTATGCAGGCGGCGACGCAGTCACAGGCGCTGCGACCGTTATCCTTGCCATGGGTGCAGGAAAGCAAGCCGCAGCAGCGATTGACGAGTATTTGAAGACGAAGTGACGGGGGGACGTTGGGAGGGACTTTTTTGAAAAAAGTCCGAATAGACGGGCGAAAGCCCCAAACCCACCCGAAAAACGGATATGCATGGGAGAGGACAAATAATGGGTTCAGGGTGATGAAGTGGGCGAAGCCCCCCTGATCGGGTTGTAGGGGCGGCAGCCCCTACAGCACCATAGACGAAGTCCGCTATGTATGTTTAGAAGAAAGCAAAGAACGCAGCGAGTTTGCGTTCTTTTTTTGTGGGAGGACGTTGGGGAACGGATAGGTCGTTATATGAAACAAGGCGGGTACAGTAACGCATACTGTGCCCGCCTTTTTGTTCCTAAAGATAAAATAGGTATGACCAAATAACGGGTTCAGGATGATGAAGTGAGCGAAGCTCCCCTAACCGTACCTCCATCCCGTAACGTCCCCCGTCAATAATTCTCTTTGCGTACTTCGAAGAAGCTCTGTGAGTAGTGGCAGATGGGGCAGACATCGGGGGCTTTATTGCCCATGACGAGATGTCCGCAAATGCGGCATTCCCACATGGCAGCCTCGCCTTTTTCAAAGACCTGTTGCATTTCTACGTTCTTTAAAAGTGCTCTGTAGCGTTCTTCGTGTGCGCGCTCTACAGATCCAACCTTGCGGAAACGCTCTGCAAGCTCTGGGAAGCCCTCGTCCTCGGCGTCTTTGGCAAAGCGGACGTACATGTCGGTCCACTCGTAGTTCTCGCCCTCGGCGGCTGCTAGGAGGTTCTGGGCGGTCTTGCCGATGTGACCAAGCTCTTCAAACCAGATGCGGGCGTGTTCCTGTTCGTTGCGAGCGGTTTTCAGGAATAGCTCGGAGAGCTGATCGTATCCTTCTCTTGATGCGACCTGCGCGAAGTAAGTGTATTTGTTTCGCGCTTGGCTCTCGCCTGCGAAGGCATCTTGTAGGTTTTGAGCAGTTTTGGTGCCTGCATAGGGGTTAGCGGCGGGCTCGGGTTTGTTTTCTACTTTTACGAATACGGATGCGGGTTGTTTGCATCGCGGGCAAATAAAATCATCCGTCATAGGTCCTTCGTGTACGTATCCACATACGCTGCAACGCCATTTTTCCATTGAAGTTCCCTCCGTTTTTTCTTGTTCATTGTGTTTTAGTAATTTGAGTAGTTTTTCCACTGCCTGGATAGGGAAATCTGCCGCTGGAGGGCTTTGAAGGAGTGAATGCAGGAGGTCGTGTGCATTGCCGCTTTGAGGCAGCATATAGCCTGATTCACGCAATAGATCCTCCGCCATGAGCCTGCTAGACATGGCAATGGCTTTTGAAAGCTGAGCTGTGATTGGATTGCTGCTTTTCGCTATTTCACTGGCGATCTTTTCCTGCTCTGCTTTGGATTTTGATAGATTTGTCAAGGTGTGAATAACGGGGTCTGCTTTTGGCTGCTGAGGAGGATAATCATAAGGCGCGAGCGAGATAGCGCTAGAGGGGCAAGCCTCGGCGCATGCACCGCAGCCAATACACTTGTCCTTGTCAATGATGCTGTTTTCCGTATTGCTTGCACCGGTGGGGCAGACATACAGGCATAGACAATCCTTGGTACATAGCCTGATATTTCTGAATGCGAATTTCTTCATCGTCACTGCCTCCTCTCTATCTTCTGCAATTTCCAATTGGGTACTTTGCAGACAGGGCAAAGGGCAGGCGGCGCATCGCCAACATAAATGAAGCCGCAGCTTTCGCATACATAGATGTTCGCGTTTTCAAGGAAGACATCGCCTTCGCGGGTGTAGCGGGAGAGGATAGAGCTGGTCATACGGGTGACTTTTTCGCTCCATACTAAGGCACGTTGCGCGCCTCTGTCGCCGTCTGCTTTTGCAGCAGCGTTCGCAACGTCAAACGCGTCCATATCCTGAGCGATTAGGTGCATGAGCTGATCGGTAGTTGCAGTCTGGGTGCTTGGTGTTCTTTGCTTGAAATAATCAGCAAGCGTTGTAAAGAGGCTGGCTTCCTCGCCCAGATGCTGCTTGTCACAGCCTCTGGCAAGGTTTGAGAAAAGAGCGGATAGCTCACCTGTACTCAGCTTTCTTAAATCTCCATGAAACTCTTGGATAGGAGTGATAGGCGCTGTTTCTTGTGTGCTGGCTTTTAGTTTGAAATCTGATTTAGACGCACCACAAAGCGGGCAAACCCAATCCTTAGGTAGGTCCTCCCACTTTGTATCTGGCGCAATACCTGATGATGGAATCCCGACGGCTTCATCATAGACAAAGCCGCAGATGGTGCAGACATATTGATTCATTTTCTACCTCCTTGTCATTCACAAGTAAAACAAGCAAAATGGATATAACAAAAGGGTTGCTTGTATGGGGTGCTGTAATAGCAGGATATGGTTTCTCTCATCAAATCATATCTACATTATAGGGAATATTTCCATGAAAATCAAGTGCTATTGCGGGAATGGTAAATGCTGCACCCAACAAAAAAGATGCTATTTGCTAGCATCTTTTTTGATATCGCTTTATTTACTTCCCATAGGTTGTTCGCATTGTAAAGCTAAATCCCCACACATAGTAGGTCACGATCATCTCGCGAACAGGATGAGAATTTGCAGTGGATAAGATCATCGCTGGCACATCGCCTGATGTGCGCTGCGGCAAGGAATAGACTTGTGATTGACTGAGCTGAAGAATATCTTGGGATTGCGGGACAATCTGTACTTCAATCATATCGATGGGGACGAGGCAGTTGTTGGTAATGCTGAGCGTGTAGGTCATATATACATACTCGCTAGCATCCTTCCATTCGGTTGGCTTTTGGTAGAGCGTGCCGATGAATGTGCCATCATCCACGGTGGACGTGAGCGTATGAAAGGTATCACCTGCATTAACAGCGGGAATGCCCTGTGCGGATATATCCGTTACGACAACCTCGGCTGTTGTAAACAGGTAACCAACCATCAGGAGCATCACAAGGAGCATGGATACTGCAACGATTGTGATGATTTTCAGTGCGCGCATTGGGACACCCCCTTTTCTTATTCCTCGCTGCCTAGGATATCGCGGATCTGATCGATCATTTCTGCATCCTTTAAGCGGAATTTGAATTGGACGCGGCGGGACGCATCCATATTGATGCTGCCATCGTCATTGTAAATCGCATCTGTGGAGCTCCGCCCATTGGCGGTGAGGATGCTTCGAAGCATGCTGAGCTGATCGGTGGTAAGGGAATTCATTTGCAGACAATAGGTTGCAACCGTGAGTGCACGGTCTTGCGAAAGCTCAAGATTGCTCAGGTATGTACCCGTTATGTCGGTATGGCCTTCGATTATGATTTCCCCAAGATAGTCAGCATATTCAGGACGAAGCAAAACGCCAAGATACACTGGGATGAATTCGTTTAGTAGCTGTTTGCCCGAGTCCTTGATGTTGGACTTACCAACATCGAAGAATACTGCGCTTTCAAGCATGATATCGCCTGTGTTCTTATCAACCGATGCCTTTAAATCAGCCGATGAAAATGCGCTGCTAAGTTCCCGTATGATAGACATTCTCACGCCAACCAAATCATCTAAGCGCTGTTGCTGTGTTGCCATGGCCTCCTGCTGTGTGCCAAGGAGAATGGTTGCATCAGCGAGTTCTTTTTGCTTGCCTTCAAGGTCGGTTTTGGCTGTTGCCAGTTCGGTTTCCTTGAGTGATAATTCGGTTCGTGCTGTAATAATGAGCTTTTCCTGCTCCTCAAGGGTCGAAGTTTGAATGTCGAGCAAACCTTGCTGCTCGGTAAGGGTGGTGAGTGCACCGTCAAGTTCATTTTGCTTTTCTGTGAGCGCAGCTTCTTTGGTGGCAAGGTCATCTTCTTGAGCACGAAGGATGCTCCGCTGTGAAGAAAGAGTGGCTTGCTGTTCATCAAGTGTGCTCTGCTGAATGCTCAGCAGGCTGGCCTGTTCATCAAGCTCGATTGTTTTGGTTTCAAGCATTGTGAAATATTGGTACATGCTATAGCATAGCACGAGAACAAACACGAGCAGCAAAGCGGCCATCATGTCAGAATAGCTGATCCATGCAGAGCCGCCATCCGCCTTGCCAATAGATTTGCGTACATATCGTCTGCGTGCCATTGGATACCTCCTGTGGATTTGTTACATGGGGAGACTGGTGCTGATGCGTTCCTCGTCGATGCTCGATTCTTCATCCAGTTCACTGGTCAGAAGATCAACGGCCTTTTGCATACGGCTGAGGGATGCGGCCAAATCAACGAGCTGATTAGAAAGGTTCACACCAGAGCTTTCTGCGGTTTGCATCGAAGCGATCTGTGCATCGCGAGTGGCTTTCATATCGGAAGCGAGCTCCTGCATTTGATTTGCAATGGTGCTGCTTGCCTGCTGAATCAGAGCTGCATCGTTGCTTAGCGCACGAGCAGTATCAATGGTGCTCTGTAGGTTTTCCTGCGTTTGAAGCTGCCCGCTTGTGACGGCATTCATGGTATCACCAAGTGTATTAAGCTGACCATGAAGCGATGTATTCATCTGCTGGATAAACTGGCCTGAAATCCGCCTGATGCCTTCCACCTGTTCCTGCGTTGCACCTTTGATAAAGGTGTCAAGAGACTGGGTGAGGGGGGTCATAGCGCGAGCGACGGCCATCTCAAGGGATGCGGATATATGATTGCTGATGCTTTCAGCTACGCGAAGCATGCGCGCCTCTTCATCCTGTTTTTGGCAGAGCATCTGCACGTCAGGCTGGAGGGGACGGGGCATAGCGAGTTCGTAGAATGTATCTTCAAAGTTGTCCATTGCGCGGGTGGCGCGTCCGATTACCATGCGGTTGAGCATGTTGAACACTAGTGAGCAAGCAATACCTGCAACGGAGGTTGCAAAGGCAAAGCGCATGCCTGAAAGCAATAGGGGAATGCTCTGCATTGTGCCTTCGGCGGTTGCAAAGTCGATGCTGGTGAGTCCCTGCATCAGACCCATAAACGTACCCAAAATACCAAGAGAGGTGAGGAGCCCAGGGATAAGTTCGCCTAGCTGTGCGTGACCTGGCTTATCAATGACGGTTTCCTCATTGATATACTCGCTTGTATCGCATGGAATTCCGCGCAGATCAAGCTGCCCTGCGTTGAGCAAGAATTCTTGCCACTCATTACGAAGGGAACGTCCTAAAAATCTTGCCTCACGCCAAATCGGACGCTCTCCGGCAGCGGTAGAGCGCTCAAGCTTAGCGATGGCACGATTGAGCAATGTGGAGTTGCGGAATACAGGGTAGATACACTTGAAAAAACCAATGATTGTCACGACTGCAATCCCAATGTAAATTATATACTCAGATAAGTTGCTGGTAAGATTATTTAGTATCTCCATAGGTACACAAGGCACCTCCTTCATGATGATAGTCGTAGCAACATCTTAACACTTTTAAAACAATTTGTAAATACATTGTCGCTAGGTATACTAAAAGAACGAGCGGCATGAAGCTTCTCGTTCCATTATGATTGTAACAATCAATTTATACGTCTGTGACGCTGCCTGCATCGGTAGTGTTTGGCGTTGTGGGCTGAGGCGCGGGGGTATACTGCACGATCTCAATTTCGCATGTGACGCCTAGCTCGCTGCGTTCTGCAACCGAGCGGAATAGGCTTTGCAGATTGGATTGTGTTACGCCCCAAGCGCTAATGGTGTATTGCTCGTTGTTGCTGCACTCCGAAAACAGTCGGTCTTCGATCTGTGTTTTCATCGCCGAGTAGCGCTCAGGCGTTAGCGGATAGAGCCAATCGGTGCGCTTGACCTTGGTTTCATCAACCGTGAGCTTTGGATAGGCAGGCTTGGGCGAGGGTACGCGAAGGGTGATTGTGTTATCCGTTAGCGTTACCTCAGCGCTTGATAGATCAACTGTGAAGCTCATGGAGAAAGTATATGGAATCTCCACCTTTTGCACAGTGCCAATGAGCCACGCATCTTGCGAAACGGTTTCCTGACCAGTGGTTTCCACTTCGTATACCACCAGTTCATTCTTCTCCTTCAGCGTCTCGCTGAAATGTTCACTGATCCATTTTGTGTTGCTGTTGCCAAAAAGACGCTCATAGATATTAGGCGCAAAGCGGACGCATACAAGCGATATTGCAACACATAGCACAATGAAAAAAACACGCTTAATCACTTTTTTCATAGGATTTGAGTTCCTCCATTTTGTCAGAGCGTCGGCTGATTGGGGAGCCACTTGGCGATTTCAACAAATGCAATGACTAGCAACTTGATGAGTACATAACAAGTGGTCAAAGAGCCGACGGTCATTAGGTAACCGCGGACAAAACGCTTGAATCGACTGCGGCGCTTTGGCTTGTGCGGTTTAGTGTGCGGCGTTGGAGGGAGTGGTTGATATGACGTATGCGACATGCCTGCGGACTGCGGCAGGTGAGGGGGGCGTTGTTGAGTTTGCGGTTGCATAGCATAACCTCCTTCTCCATGTTATGCAGAGCACAACATCACTTGTAAGTATACGACATTTTAGCTCAAAATGCTACAAAAAAGTTACGGTTCTACTGATTTCGTGCTGGTTTAGGATACGCGATGCATCGTTTCGCCCACGATTAATTCGCCGGGGACAAGGATGGTTTGCACACCTGCGGTTGTAGGTTCTTCAATGTTTTCAATGAGCACTTGCGCTGCTTTCTGCCCGATGATTTTTGTATCTTGCTTGATGGTGGTGAGCTTAGGACGAAGCAATTGTAACAATTGATGACCGTCATAACCGGCAAAAGAAATATCCTCGCCAACGCGCAGCCCTGCATCAAGAATGGCATCCAAACCACCGACTGCTGCTTGGTCATCAGGCGCAAAAATACAGGTGGGGGGATTCTTAAGAGCGAGCAGCCTTTGCACGGCCTTATGGCATTTTTGTGCATCTTGATAGTCTGCAAGCTCAATGTATTCGGGCAGGACAGGAATATTATTCGCTTTCATGGCGCGATAAAAACCAGTCAATCGATGATCTGTTACAGAACTGGGCTTGCCGTGGACATAAGCGATTCGCTGATGTCCAAGCTCAGCAGCATAATTGACCAACATTTCCATGCCGCCAACGTTATCGCTGATCACACAGCTGCGGTTATTGAATGTATGGTCGATGGTGACGGCGGGAATGCTTTGACGCATAAGGTCCGCAACTTCAGGTGAATAGAAATCAATACAAGCCAAGCAAACGCCGTCAACATTACGGTATTGACAGTGCTCAAGGAATGTCATTTTTGTTTTGCCTAGGTTGTGATTGATAAATGTAATGTCGTACCCCTGATTTTCAGCAGCGCGCTTGAAGCTGTCCAGTACGGCCGAAAAGAAAGGGTGAGTAAGACCGCTGCCATATTCGTCTACGAATAGAACGCCTAGGTTAAGCGAACGGTTGGTTTTGAGCGCACGTGCCAGTGCGTTTGGATGATAGCCGATTTCCCGTGCGGTCGCAAGAACACGTTTTCTTGTTTCTTCACTGATGTCTGTATAATTATTCAAAGCCTTGCTGACTGTTGAGACGGATAGTCCGCATTTTTCAGCAACATCCCTAATGGTTACTGCCATTATCATCGCTCGCATTTCTATGATTATATTTGTATTCTTGTACATGAATTCGCATGTGATATTATTATAACCTAAAAGAAGCAATTAGGAAAGGTGGTTTCGAAGTATTTTCGAAGTTTTGAAGGTAAACCTGTCGATTAATCGAATTCAGACGGTTTTGGCAAGGGTATCCATAAACCTTGATAACATTTGATTTGGCCAGAATAAACCCATGCAAACCAGTATGCAGATACAACGATAACGTTTTCGAAAATCAATGAAATGATTCGTAAATAAATTTCGAATGGAATAGCGTGAAGTGGAAAACAGACGGCAACGATTGATATACAACGAATATAAATAAGCGCTCGCATAATGATTCACGAAAAATGAGTTATAATTCAATTGAACATCACACAATCTCGACAACGTTTTAGTCCGCCTATATATGGAAGCAACCATAAAATATAGGAAACCACCTTCTCTGAAAGTGGAGAAGGTGGTTTATGTTGCATAATCATTTAATGGTTAGGTTGCCTTTTGAGGTTATTCTGCATCTTCGTTTGTGATGAATTTTTCCATAACATAGCCTTCTATCACATCCGTGCGTACCTTGACCCAACCCTCTTCTTGGCATCGCTCCAAAACGAGAAGGCGTTGATTCTTGTACAGTACCATTAGGATGTCCCCATTAAGCTCAGGGGTCGCTCTGAGGTTGAGTGAGCTATCGTCATCGATCTCGGTGACTAGCGCATACCACTCTCCTTCGCTAATTGTCTGCGTGGCAGGCATAAGCGTGGGACGAGGCGTTGGCGAGGGGGCAGGACCAGGGGTTAAGGCAAGCTCTTCTTGTTCGGTCGGGAGCGTCAGATCACTTTCGGGATATTGCTGGAGCTGAAGCCCTGGATAGTAGAAGGCGAGGATTTCCTCATAGGTCTTATGATACTCTGATGCCATCCACTGCGCGCCGCGTTGGCTCATGCCTACGCCGTGACCGAATCGGCGGGCTTCAATGGTATAGTCATTCGTGGTTTCAGCAATGGACCAGATTTCGTTTTCATAGTTGCTGCTGATATCTAGCCCAAGCGTCCGTTCAACACCTGTGAAAATCGGTAGATCGAGCGTAAAGGACTCTTCAATAGCCGTATATTCACCATAGGTGGGCGCCGGGGTTGGTGAGGGCGATGGGGTAGGGACTGGGGATTCTGTGGGAAAATCGGTAGTGATGGGCATGAAGGCTGCTTGCGCCTCGTCGGTTGGCGGCGCGGGTGTCTGCGAGGGCTCAAGGGGGATAACGAGCGCTTCATCAAGTGAATCATCCACTGCAAAAAGAAGGGAAACTTCCTCTGTGTCCGGATCACTGAAATAGTCCAATGAAGAGGGCTGGGTTGTTACCTGCTCGGCTGTAGCTGGCGCTGCATCTTCTGCATGGTCTGTGCGCGTGCGTCCGCTGATGGTGACAGTCATTTTAATCATGGTCATAAGCGATGAATCATCACGATTTGGGGTATGTACGGATAAATCGCTCACCGTATCAATTCGAACGCTTTGAGGGTCTGTATCGTACCCACGGACAGTAAGCTCTGATGCAAGTTCTGCTGCGATAAGCTTTCTAAAGGAGTAAGGGGCAACCTCTAGACCCTTCTTGCTTACGGTGATACTGCGTACGACGCTTGCCGGATTTTCTACATCATAAGGATCTTCTATAGAAGTGTAGTAGCTATAATCATCGCGAGTAGGCCATACGGTCGCGACATTCTCGGTTTGTCCGCCGTTGCTGGCTGCATAGTAGCATTGACCAAGTGCACCGCTGAAGAAACCGCAAACGCCGCGTGTTTCGCGAATGGCTTGTTCAACCACATCGTTGCCCTCTAGGTAGCCTTTATACACCTGATCGTTGGTAGTATCTACAACGTCATAGTCGTTTGCAGGGTTTTGCTTGCGCATTGCGTAGGTTCTAGCTGCGATTGTCTGTGCTTTCAAGGCCTCCAGAGGAAATGAATTGCTCATTTCATAGGGGACAACGCCCAGCAGATAATCCTCAACATGTAAGGCAAGGATGGGTCTGATTTTGCCCTCAACGACGCTCAATGTCAGGTCGCCTTCGTATAGTGCAGGGAAATTGGTGCGGCGAAAGCCGTTCTCGCTGCTTCCCTCGCCCAAGGCGTAGCGGGTAAGCGAAATGCTGTTGCCTGCATCAAGACTCATCCCTTGATAGTATAAGTAGATGTCATTGTCCTTGAGCATGAACGATATCTCACTGCCCTGAGGCAAACGCATGGTGAATTCGCTGCCGAAGTGCAGCTCATAGGGGGATGCCAAAGAGATATCCATGCGGTCAGTAATGCCAAGCCTGCTCATATGCACGCGGATGATTTGGCTGCGTGCATCCGCTTCGGTCAGCGCAAGGGCTGAGCGGTTTCCGTCAAGGAAAGGTGTGGTCATCAATATGAAAGCTATGATTAACAGAATCGATAGTATGCGGCGGGTGATGGGGCGTATAGAACAAGTCATAACGCGCCTCCTTCCAATCTTTGCGGGAGAGAAGATGTAAACTCCAATGATACAAACGACAGGTTGCTGAGGTTTGTTGCAGTTAAATATCACTAGCAAATACAATGTATATGTTCATAGTACCATCAGCATACCCAGTTAGCAAGAATTCTCGCAACAACTTTGGTAAAAAATTGTAACAAAAAAGGCTGCCAAGCGGAATGAAGTTCGCTTAGCAGCCAGGGGAAAGAGTTAATCAGGACGATTTTAGTGACATCCACCGGCACAGTTGGAACAATCGCAGCCGCAACTGTTTTTGTTCGCTTTTTTATCTTTAATCATCTTATAGACGATTGCGCCGACAATTACTAGTAGGGCTCCGCCTACGATCCAAGTTGCCATATATAATCCTTCCTTTCAAAAGGGCCAGGTTATGCGCCTACGCTTGTCTTCGTTGCTTGTGCGTGGACGTCATGGGGATTCTTGCGAACCAACATATAGACCATTGCAGCTAGTACAGCGATTGCAATGACTGTCCAGAGTGAGAAGCTGCCTGCAATCAGCAGTCCGATCTGATAGAAGATCAGCGCGACAGCATATGCAAAGGCGCATTGGTAAACGATTGCAAACCATGTCCACTTTGCACTGTTCATCTCACGCTTGATTGCACCGATAGCTGCAAAGCAAGGGCAGCAAAGAAGGTTGAAGAGTAAGAATGCAAAGGCTGCAAGTTGTCCATGACCGTTGCTTGTCTCGTCAAAAGCTGCTGCGATGGGATGAAGTCCAGCGACGATATCCTCATCCTCGCCCTCTTCAAGCAGCTCATTAGCGACTTCTTCGCCTTCGTCATCAACGATGTCAGTGAGGATTGCGAGCACGCCGACAACCTCTTCCTTAGCGACTAGACCCATTACGGTTGCAACCGTATACTCCCAGCTGCCAAAGCCTAGGGGCTTGAACACAGGAGCGGCTACTGAACCGATTCTGCCAAGAACGCTGTGATCCATATCTTCCACTGCGCCAAAGGTCATAGGACCTTCCTGTGCTACTTCTGCTGCCTGCTCTATGCTAATATCGTTTGCAGCCGCTGCTGCATCGATTTCCGGAACATTTGCAGACCAGCCGTAGCTGGAGGCGAACCAGATGAAGATGCTGGAAACAAGAATAACGGTACCTGCACGCTTGATGAAGCTCCAGCCACGTTCCCACATGCTATGAAGCACGTTGCTCACAGAGGGGGTGTGGTAGGGGGGCAATTCCATAACAAAAGGTGCGGGATCGCCTGCGAAGGGGCGAGTCTTCTTCAAGAGGATACCGCTGATGATAACAGCAGCAACACCGATGAAGTAAGAAGCGGTAGCAACCCAGCCAGCATTCTGGAACAGGGCGCCAGAGATCAATGCGATAATGGGGAGCTTAGCTCCGCAGGGGATGAAAGTGGTGGTCATGATGGTCATCTTGCGGTCACGGTCGTTTTCGATCGTACGCGATGCCATGATGCCGGGAATACCGCAGCCCGATGAAATCATCATAGGGATGAAGCTCTTGCCAGATAGCCCAAACTTGCGGAAAATTCTGTCCATGATGAATGCAACACGTGACATGTAGCCGACATCCTCAAGGATGGCTAGCATGATAAAGAGCACGAGCATCTGAGGAACAAAGCCGATGACTGCACCAACACCGCCGATGATACCATCGCCAATGAGACCAACAAGCCAGCCCGCAACACCGATTGACTCAAGCCAGCCAACAACGGGTGCTTGAATCCATTCGCCTACAAATACGTCATTGGTAAAGTCGGTTACGATTGTACCAACGGTGGTGACTGCTACATAGTATACAAACCACATAACGAAAACGAAAATTGGTATCGCTAACCAACGGTTGGTAACGATGCGGTCGATCTTATCACTTGTGGTAAGAGCTCCCTTGGGCTTGCCCTTCTTCACGCTGGTACTCACAAGCTTGGTGATATAAGCATAACGCTGATTGGTGATGATGCTTTCAGAATCATCATCCATTTCTAGCTCGCAGCCCTTGATCACTTCTTCAGCAGCATTTAGCGTTGCTTTAGGAAGATTAAGTTCAGCAATTGCCTTCGCATCACGCTCAAATACCTTGACTGCATACCAGCGAACCAGATTTGTGTCTACGATTTCGCCAGCATGTTTGCTGCCGTCTGCGTGATGATGGTGAACGCCTTCTTCAACGTCTTTGTGTGTAATCAAATCCTCTATATGTGCCAGTGCATGCTCTACGCTGCCTGCAAACACGTGGGGAGGTGCAAACTTTGCACTTTTCTTTGCAAGCTCAACAGCTTTTTTAATAACATCCAAGCTGCCGATACCCTTGAGAGCGGAGGTTTCAACGACCTCGCAGCCAAGTGACTGCCCGAGCTTTCCAAGCTGGATCACGTCGCCGTTTTTGCGTGTTACGTCGATCATGTTAAGCGCGATGATCATTGGAATGCCCAGCTCTGCTAGCTGGGTAGTTAGGTAAAGGTTACGCTCAATATTGGATGCATCAACGATGTTGATGATGACATCGGGTTTTTCATTGACAAGATAGCCGCGAGCGACTACTTCTTCAAGCGTATAGGGTGAAAGGCTGTAGATGCCGGGCAAGTCCTGAATGATGACATCACTCATGCCCTTGACCTTGCCTTCTTTCTTTTCTACCGTTACGCCGGGCCAGTTGCCAACGTACTGATTCGATCCTGTCAGATCGTTGAACATCGTGGTTTTACCACTGTTTGGGTTACCTGCAAGTGCGATTTTAATAGCCACGTTCGTTTCCCCTCCATGTTTAAGGTTAGTTAAAGCTAACTATGCGATAAAAGAAAAATGGTCCTCTTGGGAGCATATCACTTATTTGACCTCGATAAGTGCTGCGTCGCCTTTGCGAACGGATAACTCGTATCCACGAACTGTAAGCTCCATTGGATCGCCTAGAGGAGCGACTTTACGTACGTAGACTTCCGTGCCTTTTGTGAGCCCCATATCCATGATGCGACGTTTGATTGCGCCTTCACTGTGAAGCTTCACGATGGTGGCCTTTTCCCCGATTGCAACATTGTTTAATGTTTTCATTCCAACGTTCCTTTCTTAGACCATAATACGCATAGCCATGGTTTTATCAAGTGCAACACGGCTATCTTTGATGGATAGAATCATGTTCCCACCCAATTCACTGACCACATGAACCTGAGCGCCAACAACA
Source organism: Clostridiales bacterium (assembly GCA_012523405.1). GTDB lineage: Bacteria > Bacillota > Clostridia > Christensenellales > Aristaeellaceae > Limiplasma. The sequence goes on from JAAYIN010000025.1 coordinate 48,154, forward strand.
AAACCCAGTTCTGCCAAGTGTTGACGTACTTCGTCTTTACCTGTGATTTTTTGGATCGTATTTGTATCACCGATTGCAGCCATTGCAAGTGGCATCATATTCTCCTACCCTTCCCGTTTGATTTATTGCTGAGGTGTTAGAAGGATCTAACATTTCGAACAATTGATAGTTTATCATCCCTAACTATAGAAGTCAAGTATAAATCAAGGGAAATATGAATTAATATGTCACAAAAATTAGTATAGAAAACCATTGACTCATAATAAAAAGTGTGCTACAGTACATTAAAGCGATGAAGAAGAGCAAGTAAGAAGATGTTATTTTGGCAAAGAGAGTCACAGATGCTGAGAATGTGGCGCAAAATGAGCTTCCCAATGGGCTTTGGAGTGTTTGCTGAAGTAAGTAGGCAAAACGGGGTTGCTTCCCGTTAAAGAAGCAAGCGTATGTTTGTACGTCAAAGGAGGACGCAATAGCGTCAAGCCGGGTGGCACCGCAGGAGTCTATTAATAGCTCTTGTCCCTGCATTGTATCAATGTATGGGGACGAGGGCTTTTTTGATAGGCTTTTTTCCCCGCATTATGAGAGGAGCGGTACCCATGAGCAAGGAAATCCCATACAAGATCTATCTAGAAGAGAGCGAATTACCCAAGAGATGGTACAATGTTCGAGCGGATATGAAAAACAAGCCTGCCCCGCTGCTGAATCCAGCAACGCTAGAGCCCATGACAGCACAGGACCTAAGCCCCGTATTCTGCGATGAGCTTGCCAAGCAGGAGGTTGACGACACCACCCCTTATTTCGACATTCCAGAGCCCGTCCTTGAATTCTACAAGATGTATCGTCCGGCGCCTCTTGTGCGTGCGTATTGCCTTGAGAAAAAGCTTGGAACGCCTGCGAAGATTTACTATAAATTCGAGGGCAACAATACCAGCGGAAGCCACAAGCTCAACAGCGCCATTGCACAGGCTTACTATGCAAAAGAGCAGGGGCTGACTGGTCTTTGCACTGAAACAGGAGCAGGTCAATGGGGAACAGCGCTTGCTATGGCGTGCGCATATCTTGATCTTGATCTTCGCGTATACATGGTTAAGTGCAGTTATGAGCAAAAACCGTTCCGCCGCGAGGTCATGCGCACCTATGGCGCGAGCGTTACGCCCTCGCCCAGCATGTCAACTGAAGTTGGCAAACGCATTTTAGCGGAGCACCCGGGTACCTCAGGAAGCCTTGGCTGCGCGATCAGCGAAGCGGTGGAAGATGCGGTATCGCATGAAGGATATCGCTACGTGCTTGGCAGCGTATTATCACAAGTGCTTGTGCACCAGACCATTATCGGTCTTGAGACGAAAGCAGCGATGGATAAATACGACATCAAACCCGATGTGATCATTGGCTGCGCAGGCGGCGGAAGCAACCTTGGCGGTCTGGTCAGTCCATTCGTTGGCGAAATGCTTCGCGGCGAAGCTGATTACCGGATCATCGCAGTGGAACCAAAGAGCTGCCCGAGCCTGACGCGCGGCACATATGCTTATGACTTCTGCGATACGGGCAAGGTGTGCCCGCTGGCAAAGATGTATACCCTTGGCTGCAACTTTATGCCTTCTGCCAACCATGCAGGCGGCCTGCGCTATCATGGCATGAGCAGCATTCTAAGCCAGCTATATGATGATGGTATGATCGAAGCACGCGCTGTTGAGCAAACCAGTGTTTTTGAAGCGGCTGAGTACTTTGCGCGCTGCGAAGGCATCCTGCCCGCACCTGAGAGCAGTCACGCTATCCGCGTTGCTATTGATGAGGCGCTTGCTTGCAAGGAAACAGGCGAAGAAAAGACCATCCTCTTTGGCCTCACTGGCACCGGCTACTTTGATATGGTCGCCTACCAGAAATTCAACGACGGTGAAATGGGTGATTACATCCCCACCGACGAAGAAATCCAAAAGAGCCTATCTACGTTGCCTGAAGTACCGTAAGGCGCAAGGGGTTTCATCTCGGCGTTGCGCAAGGACTTTGTTCTTGGGACAACAATAAAACAAGTATTTGGAGGACTCTTATGCTGGATAGCGAAGGCTTCGATATTTGGGCGGGCGACTATGATGCATCGGTTAAAGAGGCGGATGAAAGCAATTGTTATCCTTTTGCGGGATATAGAAATGTAATGACAATGATCTACCAAACCATCATGCATCAAGCACCTGCAAAGGTTCTTGACATAGGTTTTGGTACAGGCTTTTTGACTTCAAAACTTTACGGTGCAGGAAATGAGATCACGGGCATTGACTTCTCTGCTGAAATGATTCAAATTGCAGCTGCTAAAATGCCCAATGCAAATCTTGTTCAATGGGATTTTACGCTTGATATTCCGCTTTCGCTATCTGAGCAAACCTTTGATTTCATTGTGAGCACATATGCGCTGCATCACTTGAATGATGATCAAAAGCTTACCTTCATAACTCAATTGCTTATGTTGCTGGATGATCATGGAGCGATTTTAATTGGCGATGTGGGATTTGTGAAGAGGGCTGATTTGCTGGCATGCATGGAGCATGACGGCTGGGATGAAGAAGAGTTCTATTTCGTGTTTTCGGAGCTTGAGGCGTGTCTCAGTGCATTTTGCACATTAACGTTTCATCAATGTTCGCAAAAAGCAATAGCAGCAATCAAAAGAGTGCAGATACCGCTAGATATCTGCACTCTTTTCATATTAAATTGTATCGCGTTACTTCGTCTTGAGTGCACGCATTGCGTTTAAGATAGCGATCACTGATACGCCGACATCAGCAAATACGGCCATCCACATATTCGCCAGTCCAACGGCGACCAAAATGAGGACAATAAACTTTACGGCCAGTGCGAAGACGATGTTTTGATGCGCGATGCGAAGTGTCTTGCGGCTGATGCGCACTGCTTTGACAAGCTTGAGCGGGTTATCGTCCATGAGTACGATATCTGCGGCTTCCACTGCAGCATCGCTGCCCAGTGCACCCATCGCAACGCCGACATCCGCACGGGTGAGAACAGGTGCATCGTTGATCCCGTCGCCGACAAATACAAGCGTTCCTTTGCGTTTGCTCTCTTGGATCAAACGCTCCACTTGCTCAACTTTTTGAGAAGGCAGGAGGTGCGCGTGCACTTCATCCAGCCCGAGCTTTGAAGCAACGTCATCCGCGACTGCTTGACTGTCGCCTGTGAGCATAACGGTCTTTGCAATGCCTTCGCGCTTTAGACCTGCGATGGCACTCGCAGAATCAGCCTTGATTTCGTCTGCGATGACGATATGCCCAAGGTAGTTGCTGTCTCGTGCGATATGAATGACGGTACCAATGTGGGGGCAATTGGGCAAAGAGACACCCTGCCGATTCATGAGCTTATCGTTACCGACGCTGATTGTTGCACCGTCCAGCGTAGCGATGATACCATGCCCTGGGATTTCTTCAATATCGCTTAAAGCAGAGGGGTCAATCTCGCCAGAATAGTGTGCGCTGATAGAGCGGCTGATGGGGTGATCGGAGCAGCTTTCAACAGTTGCTGCGATCTGAAGCAATTCGATTTCATCGATTTGATCGGGATGAATGACTGTGACATGGAACGAACCGCGGGTGAGCGTGCCTGTCTTATCAAACACGACGGTTTGGGCGCTGGCAAGCGCTTCTAAATAGTTGCTTCCTTTTACCAGTACGCCTGCTTTGCTCGCCGCGCCGATTCCGCCAAAGAAGCTGAGGGGGACTGAAATGACCAGTGCACATGGGCAGCTAACCACAAGGAAACTCAAGGCGCGGTTGCCCCAATCAGCCCAGTTGCCGCCGAAGAAAAGCGTTGGTACAAGAAACAAAAGCAGAGCGGCAAGGCAAACCGCGGGGGTGTAGACGCGTGCAAAACGCGTGATAAAGGTCTCTGTGCGTGCTTTTTTGTCGCTCGCGTTCTCAACCAAATCCAGAATCTTTGCTACCGTGGAGTCTGTATAGACTTTTGTCGCACGAACGCGTAATAAGCCGCTTTGGTTGATGCAGCCGCTGATTACCTCGTCCCCTTGCGATACATCACGGGGTATGCTCTCGCCTGTGAGTGCAGCGGTATCAAGGGTAGAGTGCCCGTCAAGGACGATGCCGTCAACAGCGATTCTGTCGCCTGCTTTGACAATCATCATCTCGCCAAGCATGACTTCTTCGGGATCAATAGTGATGATCTTGCCGTCTCGCTCGACTGTTGCGCTCTGGGGCGCAATGTCCATCAACGCAGAAATGGACTCGCGAGACTTGCCGACAGCGTAGCTTTCAAACAGCTCGCCAACTTGATAGAACATCATGACGGCCACTGCTTCGGGATATTCGCCGATGATTACAGCACCGATGGTTGCAATCGCCATAAGGAAATTTTCATCGAATATTTGTCCGCGCAGGATACCGGTAGCGGCTTCCTTCAATACACCAAGCCCGACGATGAGATAGGCGGTGAGAAACAGTATCATCTTGACGATGTCATGCTTTACAATGAGTGCAGCAATGAATAATGCGGCGCTTATGAGAATTCGGATCATTGCTTTTTTCTGCTTACGAGTCATTTGATCGCCTCCTGAAAATAAAGTGGTTCAAGAAATAAACGCTTGGGCAAATGCCTTTGCGTTCATTACAATGTTGGATTGATTAGAGAATGATGCAATCGGGTTCGACTTTACCAATGGCAGCCTTCGCGCCTTCAAGCGCGGTTGCAAACACATCATCCGAGGCTTCAAGTGAAAGTTTTTGAGTCATGAAATTAACTGTGACGGCGTCAACACCTGCAATCTTGCTAATAGCGGTTTCCATTTTTGCAGCGCAGTTTGCGCAATCCAGATTCTTGAGTTTGAATACTTTTTTCATGAGTGAATCCTCCTTGATGATTTATTCTTCTACGTGTTCCAAACCTTGATTGATAATGGTTCCGACATGACTGTCGGCGAGTGAATAGAATATCGATTTACCTTCGCGTCTGCTCGCAACCAATTTGCTTCTCTTGAGCAATCGCAATTGATGGGATATCGCACTTTGCGTCATGTTGAGCAATGTGGCAATGTCGCATACGCACATTTCACTTGTGAATAAGCAAAATAGAATACGGATACGTGTAGAGTCTCCAAAGACCTTAAATAGCTCGCTCAGGTCAAAGAGAATATCTTCAGACGGCATTTCAGCCGTTACTTTCTTGACGATATCCTCATGCGCGTGCATAAAGTCACAAGCAATTTGCTCGTTGTTTGCAGCCAAGATAATCACTCCTTCAAACGTTCATATGAATGATCGTTCATATGTATGATACTACGATTCCAAAGACATGTCAATAGACTTTGAAAAAAAAGAATGATATACTACAGGAGCATGCGCAGAGCAAGCTAACACTTTGTACATACAAAAAGGAGAACAAATGAATGATTAAACTAATCGCTTCCGATCTTGACGGAACATTGCTTGAACCGGATGGCACGCTTCCTGAGGGCATTTTTGAAACGATAGAAGAGCTGTCGGCCCTAGGTATACGCTTTATAGCAGCAAGCGGCAGGCAGTATGCCAATTTGCAGAGATTGTTTCAGCCTGTGTGGAAGCAGATGGCATTTGTCTGCGAGAATGGGGCAGTGAACGTCATTGATGATAAGATTATTGGCGTTGTTCCGATCGCGGATGATATGGCGCAGGAGCTCGTTCGCGATATTCAAGACGCGGGAATGAACCTGCTTATCAGCGGAAAACGGAACAGCTATGTGCTCAACCAAAATCGGGCGTTTACAGATGATATCATCTATCGCCTCCGTAATAATGCCGCAGTCATTAACGATGTGAGTGAAATCTGCGAACCCATGCTGAAGATATCTGGTCAGATTTCAACGGGCTTGCCAGAAATATCAGCTCGTTTTTCGGAAAAATGGGAAAATCGAATCTCTGCTGTGGTTTCGGGCGCGGATTGGTTCGATTTTACCATAGCTCACAAGGGCATAGGGCTTGAAATGATAATAAAGGAAATGAACGTTAAGCCTTCTGAGCTTGTTGCCTTTGGAGATAACTTTAACGATGAGCGTATGCTGGCACTTGCAGGTTATCCATTCTTAATGGAACAGGCAGACCCAAGACTGCGAAAGCCAAATATAAGGCTTTGCAATAAGGTACTGCCTGTATTACATGAAATTATTAAAAACAAGGGTCACTTACCACAAGTATAACCATATGCTTTCACTCAGCGAATGAAATTTGTACGTACTACTGGCTCTTTGCTCGGATGATCAATGCCGTTTTCATGTCCGCACTTGATGCATTTGAGAAGCCATGCCATATTGCGTGCCATGGTTCGCATTGTTTGCAGCCCTTCTTCATCCTTGAGTACTTCCTCGGCTGTATTGCCATGTACTTGGTTCCAGTATTGACTGGGGACAACGGGCATATTGTTGATGGTAAGGAATTTGTTCAAATCATCAAATGCGGTCGCACACCCGCCGCGGCGTGCGCTGACCACCACAGCAGCCGGCTTGAAAGCTAGCTTTTTGCCTGCACTGTAGAAGAGCCGATCCATGAAGGACTTCATTTGTCCCGAGACACCTGCGTAGTAAACAGGCGTACCAAAGACGAATCCATCAGCCTCATTAAGTTTGGATGCAACCTTGTTCACTGCGTCCTCAAATACGCATGCCCCTAGCTTTCCGCATTGACCGCATGCGATGCAGCCCCTGATAGCAGCTCCGCCGATGTGAATGATTTCGCACTCAATATCCTGCTTTTCAAGCTCATCAGCAGTTGCTCGCAGTGCTGTATAGGTGCAGCCCTGTTTATGCGGACTGCCGTTGATTAACATAACTTTCATATTGAATATCCCTCCTGCATGATCTTATGCATAGTATATCAAAAATAAGAGTAAAAAGCAGTTACTTATTTAAAACTTGTCCGAAAACACAAATTGTTCGGACAAGTTTTTACTTTCATATTGCATTTTTATCTGAGTATGCTACAATAAAAAAAGAGAACATGAATATATATCTTAATAAGGAGGCTATTACTATGCAGAATATTCCTCAAGTTAAACTTGGCATCGTTGCAGTCAGCCGCGACTGTTTTCCAATTACGCTTTCGGAGCGTCGTCGTAAGGAAGTTGTGCGTTGCTTTACGGAAGCAGGCGGGGAAATCTACGAGGCGCAGACCATCGTTGAGAACGAGAATCATGCAATGAAAGCGCTTGAAGAGATAAAGGCGGCGGGCGTGAATGCGCTGATCGTATACCTTGGCAACTTCGGTCCAGAAGGCCCTGAAACATTGCTCGCACAGAGCTTTTTGCCGTTGCCTGTGATGTTTGTAGCTGCTGCTGAGGAAGATACGGCTGTACTGACAAGCGATCGCGGCGATGCGTATTGCGGCATGCTCAATGCAAGTTATAATATTGGACTTCGCGGCCTTACGGTTTATATCCCTGAATATCCTGTTGGCGTACCCAGTGAAGTCAGTGCAATGATCGCTGAGTTCATTCCGGTTGCCCGCACTTTAAATGCCCTTCGAAAACTCAAGATTTTTACATTCGGACCTCGTCCGTTTGATTTCCTCGCATGTAATGCACCGATTGCACCGCTGTTCAAGCTTGGCGTTAACATTCAGGAAAACTCGGAGCTTGACCTGCTGGAATCCTATCGCAAACATGACAATGATCCTCGCATTGAAGAAGTGGCGGCAGATATGGCGGCGGAGCTTGGCGAGGGCAATATGATGCCTACCGTTCTTCCGCGCCTGGCACAGTATGAAATCACGCTGCTTGACTGGATCGAAGAGAACCGCGGAGCAGCTGAGTATGTCGCAATTGCAGGAAAGTGCTGGCCCTCATTCCAAACTTCGTTTGGCTTTGTCCCCTGCTATGTCAACTCACGCCTCACAGCACGCGGCATTCCGGTTGCTTGCGAAGTGGATGTTTATGGTGCACTGTCTGAGTTTATTGGCGCATGTGTAACCGAAGGCTCCGTTACATTGCTTGATATCAACAATACCGTACCCGCTGATATGTATGAAAACCATATCGCCGGCAAGCACAACTATACTTCCAAGGAAGTATTCATGGGCTTCCACTGCGGCAATACGCCCATTGATCGCCTAGTCAAGGGCACAATGAAGTATCAACTCATCATGAAGCGTTCGCTAGAGCCCGACACCGAGCCAGATATCACCCGCGGCACACTTGATGGCGCGATCAAGCCCGGTGACATCACCTTCTTCCGTCTCCAGAGCAATGCAGATGGTCATCTGCGCAGCTATGTTGCACAGGGTGAGGTTCTTCCCGTTGATCCGCAGTCTTTTGGCGGTATCGGCGTATTTGCGATTCCTGAAATGAACCGCTTCTATCGTCATGTGCTGATCGCGGATCGCTATCCCCATCATGGTGCAGTCGCGTTTGGTCATGTTGGCAAGGCGATTTTCACCATCATGAAGCTCATCGGTGCTGAAACAGTTAGCTTCAACCAGCCAAAGCATATGCTTTATAAGGACGAGAACCCCTTCGGGTAAATTGACCTCAAAGACGATTTGAAGTTAATCTACAAAATATAAACGATGTTATACAATCACCTCACGCTTGATAAGTGTGGGGTGATTGTATATTTATTTTCATGCAAAATCTGATTGAATAACTGCATTTCAAAACGGTCAACCTAAAGCTATCAAGCAAAGGAGGTTGCGCATGGAAAAAAGACGTAAAAACAATGAGAAGCTGAAAAACCCACCAGCAAGGGATTTAAACGATCTTGCATCATCAAATGACTGTACAGGACTTACGCCGTCAGCGGTCAAGTCCGAGGTCGAGGCGGAGAGCTACGACGACATGATGCCGATTCCAAAGCCGAAACCCAGTAAGCTCTAACTGCTCTCACAAGTTTAACAGGAAAGCCCTATGATTCCAGCAAGAAAAGAATCATGGGGCTTTTGTTATGGTTTAATGGATACATTTCCAATGCAACGAAAAGATTCTTAGGTTACCATTGCGTAGATTCGATTTCATACATAAGCATTTACTCGATCTACTGGCAAAACCACTTTTACACTTATGGCAGATGATCGTATGGCTAAAGGATCGGAACGCAGAACTCACAATACCCTTTCTCAACAAGGGAGAATTGATAACGCTCCAGCACAGGACGGCTTCCATCAGGCAGCCTATCTTCATGTGCTAAGGCATCGCCGATAGAACCCCAAAACCGCTTTACTTCTTCAGCTGTGTGAAGGATCTCAAAAACAAGGTGCTCTCCGGCAGGTAAAGTGCCTTGATGAACCACTTCATCCAGTATTAGCGTCTCCGTTACAAAGCAAACATCATAACGGCATTTTTCGGGTTGAGTTGTGGGATTATCCTGTGCGATGCCATAGATGGAGCTGCCTTCTTCCCAAAGGTCATGTTTGGTTATCCAGTCTTTCATGGTCTGCATGAGCTGATAGTTCTCAGCTCCATAAGGTCCGGTTCGCCGCATATACAGGATAGAATGGGCGGGGATATTTTCGACATGGGTATTCATAAATGCATTCCTCTCTATGTAGTATGAACTGAGTCTACCATGGTATAAAATTTTCTACAATATAGTATTAAAATTTTGAGTTTGCTGGGTTTACTTGTTTTTTATCTCTTTTATGGGAGCCTTTCATAAAGGTGATCGTTATGCTAGGATAGAAAGCAGATGAAAAATGCAAACGGATAAGGACGTGACATGCAAATGAATCCAAAAGAAAGCTGGCTCGATTGGGCGATTGAATTACAGAGCTTGGCACAAGTAGGCTTATTCTATGGGAAAGACCCATTTGACAAGGAACGGTACGAGCGGATTCGTGAGATTGCCGCCGAAATGATCAGTAAACAGTCGGAGCTTCCTCTTGAAAAGGTACGCAACTTGTTTTGCAATGAGGTAGGCTATCAAACACCAAAGTTGGATTGCCGTGCAGCGATTATCAAAGAGGATAAAATCCTGTTGGTCAAAGAGAACGACGGATCGTGGGCACTGCCCGGTGGATGGGTGGATGCCAATCTCTCGGTTCATGACAATGTGATCAAGGAAGCAAAGGAAGAAGCGGGGCTTGATGTAGTTTGTGATCTGGTGATTGCAGTGCAGGATCGGGAAAAGCATAATCTTCCGCGCTATGCCTACAAGATCTGTAAGGTATTCGTACTGTGCACCGCTGTTGTCGGCACATTTGAAGATAATATTGAAACCACTGATAGCGGCTACTTCGGACTGGATGAATTGCCCAATTTAGCAACGGAGAAAAATACTGGCGAACAAATAAGCATGTGTTTTGATGCTTATCGGTCTGAAAACTGGAAGACCATCATCGACTGATTTGAGATAAAAATGCACGAAAAAGCCCCGAGGCTTTGGCAGATGCCATGACCTCGGGGCTTGTCTATTTGATTGGTGTTGTCAGTACTCTTACTTGCTGTTCTTCTCATTGATTGCAGCATGTGCGGCAGCCAAACGAGCGATCGGAACGCGGAAGGGAGAGCAGCTCACGTAGCTCAGGCCAACATTGTGGCAGAACTCGATGGTGGAAGGATCGCCGCCGTGCTCACCGCAGATACCAAGTTTGATATCGGGGCGGGTTTCGCGACCAAGCTTTACAGCCATCTTCACTAGCTTGCCAACGCCGTTTTGATCCAAACGAGCGAAGGGATCGCTTTCGAAGATCTGTGCGTTGTAGTAGCTGTCAAGGAATGTACCAGCGTCATCACGGCTGAAGCCGAATGTCATCTGGGTCAAGTCATTGGTACCAAAGGAGAAGAACTCAGCTTCGGTAGCAATTTCGTCAGCGGTTACGCAAGCGCGTGGGATTTCGATCATAGTACCGATGGAGTATTCGATGGTGGTGTTCTGCTCAGCAAAAACCTTCTCGATGGTCTCCACAACGGTCTTCTTGACGTATTGGAGTTCCTTGATTTCGCAAACTAGCGGAATCATGATCTCGGGTACGATATCATAGCCGCACTCTTTTTTCACTGCGATAGCTGCCTGAATGACTGCACGAGTCTGCATTGCTGCGATTTCAGGATAAGTAACAGCTAGGCGGCAGCCACGGTGACCCATCATGGGGTTGAACTCGTGGAGTTGATCGATCTTCTTGATGATTGCCTCGCTGGTGGTGCCAAGCTCAGAAGCGATTTCAGCAATTTCAGCTACCATGCTCTTCTGGGGTAGGAACTCATGCAGCGGGGGATCCAGGTAACGAACGGTCATAGGACGGCCTTCAAGAGCCTTGTACATTGCTTCGAAGTCACCCTGTTGGATGGGTAGAAGCTTTGCAAGTGCCTTTTCGCGTTGCTCAACTGTGTCAGCAAGGATCATCTCGCGGACAGACTTGATGCGGTCTGCTTCAAAGAACATATGCTCTGTGCGGCAAAGGCCAATGCCCTCTGCGCCATACTCAACAGCCTGCTTTGTATCGCGGGGGTTGTCAGCGTTGGTGCGAACCTTGAGGGTACGAGCAGCGTCAGCCCACTCCATGAGGCGTGCGAAGTCGCCGGTTACAGCAGCTTCAACAGTGGCGATATCGCCAGCGTAGATGCAGCCTGTAGAACCATCAAGGGATACATTGTCGCCTTCAACAAATACCTTGCCATTAACGGTCAAAGTCTTATTGTGCTCGTCGATTTCCAGCTCGTGGCAACCAACAACTGCTGCACGGCCCATACCACGAGCAACAACTGCTGCGTGAGAGGTCATGCCGCCGCGTGCGGTCAAAATGCCCTTGGAGTAGTCCATCCCCTCGATGTCCTCAGGTGTGGTCTCTTCGCGAACAAGGATAACGGGTAGACCAGCTTTGCCGGCAGCAGCAGCGTCAGCAGCGGTGAAGTAAACTTTACCAGCAGCAGCGCCGGGGGATGCGGGCAGACCCTTTGCAACGGGCTTTGCAGCCTTGATAGCATCAGCGTCGAAGTTGGGGTGAAGAAGGGTATCAAGTTGCTTTGGCTCAACCTTAAGCACTGCCTGCTCAGGGGTTAGCATGCCTTCGTCAACTAGATCAACAGCGATCTTTAGAGCAGCAGCAGCGGTGCGCTTGCCGTTACGGGTTTGCAGCATGAAGAGCTTGCCATGCTCGATGGTGAACTCCATGTCCTGCATGTCGCAATAGTGCTTCTCAAGCAATGTTGCGAAATCGCAGAATTCTTTGTAAACAGCGGGCATTGCCTGCTCAAGGGTGTAGATGGGCAGTGGGGTACGGATACCAGCCACAACGTCCTCGCCCTGTGCATTGATCAGGTACTCGCCGTATAGCTTTGCTTCGCCGGTGGAGGGGTCACGGGTGAATGCAACACCAGTGCCGCAATCATCGCCCATGTTACCAAAAACCATGCCCTGTACGTTAACAGCAGTGCCCCAGGAACCAGGGATGTCGTTCATACGGCGATAGTAGATAGCGCGGGGGTTGTCCCAGCTACGGAAAACAGCTTTGATGGACTCCATCAGCTGAACTTTGGGGTCTTGCGGGAATTCTTCGCCCTTCTCCTGCAAATAGAGAGCCTTGAACTTCGCAACAACGTCCTTCATGTCGTCAGCTGTTAGATCAGTATCAGCGGTAACTCCCTTTGCCTTCTTGACTTCATCAAGAATTACATCGAAATTGCTCTTTTTGATCTCCATAACAACGTCGGAGAACATCTGGATGAAACGGCGATAGCTGTCATAAGCAAAACGGACATTGCCAGTCTGCTTTGCCATACCTTCAACAGCAACATCATTAAGACCTAGGTTCAAAACGGTGTCCATCATGCCAGGCATGGAGGCGCGAGCGCCTGAACGGACAGAAACCAAGAAGGGATTCTCGGAATCGCCGAACTTTTTACCGAATTCTTCCTCGGTCTTTGCGAGTGCGTCAAAAATCTGCGTGACGATTTCGTCAGCAATAACTTGGTTATCCTCATAGTAGCGGGTGCAAGCTTCAGTGCTTACGGTGAAGCCCTGAGGTACTGGCAGGCCAATGTTGGTCATCTCGGCCAAGTTGGCGCCCTTGCCGCCCAGTAGGTTCTTCATTTCCGCTTTGCCTTCTTTAAACAGGTATACGTACTTTGTCATAAAAACTGTTTTCCTCCTCGTTCTTTTTGAAGATGATTCACCGGCGGAATCCATCCCCAATGCTCATCATTCCTCTAACTGCCTTAGTATACACGTACTTGTAAAAAAATTCAATACTATTTAACACATATGGGCGGAAAATGAGCATTTGAGTCAATTCAAATACTTTTTTCATATGATTATTACATAAAGCATGTATCCTTGACATGCTTTTGTGGCAAGAATATAATATGAGGCAATATGTAAGGAGCGTGAAAGAATGTCCATTCCGTACGGTCGTATGGTTTTTGGAAATTTGTCTTGGTATAGCGTGCTAATTGTTTTTGGGATGCTGCTCGCGATTTTTCTGGCATCAAAGGAAGAGGCGCGCATTGGATTGCCAAAGGATACGGTGATTGATCTTGCACTGATTGTGATTCCTTTTGGGATCATAGGGGCTAGAATATACTATGTCTTGATGAAATGGGAGCTGTTTGCTTCCAATTTGATTTCGGTGTTGTACATTTGGGAGGGCGGTCTAGCTATTTATGGCGGGGTGATTGGCGGCGCAATCGGTGCACTTATTTATGCTAAGCGAAAAAAGCTCTCGTTTCCCAAGCTTGTGGATATCATCGTCCCGGGCGTTATTCTTGCGCAGGCCATTGGCAGGTGGGGGAATTACTTCAATATGGAAGCCTATGGTCCTGTCATTACCGATCCGATGTTTTGCTTCTTTCCACTGGGTGTCCAGATTCAAAGCGGCGGGGTATGGGCTTGGCATATGGCAACTTTCTTTTACGAATCGCTCTGGAATTTCTGTGGATTTGCGGTGCTTTGGTCGATTCGCAAGAAACAGAAGCAAAGCGGAAACGTCTTTTGCTGGTACTTGCTCATTTACGGAAGCGGTCGATTCATCATCGAGCAGCTTCGAGAGGATAGTCTCTATATTGGCAGCGTTCGCGCGTCCCAGATGCTGAGCTTGGTATTATGCCTTGCGGCAGGAGCTGTACTTCTATGGCGGGCAGCGAATGGAAAGAAGCTGCTCTTTGGCGTAGGCGCTTTGGCATCGGTGCTTTTGATTGCTCGATGGGGATTTCTAGATCAATATATTATCTATGCTGCGCTGCTGCTGGTCGCTGTGATTTGCTGTGCTTGGGCGATCAAGGCATCGGGCAATGTGAAAATGCTCGGGAGCCTTGCGATCATCACAATCGTTGATATCATAGGGCTGGTTGCATATCACAGCGGGAAGCCGCTCACGGGTCAGTTTGCATTGATGCTGCATACGGTTGTGTGCAGTGCCACATTGCCAATGTTCATTGGACTTTTATGCGGTGCACTCGACACTAACACTCAATGATACAAAGGAGGGATTCCGATGCCTATTGGAACCCTGAAAAACACGCTATACGGGGTCGCCATGCCGTTTCTGGGCAAACGTTGCCAGTGGAAAAACATCCAAGGCGGATCAAAAGAAACAAATGCTGCACTGCGCAAGATTTTAAGAAAAAGCCATGTGGTTGGCGCAGCTGTGCAGTGCTTTAAAGCGGGTAAACTGACGGATGGATACTCGGCAGGCTATGCAGCGCTTGAAGAGCCAAGGGAAGCAGTGACTGAAAATACGATTTTCAGAACGGCATCCCTTGCTAAAATGGTCACAGCGCTGCTTGTATTTCGCTTGCAAACGCTCGGAAAAGTAGATGTCTGCGAGGATATTTCGACCTACCTTGGCTATGAGGTCAGAAATCCCAACTGCAAAAAAGCGCCCATTACGCTTGGCATGCTGCTAGGGCATACATCAAGCATTGTGGATTCACCTGCTTATTTTGCATCGTTTGAGAAACCAAGGGATTTGCAAGAACTGCTCCAAGACCCTGCGTCCTATCAAAACATGATACCGGGCATTAGGTTTCGCTACAGCAATATGGCGGCAGGTATGATTGCTTGTTTGCTTGAAAATCATTTGGGTGAGTCGTTTGAGAGCTTGATGCAGCGTGAACTGTTTGAGCCGCTCCAAATAGAAGCCACCTTTGACCTGAGCAAGCTTGCAGGGAAATCCGTTGCGAGCAGCTATGGCGTGCTTCCGTCTGCACTTCGCTATGATGCGCGCAAGCGTCTTGCGGAGGCGGTGTCGATTGCAGAGCCAAACCCTGCGCGCCATTATTTGCTGGCATCGGGGAACTTGCTTTTGACTGCAAAAGCACTTGCGCAGCTTGGCATTGCGGCATGCACAGGCGCAGATGGTTTCATTGATGAACACAGCCTAAGTCAAATGAAAACCCCAACAAGCGATTGGCCTGAGGAAGCGGTGCGTATGCGCCACGGCATGGGGATTTTGCAGGTAAATGATAGCCGCATTAGCAAAGTACCGCTTTGGGGTCATCAAGGCTTTGCTTATGGCGCGGTAAATGGTATATTCTTTGATGCGGATGGCAATGGCTTCGCGATGCTAAACAGCGGCGCAAGCGAACAAAGATATGGACATCTGGCAGGGCTGAATCGTGAACTAATCTCGCTCTTAATCAATCAAGATAAGCAAGCGTAATGAAAGGTCGCATGTACAAATGGATGATATCATTACGAAAATCACAACGGACAAGCGCGGCGCAACGGTTGTGATCAATGAGGAAATTACCCTGTGGTTTGGACGCTCGTACTGGTATGAGCGAGGGCTCAAAGAGGGTGAAGCGGTGGATTTGGCAGAGCTGCGCGAGTGGCTTTTGCCTCGTCAATATAACTCTGCGCTGAGCTATGCAGTCAGCCTTCTTGCATTGAAGGCCAGAAGCACAAGCGAGATCAGAAAGAAGCTGATCCAAAGGCTTTATATGGATGAAACCGTCGAAATGGTTCTGTATAAGCTGGAAAAAGAAAAACTTGTTGATGATGAAGCCTTTGCAAGGGATTTTGCTGCATCAAAGTCGCGCAAGCAAATGGGGAAGCGCCGAATCGTTCAGGAGCTTTGGATGAAGGGCATTACGGGCGAAGCGGCGCAGCAAGCGATTGATGAACTTGACGAGGACGAGAAGGATGAGCAAGCGACCGCACTTGCAATGAAACTCGTGCGTAAATACCAAAATGAAGAGCCGAGAAAGGCCATGCAAAAAGCTTTGGCGGCAATGGCTCGCAGAGGCTATGATTATGAGGATTCCAAGAATGCGCTATCTGCGGCAATACATAAAATTGACGCAGAAGATGAAGACGACGATGATGAGTCAGGTGAATAACTGCGTTGTTATTCACGATTCATATGCTATAATAATAGAAGGATAAACAAGGAGGAATGAATATGAATCCAACACTTGAAACCATTGCAAAACGGTATTCCTGCCGTAGATATGATGGAACACCGATTGAAAAGAA
Organism: Clostridiales bacterium; assembly: GCA_012523405.1. GTDB lineage: Bacteria > Bacillota > Clostridia > Christensenellales > Aristaeellaceae > Limiplasma. Next base: position 64,535 of record JAAYIN010000025.1, read on the forward strand.
AGACCTTGAAGCGATTGCGCTGGCAGCGGTGCAGTCACCCAGCGCACTAAACCAGCAACCGTGGAAGATCAATGTCATCACAAACAAGGCATTGATTGAAGAAATGGACGATATGGGCATGGCTATGATGTCCCAGTGGGAGGATAAGTCCACCTATCAGCGTTTCGTGGATCGCGGCGGCAACCTTTTCTATAACACACCCTGCATGTTCCTTGTGGTCAAAGAACCCGGCAAGGATTTGGACTGCGGCATTGTTATGGAAAACATCGCGCTTGCGGCCTGTTCACTTGGTCTTGGCTGCGTCATTTGCGGCATGGCGGCGATTCCGCTGCAGAGCGAAAAGGGCGCTGAGTTCAAAACGCGTATGGGCATGGAGGATGGCGAAGAATTCGGAATGGCGATTCTCATCGGACATGCGTCCAAAGAGGGCACACAGCATCCTGTGAACATGGACAAGATTCGCTGGATTGAGTGAGTGCCTCATATACCTGAACCATTGAAATAGTATGATGAATCAAAGAAAAGAAGCTCGCATATGCGAACTTCTTTTCTTTGATTGGCTTGATCAAAAGTTGTGCCGACCTTGATGTGCTAGTAGGAATAATCATCGATTTCGGCGGGTTATTGATTGCTAATCTTCTTATAAATCTTCACATAGTCATCCGCACTATGGCTCCAGCTATAGTCTCCGCTCATGCCGCGTTTTTGCAGCAAAGTGATGACTTCTTTTTGCTCCCGATAATAGCCAACTGCACGCTTGATAACCGTTAGCATGTCATGCGCGTTGTAATTATGGAAGGAGAAACCATTGCCTTCGCCTGAGAAGTCATTGTAGCTAAGCACTGTATCGCGCAGGCCGCCTGTTTCGCGGACGATCGGGATGGTGCCATAGCGAAGGGAAATGAGCTGACTTAGACCGCAAGGCTCAAAGAGCGAGGGCATGAGGAAGAAGTCTGCGCCTGCGTAGAGCTTGTGAGCAAGCTCGTGATCCATCGCAAAGCGTGCCGCCATTTTGCCGCGGTATTGCTGCTCTGCCCAGCTAAAGAGGTTAGTGTAGCGAGCATCGCCCATGCCAAGCACAGCAAGCTGTACATTGTCTTCCATGATTTCACTGAGCACGCAGTCCACAAGGTCCAGACCCTTTTGGTTTGTCAGGCGTCCAACCATTGCAAGCAGCGGTGCATCAGGATCTACATCAAGTCCAAGATCGCGCTGCAAGGATGCTTTATTCACAGCCTTCTCAGACAATGTCTTGGCGGTGTAGTTCTTGTAAATCAGCGGATCGGTTGCGGGGTTGTACTCATCCACATCAATGCCATTGAGCACGCCGTAAAGTGAATCACGACGGGTGCGAATCAGACCATCCAAGCGCTCGCCATAATAGGCTGTTGTGATTTCTTCTGCATAGCTTGGGCTAACGGTGCTGATGGCATCGCTGTAGACAATACCTGCCTTCATGAAGTTTGCGCAGCCAAAGCATTCCAGCTTGTCTGCACTCCATAGTCCGTCGCCAAGACCGAGCACATCCTGCACTTCTTTGATACCGAAGATACCCTGATATTGCAGGTTGTGAATGGTATACAGCGTGCTGATGCCGGCGTAGGCAGGCAGGTGTGCATACTGAATCTTGAGCAGTGCAGGGATCATGCCGCTTTGCCAGTCGTGTGCGTGCAGAATGTCAGGCTTGAAACCAAGCAACGGCAGCGCATTGAGGCAAGCGCGTGCGAAGAAGCTGTAACGCTCGTGCTCATCGCCGCCAAGGCCGTAGATATAGGGACGGCCAAAGTAGTATTTGTTATCCATAAAATAGTAGGTGACGCCATCTTTTTTGAGCACTTGCACGCCGCAGTATTGCCTGCGCCAGCCAAGCTGCACATCAAAGTTGAGCTGATATTCCATTTGTTCCTGCCATTTTTGTGGGATGGCAGTATACATGGGTAGCATCACACGAACGTCATGCCCGGCTTTAGCTAGCACAGGTGCAAGCGCGCCGACAACGTCCGCTAGACCGCCTGTTTTGATAAATGGCACGCATTCGCTGGCGGTAAACAAGATATTCATAGAATTCCCCCCATTGTTAATGTGTGAATTAGATAACCATGTTCTTGGAAATCACGATGGGATAGGCCTTCGGACCGATCAAACGACCGCCTTGCTTGATAACTGCCTGCTTGTCCAGAATGCAATTTTCCAAATGCACGCCTTCTTGGATATGGCAGTCCTGCATGATGATGCAGTTCTTGATGGTAGCGCCCTTATCCACTTTGACACCGCGGGATAGCACAGAGTGCTCGACCGTGCCGTTAACGATGCAGCCGTCTGCAACGATGGAGTTCATGATGTGCGCGTCGCCTAAATAGCGTGCGGGCAGCTCGTCGCGAACCTTGGTATAGACGGGGCGATCATCGGGGAAGAGCTGATGACGGATGTCAGGATTGAGCACATCGAGGTTGAACTCGAAATAGCTCTGTACGCTGTCCAGACGGAAGCAGATATCCGTATACTCATAGCCGACCATTTTCATGCCGGAGTCATGGGCTGTACGCTGGAAAATATCACGAGTGAGATCATGATAGCCGTGCGCTGCACCGCGGTCCACAAGGTCAAGAAGCAGATCCTTCTTCATGATGAATACTTCCATGAAGGTATTCTGATACTGCGGCTTGGTAGGATCAATCTCAATGTCGATAACGTTCTGGTCATCGTCCAAGTTGAGGTATGTGCCGTACTCAGGGCGTAGCATGTCTGGGTTTTTGGTGTACATCATCATGATGTCAGCACCGCTCTTGCGATATTCAACAAACATCTTTTTGAAGTTTGCATTGAATATCATGAGGCTGTTTGATAGCAGCACATATTCTTGGCGGCTGCGGCGCAGGTAACCCATGTTGGAGTGCAGCGCATCAAGTGCGCCGTTGTATACGCCAACATTTTCTCTCGTCAAGAAGGGAGGGAGAATATAGAGTCCGTCGTTCTTGCCGTGAAGATCCCATTCCTTACCACTGCCGAGGTGATCCATCAAGCTGTGGTAGTTCTTTTGCATGATAACACCAACGTTGCGAACACCGCTATTAACCATGCCGCTAACCAAAAAGTCGATTACGCGGTAACGGCCGGCCACGGGCATGGCGGCGATAGCACGCAAAAGTGTTAGCTCTCTTAGAAAACTGTCTTTTTCACCAGTATATATTACACCCATTACATTTTTCATGGTGCTTTCCTCACTTCCTTTGCGTTTTCAGATTATTTCGCACGTTGCTCTCCGGCCTTAACAACCGTACCGGAGGGGAGGGTTATGTCCTGACCAACGACCGCGATGTCGCCTTTTTCCTCGCCGATTTCTGAGCCTGCGCCAATGATTGCGCCCTCAGCGACGATTGTACGGCGCACGCAAGCACCGCGCTCGACAACAGCACCTGGCATGAGCACGCTGTCAATAACAACCGCGCCTTCTTTGATAATAACGCCTGCAAAGAGCACGCTATGATCAACCCTGCCATATACCTCGCAGCCTTCAGTGATCAGGCTGTTTTTAACGCTTGCGCCATCGGCAACAAAGTGAGGGGTCATCCCCGGGTTACGTCCGTATATGCGCCATTTTTTGTCGTATAGGTCAATGGGCATAGGAAGTGTGAGCAAGTCCATATTTGCTTCCCAAAGGCTCTCGATGGTTCCGACGTCTTTCCAGTAGCCTTCAAAATCATATGCAAACACGCGTTGCTCATCGCCTAGCATGTTGGGAATGATGTTTTTACCAAAGTCATTGGAGCTATTGGGGTTGGCTGCATCCTCTGTGAGGTATTTATGGAGCTTATCCCATGTGAAGATGTACACGCCCATGCTTGCCTTGTTACTCTTGGGGTTGGCGGGTTTTTCTTCAAATTCGATGATTTCGTTGTCAGCGCCTGTATTCATGATACCAAAACGGCTTGCCTCTTCCCACGGAACCTCGCGCACTGCGATGGTGCAGTCTGCGTTGGTGTTGATATGGTGTTGAAGCATAGCATTATAGTCCATCTTATAGATATGGTCACCACTTAGGATGAGCACATAGCTGGCGGTGAACTGCTCAATGAATTTCAAGTTTTGATAGATGGCGTTAGCGGTACCGCTGTACCATTCGCCGCTCTTGCCCTTGACATAGGGGGGCAGAACGTAGACGCCGCCGTGCGCAAGGTCAAGATCCCACGGGGAGCCGCTGCCGATGTAAGCGTTGAGCTTTAGGGGTTGATACTGGGTTAGGACGCCGACAACATCAATTGCGCTGTTTGTGCAGTTGCTTAGAGGAAAGTCAATGATGCGATATTTGCCACCGTAGGGGATCGCTGGTTTTGCCATGCTCTCGGTTAGAATTCCGAGGCGAGCGCCTTGACCGCCTGCTAAAAGCATCGCGACGCATTGCTTTTTGTTTTTCATGGGAAGGGTCACTCCTTCTGCATATGTGATAAGGTGCAAGCACCAAGGGAAACTGAGTTACCTATTTACATACCAACACTGGATGAACAAAGGTCAAGTGGTAAGTTCATTATTGACCCCCTTCCTATGCCGAATGCTCACGGAAAGTGTGCGATATCTTCGATTGGGTGAAGATATAGGCAGAATCTTATCGTAGGTGAAATATATGCAACTGAGCGGCGGTACGCAAATTTCCGCCCAGAATGGGAAACTGTTGAATATGCCTTCCTGAGCGGTTAGCTCGTAGGCGTTGTATTGGTTGCTGCCGCCAAATTCGCTGCGATCTGTATTAAACAGCTCGTTTAGTGTTCCGCCGCAGGGTAGACCGATGCGGTAGATGGGGTGGAACACGGGGGTGAAGTTTGCGACGCATAAAATGGAGTTGCCATGCTTGTCAGACCTGACAAAAGCAACCACGCTGTTTTCAGAATCGTTGGCAGTGATCCACTGGAAGCCATCCCATGACTTGTCCACCTCATAGAGCGCGGGGGTATCTTGATAGAGGTGATTGAGGTGCTTAACGCAGTCCTTCAGCGGTGCATGCCGCTCGTAAATAAGCAAGAACCAATCCAGCTGGTCATCATACTTCCATTCAATAAAATGCGCGAACTCGCATCCCATAAACAAAAGTTTCTTGCCTGGATGCGCCATGGTATATCCGTATAGCGCTCTAAGACCCGCAAACTTCTGCCAAAGATCGCCCGGATTTTTATCGAGCATGCTATGCTTGCCGTGGACGACTTCATCATGGGAGAAGGGGAGAATGTAGTTTTCATTAAAGGCATAGAAAAGGCTGAATGTGAGCTTGTTGTGATAGTATTTGCGGTACACAGGATCAAGCTTGATATAGGAGAGGATGTCGTTCATCCAGCCCATATTCCATTTGAATCCAAATCCAAGTCCACCAATATAGGTTGGGGCAGTCACCATGGGAAATGCTGTGCTTTCCTCGGCAACCATCATCAACCCTGGGAAATCATGATATACGGTTTCGTTCATGCGGCGCAGAAAGTCAATGCCGTCAAGGTTTTCGCGTCCGCCATACTTATTGGGCAGGTACTGACCCGGTTCTTTGCAAAAGTCATAGTAGATGATGCCGCTGACCGCATCCACGCGAATGCCATCCACGTGGAATAAATCCAGCCAAAAGCATGCGTTGCTCAAAAGGAAGCTGCAAACCTCGCCCCTCGCAAAGTCAAAGAGCATTGTGCCCCATTGCGGGATCTCGCCTCGTCGCTCGTCAGGGTGGTTGTACAGGTGCGTACCATCAAACTTGTATAGTCCAAATACATCGCGAGGGAAATGCGCAGGCACCCAGTCAAGAATGACGCCGATATCTGCCTGATGACAGCGATCGATGAGCTCCATGAGCTGCTTAGGTGTTCCATAGCGTGCTGTGGTTGAGTAAAATCCTGTGACCTGATAGCCCCAGCTCATATCAAGCGGGTGCTCCATCACAGGGAGAAGTTCGATATGCGTGTATCCCATGTTCTTGACATAGGGGATAATTTCCTCGGCAAACTCCAGATAAGTTAAGTATTCGCCGTCTTCGTGCCGTTTCCAAGAGCCTAAATGCACCTCGTAAATATTCACAGGGCTCTCATAGGGATTGAATTCATAGCGTTTTTGAAGCCAGTGAGCGTCGTTCCATTCATAACCATCAAGGTCGTAGAGTCTGGTTGCGGAATTGGGGCGAAGTTCAGAGTAGAACGCAAATGGATCTGCCTTCATTCGCCATATTTCGTCTTGTCCCCAGACTGCATACTTATAAGTAGGATAACCATCTTCGGGTAGGTTTTGATAAAGCTCGTCCTCATTTAGACGTAACTCCCATGTGCCGTCATACTGTTTTTCCATGGGGTGGGCGCTCTTCTCCCAACCGTTGAATTGACCTACAAGCGCGACATGTTTGGCATTCGGTGCCCATACACAGAAATGCCATTTACGCTCGTCTCCCTCCATACATGGGTGGGATCCGAGCATTTGATACGCATGTCTACTTGTTCCTTGATGAAAAAGTTCACGGATCTCCGCCGATGGCGCATGATACAACATCGGGTGTCCTCCTAGCACGTTATATTGATATGAAAAAAATATCACGAACTCTCTTCATCTATTGTATGCTCATTTCAGTGTTTTCGTCAAGTGATTTATTGCCTTTTTTCGGAATTTTCATTGTGCTTTACCATTTGTTAATGATCGGGGTATAATGAAGGAGAAATACTCGCAAAATGGAGGAAGAACGGTTGAAAGAAAAGCTATTGGCCATGTTGGCTGCTGTGATCTTATTGATTGGCGGCTTGACTGCGACTTGTGCGAAAGCTCAGGAGGATGCGCTTTTGAAGGAAGAACGCGTGCAGGAGATCATGTCGGAGATGAGCCTCCACGAAAAGGTATGCCAGCTCTTTTTTGTCAGACCAGAGGATTTTTCTCGCATAGAAAAGGTAACAGACGCAGATGCGAAGCTGATGCGTGCGTTTGAGAGATTTCCTGTGGGTGGTGTGATTTTATTTCCCGTTAATATGAAAAACGCAAAGCAGCTGCTAGCGCTCAATCAGGGTATGCAGGAATATGCAAAAGCAGTCAATGCGATAGGTCTTTTCATCGGTGTGGATGAGGAGGGCGGAGGCGTAGCGAGAGTAGCAAAGAAGCTAAGGCTGAGCAATGCGGTGGCTGTGATGAGCGAGATTGGCGAGACAAACGATCCAGAGGCCGCCTATGAGGCAGGCAGTACGATCGGTACATACCTGAAGGAACTCGGGTTCACGCTTGACTTTGCCCCTGTGGCCGATGTGCGTTTGGATGTCAAGAAGCCCGAAATCACACTGCGCTCCTTTGGCTTTGATGCAAAAATGGTTTCGCAAATGGTCAGTCGCTTTGTCAGCGGCATTCAGGAGCAGGAAATTCTTTCGGTGCTCAAGCATTTTCCGGGTCATGGCAGTGTGTCCGGCAATTCGCACAATGGCGTAGCGACCTCCACCCGCACCGTGTCTCAATGGAAAAGCAGCGAATGGCTTCCGTTTCAGGCTGGGATTGATGCGGGTGCACAGGTTGTCCTGATGTCCCATCAACTTGCACTAGCAGTTGACGCTGATTTTCCTTCATCGCTCTCCTACACTACGGTGACGGAACTGCTGCGCGGGGAGCTTGGTTTTGACAAGATTGTGATTACCGATGCGCTGCGCATGGATTCAATCAGCAATGAATACGGCTCAGGGGATGCATGCGTACAGGCATTGCTTGCGGGCTGCGATATGCTGCTGTTGCCAACGAACTTTACAAACGGCTATAATGGCGTGATGAAAGCGGTGGAGGACGGCAGATTGACGCAGGAGCGCATAGATGAGAGCGTGAAGCGGATACTCCTTGTGAAACTAGCATGGGGACTGGTGGAATAGGGGAATCCTGATTCCTTGGACTTCACAGACTGCTTGCCTTCAATATAGAAAGCAAGCAGTCTTTTTATGCTGTTATGGCGATTTAGAAGTCACGAACGCCTTCAAAGGAGTTTTGAGCCTGCATCGGAGGCTGCATGCCTTGAAATTGCGAGCGCATCTCGTCCTTGAGGGCAGCGAGGCGGCTTACACTCACCTCGTATGCTACTTTGTTAAGCGTTGTGCCGTCTGGTAGCTGCTTTTGATAGGTGCGGCTTTGAAAACGCCCTAGCAATTGAACTTTATCGCCGATCTTTAAGTTAGAGGCATAGCGAGCGGTGCGTCCCCATGTAATGCAGGGGATGTAGTCGCTCTTGCCGTAGGAGCGATTGACTGCGAGCATTAGGTCTGCAATCTCTCGCCCAAAGGGGGTGGTGCGGTAGCTTGGCGGCTTGCAAAGTGCACCGATAAGCTCCACTCGGTTCGGATTTTCTTCCTCGCCCACATCTTCCGTTAGCTTTTGCCCGAATGCTGTAATGAGCAAGCGCCCCGCGCCTTCCACTACCTTGTTGTAGCTACGTAGTTGCCCTTCCATGCATAGGAGCGACCCTGCTGTCAGCTGCTCATCAATGAGCAGCCTTTCACTGAGGGTGATAGGGAGGTAATCTTCCGCACCGCTAAGCCGCGGTACACGCAATGTAGTTACGTAGAATTGTTCCCCAAATAGCTCGTGTCCGAATTGAAGGTTTTCACAAATGTGTCCTCGTAGATGGATGGTATTTCCGTTTTCTTCCATGTTCTTTCACCTCATGCTATTGCTTTGGTTCTGTTGTTTGGACCGGATGTTGTTTTCCCTGCACGTCGATCGTGGTTTCGCCCTCAAGCAGAATCTCGCCCGTGGGAATGATCGTAAATCCCAATCCTTGATAATGCTTGATGATGGTTGGGAGTGCATTGACGATATCGTTGCTATCGTTATGGAACAGCACGATGTCGCCGTTTTGTACATTGGAGGTGCAGCGCTTGATGATGTCTGCTGTGCCGCGATCCTTCCAATCCAGGCTATCCACGTTCCACTGTACAACCTCGTACCCTTCCGCACGCGCGACACTTACCACGCGGTCGTTGTACTCACCATAGGGCGCGCGGAAAAGTGTGGGACGTACCCCTGTTAGCTTTTCCACTTTGTCGCTCATGATGCGTAGTTCATCCTTAATACCTTGCTCATCGAGTTTATTCATATGTGCGTGGGTATCTGAATGATTGCCAATTTCATGTCCGCGATTGAACATTTCGGTGACCATGTCCGGGTACTTATCCACCCAATTGCCCACTAGATAGAAGGTGGTTTTGACGTCATGTTCATCGAGAATGTCAAGGATGGGAATGGTCTTATCAGCGCCCCATGAAGCGTCAAAGCTAATGGACAGCACCTTGTCATCACGCTCCACGTTGTACACGGGAAGCTCGCGTTTGCTTGCAACAACAGCTGTTGCGGGGTCGTTGAGGCCGATGGTGTAGGCTGTGGATATCGCTGCCAAACATAGCAGCAAACCCGTCTGAATGGCTACTTGGCGAGCCTTTGGCTTGCGCAGGAAATCCTTAAGTCTACTAAGCGGACCTGCGCGTAACGCTGGGCTTTCGGGCGGTGGCTGTAGTGTCAGCCCCTTTTCCCTGAGCTTGAGGGGTTTGTTGCTCACTGGGAATCACTCCTTTGCACATGTATTTATGAGCGAAATATGGAGCATAGAACCAAAGGTGTGCTGATTTGACAAACGTACTGATGAAACGACAAAGAAAGCCAGCTTCCGATGATGGAAGCTGGCTTTTCACATATGATAGGAGGCTCGGTTCAATGATATGCGCTCAAAGAAAATATTATGATGAAAGAACCTCTGGGTTAATGATGTTTTTCGGAATTCCGCCAGCAAGCATGGTGGCGATCGCTGCGCTGGCGGCCTCCGCCATTTGCCTGCGTGCATGCTCGGTATTGCTGCCGATATGCGGGGTTAAAATGACGTTGTCAAGCGCAAGAAGGCGCGGGTCAACGATGGGCTCGCCTGTGAATACATCAAGCCCTGCGCCGCGTATGCGCTTTTGCTCAAGTGCCTCGATCAGCGCTTCCTCGTCAATCACAGGACCGCGTGCAGTGTTGATGATATAGGCGTCGGGCTTGGCGGATGCGAGCAGTTCGCGCGAGATCAGCCCTTTGGTTTGCGGGGTGAGGGGACAATGAACGCTGATGAAATCGGACTGTGCCATGAGGGTTTCAAGCGAAACGTGCTCGTCGCCAAGCGCGTCGCGCTGAGGCTTGGGTGTTCGTGCGGTATACAAAACCTTCATCCCCATGATGCGCCCAAAATCAGCCACTTTACTTCCGATGCGTCCCATGCCAACGATGCCAAGCATAGAACCTTCTATGGATGTACCCATTCTGTCGCCAAGCACAAAGACCTCGCCTGCGGGCTTCGTGCGAACTAACTTGTCCAGCTCGGTCATGCGGCGCGCAGAAGCCATAATATGTGCGATGGCAAGCTCGGCGGTAGGGGCAGTGACGGTGCTTGGAATGTTTGCGACCAGAATGCCGCGTGCTGTTGCGGCAGCAATATCAATGGAATCGTATCCTGCGCCATAGCAAACGATGAGCTTGAGCTGCTTTGCGGCTTCAACCATATCCCGATCAAAGGGCTTGACAGCAAGGACTGCATCAGCGGTGGGAAGCAATGTCAGCATTTCTTCTTTGCTAAAGGGCTGCAAGGCTTTGGGATAGATGAGCTCGTGGTGTGCGATGGAGTGAAATCCTTCCATGGGAACACCATAGGATATAACGATTTTAGACATGAAACATCACGCTTTCCTTGTAAAATAATTTCAATTGATCATACCATGCAAAAGGATAGAAGACAAGAATTGCGGCGAGAATGGTGTATTGAGGATTTACACATACTAGATGAAAACGAAGGCGGAGGCTTTGATGCAAAAAAAATATGATTGGAAAAACAATGGGTCCCAAGGCTACCCGATCCTGCGCGGCCGTAGAAATGCTGATGCGGTGATTATCGGAGGCGGGCTCAGCGGACTGAGCATCGCGCTGTGGCTGTGCAAGGCGGGTTTGCGCGTAACGCTTCTTGAAGGCAACACGATAGGGAGCGGCTCTACCGCTAGCTGCGGAGGCTTTGTGAGCCTTGCGACCTCTATGTTCTACCATACCCTTGAACAAAAAATGGGGCAGAGCGTGACAGCGGCCTATGCACAGACACAAATCAGTGCATTGGGAGCATTGCGGGAAATTGCCGGCGAGGCGCAAAAAGCGCTGCACTGGCGCGACACCAACGCTTGGCTTGTGGCAAAGAATGCGCGGGAAGCGCAGCTGCTATCATTGGAGGCCGATGCGATGAAGCGAGCAGGCTTGCCCTGCACACCTTCAAAGGAAATGCATTGCCCATTTCCGGGGGAGGACGGGTTGCTGATACGCGATATGGCAACGCTTGATGCGGCGGGCTATGTGAAGTATCTTACGAAACGAAGTGAGCAGCTGGGGCTTCGCATTTTTGAAAAGTCCAGAGTGACGTCCGTTGATACGAATATGGTGTCAACGCAGCATGGCAGTGTGCTTGCGCCCTATGTGATCGTTGCGACGGGCTATCCTGTGGTCAATACGCCGGGATGGTATTTTCTGCGTCTGATGCAAAAGAGGAGCGCGGTGCTCCAACTGGAGACAAATGCGCCCTTTGACGGCATGTTTTTTGATGCAAATGGCGACTATGCGCTTCGCAGGTCGTATGGCGGGATGGCATTGCAAATGAATCTGGACAGGGTGGGAATGTCGCCTAATATGATTGTGGAAAAGGAATTTGAAATGGCGTACGCATCCTATCTGGATGGCGTGTCGATCGATAGCACGATTAGCGGCATTGATACCTATTCCGCTGACGGACTGCCCTATATCGGCGCATATAGCAAGAAGACACCCAATCTTTTTGTGGCAACGGGCTATGGAGGGCGCGGTCTCATTGGAAGCATGGTGGCAGCGCAGTCCATCAGTGCAAAGATTCTCGGGCTGCAAGCGGAAGGCTATTCGATTTATGAAGGTCAGCGTGAAGGCAAGAAGCCTTCAAGGGATGAAGTAGGGGCATCGCTGTCAATCGCAGGGCATTATCTGCAAGGTGTCACGAACTCAAAAGCACCGCGCTGCACTCATATGGGCTGCAAGCTCGTCTATCGTCCGATGACGTGCATGTGGGAATGCCCCTGTCATGGCTCGAGGTTTGATGATATCGGGCATGTAATCAGCGCGCCTGCTACGCAAGATGCACAGATTCATGGGAGTAAGCGGATGTAAATCATGAAAACCTACTGAAAATCATTCAAAAGAGCAAATAAGTGTTTCAACAAAGACGGTTATAGCGTATAATATAATAATGCCAATATTGATTGGTGAATGGATTATTTGTCGGCAGTGAAATCTGCTGATTGTACGTATGGTGAAAGGACAAGATACAAAACATGTTAGAACTCAAAAACATTTCTTGGAGCACGCCTGAGGGCATCCCTGTTCTTACAGATGTTTCGCTGGTGGTGCCTGATAACAAGCTGATTGTGATCACTGGCCCTAATGGCGGCGGCAAGACCACCCTCGCAAAGATCATTGCAGGCCTTCTTGTTCCGTTGGGCGGAAGCATTTTGCTTGATGGAGAGGATATCACTCAGATTGATATTACCGAGCGCGCTAAAAAGGGCATCAGCTTTGCATTTCAGCAGCCTGTAAGATTTAAGGGGATCACCGTTCGCCAGCTGATGGAGCTTGCGGCCGGCGGCTCAGTTGACGAAAACCTGATGTGCAGCATGCTCAGCAGCGTCGGACTTTGTGCACGCGAGTACTTAGGGCGTGAGGTGAACGCAACCCTTTCTGGCGGCGAAATCAAGCGTATCGAGATTGCAACCGTGCTCGCACGCCATAGCAAGCTCTCGATTTTTGATGAGCCTGAAGCAGGTATTGACCTGTGGAGCTTTAGCAATCTGATCAAAGTATTTGATGAAATGCGCAGCTCGCTCAAGGGAACGCTGATGATTATTTCTCATCAGGAGCGTATTTTGCAAATTGCTGATGAATTGGTTGTGATCGCAGACGGAAAAGTGTCGCAAAAGGGCGAGGTCAGCGATGTGCTGCCGTTATTGCTCAATAGCGAGAATGATTGTTCCAGCTGTGCCAGAAAGGAAGTGTTTGTATAATGAACGCGATTTCTGAGCAGCTCCTGCGATCGGTTTCTGATTATGATGGCGAGTTTAAGGGTGCGTACAACATCCGTGAAAACGGACAATGCGCGGCTAGACATAGCACTGAAAATATCAGGCTTGAGCCAAAGGCCGATGCGCCGGGTCTTGATATTCATATCAAAGCAGGCACGAAGAACGAGATCGTTTCCATTCCTGCGATTGTCACCCATGGCAATGTGGACGACCTTGTATACAATGACTTCTATATTGGCGAGGACGCGGATGTGCTGATCATTGCAGGCTGCGGCGTGCATACGGAAGATGATCAAGCGGCTCGCCATAACGGCATTCACCGTTTTTTCCTTGAAAAGGGCGCAAAGGTCAAGTATGTTGAAAAGCATATTGGCACGGGCGAAGGCGAAGGCATTCGTTCCATTGACCCTGTAACGGAAGTGGAGCTTGGCGAAAATGCGCTTCTTGAAATGGATACAGCACAGATTGGCGGCGTGGACAGCAGCATCCGCGTGACCAAGGCAAAGCTTGAAGCGGGCGCAACGCTGCTGATCAAGGAAAGCCTGCTGACAGAAAAGAACCAATATGCCAAAACGGAATTTGATGTGGAAATGAACGGGGAGGGCGCAGGAACGGACTTGATTTCTCGCTCAGTAGCTCGGGATACTTCCCACCAAGAATACCGCTCCCGCATGATTGGCAATGCGGCGTGCACGGGTCATTCGGAATGCGATGCGATCATTGCTGACCATGGAACGGTCGATGCAACGCCGGAACTCTCGGCGAATCACTGCGACGCTGCTTTGATCCATGAGGCGGCAATCGGAAAGATTGCAGGCGAACAGATTTTAAAGCTGCGCACCCTCGGCTTGACTGAGGCGGAAGCAGAAGCGAAGATCGTAGAGGGATTCCTCAGCTGGTAAATCATTGTAAAAGACCTGTAGCAGTGAGCTGACCCCCAAAAGTTAGACCTAAAAATCTAACAAATGGGGGTCAGTGTTTTTATGGCAAAGTATAGTTTTGAACTTAAAGAAAAAGTGGTACAGGCGTATTTGAATGGTGAAGGAGGC
>JAAYIN010000026.1 GCA_012523405.1 Clostridiales bacterium
GCAAAACAGCCGTTATCTTACAAAATAGTAGTAAATACACACAAAAATCCACCTGCGAATCAAGTAATTCGCAGGTGGATTTTGTTGCTATTGTCTTTTGAAAAGACAATAGCAACAGCCCCTTTTTGTATATATGTTATTTCATCGATCTTCCTTTACCTCAGCGTAATCGCATGCGTCATATCCACTTGACCCTCTACAAGCGGCGCTAGGTACATATGCTCTGGGTAGGTTTCCATGTAGGGGAAGGTATAATAGGCTGCCGATACGCTTGCACCGCCGCAGCCATAGCGACCTTCCATGCCTTCATATACAGGCTTGCCGTTTTCATCCACAAGCTTCAGTCCCATGATTTCTCTTCCGACGACTTCAAGCCCGTCATAATCATAATACTTGATGCCGTCTTGATAGAAGCCATCGCCATTTTCTTCAATATACGCAGCCATCAGGTCGGGATTGATTTCCCAATCAAGCGTGACATACATTTGAAGGGGGCTGATCATGTACTGGCTGACCTGCGCGCTCCACCTTGTGCCCTCCATCATGATTTGCGGCTCTATCATTTGGATTTGATCAGTTTGCGTGCAATCAAGGGAGAATGTGACAACGCCCTGTTCAGGCTTGCTCATAACCCCATCCTCATTGATATCGAGCGATCCGTATTCCTGCCGTTCACCAATTGGCAACGAAATCTCAACATCACTGCCCATCAGGAATACATTTTCTTGATCGAGGCGGTACATATGGTAGAACACTATTTCGCCCGCTGTTTCGCTGCCCACACTGATCGTGCTTGACATCCCGGGCATGCTGATATGGTCGCCGTCAATCCACAGCGAATCAGACCACGAACCGACATTCAGCGACTCCAGCATCTGCTGACCACTTTCCTCGTCAAGTATGCCAAGCGATTCAGCCGCACTCCCATCGCGAATGGAATAAGCAACGTACAGCGACATGCCGTCATAGGCCGCCTCCTCAACGGTGATATCCGCATTGCCGACCTTGACATTTGCCAGATCGTATTTTACAAAGTCAGCTGCGTTGGTCGGCGTTGTGCCAATGGTCGTTTCAAACAGGTTCAGCTTTAGCAATGCACCCGCCGCCGCTGTTCCAATCAGCAGCATCGCCGCCAGCGCGTACACCAGCATACGGCGCCTGCCCATAACGGGCTTATCTTTGGCAACTGAAGGTGTGATCGGGGCAATATCATTTAGGGTGGTCGTGATCGCATTCATAAAACTTTCTGGCATTGGGGGCACAGCGCTATGAATATCATTTCTCAGTTCAGACCTTCTCATAGGAAATACCTCCTTTGATTTCGTCAGGTATCGTGGCGGCTTTGCGAAGGTGATTTCGTGCATACATCAAGCGAGATTTAATCGTTCCAATAGGTGCTTCCAGCATCTGCGCGATCTCCCTGATTTTATAGTTTTCAAGGTAATAAAGCACCACAACCATGCGATGCTCAGGTGACAGCAATTCGAGGATTTCATCAACGCAAAGCCCCGATGTATCCAGCGCTTCGCTTGGCATCTGTTCTTCCTCTAGCTGCACCCATTGCAGCTTCTGCCGCTTTCTGATCATGTCCTTACAGACATTCATCAATATCTGCGTGAGCCATCCCCGAAACGCCTTCGCATTCTTTAGGCTATCTCTGTTTTGCCACGCACGCGTCAGCGCTTCCTGCACCGCATCTGCACAATCTTAGTGATTGGACAGCATCGACCAACTAATGTGGTAAAGCAGGTTGCTTATTTTCAATACTTCCGCTTGATAGTATTCAGCAGTCACGATATCCCTCCTTTGGATTTTTCCTCTTGCGCAAGGTTCCTCATTCTAGGATCATATATTAAGTCTAAAAAAAAGACCAAAAGGTTGAGTCCGAAAAAAATATTGTGGGGGCGGAGAGGACGCGGGGGGACGATAGGAGAACGATAGGGACTGCCCCCCTATGACCCTGCTTGGTTTCTAGTTAGGTTGCTGGGAATGTTCATATTGCTATAGTATAAAAACCGCCCGCCTGGATACAAGTCCAAGCGGGCGATGTTAAACCTATGATTTTACTTTTTGATCTGCTTTGCGAAGCTGTCCTTGAGGCCTACCACCTGATTGTAGACAGGCATTGCGTCCGTGCTGTCCTGATCCTTGCAGTAGTAACCCATGCGCAGGAACTGGTAGGTGTTGCCGACCTCAGCGTTTTCCACGAACTTTTCTGCAAAGCCATGGCAAACTTCAATGCTGGTGGGGTTGAGCTTGGAGATGAAGTCCTTCTTCATTACAGGACCAGCCGTGGGGGCTTCCTCTACGCCTTCCACTTCGGCTTTGGCTTCTGCTGCGAGTGCTTCTGCCTCCGCCGCTTCTTCCTCGTCCATCAGCAGGGGCTGATACAGGCGTGCTTCGATCGGCACGTTCTCTGTTGCGCTCACCCAGTGCAATGTGCCCTTGACCTTGCGGCTTGCGCCCTCTGAACCGTTGCGGCTATCCATATCGACAGTTGCGTAGACGGTCGTGATGTTTCCGTCCTCATCCTTATCGCAGCTCTCGCATCTAACGATATATGCGCCCTTGAGGCGAACTTCGTTGCCGGGGAACATACGGAAATACTTGCGTGCGGGGACTTCCATGAAGTCATCCTGCTCGATGTAAATCTCGCGGGTTAAAACCGCCTTGTGCATGCCCATTTCGGGGTGTGCGGGGTGGTTATCCATGTCCAGCTCATCGCGCAAATCCTCTGGCCAGTTGGTCAAAACGACCTTGAGAGGGCGAATCACTGCCATCGCGCGCTGCGCCTTGCCTCCAAGATCCTCGCGTACGCAATACTCAAGCAGCGCTAGATCGACGGTGCTATCTGCCTTTGCCATACCGATACGATCGATAAAATCGCGGATGGATTCGGGCGTGTAACCGCGGCGGCGCATTGCGCAAAGGGTAGGCATGCGGGGATCATCCCAGCCGTCCACATAACCACCCTCCACCAGCATGCGCAAATAGCGCTTAGACATGATGGTACGGGTGAGGTTTAAGCGACTGAACTCGATTTGCCTTGGCTTTGAGGGGAGCATATTCGCAGCATTGTCAACCACCCAATCATACAGTGGGCGGTGATCCTCAAACTCCAAGGAGCAAAGGCTGTGGGTAATGCACTCGAGCGCATCACCAACTGGGTGCGAGAAGTCGTACATGGGGTAAATGCACCACTCTGTGCCTGTGCGGTGATGCTCCATGAACAATATGCGGTACATCGCGGGGTCGCGCATATTGAAATTAGGGGAGGACATGTCGATCTTCATGCGAAGGATCATACTGCCCTCTTTGTGCTTGCCTTCCTTCATTTCACGAAATAGGCGAAGGCTTTCCTCAATAGGGCGATCGCGGTAGGGGCTGTTTTTGCCGGGCTGAGTCAGTGTGCCGCGATACTCGCGCACCTGCTCCGCTGACAGCTCGCAGACATATGCAAGCCCACGTTCGATCCAGTCAACAGCGATATCATAGTATATCTGGTAGTAATCGCTGGCAAAGAAAAGACCACCCTTCCAATCAAAGCCAAGCCAGTGGATATCCTCCATGATGCCATCTACATATTTGTTATCTTCCTTAGCAGGGTTGGTGTCGTCAAAACGAAGATTGGTGAGGCCGCCATAGCGCTCGGAGGTCAAAAAGTCTGCGACCAGCGCCTTGCAGTGGCCAATATGCAAATAACCATTGGGTTCGGGAGGAAAACGTGTATGGACGCTTTGATAGCGGCCGCTCCGTAAATCTTCATCAATGGCGTCCCAAATAAAATTGGTCTTTGTTGCGGTAGTTTCCATAACTGCGCCTTCCTTTCTATATATATGAACATTCAGCTATACTTAGCCGTGAGGCATATTATATAGCGAAAACCACCCTTTGGCAAGTCATTTCCTAAAAGGAGATGATTGTTTGCGATTGCACCAAGCGAGCGCATGTGATAGGATAGGCATGACAATTTATCAAAGGAGGGAATGCCCATGCTACGAGTACACCAGCTTCGGCTTTCGCTTACCCAAGGAAGCAACCCCAAACAAGATATTTTAATTCCCATGTGCGCCAAACGTCTAAGCATACCTGAAAGTCGCATCGCCAAAGCTACCGTTGTAAAGCGTAGTGTGGACGCTCGCGATAAAGGGGATGTGCATTTCACGGTTACGGTTGATGTGGTTCTTCACGACACCAACGAGCAAGCCGAAAATGCCATTGCCGGCAAATTCAGACCCAACGAGGTCGCGATCGTTAAAGGCGACTCTTCCGATGCACACCACGATATCTTTACCCTACCCCTCCCACCCTATGCAGCGAAGGACACGGAGCTGCGCCCGATCGTTGTCGGTGCAGGCCCTGCAGGACTATTTTGCGCACTGGCACTGGCGGCTCGCGGAGCTAGACCCATTTTAATCGAACGCGGACAAGCCGTGGAGCAGCGCGAGCGCGATGTTGCCGCCTTTGAAGCCACCGCAAAGCTGGATACCGAGAGCAATGTGCTCTTTGGCGAGGGCGGTGCGGGCGCATTCAGCGACGGCAAGCTCACCTGCGGGCTGAGCAACCCCCATATCAAGACGATTCTGCAAACCCTTGTGACCTGCGGCGCACCCGACGAGATTTTAACGGCTCAGCGTCCGCATGTGGGCACGGACGAATTCCGCCAATTGCTTGGTGTAATGCGCCACAAGCTCGCATCCCTCGGTGCAGAAATCCACTTTGGACACAAGCTCACAGGCATTACCATGCGCAACGGGCACGTTGCCTCCGTGCAGGTATCGCATGACGGCACGAAAAAGGATATTCCCACCGATACCGTCTGCCTTGCCATCGGGCACAGCGCACGCGACACCTACGAGTGGCTGTACGCACTTGGCATTCCAATGCAGCAAAAGCCCTTCGCGATCGGTGCCAGAATCGAGCACCAGCAGAAAATGCTCGACCGCGCGCAATACGGCAAAGCCGCCGGACACCATGCGCTCCCTCCTGCCGAATACAAGCTCAGCACCAAAACGCCTGACGGCCGCGGGGTCTATACCTTCTGCATGTGCCCCGGTGGGCAGGTCATCGGCGCAGCCAGCGAAGAGGGCGGCATCAACGTCAACGGCATGAGCCTTCATGCTCGCGATGGCGTGAACGCAAACGCTGCTGTGCTCGTCGGGATTACGCCCGAGGATTTTGGCAGCGAGCATCCGCTTGCAGGCATTCACCTGCAGCGCAGGATCGAGCAAGCCGCCTACAGAGCAACAGGCAGCTACAAAGCACCCTGCCAGCGTGTGGCAGACTTTATGGTTGGCAAGGAAACCAAGGAATTCGGCGATGTATTGCCTACCTATCGCCCGGGCGTTACGCCCTCGAATATCCGCGTATGCCTGCCTGCATTCATCACCGACAACCTTCGCTATTCGCTTCCTCAGCTTGCCAAGCGCATGCGTGGCTTTGATGCACCCGATGCGATTCTCACCGCGCCCGAGACCCGCTCCTCATCGCCCGTTCGCATCTTGCGAAACGAGAAGCGCGAGAGCGCCATCAGCGGACTTTATCCACTGGGCGAAGGCGCAGGCTATGCAGGCGGTATCATATCCGCTGCACTTGACGGCCTGATGGCAGGCATGGAGATTTAAGTACAGAAAGGGGTATCCAGCATTGATCAAAGGCGTATTATTTGATATGGACGGCATTTTGATTGACACAGAGGTATTGGGACAGAAAATCATGATAGAGGTCGCAGCACGTTTCGGCTATGAATTCACAGCCGAAATGTACTTTCTCATATTGGGCTGCAATCATGACCTGACCCGAGATATCATGCTTGACCACTATGGCGACGCATTTCCCTATGAGGACGTCATGCAGGGCTTCTATGATGCATTCCTAGATACCGCGCGCGCGGGAAAACTTCCGCTGAAAAAGGGACTTACCGAGTGCATGGAAGGGCTTAGGGCGCGTGGGATTCCCTGCGCACTGGCAACCAGCACTGAACGCAGCATCGTGGAAACCTATATCAAAGGCACACCTGAAATGCAGGGTATCTTCACCGCCACCGTATGCGGACGCGAAGTGCAGAAATCCAAGCCCGAGCCCGATATCTATATCGAAGCCGCGCGGCAGTTATCGCTTGCGCCCGCGGAATGCCTCGGCGTTGAGGACAGCCGCAACGGGCTGCGCAGCCTCAGATCAGCTGGATGCAAAAGCGTCATGATTCCCGATCTTCTCCCCTACGACGAGAGCTTTGCGGGGATTGTGGACTACAAGCTGGACGATCTCACGCAGCTTTGCCCATTGATCGATCGGATCAATCTTGAAGCCACAATCAAAGGATAAATCACAAAGGGGCTGTTGCAAAACAGCCGTTATATTACAGAATAGTAGTAAATACACACAAAAATCCACCTGCGAATCAAGTAATTCGCAGGTGGATTTTGTTGCTATTGCCTTTTGAAAAGACTTCTGTAACAGCCCCTTTTTATCTGCTTACTATTTTAGCTGCTTGCGCTCTTGTAATGCCTGAGCCCAAACTTCCAAAACCACAACGCAAAGGCCGTGAACACCACGACCACACCAAGCGCATGCACCAGCCCAAGCGGCGTTAGCACGCCCGACAGTAGCTGCGTTGGCACGGTCGCCATGATGCCATAGGGAAGCACGAAGTAGAAGATCACTTTGAACCCGCCTTTGAAAAGCACCCCTGGGATCTTGAAGTTGAGATCTAGCATTTCGCCCTCCAGTCGATTAATCGCGTTATCGGAAAGCACGAAGAATGGCAAGGTACGTAAAATCAGCTCCATATCGTAATATAGCAGCGTCATCAGCAGAACCATCACCGCATACCCAAGGACGAGCGGCAGCGTCACGACCGTATGGAGCATTGAAACCCCATAGGCGATGATCCCGCCACTGAGCAGAATCAGCGGAGCCGAGCCGAGATTGATGCTCTCAAACGTCAAGCGCAGCAGCGTATTCCCGGGCTTTGTGATGTACAGATCAAGCCCGCCCTCCCTGATTTTCTGAGGAATGGACAAAAGCCCAAAGAAGTAAATCATCATATTGAGTCCGTTGATCATGGAAAACGTTCCAATGAAGATCAGCATCTGTCCACGGTTCCAATTGCCAATGGTATCCACCTGACCATAGATGATGCTAAAGGTCAATAGCTGCACCAAAAACAGCACGCCATCCGCAAAAAACGCTCCAAAGAAGCTGAACCGAAATACCATCAAATGAGAAATCTTGAGTTTCAGCAAAAGCCAAATAAAACGTAGGTTTTTCTTCATATTCCCACCCCATCGAATTTGATTCTAAATCGGCGATAGGTGCTATACACCAGCAAGGTCATTGCTGCTAGCCAAACCGCCAGTACACCCAGCCCAAAAATCCCCTCGCTAAGACTGATTTCGCCAAGCAGCAGCATCGTTGGCGTATAGGTGACGTACGTGAACGGCAGGAAACGCAGAACCCAGAGCACAGGCGCGGGCAAGAGTGAAAGCGGAATCATGCTGCCTGTTGCAAAGGTGAGCAATGCCCCCTGTACGCGCAGGAAGAAGTCCACATCCTGAAACTTAAAGGCTAGAATGCCAATGAAAAACTGATAAACCACCATGAACGTCAGCCCAAGCAGAACCATCGCCACAACGCAGAGCAGCGACGGGATATCGCCTGTGATGCTGGGCGTGATATGAAATACAAACAAGCTCACCACCGTCGCAATGGCTGAAAAGATAGCGTAGTAAGCCGCCTTGCCAAAATTCTGCGCCATGAAATGCGGCAGCGGACTGGACGGGATGACCATGAACTTTGAAAACTTTCCGCCTCGAATGAGCTCCGCTACCTCCCTGCTAATCCCCTCGGACATCTCAAGCGAAGTCAGGAATGAGCTGACAAGATAGTATGCAAGCATCGTCTGGTAGGTAAAGCCGCCCACGACATCGCGTCCTTCAAAGATCGCACCCCATAGGATGAACGCAAACAGCACCCGCCCAATCGTACCAACGGCGGTTAATGCCACATCAAAGCGGTATACGAGCTGGGATTTGAACTGCGTTTTGGTAATTTCTAAGTATTTTTTCAAGCGTACGCACCTCCCGCGTAGATGCGCTCCACCACATTCCCGATATCTTCTTCCTCCACCGAGATATCCTGGGGATGGAAATCTTGCATGATGGCGGCGAGCATGTCGCTGGTACATTCCTTGGGCACGAGAAGCACAACCTTGTGCTCGTTTTCCTCCAATACCTCCGCGCCCTTGGGGGCAATGAAAGCGCTGTGCTTTTCTAGCATCACGGTGATCTTTTTGTGGGATTGATAGGCATCAAAGAGCCTGTCCGTATCACCGTCATACAGCTTATGTCCATCATTGACCACAATGCTGCGCGAGCATAGGCTGCGCACATCCTCCATGTAATGGGATGTCAGCAATATCGTCGTGCCCTTATCGCGGTTGACTTCCTTGAGGAAGGAGCGCATTTGACGCTGCGCAACCGCGTCAAGACCGATGGTGGGTTCGTCCAGAAACAGCACGCGCGGATTGTGCAGCAGCGCAACGATGAGTTCCATCTTCATGCGCTCACCTAGCGACAGTGTTCTCACCTGTACATTGAGGAATTGGGACACGCCGAACAAGTCAACGAAATAATCCACGTTGTGCTTGTACTCGCTGTCGGGAATTTCGTATAGCTCCTTGAACAGCCCGAAGGTGTCCTGCGGGGTCAGCTCAAAGAAGAGCTGGGATTTCTGCCCCATCACAACCGCATATTGCTTTTTGAACTCGTTTTCCAGCGTGTTGGGATAGTAGCCCATCACGGATATGTCGCCGTTTGTGGGCGCGATGATGCCTGTGAGCAGGTTTACCAGCGTTGTTTTTCCCGCACCATTCGGTCCGATCAAGCCCACGAACTCGCCCTCTTCAATCTCCATGTCAAAGCTTCCAACTGCCGTTTTCACCGTGAACTGGCGATCAAACAGGCTCTTGATGCTCCCCTTAAGCCCCGCCTCTTTTTCAAAGCGCTTATATTCTTTGGTTAGGTTTTTGGTATATATGATATGTTCCAATGTAGGAGTCCCCTCTCAAATATAAAAATAGCCCGCAAAAGACATACCACACTTCAAAAAAGTGCAGAATGCTCCCGCGGGCAGAGTTTTTGGCAGCAAAAAACGCAACAAGCGATTGCTTGCTACGCTTCAACCGACAAAAGGTGTGAAGCCATTCTATTAAGCATGTCTTTCAAAAGGAATGTAAAGCAAAGGGACAAGCCCCTCATGCCGCTCCTTTTGGCAACTTATATGAAGTTTAGACTTACTTAACGGAATCCGACACACACACACCTCAGCTTTATATTATATTTCATAGGTAGCATAGCAAATCGAAAAACGGTTGTCAACTTTTCGTTGACAACCGCCATTGGTTTATCCCTACATTTGGTATTCTTTGATGTCATCAAATTGATGGTCATAGCAGTAATATACCTTGTTTTCATTATGCGAGTAGACAAAGGAGAATTCCGTGTTCCACACTTCGTCTACTTGATGCACAGCATCCAGCAATTTGAATGCATCCTTTACGGAGAAGGAGCTAGGTGCAGCCTCGAGCGTGTCATCCACGATCATCTGCCGATCCACGCCAAAGCCTTCCCATTTACCTGTTGCCTTAAAGTCCCAGACGGGGCAATTGCTCATACCGATTTTCCGTTCATCTGCGGAATACCATATGTTCCCGCGACCCGGCTCAATGATGCAGCTCTGACCGTCCGCACATGCCGCAAACGAATGCAGACTCATCTTTGGCGGGCTGACAATGGTATGACGCTTGAGGTACTCTGCGATTTTGTTCTTTGGCAGCCTCTTCACCAAGAGCTTATTCAACCATTGCGCTGTATGTACAACCCGAAAGCCCAATCGAAACTTTCCTTTTTCGCAGTCATTCACCACCTGCTGGTTGCCCATTACCCCATCGCTTCTCACGCCAAAAAGCGGCCGATCTTTTCCAAGGCTGTGAATCGTCACCAAAAACAGATCATCTCTGTGGGGTGCTAGCTTCAGGTTTTTCCCATGATTATCATAGTTCATCGCAATTAGGGTGTCATCCCCGCGAAACATAAAACTCGTACACATATTGTTACCTCCGAATCATTACTTGTAAGCATTTTGACCATTCATCGGCACGCGCACCATATTACAGGTTTGATAATGACATGTCAATCTATACATCCAATATAACAAAAACGAAGCAAACATCTTATCGATTGTAGTTGCTTCGTTTCAATTGATTAAACAATTTTACCCTGCCATTACGATCCGCTGATCTGCACCGACCTGATCCCAAGCTGCACAAACAGCCCTGCAATCCAAATGCCCATCATCACCCATTTACCCAAGGTAACGATGCTGCTGATTTTTGCCATGCGCGTGCGCTTCGTCTTTGGATAGGCATCTGAAACCGCCATCAACAGCATGTTCTCAGCCGCATCCAGCACGGCTCGCGCGGTTGCCGCGCCGTACATCACATAGCGGATCACATCGATCAGCACATTCTTGTTCGTAATATACGCCATCGCTCCAAGCAAGCATATGATGAACGCAAAATCTATCAACCACAGGCGTTTGAGCTTCTTCTGCCCTTCTTTGCCAATGCCGTCAAAGGTAGTAAAGAGCTTATCAGGGGTATAGGACATGCTCATATCAGGCCACTGGAAATCGGGGTCGATCGCCTTGAGCCCTGGGACGCCATGCTTGGATTTATGCATGAAATACAGGCAGATCGAAAGCCCGATACCCGAAACAATCATGATAGCAATCCACTGCATGTCGCTCATCGTTCTTTCCTCCCAATTCCTACGCCAAGACGTGTGCAGGGCACCTTGCCCTCAAGCAGCTCATGAATGTGATACTTGGCATGACCGATGATCACGTTGCTGCCCGACTCGACTGCACGAAGCGCATAGGAAAGCTTGGCACCTGCGCCGTTTGCGCCGCTTCTGCTCGCGCCGACGCAGCATTTCATCAGCTTAGTTACCTGCTCACGAACTTCCTCAATCGTGTCACCCGTCACAAGCTCAACAAGCGTGCTCGGGTCGTTCAGATCCAAATAAATACCCTTTGTGCTGGTGAGCAAAATCAGGGTCTTTGCATCCACAAGGTCTGCAACCACCTCGGCTGTTTCGTCGTTATCCACGCACTCCACAACAAGCTCAACGCCCTCCGCCTTGCGGCTGGCAAGCTCCATCTTTCGGAGTTCCTCGTCGCTTACGGTATCGTTGTAGTTGATGATCGGAATCACGTTTTGTTCCGCTGCACGCTGGAGCAAGCGCTTGATATGCTCGCGGCGCTGTGGGTCGTTAAAATGCGTATGCTCAACAAGTACCTGCCTGATGCCATACTCTGGCTTGATGAACTGACGATAGGTATTCATCAGGATCGTCTGACCCTGCGATGCATAGTCCACCTTGTCATCCTCAGATACCCCTGCAAGTTCATACCCCATGCGCTTCATATAGTCCAGCCGACCGATTTCCGTCGCGCCGCTGGTGACCAATATCATGCCCGGGCGAAGATCCTCGCCCAGACGCTGAAAAATATTATAGTCAATGGAGTTATCTTCCTTTTGAATGAGTGCCATACTTCCGATTTTCACCACAAGATCAAGCGTTTTCATCCTTTATACCCTCATCTATTCTTACTATCATTGTTCATCCGTCAGCACGCGCATCCATTGCTTTTTCTTGAAATGCGGAATGCCGATCGCTGCTTTGAAAACCTCTTCCACCAGCGTACATGCATAGACCCATTCGATCGGCCAGTGCAGCACAAGCGCGGTAATGCCTGTGAGGGGAACGCCGATTGCCCACAGCGTACCCACATCCAGCAATAGGCTGTACATCGTATCCCCGCCGCTTCTGAGCACGCCCACGACATTGATCGTGTTAAACGCTCTAAACCAGATTGCGAAGCCGCCGATCAGTAAAATCAGCTGCGCCTTGTCCCTCACTTCATCCGATAAGCCACTAAAGATATTCACCAACGGCATGCGCAGCGCAATCACGACTGCACCAAGCGCAATGCCCGCAACAACCGATCCTGCCAGCATCCGCTTAGCGTATAGGTATGCTTTGTCTCTATCGCCTGTGCCAAGCGTCTTGCCAATCACAATCGCGGAGGCGTTCATCATCGCAAAGATCGCAACCCAAATCAGGTCGTTGATGGTGTTGCAAATGCCCATCGTTGCGACAACCGCATCTCCCATGCGCCCGTAAAAAACACTGTACATGGTAACGCCAAGACCCCATAGTCCTTCATTAAAGATGACAGGAATGACAGTCTTGATGAAGGACTTCACAAACGCGCCGTCGCGGCAAATCCACTCGGAGGGCTTAGCACCTGCCGGCAAACGCTTGCCGTACGCAA
Source organism: Clostridiales bacterium (assembly GCA_012523405.1). Classification (GTDB taxonomy): domain Bacteria; phylum Bacillota; class Clostridia; order Christensenellales; family Aristaeellaceae; genus Limiplasma. The sequence continues at coordinate 12,397 of JAAYIN010000026.1, forward strand.
AGCTGATATTGATCGTCATGGACACGCCCGCCGCAATCATCGTTGCGAGCGCTGCGCCCTCAACGCCCATCGCAGGCATGCCAAAGTGACCATGAATCAAGCAATAGTTAAGGAATGTATTGGTTAGAATACCCGCAATACCTGCGATCATGGGGATGTAGGTCTTTTCCGCGGCCTTGATGGCTGAGGAAAACACGACGTCAATCGCCATGAATAAATACCCAGGCGCAACGATCACCAAATACTTGACCGCCAGCTCAAAGCTCTCGCCCTGAGGCAGGAAGAAGCCGACGACGGTTCTTGGGAACACAAGCGCGAGCGTCATAAATACAGCAGCGACTAACAGCACGAACCCCAGCGCAATGCCCATGGAGTGGCGCATCCGCTTGATATCCTTCGCGCCCCAGTATTGGCTTAGGAAAATCGTTCCTCCGCCCGCCACCCCAAAGGTGAACAGGTTGAACACAAAGGTGAGGCGATTGGCCTGCGTAACGCCTGAATACGCTGCGTCACCAAGCCCCGACACCATCAGTCCGTCAATAATATGAAGGGATGCTGCCATGAGCTGCTGACATACCATGGGAATTGCGAGTGCTAAAATCGTCCGTGAGAATGCGCGATCCCAGCACAAACAGCTCCTGAGGAACGCGGAAAACCGTGAGAAAACTGAAACCTTTTGTTGCATACTTAACCTCTCTTGATTCGGCATTTCAAAAAAGCTCACGCATGCGATCTTTTTCGCCGATGATTTGTGGCAAGCCCTCAAATGAGTCCGTAGGGCCTTGGGCGCTCCGCCCGATCGATTGCGCGTACCTTTCATCAATCTATAAGGTGATAAAAATATATTGCAAATAATCTTAGTTATCATACTGATTAGCTTCGCGAATGTCAAGCGTCAGTTAGGTTTATCTAACTACTCTCATTTCCAATTCCCGCCCCATTTGCTCGCCGCAAGTCCGCAAGCGCCGTTGCAATTTACCGGTGATTTTTGTATAATAGAGCTTGCCAATTCAATTGATATGAGAAAGGCAGAGAAAAATGGATATTTTCAAGTATTTAGAAGGCATGGCCGTTCAGCACGGACCAAGCGGAGCAGAAGGCGAGGTTTCGCAGTGGCTCAAGCCTCAATTCGAAGCTCTGTGCGACGAAGTAACGATTGACGCGCTCTACAATGTAGTCGCTGTCAAGAAGGCCACCCGCAAAACCTCAGATGGTTCACCCGCGCCACGCGTGATGATTGCCGCCCATCAAGACGAAATCGCGCTGATGGTATCGGATATCCTACCCGATGGAACCCTACGCATGGGACAAGTTGGCGGCGTTGACCCGCGCATCTTGCCCGCAGCCACCGTGACGGTGCATGCAAAGCCAGACGGCAAAGAGCCCCAAAAGCTCCTTGGCGTTATTGGTTCGACCCCTCCCCATCTGCTCAGCGCAGCAGATCGCCAGAGTAACTACACGCGCGAAGCGCTGTTTGTGGATCTTGGCTTGCCCGTGGGCGAAGTGAAAGCTCTCGTCAGCATCGGCGACTCGATCACCCTTCAGGGTCCTGCTACAAAGCTCCTAAACGACCGCGTAGCTTCAAAGACCATGGATGACAGAGCTTGCATCGGCTGCCTCCTTGACGCCGCCGAAAGGCTCCAAAAGATGAGCCATATCTGCGACATCTATTTTGTCGCAACTTCGCAGGAAGAAGTCGGCAGCAAGGGCGCAATGACCGCTGCCTATGCGATCAACCCCGACCTTGCGGTTGCGCTGGATGTTGGTCATGCCATCATCCCCCAGAGCCGCCCAGACACCTGCTTGCCCCTTGACGCACCCGCGCTTACCTATGGCCCATTCATTCAGCACAAGCTGCTTGATAACATGAAGAACGTCGCAAAAAATCATGCCATCAAGATCAATACGGAGTTTGCCGCAAGCAGCACCTATACCGATGCTGATAATATCATCATCGCACGCACGGGTATCCCAACGGTGCTCATCAGCTTGCCCCTCAAGTACATGCACACCACCGTTGAGACGCTTGACACCAAGGTGCTGTCTGAGTGCGGTCGTTTGCTTGCGCATTTCATTGTCGACCTTGAAGAAGGGTGGGATAAAGAGCTATGGAACTAAAACAACTTTGTGAGCTGCAAGGCATTAGCGGACGCGAGGAGCTGGTTCGTGCGGCAATTTATGACCATTGCAAGAATGCACTTGGCGATGAAAACGTGATGATCGACTCCATGGGCAACGTGATTGCACACAAGGCAGGGCGCGACAAATCCGCGCCGCATGTGATGCTCTCAGCCCATATGGACGAGGTTGGTCTGATGGTCATCTCTGCAACCGACGACGGACATTTGCGCGTTCGTGCTGTGGGCGGCATCGACTCTCGCGTGCTTGTTTCCAAGCGCGTGAAGGTTGGCTATGCCATCCCCGCAAAGGACGACAAGCCCGAAGTAAAGCCCCTAAACGGCGTGATCGGCGCGATGGCGATTCACCTGCAAACCGCAGAGGATCGCAAGACCGTTTTGCCCATCAGCCAGCTATTTGTGGATATCGGTGCAAAGGACAAGGACGAAGCCCTCAGCAAAGCCCCCGCAGGCACGCCCATCACCTTTGACACCGCCCTAACGCCCTTTGGACAGGACAAGATCCTTGCCCGCGCACTGGATGACCGCGTAGGCTGCTACAATATGCTTCGCCTGCTGGACGCTGATGTCAAGGGCGATACGGATTTCGTATTCACCTGCCAAGAGGAAGTCGGCTGCCGCGGCGCGATTGGCGCAACCTACCGCCTCATGCCCGACATCGGCATTGCCCTTGAAGGCACAACCGCCAACGACACAGGCGATATGCCCGACGCGCAAAAGGTTTGCACCGTCGGTAGTGGCGTTGCCATTAGCTTTATGGACAATGCATCCATCGCCAACCCCGAGCTATTTGCCAGCATGATGAAGCTTGCCAAGGACGAGGGCATCACCCATCAGGTGAAGATGAGCGTGAGCGGCGGCAACGAGGGCGGCGTGATTCAGCGCACAGGCTCAGGCGTGAAAACCTGCGTGCTCAGCGTTCCCTGCCGCTACATCCACAGCCCCTCCACCGTTTGCTCTGCAAATGACATCGAGGCGCAATACCAGCTAACGAAAGCATTTTTAGAGAAATAAGAAATGAGGTGGACACTCATGTTTGATCTAATCAAGCAAATGGCAGATCTTTATGGCGCAACCGGACGCGAAGCAGGCGTAGCGGACGCTATTGAGGCTCTTATGAAGGATAAAGCCGATACTATCACCCGCGATGCACTGGGCAACCTAATCTGCGAGAAGAAGGGCACTGACCCAAATGGCAAGCGCATCATGCTCTCCGCACATATGGATCACATCGGATTCGTCGTTGTGGCAGTGGAGAAGGAAGGCTTCCTGCGCGTTATGCCCGTTGGCGGCATTAACCTAGCCGTCAGCCGCACCCGCCATATTTACTTTAGCAACGGCGTGCAGGGTGTTATCTCCCAAGAGCCCGTCCCCGCCGGCGAAACCCCCGCTATGAAGCATATGTTTGTTGATATCGGCGCAGAGAGCAAAGAAGAAGCGCTATCAATGATTGAGCTCGGTGATGTTGCAGTCTATTCCAACGATTGCTTCCGCCTTGGCAAGAACCGCGTATCCGCTCCTGCCATGGACGACCGCGTGGCCTGCGCGCTGCTCATCAGCGTCATGCAGGCTCTGCCCCAGACTAAGAATACCGTCATCGCTGTTTTCTCCACGCAGGAGGAAGTCGGCTGCCGCGGCGCAAAAACCGCCGCTTACAGCGTTCAGCCTGATATCGGCATTGCGCTTGACGTAACCGGCAACGGCGACACCCCCGAAACCAAGCAGCCCGCCGTCAAGCTTGGAGACGGCGCTGCGGTCAAGATTATGGACCGCGGCAGCATCTCAAACCCCGAGCTCGTCACCGAGCTTTTGGCAGCTGGCAAGCGTGCAGGCGTGAAGACCCAGCGCGAAGTCCTCCCCTACGGCGGCACTGACGCAAGCACCATCCAGCTTTCCCGCGGCGGCGTAGTCGCTGGCACCATCTCCATCCCCTGCCGCTATGTGCACAGCGCATGCGAAGTCATCGATCTACGCGATGTGGAAGCTGCAAAGGGATTGCTGCTTAATTACCTGCAAGCATAAGAATCAACACTGTTATCCTAGTAAAACCCCCGCTTTTCTGTTTTAGAAAAGCGGGGGTTTTTGTTAGCGCGGAACCTCCGCCATCGGTCAATGCCTCCCATAGGATATCAGCTGATGTTCCATAGTCTCTTGGCGTTCTCGCCCATCACCAGCGCATATCCCGCAGCATCTGTCACATCGGGCAAAAAGCTCTCGTATGCAGCGCGTTCCACATGCATCATGGCAAATGGAGCATCACTGCCAAAGCATACTCGCTCCGGACCTAATTTTCCAATTGCTTCCATTACCCTTATATAGGATATCGCGCTGCCGACCAGCGTCATATTCTCGCAGCATTGAGCTGCCTCAATACACGCCTTTCCCAAGTCCGGCACGCCTGCTCCGCCCATATGAACCATCAAAATCCGCAGGTTCGGGAAAGCTAATGCTACCTTGTGCGCACGATAGGGATGTGTGAAATCATAATAATCCGCGCCGATATGAAATGCCAGCATACAATTGTTTTTTTCCAGATAAGCATAGTACGGGTTGAGTCGCTCATCATCGATATAAAAACTATTCTGTGCCCCATTGAGCTTCACGCAGCGCATGCCGTAGCCTTCTACGCATTGGGTGAGCATGGCCATCGTGCGCTCATACCCAAAATGCGGGTCAATCCAGCCTGTTGCAACAAAACGATCTGCGTACCTTTTTGCCGATTCATATATGTACCTGTTGGCATCCTCAATCTGCCGAAGGTATGGCGGCTGTAGCCAAATATTGGCCATATCAATCCCAGCGCGATCCATTCGGTCGATTGTTTGTTCCGCCGTTAATCCATTTGCTTCTGTCGTTGAGAGATGAACATCCGTATCAAAAATCACAGTGCCTCATCCTTGTCATTGTTTGTTATGCGGTCTTTTTCTTGCCCGCGTATGCTATGCCAGAGATTTCCACACAAACGCCCTCAAGCGTAAACTCTGTTGTGATGACTTTCCTTGCGGGATATGGCTTCGGCATCTTTTCCGCATAGCATTGATTCAATTCCTTAATGCCGTCCATGCTGCGCAAATATACCTGCACATATACCAGATTGCTTAGCGATAATCCCTCTTTAGCAAGAATGACCGCCATTTCCTCCAAAACAAAATCTACCTGCTTTGCTATATCGCCTTTGGCTACCACTGCGTTGTTTTCAGCAGGCGGTATGCCGCTGAGAAATACATAATCGCCGCCGCGAACTGCTGTAGCAATGGGTGGGTTCATGTTCCAAATCTCCTTATAGCTTCATGCCGCTAAATGCCGTGCTTTCATAGAATTGCTTCTGGAAAAACATGTACATCACAAATAGCGGAACAATTGATATGGTGGCGGCCGCCAAAATCCAGCCTTGGTTTTGGCTGTCCACTTGCGTAAATGCCGATATACCAATGGGTACCGTGCGCAGCGTGGTGCTATTGGTAATGAGCATCGGCCAGAAAAAATCCTTCCACACTTGTTGGAAATTGAAAATCACAAGGGTTGTAATCCCCGGTCTGGAAATAGGAATGATGATTTTGGTGATAATGCCCAGTTCATTTAGTCCGTCAATACGTGCAGCATCTACCAGCGAATAGGGCAGCATCCTGAAAAACGAAGTCATCATGTACACACCAAACGCCGTGGAAAGGTAGGGCATAATGAGTCCGGCATAGCTATCTACCAAGCCGAATGACTTTGCCATTTGAAACATGGGGATGAACGTGATTTGAGTCGGCATAATGATCCCAATCGCTACCAGCACATCAATGAAGCGTGATAAGCGCGAGCGCAGTATCACAATGCTATATGCTGCAAGGCAAGAGATGAAAACTACGGAGATGGTAGAGATCGTGGACACCATTATGCTGTTGATCAGGTACCGTCCATAAGGCACAGCATTCCACGCACTGACAAAGTTGCTAACCGTCCAAGTCTGCGGCCATAGCGTTGGGGGCAACGACACAATTTCCCGCAGAGGCTTAAAGGAGGATAGTACGATCCAGATAAAGGGTCCAATTGAAATCAATGCAAAAAATCCCAACGCCAAGTACTTCAGTGCCGACGCCATCCATCGCCTTGAAATCGTATTTTTCATTTCAATTAACACCTTCCGATCCAGCAAGACGATTCATGAAAAACTTCTGTATGCCTACAAATACCAGCACAATCGCAGTAAAGATAATGGCAATCGCGCCGCCCTTACCCGCCTTCATATTGGTAAATGCCGTCTCATAAAAATAGTACATAATCGTCGTTGTCGTTCTAGCCGGTCCGCCTTTGGTCATGATATAAAACTGGTCAAAGCCCTTCAATGATCCAACCAGTGAGATCAGTACCACAAAGATAGCAACAGGCATGATTTGGGGCAATGTGATTTTCCAAAAGCTCTGTACTCTGCCCGCTCCGTCTATTTGCGCTGCTTCCTTTAGTTCTTTTGGAACGTCTTGCAGCGCTGCAAGGAAGAACACCGCATAATACCCTGCGCCTTTCCATACAGAGCATAGCGAAACGATGATCAGCGCCTGATTGGGGTCTGTTAGGAAACCCTGTCCTGTCCCGCCGCAAGCGCGAATGATGTAATTGACTACGCCAAAGCTAGGCTCAAGCATGAACTTAAACACAACCGATACAATAACCCAGTCAAACAGCACGGGTAGGTAGCAAGCCGTGCGGAAAAACGAGAGCCCTTTTACCCGTAGATTCAAGCACAGCGCAATCAGCATCCCAAATATCACCACGCCGACACCGTCTATCAGCAAATAGACAGCCGTGTTTTTAAGTGCACGTGCAAACAGCGTTTCGCCCAATACCTTTTGATAATTCTTCAATCCTACAAAGTCATTCTTCAAGGATAGCAGATCTTGATTCGTGAAGGACGTGAGCACTGTTGCAAAAAATGGATAGATTACAAAGATGGTGAAATGCAGCATAAATGGCAGCAAGAATACCACACCTATCCACCTTTGCTTTTTGCTCAGGGCTTGATATTGTTTGTTCATTTTCTTAGCCCTTCTTTCAACGCAATTTCCATTGCCAATGCAGCGCAGCTAATCACCGCGCTGCATCGGCCTGTTCCCTATTCTAAGGATTCCAGCAGTTCATTGTACTGGTCGTCCGCATCCTGAAGTGCTGTCATAGGATCCTCGCCCATGAGTATCACTCGCTGGATTGCATCAAATACAATGGTGTCCATCTGCATGATTTCTGTGGCTGCTTTGGGCTTTGCATATTGCATATCCGAAAGCGCCTGTTTGTAGTTGGGGTTTGACTCAAACCATGGGTCATCAATCATTTCGTTTAGAACGCCTAGACCGACTTCGTCCTTGGTATAAGCCATCTGCTCATCATAGCTGAGTACATGCTGTATCAGCTTCCAAGCTGCATCTTGATTCTTGCTCATCGTGGGGATGACGCACGCCCGCCCGCCCAGCGGGATTTGCGGCACGACATCCACAGAGGGCATTGGCAATGTAGTGAACCCGACCTCCAGCTCAGGGAAATCCTCACGATATGAACGCAATTCCCATTCCCCTGTTAGAATCATCGCCAGCTTTCCGGTTTGGAAACCGCTTGTGATACGCTCTACAGGCGATACCTTCAGTTCATTGACCAGCTTGTCCCATAGCTCCAATGTCTTTACCGATGCTTCGCAAGCAAAGCCTGATGTGCCATCCGCATTCTGATACTCGCCGCCATATGACCAGAAAATCGGGCTGAATACATGCATCGTCCAGTGGGAGTCTGCCGTCATGCCGATTTCAAATCCATAGACCTCGACATTGCCGTTTTCGTCATACTTGGTGAGTTTTGTTGCTGCATCAACCAGTTCATCGTATGTTTGGGGCGGATTTTCAGGATCAAGCCCTGCTTCCGTGAACATCGTCTTGTTATACACCAACTGAATGGAATTGCCTCGAATGGGGAAACCATAGGTTTTTTCCTCGTAAGCAAGGGGTGTAATTTCAGCATTGATCACGCTTCCATACAGGTCTGAAAAACCTTCAAAACCATCCAGCGAACTGATTGTGCCCGCCTTCGCCATGTCTGCAACATACATCGTATCCACCTGCAGCACATCCGGTGCATCGCCCGAGGCAATCATGGTGTAGAGCTTTTGCTGGATTTGAGCATTGTCTCCTACTTCCTCGGTTATGTTGACCTTGATACCTGTCTCCTGCGAAAAGCGCTCGATGGATTCGCGATATGCAGGTGTCCTGCGCGGATCTCCCGCAATCCAATATTCTAGCGTTACCTCACTATCTTCCGCCAATGCCAAAACAGGGATGCAACCAACCAGCATGAGAAGCACCAAGAAACAAGAAACCAACCTCTTCATTCAAATCCCTCCTTCATATTGATGACGGGATTCCCCCCGTCAAGAAACCTTATTCAAGCACAATATCCCTTGACATCCGTCCAAATTGATCGCCGCTATCCAGCGAGTGAATCCAAAAACCCTTGGGCGCAATCGCATGTCCCTTATATTCATGCGAGCAGATATCGAAATTGACCACAACTTCCGTGCCGTCACTGAATACGCTTCGCTGAAGCTCAAAGCCGTTAGTCAGGAATTCATGGCTTACCATCTCGTGATAAGCGGTCTTCGCATGCAAGCTGCCAAGCAAGCTGGTGCACTGCGCAATCAAGGGCTTGAGGTCCGCCCATTGATCATAGACCAGCGACCAGCTGGACGGCTGTGCACTAATGAGATCGTGAAGCACATGGTTGATATGATCCTCCCTGCCAAAGGGCTGACCATGCTGCCAGTAGCAAACAACCGCATCATGGTATACGAGGTTAAACAGCGGCACCATCATGCCAAAGTCGGCAGATTCCATCCCCTGATTCAGCCCAACTGCCGCGCCCGGCATCCCCTCAAAGAAGGTACATACAGGCACTGCCCAGTCAACGCCAGCCTCCGCCCCAACAACCCAATCCTGCTCCGCCAAGTACTCCAGCAATGCTTTCTTGTATTCGCGGTCATCCTTGCGTGCAAGCGGATGTTCGGGATCAGAGCATTCATACATCTGCGCTGATGTGGTGGTATCCAGATAATACGAGTTAACACTTGTGCTGCCTTTGACTGCCTCAACATTTGGCTTTGCCAGCTCAAGAGCCTGCGAAGAGCAGACCAGCCTGCACAGACCGCCATCCCATATGCCGCCAAGCATGGGCGTTCCATCGGGATGCTTCATCACAAGTTTTTCATCATAGCTGGGAGAATCGGGATAGATGTCCTGATAGTTATCATGAAGCGAAAATATATAGCCCGCATCTGCGCCCTTTTGACTTGCACGAGCAAGCCCTTGCGCACCGCCTGCTTTTTGTGCCGGCGGCCACATATCAATGTGCTCGCGGTCATAACCCGCTCTGTTCCATCCGCCCAGCAGTACCAGCGCGCGCTCCATGCCCATTTTCTGCATGTCATCCACCATTTCGCCTACTTGATCAAATGTGGTATGCAAACATTCATAGCCATCCAAGATGGGCTCAGACCACGAGCGCAGCCGAGGCTCGTTTCGGCGATTGGTGTAGATGTAAATCTTGATATCAGGTGCGCCGATCATTCTTTCCACAAGCGGGTTCTTGTCAATCTTATCGCGCAAAGAAACAAATCGTCCGCTCCTTTGCACCTCTTTACGGTACAGCTTTGCCATGCCCACATAGCCGTTTTCCACCAGCGTCAGCTGCATCGTGCGATCGTATTTCATCTCGCCCTTGCATCCCCGCCATACGGGCGTAAGGGATGAATATCTCTGGCCTGCTTCCATGCCCTGACGGTTGTCAATCGGCTCTCCATGCTCACCGACAACCGCGTTCCCAAGGACGTGCAGCGCTGCATCTACAGCCTCTTCCAGATAGCACATGACGGACGAACCCGCATTTGACGCACCAAACCACGTCATGTTCAGACCACAGAATTCAAATGGAATCAGTTCATCGATATCACAGATGTTTTTCCAGCTATTATGTCGATGACGCATAAAGCCCGCTTCGAGTTTGGAGGGGATGAGCGTGCCCTGCTTATGAGGCACAACCACGTAGCCATCATCCGCGCCCGAGTCCACGCGCAGCATATGCGCAGGATACTCCAACGACACAAACTCACCATCGCAATGCAGTTCCGTCAGCTTCAGTTCCACGCGATTGCCTGTGACCGTCCATTCCGCCCTGAATGCATATCCCTGTTCATGATAGTTTGCATACAGTCCATTCTCGATTTTGCCTACGCTTTGGGGTGCTTGAATCGCTATCCGCTCCTGTCCGTCCATGCACAGCCACCCTGCAAAACGCCCTCCCCAAGAGATGCCTTTTGCAATATCCGTCAGTTCCACAGCACCATTGTCCATGATTCGTACTTTCCATTGCTCCGAGACATGCTCAATCCTCATCACATTATTCTCCATTCTTCCATTATCTGTTATATGTTATCTGATGACCTACCGTAAAAAAAGGAGAGTAGAATACCACGTTCTATACGTTCATGGTATTCAATGTCTTTTGCCACCCGTCAAAGCTTGCAATGACTACCTCATGCAGCTTCACTTTGTCCTTCGCCTTCATCGCCTCGAAAATCTGCCGATGGTCATGAACGGCTTGACTGGGGATATGGATCATCGAGTTTTTAATGGATGCTTCAAATAAATGCAAACTCGTCTGCCCGATCTTAATCACAAATGGATTATGGGTCGCATGCAATATCGCTTCGTGAAAAGCCAGATCATCCTGCGCGGTCTGCGTGTTATCTGAAATTTTTCGTTCGAGATTGATGATCGTCTGCTCAATTGCATATAAGTCTTGCGGCGTTGCCTGCTCCATTGCGAGTTGCGTATAGGCGGGTTCCAACATTTCGCGAAGCTGGAAAATCTGTTCATTGCTTCCTTGCATCAGTACAAGCTGATAAACAAGCGGATTGATTCCATCCTCATCAATATTGCTGCGCACATAAGTGCCCTCTCCTTGAATGGATTCCACAACGCCCATTGCCGATAGCATCTTGATTGCCTCTCTGACACTGGATTTTCCAACACCAATCTGCTCCGACATTTCCGCTTCGGATGGAAGCAAATCACCGGGCTTGATCGTACGGTCCAAAATCGCCTGTTTGATACTATCCATGACAATATGGGAAAGAGGCTGCCTCTTGGCAACATTCTGCAGAATTCTGTCGCTTTTGATCATCATCAGCACATCCTTGTGTTATCATTCTTGTTTTCAGTTTTCAGTTATCATATATCTGTCTTCATGTCGATCATAGGCCTTTTCAAATGGATTGTCAATAGATATTTCGGCATTTATCAATTGTTACGTTTTCTTGAGTATCTAAAGAGATGATTATCTATTTGTATGGTTTGTCATGATGCACGGGCAGTAAAAACGGACACCCCTCAAGCGTGCGTTCAAAATGTCATGTTTATTAACTGCTTATTTGTTTGAGAAGAAGCATTTTCAATGTCCTTCATATAGTTTCTTAGCACGAGATTGATATACTGTGAAAACGAACGATCATCTTCCTCCGCAAGCAGCCTCACCTTTTCTACGATATCATCATCCAGTGTAATACTGACTTTTGCTTTCAGTGGTTTCATATTCTCACCTCTATCAAAGAATAGCAGTACATCCCCGCTTAATGTCGACATGTATGATAAAGTAGTACGAAGTATGATTTGCAGAGGAGGCAGAAAATTCCTGAAACCATGCTGCTTGCCGGCTTGGTATTGATTTTCGAGCATCAGCAGAGAAGTACACGCACAAGTGCCCTACTATCAAGACACTGATCTGAGTCAATCGGTACTACCGGCACCCATGCGCGACGACCTTAGCCCTGATGAATCTATAGACGATATCGACTTTCAAAGAAAGTATCTGTCAATGGAATCAGCAAAGGCTTTTTGAAGCACTTGCTTTTACCGACAAATCAAGCAAAGGTATTTCCATTGATAGCCATTTGATCACATGCCCTGCCTTGGTGATCAAAGCTGTAAACAATGATGATGATGAGCAGCGCGGCATTGCAGAAGCAAAGCACCTTGGCGCACAGTATATGGGCTACCAAAGCTATACCACACAGGATTGTTAGTGGGGCAAAAGTATATAGAAGTTGCAGAGCAAATCCTCAAATGGGCCAGCAGCTTGGCGTAGACCATCAATAAGCATATCGGGGCTATGTCTAGCTGTGTATATAAAAACGGACGCCACTCAAGCGTCCGTTTTTTTCATGCCATGACTGCCTGCTATGGAACGGGAACCGTTATGTATATGCTATCGGACATTGGAAAGCGGTAGTTCAAGTCTTCATTAACCCCAAAAACCAATTCAACGTTTACTTCTCCTGTCAGGTTCTCCGGCAGTGAATAAATGTAGAATTCAGTAATCATAGAAGCGCCGTTTCGATTTTCTGAAATTCTGCACTCATCAAACAGATTACTACCTTCCCCATCTGTTATTGTTGAAATACCGCAAACCGTCCCCAATACTTTGTCGCCATATTGAGATGCAGTTTCTATTTCTCTATCGAAATCGCCTCTGTTATCTGCTGAGTATTCAATCGAGTTATCAACAACAGATGTGTAATCATCGTTAGGTAGCTGGATGACGCTTATTTTCAGTTCTTTTTCATCATAATGCACCTCGCTGATCACGAAAGTAACACCTTTGGTTTCCGTTCCGCCTGACGAATAATAGCCCAGATAATTTTCAGGCATGTTGGCAGGCAGGCTTTCGGACGTATTGTCAGGAATCGATAACTTAATCGTTTTTTCCTCGGCAAAGGATATATTGTATGGAATGCAGATAACCATTGCCAGCACCATGAATAAAGATAGGTATTTTTTCTGTAGACCTCCATAGTTTCTAAAATTGTTACTGGATAGCACGCATCATCTATATAACGTTATTTGGGATTTCTTTATTGCCCAATGTCCTTTGTTTTACCATTGTTGATATTTGGCAACAGTCCCTCAGGCGAAATCCTCACATATGAGCTTCGCTAAATTGTCTACAAAAACAGCGCATACAAGCAAGTCACATGCGCTGTTTTGATCATGGATAGGCTGCTCTCATTCAGTCAATAAACTTAGGCGGCAATTCCTTATGCCCCATTGCTTTGATTGCATCATGAACAGATTGCTTACCATGCAATATCATGAGCTTGGATGTACCTTGCGCAAGCAACTTGCCGCCACTATCCTTGGCTACTGCTTCCGTAACGCAGAGGGATCTTCCGACTTTGATGGATTTCCCCTCAACGATGATTTTGCCGCTATTGATCATGGACAGGTTGTTGACGCTTACGTCTATTGAAGTAAAACCAACATGCTCATCCACCTCGCAATAAGCAGACCAGTAAGCAGCCGTATCAATAATAGAGGAATAAACGCCCCCGTGAATTGCTCCAAAGGGATTCATATGCTGGTTGCTCAGCTCCACCTCAACCCTTGAATAACCAATATTCAGCGCACACACCCGCATCGCTAACAACTCAAAATAGGGGCTGTGATTGATGAGCTCCAAAAGTGCTTTGATATGCTCGGGATTCATCTTTGCCATGTACTCACCATCTCGTTTCAGTCTCTTTGGATCGTCATTTCTGTCATCAAGTATATCATATCTCAACAGACAAAAACAGACCGATGCTATCGGTCTGTTCATAGCGTCAAAAAAGCTCGCTAACGCGATCTTTTCTGCCGAGGGCTTCGCCCCTTTCATTGCACTTCGTCCCTGTTCGCTAACGCTCAAGGCCTGGGCTACGCGTAGGGAACCCTTGCTACGCAAGGTCCCCAAATGACCGCATATGTCGCTGGTTTAGGATTGTAATCGGAGCGACTTCGCCCGTTTGATTTGTGCCCCTCCGATACCACCTTTGAATTCGGCCTATCAAGCACTGGAACTTCGGAATAACCAAAGACCTTATCCTTTCACAGCCCCCGCCATCACGCCGCTGACAATATGCTTTTGGCAGAAGAGATAGAATATGATAATGGGCAAAATCGCGAGCACAAGCATAGCCATCATCGCGCCCATATCCACTGAACCATAGCCGCCCTTGAGGTACTGAATGGCGATTGGCACGGTCTTGTAGCGCTTGAGATCAAGCACGAGATAGGGCAGGAGGTAGTCGTTCCAAATCCACATGGTTTGCAAAATGCCTGTGGAAATATAGGTAGGCTGCAAAATCGGAAGAACAACGCTAAAGAATGTACGCAGCGGCCTGCAACCGTCGATCATTGCGGATTCTTCAATCGCAATCGGGCAGGACTTCATGTATCCTGTGAACATAAAGACCGCAAGCCCCGCACCAAATCCCAGATAGATAATGGGGATGGTGAAGGGGGTGTTTAGACCCAGAACGTTCGCCGTCTTAGACAGGGTGAACATCACCATCTGGAAAGGGACGACCATCGAAATGATGCAGACCATATAGATCGCCTTGGTGATCTTATTTTGCACGCGCGCGATGAACCATGCGCACATAGACGTGCAGAGCAGAATCAGGAATACCGACAAAATGGTGATCACAAAACTCCAGCCGATGGACTCGATGAAGTTGGTGAGCTTAATGCCGTTTTCATAGTTACTAAACCCTGCGAAGGTCTTTTCAGTTGGAAAGGCAAAGGGTGCGCGGCTGATATACGCCTTCTTTTTAAAGCTGTTGATCACCATCATCACGAGCGGATAGAGATAAACAAGGGAGATGAGCGAAAAAATCACGGTGAGCATACCATCAACCAAGCGTTTTTTATTGCCGAGTTTCTTTGGATTTGCCATTATTGCTGCACCTCCTTATCGTGTGTTGCCCGCAATTGGATGATTGCGATAATGGCTACGATGAGGGAGAACACAACCGCCTTGGCTTGTCCTGCGCCTGCCCAGCCTGTGCGCCCATAGAAGGTGCTGTAAATATTAAGCGCCAAGAGCTGAGAACGATTGGACGGCATGCCGTTGGTGAGGGCTAAGTTCTGATCAAAGAGCTTGAAGCCATTGGTGAGGGTGAGGAAGGTGCAAATGGTGATGGACGGCATGAGCATGGGCATCTTGATATGCCTGAAGGTCTGCCATGCAGTTGCGCCGTCAATGGATGCAGCCTCGATCATCTCGCCTGGGATGGACTGAAGCCCTGAGATATAAATAATCATCATATAGCCCGCTTGCTGCCAAAGCATGACGATCATCATGCTCCAAAAGCCGTACCATTCGTTGGTGGTGATGTTGACGTTGTACTTTGCGAGTACGCCGTTGATGATCACCTGCCACAGCCAGCCCAGCACAATGCCGCCGATGAGGTTTGGCATGAAAAACACGGTGCGGAACAAGTTTGTCCCCTTAAATCCGCGCACCAAAAGCAGCGCGATCACGAGACCAAAAATATTGATCAGCACGGTCGAAATGCCTGCAAAGAGCATCGTGAACCACAGCGAGTGAATGAACTCGCCTGATGAGTCCGTAAACGCCTTCACGTAGTTTGCAAACCCAACAAAGGTCGCGTTGGATATCGTCGTAAAGTCGCAAAAGGACAGGTAAAGCCCCGTGACAAACGGAACCACAAAGCCAATGGCAAATGCCAGCATTGTGGGAAGCACGAAGATTGGCCAGTATCTCTTGATATATCGTTCCATCTCTTCATCCCCTTTGGTGGGTATTTAAAAAAATGAAGGACTGCGCATGCAAGACCTATCGCCGCTTTCCATATGGTCAAGGGATTATACACCCCTTGACCACATGGTATAAAGCTTGCAGGTTTTACATGCCGCAACCCTTCAATAGGTTCCAATTACGTTATTGTGCAGCAGCGACTTCGCTTGCCCAGCCATCAACGAATGCAGTCTCAACAGCAGCCCATTCGCCTGTGCCCTGAGCATACTCGAGCAGTGCATTGCCAAGGTTGTTCTTCCAAATCTCGGAAGGAATGGTGGGGAAGTTCCAGCTAACGGAGGTCTTGCCGTCTGCGATATAAGCAGCAGCGTCGTCCAGTAGCGCGTTGTGTGCAACATAGCCATCGTCAAAGGATTTGAAAGGCGTTACAAAGCCCATCTGGTTTGCAATCATGTCGCGGCCTTCGTCGCTTGTGATTACCCACTCAAGGAATGCTAGTGTAGCGTCGATGTTTTCCTGAGAAGCCTTGTTGTTCACTACCCAGTAGTTTTCTGAGCCAGTGCATAGGCCTTGGTTTTCTTCGCCTTCTGCACCGATGTAGATGGGAAGCATGCCTAGCTCTTCATTGGTGATGCCTTCTGCGGTTGCATCGCCATATGCCCATGTGCCGTTTTGATAGAATACTGCTTCGCTAAGTGCGAATTCGGAAGCTGCATCCTCGCCTGTCTTTGCGCCAAGCATGGTGGGCTCACAGGTTGCGTTGGTGATGTATAGATCCCAGATGTTCTTGTAGTTCTCAAGATAAGTGCCCTTGATCGCGTCGGTGGTGCCGATGCCGTCTGCCTTGTATTCATAATAGATAGGCAGGTTTGCAAGGTGAGTCTTGAAACGCCAGTCAGAGCTGGAGTCCATGCCAGCAGATGCGAAAGCGCCTAGAACGCCAACTTCATCTTTGCGAGCTTGGATGTCTTCTGCAACAGCCTTAAGGGTTGCGAAGTTGTTGATTTCAGAAGCGTCTGCAATCACAGCGCCGTCAAGTGCGCAGTACTTTGCAAGAAGGGTCTTGTTGTAGATGATGCCATAAGTTTCGATAACATATGCAATGCCGAGAACTTTTTCGTCTTCGACCAGTGCGAAGTCATCGCTCTTAAGGTCTGCATAGATTGCGCTGTCCTTAAGGTCTAGGCAATACTCTTTCCATGTCTTCAGGCCTACAGGACCGTTGACTTGGAACAAAGTGGGGGCTTCGGTCTTTTCGATTTCAGAACGAAGGGTATCCTCGTATGTGCCTGATGCAGCGGTAACGACAGTTACCGGTACGCCGGTTGCATCGGTGTAGGTCTTTGCGAGCTCGTCCCACTGGGTTGCCTGCTCGGGCTTGAAGTTTAGGTAATAAACAGAACCCGCTGCTGCTACCGGTGTAGTATCCTCAGCAACAGCAAAAATGTTTACCATGCCTAGTACCAATGTTGCTACGACCAATAGAGATAAGATTTTCTTCATAAAATAGTTCCTCCCCTTTATTTGAATGTACGCCGTTTGCATAACGCCTTTTCAGTTGTGCAAACGTTTGTCTCTTTGTATTATACCACAACTTTGTCTCTTGTCAATTATTAATAAACATTTTCTTGTATTTTATGCATCTTGCCTTTCGCACCTTTTTTGTTGCATATAAAGGAAAAAATAAGCCCTTATCAAACAGTGCATCTTTTGTTTGTAAGGACTTAATCTATTTTTTACAACTATTTCTTCTGTGCTTCCTCAATCAAATGAAGCACAGCGTCTGTACCATCTTTGATGGGATAGTTCCTAAGGGCATTTTCAAGCTCAGCGCGTTCCAAAAGAAGTTTCTGGGACGCTGCTGCGAGCGTTTCAGGCGTCATATCCTCCTGCATCAGCACCCGCGCCACACCCTGCTTTTGGTAGCTTTTCGCATTCTCGATCTGATCCCCGCGGCTTGCGCCTTTGGGATACGGAATCAGCAGCATGGGTTTTTGAAGCGCGATGAGCTCGCTTAGGGTATTGCTGCCCGCACGGCTCAACACGACATCAGCAACCGCAAGTGCATCGGGCATTTCATCCGTCAAAAATTCTTTTTGGCAGTAGCCCTTCGTTTGCGCAAGGCTCTCATCCAAGTTCCCTTTGCCGCAGAGATGAAGCACATCCATTTGAGGCAAAATCTCCGGTAAGGCTTTGCGAAGGCAAGCGTTTACGCTCTGTGCGCCCAGGCTTCCCCCCGTCATCACCATCACCGGCTTGATGCCGTCAAAGCCCGCCATCCCAAGCCCAGCCGCGCGACTGCCTCGGAAAAGTTCGGGACGAAGCGGCGTACCTGTGAGCACACCCTTTGTGCCGATCGCCTTAGCGCACTCGGGAAAGGTGGCCGCGACGCGCCATGCAAATTTCGTGCAGATGCGATTGGCAAGTCCGGGGGTGAGGTCGCTCTCGTGGCAGACAGTCGGCACGCGGCACAGCCATGCGCCAAAGACCACGGGCACGCTCACAAAGCCGCCCTTTGAAAAACAGACATCAGGACGAATCTTCATCATCAGACCGATGCTTTGAAACGCTCCCCAAATCACTTTAAACGGATCGACGAAGTTTTGCCAAGAGAAATAACGGCGAAGCTTGCCCGTTTTGACCCCATGATAGGTGACACCAGGAATTTTCTCAATCACGGCTCGTTCCATACCCGTTTCCGTGCCGATGTAGTGAATCTCATATCCTGCATCCCGCAGTTTAGGAATCAGGCTAAAATGCGGCGTTACATGCCCCATCGTTCCGCCGCCCGTTAACACGATCTTCTTTGTCATCCGTGATGCTCCCCTTAAACGTAATGTATAGCGGGTATTATACCATAATTACATCGTTTTGCACACCAAAACCCATCTTGCCGCCGTTCACCCAATTCTCTTTAGCTCCGTTTGTAGTCTGCTCAAAATTCGCTTTTCAAGTCGTGAAATATAACTTTGTGAAATGCCGAGCATGTCCGCCACTTCTTTTTGGGTTCTCTCCTGATAGCCGCCGATCCCAAACCTGAGCATGATAATTTGCTTTTCGCGCGCATTGAGATGATTGAGCGCATCGCGCAGGATTTCCTTTTCGATTTCCTGATCAAGGTTGCTGGACACCGTGTCCGCCCTTGTCCCAAGCACATCGCTGAGCAGCAGCTCGTTGCCGTCCCAGTCGGTTTTCAGCGGCTCATCAAGGCTTACCTCCATGCGCAGCTTATTGGTTTTTCGCAGGAACATGAGGATTTCGTTTTCAATGCAGCGGCTGGCGTAGGTCGCCATTTTGATCTTCTTATCCGCATCAAATGTCCCCACCGCCTTGATCAGTCCAATCGTGCCGATCGATATCAAATCCTCCAGCGGAATCCCTGTATTTTCAAAGCGTCTGGCAATAAAAACAACCAGCCTCAGATTATGCTCTATCAGCCTTGCCCTTGCGGATTCATCGTTATTCCTCAGGCGAAGGGTTAATTCCCGCTCCTCCTCAATGGGCAATGGCGCGGGCAGTGGATCAGGACCGCCAATATAAAATAATTCCTTAGGAAAAAGCCGCATCAGCAACCGCTGAAATGCAAAATGGATGCGTTCCTGTGATTGGTTCATCTTCGTTCCTCCTCATCCCGCGTGCTATGCGGGCTTCTTATCCGAATTACTGCGCAAGTGGTTGTTTGGGCAGTGCTGCCATAGGCACAAGTGCCTGCACTCCCCTGTATTCCGCGCCCGTTACCGCCACGAGCAATTCTGCCGCACATGTCTTTCCGTCAAGGTACAGCTTGCATTCATCAGGGCGAAACATCGGAAGCAGTGCACTTCCTGCTGCCGTTCTCACACTGAGCAAGCGAAATCCAAGCGGCAAGCATTTGATGTCCGATATATCCTCCACATATGGAAACAGCGTCCGAGCCGCCCTGCGCGGTACCACCAGCACAGGAAGCCCCGTGATGGGATCGGTGAGCAAGTTTCCGCTATCCAGCATCGCCGGAAGCAATATGCATTGAGTGCCTACCCGAATCTCCACCTGCCGAACCTCGCAGATCGCTGTTGGCAGCAGCGTCACCAGCATATACAGCAGCAAGCTCAGCAGCATCGATAGTATGATCGCTTGCCATATCCCCATGCCGCCCGCTAAAAAGCAATAGACCGCGCCGCCCATCAGCATCCCTGCACAGAGCGTTGTCACCGTGCAGCGAAAGACCGCCTGCGCCCCATGCTTATGGAAGCAAAGCCCCACCGAAGCGGGAAGCCCCATCAGCGCAATCACGCCAAGCCAGTCCGCCGCCAGCGGAAGCATCGCAAACGCACCGCTGAGCAGTGCAGCCATGAGCAGCCGCCGCTTTCCTGGGGCAGGAATCCCCCCCAGCTTACCGCCGAGGGGGAGAACGCAAGCGCACACTGCCACGTTTAAAATGATGTAAACTTCTGCATGCACCATCCAGCTAACCCCCTCAGTCCGTTGTGCCAAGTATAGGGGATTTGCCCTTTATTGAAAGTCGATTCCGGGCGCGAAGATTGTCGCTAATCGCTGTTTTGCTACATGGATTGACCGATGAATGTACATAATGCAATAGTCCTTGCATCATCGCGCCTCAGAGGATATAATGTAAAATAGCCCTCATGCAATGCCTGAGTGCAACAAACGGCTTTTCGCATTCGTTAGTTAACCGGATGCTGGCCGCTCAAGGGAGCTACTATGAATAGAGCAACTAAAGGTAGAAATCGCCTCAAGGATTTCTTGATTCTCTTTGTAATCATCGGTGTCATCGCTTTGGTGATTTGGGGAGCAATCTCGATCTTCTCATCCAGACCCGTCACCGCCGTCAGCGCATCCAAACTGCCCTGCCCCTACAGCGATACCGTCAAGGCCTTTGGCAGTTATGTCCTGTATTATGACGGGGTCAGCATCCACTGCATGACGGAAACAGGCTCCGTTCGCTGGTCGTTTCAAATCGGCTCAAACGCTGGCTACGACTGCACCGACAGCATCATCGCCGTGTGGTCTGGCAGCACCATTTACATCCTTGATCAAAACGGCAATTCCTCCTACAACGACAACCTAGGCGAATCCATTCAGTTCGCACGCGCAGGCAAGCAGTACGTAGCCGCCGTCATCGGCGACACCACCGCCCCGCGCCTTGTGGTCAAGGATCACATGGGTTCTCATATGGACGAGGAATCGGAAGCTTACACCGACCTGATCATCCTTGACGTTGGATTCTACGGCGCAAAGGGCGAATATATGTGGACATTGGCGCTGGATGTATTCAGCACCGCCGCCAACCACCTCTTCAACACCTTTGAAGTGGGTAAGATGAACACGGGCGAGGTATCGCTGGGCGAGCCCATCCCCTATGAAGTCATCTATGAAAATAGCCTGCTTCGCGTCATCAACACTCGAAAAATGCTCACCTTCACCGACCGCGGCGCCGAGGACACCGCTGCATCCGTTCTGGTATACGGCTGGCAGCTGATGGACTACGAAGTGCCCGAGCGCGGAAGTGCCTACCTGCTTTTCGCCCCCACCTCCCAGGCCACCAGCATGTTTGACATTCGCGAACTGCGCCTGATCTCGGGCAGCCTTGACAAGCGTTACAGCCTGCCTTCCACCTGCATCGGCGCAACCGTGTGGAACAAGACCGTATACGCCGTCTCCGCAACTGAACTGCTGCGTGCAGGGCAAAACGATCTGCGTTTTTCAACCTATGAACTGCCCCTTGATGCAGAGGTCACCCGCCTCATCGGCACCCTTAGCAGCGGGCGGATCATCGTTGCTTGCGGCAGCGATGTATACACTCTTACCTTGCCCCATTCCATCAGCAACATCAAATAACAAAAGAAAGGCAGGAGAGCTGTGAATATCATTGACATCATCATCATCGCGATCATTGGTCTATGCGTGCTATTTGGACTGTACAGAGGATTTATCCAAACAGTACTCAACCTCGGTGGAGGGCTGCTCTCGCTTGTTGGCTCGTTTTGGATATTCCCGAAAATATCGGATATCCTCAGCAGCAATACCGATATCACCCGCCTCATCAGCAGCTATACGGACTCAGCCAGTGTGCTTGGCGACCTTGACCTGAGCAGCCAAGCCGTGAACGGTCTGACCAGCTCTGGCGTGGAAGCCATCGTGCAAAAAGCCGATCTCCCCTACCCCATCGGCTCCCTCCTGACCCATAATCTGGAGCAGCAGGTTTTTAGCCCCCTCGGCACCCTTGCGACCAACGTCGGCGATTATGTCAACCAGACGATTCTATCCGTCAGCATCAACGTCATCTGCTTTTTGCTGTCCTTTGCTATTTGCTTTATCGTGTTCACCATTTTGATTAACCTGCTGCGCGCCGTCTTCCGCTTCCCCGTCCTCAAGCATCTGGATTGGCTTGCAGGCGGTGCATTCGGACTATTGCTCGGCGTGCTGCTTTGCTTTGTGATCTTCACCGTCTTGCCGCTCATGGAGGGCTTGATCCCGATTCCTGAGTTTAGGGAGTTGGTGGACGCAAGCACGCTTGGTACGGTTTTCAAAAATGGCAACCTGATTATCTCCATTATGAACCGTAAATTGTAAACAATTTCATAGCAATCACAAGCTTGTCCCCGCACCTTTCGCGCTCTGCGCAGAGCCAATTGGTGCGGGGTCTCTTTATTCATACGGCATTTGATTCTCTTCCTATATGAAATGATGCTATGCCCTACGATATACCATTTGTATAGGGGTTTTCATTCCCTCGAAACTATGTTAAAATAGGCATCGGAGTGACAAACAAATGTGCGCGTCCTCCTAACTGATTTTTTGGAGGGCTCATCATTGCGAACCGTTGGAGTCATTTCGCTGGGATGCAGTAAGAATCGCGTGGATACTGAACTTATGCTCGGTATTTTGCGCAATCACGGTTACCGCATCACCACCGATGAACGAGAAGCTGAAATTCTCATCGTTAATACCTGTGGTTTTATCGATCCTGCCAAGCAGGAGAGCATCGATACCCTTTTAAGCATGGCCGAGTACAAGGCACACGGCAAATGCAAGCTCCTTGTAGCAACAGGCTGCCTAGTGCAGCGCTATGAGCAAACCCTCATTGATGAACTGCCTGAAATCGATCTATTCATGGGCGTGAGCCAATACCCCATGCTGCCGCAGGCTATTGAGAAAGCCCTTGGCGGCGAGCGCCTCAGCTACTGCCAGAATGATTTTTCTGTTCTTGCAGGCGACCGCGTGCTCACAACCGCGCCATACACCGCTTACATCCGCATCGCAGATGGCTGCGACAACTGCTGCACCTATTGCGCCATTCCGCTCATTCGCGGAGGTTTCCGCTCCCGCAGCATGGACAGCGTACTGGCTGAGATCAGGGAACTGGCAGAGCAAGGCGTCCGGGAGCATGTGCTGGTTGCGCAGGATACCTCGCGCTTTGGCATGGACACCCACGGGCGTTCTCTTTTGCCCGAGCTGATGACACGTGCTGCCGACATCCCGGGCGTCCAGTGGCTGCGCGTACTCTACTGCTACCCCGACGAGATCGATCAAGAGCTGCTGGATGCCATGGCTTCACGCCCAAACATCTGCAAGTACCTCGACCTGCCTTTGCAGCACGCAGACCCTGCTCTGCTCACTGCCATGAACCGCCGCGGTGATATCCAAAAGACGCGCAGCTTGCTCAAGAAAGCACGCGAAATGAATTTCACCCTACGCACCACCTTTATCACAGGCTTTCCCGGCGAAACCGACGAGCAATTTGCTCGTCTCATGGATTTTATAACCGATATTGAGTTTGATCGTCTCGGCGCATTCACCTACTCACCCGAGGAGGACACCCCCGCCGCCGAAATGCCCGATCAGATCGACGAGGACATCAAAGAGGCACGTCTTGACACCCTCATGAGAGCGCAGCAGGCTATTTCCCTCAAGCGCAATCAGCTTCGCGTCGGCGGCATGGAGCGCGTACTCGTGGAAAGCGTTAACGCCGACGGCACCGCGATTGGACGCGGCGAGCAAGATGCCCCCGAAACCGACGGCATCATTCAGATCTCAGGCGCAGATGAACAGGATATCGGCGAGTTCATCAACGTACAGATCACAAATGCAGAGACATATGATCTCATAGGAGTGAAAGCATGAACCTGCCTAATAAATTATCCATTTTGCGCATTGCGCTCATTCCTTTTATCCTACTCACGCTATATGTGGATACCGCAGCCTCAAACACCATGGCATTGCTGCTTTTTGTAGCCGCAAGCTTTACCGATTGGCTAGACGGGTATTTGGCGCGCAAGAATGACATCGTGACCAATTTTGGTAAGTTCCTGGACCCCATCGCAGACAAGCTGCTCGTCCTATCCACCATGATCGGACTTTGCGGCATGGGTTACATCCCCGCATGGGCTTGCGTCGTCGTACTATTCCGCGAGCTATCGGTTGACGGGCTTCGCCTCGTAGCTGTTGAGCAGCGGCGCGTCATCGCTGCATCCAAGCTCGGCAAGCTGAAAACCGTCACGCAGATGTTCATGCTCATCGCGTTCTTGCTGCAAAACATCGGTCTCATGAATCAGCCTATCATCCCTCAGATTTTGATGTGGGCAGCCGTATTCATGACGCTCCTATCAGGCGTGGATTATTTTATCAAGAACAAAGACGTCCTCAAGCTCGGAGGCATGTAATGACTGATTTGATGCAAATGAGCACCGAGGTAGTCAACCAATTTCTTTCCCGCGGGCTCACCCTTGGCACAGCCGAAAGCCTGACCGGCGGCATGATATCTGCCAGTGTTGCGTCCGTCAGCGGAGCATCTGCTGTCCTCATGGGCGGCATTGTCAGCTACGATCCGCGCATCAAGCACGAGCTTCTTGGCGTAACCATGGAGGTCATTGACGGCGCAGGCGTTGTCAGCAGCGAATGCGCCAGCCAAATGGCACGCGGCGCGCGCATTGCCCTATCCGTTGATGTTGCGATCAGCGCGACCGGCATCGCAGGTCCAACAGGCGGCACCAACGAAACGCCCGTAGGCACGGTTTTTCTGGGGGTTAGCACCGCAAAGCAAACCCATACCGTAAAATGTCTTTTTGATGGCGGCAGGCAGAGTGTGCGTGAGCAAAGCGCTCTACATGCCCTACAGCTTGCGCTGGCAGCCATCCAAGAATAAAACCACTGTTGTAAGCGACGAACATACAAGATGAGGAGCATGTAAGATGGCTAAGAAAGAAACAACGAAAAAGGAAATCGGCTCAAAAGTCGGGGATTTACGTGAAGCGAAGATGAAGGCGCTTGATATTGCGCTCGCACAGCTTAACAAAACCTACGGCAAAGGCTCTGTTATGAAGTTTAGCGACTCCATAGCGGACAATACTTTGAAGGTCATCCCCACCGGCTGTTTGGATTTGGATATCGCCCTTGGTGTAGGCGGACTGCCCCGCGGACGCGTGGTCGAAATCTACGGACCTGAAAGCAGCGGTAAAACCACCGTTGCCCTCCACTGCGTAGCAGAAGCACAAAGAGCAGGCGGCGTTGCTGCATTTATCGATGCCGAGCACGCCCTTGACCCCCAATATGCCAAGAAGCTTGGCGTGAACATCGACGATCTATACATTTCCCAGCCTGATACAGGCGAGCAAGCACTCGAGATTTGCGAGGCGCTCGTACGCTCCGGCGCTGTTGACATGGTCGTTATTGACTCCGTTGCCGCCCTTGTTCCCAAAGCGGAAATCGAAGGCGACATGGGCGATTCATTCGTTGGTCTGCAAGCCCGCCTCATGAGCCAAGCCCTGCGTAAGCTCACCGGCGTTATCAGCAAGACCAACGCCATCGCTATTTTCATCAACCAGCTGCGTGAAAAGGTTGGCGTTATGTACGGCAACCCCGAAACCACCACAGGCGGCCGTGCCCTGAAGTTCTACTCCACCATTCGCCTTGATGTTCGCCGCGGCGAACAGCTCAAGAGCGGCACCGATGTCATCGGCAACCGCACCAAGGTGAAGGTTGTCAAAAACAAAGTTGCACCGCCCTTCAAGATCGCAGAGTTTGACCTCATTTACGGCGAGGGCATCAGCAAAGAGGGCTCCCTCCTTGACATCGCCGTCGATCGCGACATCATTCAAAAGAACGGTTCATGGTTCAGCTATTCTGATCAGCGCATCGGTCAGGGACGCGAGAACGCTCGCCAGTTCCTAAAGGACAATCCTGAAATCACCTCCTTGATCGACAAGATCATTCGTGACGAGGAAAAGGCCGCCCATGCTGCAAAGAACACCGTCCAGCCTGATCCCGAAGACTTAGCCCTACTCGAAGAAGATCCTGATCTTGCGCTCCTTGACGAGTAGGGGGCAGAGCTCCCTACACCCCCGCAAGGAGGACTTCGCCCACTTCATTGACCCTTGACCCGGTTTTGTCCGTGCTTTACACGGACAATGCTGGGGAGAAGTAGCAATATTTTGAAGTCACTGTTTAGGTTTAGGCAGTGGCTTTTTGATTTCTAATCTTTTTGATTTTGTTATACTTGAATTTCATTTCTAACTGCCCTATACTCATTCTATCCACTATTTGGGAGGAACATATACTAATGAAGATCGGATTTATTGGCATTGGCGTCATGGGTGAAAGCATGGCACGCCATTTGATGGCAGGAGGTCACGAGCTGACCGTTTATTCACGCACCAAGGCAAAGGCGGAAGCGTTGCTCAGCGAAGGCGCGGCATGGGCCGATGATGCAGGCGCATGTGCAGCGGGGCAAGATGCCGTGATTACTATCGTTGGCTTTCCAAAAGACGTTGAGCAGGTCTATTTAGGCGCTGACGGCATTTTGGAAAACGCGAAGACAGGCGCATACCTCATTGACATGACCACTACGAGCCCAGCCCTTTGGGAGGGCATTGCACAGGATGCCGCTGCTCGCGGACTGCATCCCCTCGATGCTCCCGTATCAGGCGGAGACACTGGCGCACGCAACGCGACCCTCAGCATCATGGTAGGCGGCGAGGAAGCCGATTTTAATGCTTGTGCATCCATCTTTGCATGCATGGGCAAGAACATCGTGCACACAGGCAAAGCAGGCACAGGCCAGCACACTAAGATGGCAAACCAGATCGCTATTGCCGGCGCAGTTGCAGGCGTCGCAGAAGCCATTCGCTACGGCGAAGTATGCGGACTTGACACCACCAACATGCTCAGCTGCATCTCCGCAGGTGCGGCAGGCAGCTGGCAAATGTCAAACAACGGCCCCAAGATGATTTCAGGCGATTTCGCCCCTGCCTTCTTCATCAAGCATTTCATCAAGGACATGGGCATCGCTGCACAGGAAGCAACTGCCCATGAAGCAAACCTACCCATTCTTGACACCGTCCTCAAGCTCTACGAAGAAATGATGGCAAACGGTCAAGGCGACCTCGGCACACAAGCTCTCATTGACAAATACAGATAAACACAAAAACGTCCTACACTCTACTAATAAGTGTAGGACGTTTTTTCTTTGCTTGAGCACCGCAAAGGGTTGCGGCGCAAGCTGCGCAGCAGCCTTGTCCAGCCCAAAATCCCCCGCTGGACAATTCATCACCTGCTACGCCTTAGAAATGTTATCGTTGGATAAGGGTAATATTGCGGGGTGCCAGCTGCAAAGCAGCCTTGCCCAATCAAACCCACCACTGGATGAGCCGACAACGCGCGCCACCAAATAACATATCTTCCGACCTCACCCAACCCTGTCTGCGCATAGCGCAGACATATCGGGGTCAAGGGGGCTCTGTCCCCTTGTGAGGGTGCAGGGGGCAACGCCCCTTGCTACGGTGGTGGATATGAGACGGTGCCCATCGTTGTTTGGGTGAATGCCGTCGATGCACATGAGTTTTTCGTAATTGGGCTGCGCTAGGAATAGATCGCGTAGGTCAAGTAAACGGCATTTGAGCGTGCATGCTACATTCCTCATGGCGATGGCATAGCGCTCCTGCCAGCGATAGATGCCGTTGACATCGCCAAGGGCTGTGAGAACATTTTCCTTGTTGATATCTTTGGTAACCCAGTCAAAATAACGCTGGGAGTGTAGAGGCAAGGGCGTTATGAGCAAGGGCTGCATACCGCTGTCTTGGACTTTAAGGACAAATTCTGTGAGCTTGGTGATGTAGGTATCGAGCGGAACTTTCGCTTTGACTACACTTAGCGGATGCGCAGCAACCTCCGCCCAGTTTAAATCGCAGTCGTTTCCGCCAAATTCGATAGCGCATAAGGCACTTGGAACGGGGACAAATTTCTGAAAGCTGCTAAGACCGTCTAGCACGGTTGCGCCCATATTAGAATGATTAAAAACCTTGCAGCCAACTGTCGTTTCAAGGCGTGTGGTCCATCTTTCAGGCGAGATGGCGTATCTGCCCTTTTCTTGGTTGTAGACAATTCCTCTCGCCAAAGAATCTCCCCAGACATGTATTTCTGTGTATGTCATCTCATAACCACCCTTCTTCATCTAGTAATGAATACTAGTATATCATTGTATTCCCTCCTGTCAAGACGATTATACAAAATAGATTGCGGAATCATTAACCATATGATAAAATCAAATTCATTGGAGGTAGCAAACGATGATCAATAAGCAACAATCGGCATTTGCTGAAAGGCTGGCAGCCTATACACCTGTCAAATGGGAGTACATTCCAGACCTTGGGCTGTACATGGATCAGGTGATTACGTTTGTGGAGCGCCAATGCAAAGCGCTCTATTTGGATAACGAGCGGATACTAACACCTGCGATGGTGAATAACTACGTCAAAATGGGTCTGGTGAGTAGACCTGACGGCAAGAAATACGCACAGGAGCACCTCGCGCAGCTGCTGATGATCTGCGTTCTCAAGCAAGCATCATCGGCAGAAGGAATGAAGCTGCTGCTGGCACCGCCTGAGGGCGAGGACATCAAAGCGCATTACGAACATTTTTGTCAAACACAGATGGAGGTATTCAGCGCCCTTTTGGCAGAGCTCCCGCTCCAATCGCCCACAACATGCGCTGTGCGCGGCGCAGCATACCGTTTTTTATGTAACGCGATTTTATTTGCGGCACCAATGGAGGACGAAAAATGAAGATGGCAATCAATTCATATCAAATCCGCGGGCTTGCGCTGCGCCAGTTGACGGCACAAGATAAAGCGGAGATGATGGCGCTGCATGATAGGGTGATTGCGGGACTGCCCGATCCCAGTTGGTTTTTCCCGTCTGAAGAATGGGAATTTGATGCATGGCTTGAGGGCAACGAAGCGTTTGGCTACTTTGATAAAGGTACGCTGGCGGGCTTTGGCGTGATGACACCGCAGGATGCGCGCGGCGTTCATAGCTATGCACGCGTTTTAGGCGAAAAGCCTGAATGCACGTTTGATTTTCATGATGTGCTTGTCCTGCCTGCATACCGCGGGCGAGGGGTTCACACGATGTTTTTAAAGCTGTTTGAGGAAATCGCACGGGCGATGGATGGCGAGGCAATTTATTCGACTGTCGATCCAATGAATAGCGCATCTTGGCATAATTTCGAAAAGGCAGGCTATCAGCAAATTGCCGAAAAGCCTGCCTATGATGGGCGCATGCGCCGATACTATCGATTGTCCCTGCGCTGAGGGATTATTTCCGCCAAAGGATCACGCGCTCTGAGGATTCGCTGTCGCCTTCGCCAAGATCGGGGTTCATGCGCTTGAGGCTGTCCGAGCTGACGCGGTATCGTTTCGCGATATCCCATACCGTTTCGCCCGGCTGGCTGAAGCAAAGCAAAATCCCAGGCTGTGCAGGCTGTGCGGGTTGCTCATCAATGCCTGTGACGAGCGGTTCGTTGCCCATCTGCACATCATAGCAGCTGACATGGAGGATAAATTTGATCTCCACGCGGTCGCTGGTGATCCCGTTGACCTCGACATTGCTGGGGTAGAGGATCAAGCTTTCGGGTCTGCTAAGGTCGCACGCAAAGCTCATTTGGAACGGCTCTTCCGTGGTGTAGGACTGGGGCACTTCGCTCTCGTCGGTCATGTAGAGCATGGTCACTTCCATCATGCCTTCCACCTGAAGCTTGCCGTTGTTTGTAATCAAGTCGGTGATAATCGGGCGAAGCGATGCCCGAAGCGGCGTTCTGACAGGGGTCTGTCCGTCCAGCATCAGCGTGATCTTCCCGCTTTCTGCGGTATGCACCTGCTTGTGGGATAGTGCACGCATCACCTGCTGGGTTTGAGGGGTGAGCATATTGCCCTGTGTTGTGTACGCATCCAGCAGCAGACATACATCGCGCCGCTTGGTTGAATTCGCCTCAAGACCTAGCATCACCTCTGCACGAAGGGTGCGCTCGCCTTCTTCTTTGCCCTCCTGAGAGAGCACAGCAACATCCTTGACGACCACGTCACAGCACATCGAATCCCCCTGCTCGCCCACAAGCGCGACCGCCTCTTCAAAGGGAATCGTGTGTCTGGTTACTACGATGGGACGAGAGGGCATATCGCTGCGATGCGTTACGTCAAGCAAAATATTGCCCGAAATCGTCGCGCGCTCCTCCCCGCCCATCACATCCTGCACGCTAGCGGTTGCGCTTGCGTAAAGGGTGTCGGTAATTTGGAGCACTGCGCCAAGGTCGCATTCATCCCTGATCAGCACATCCTGCGCGCCCGATGCCACCATCTGGCAGGCAGGCAGCGTTTCGGTTTTCATCATCAATCCATCGACATTGCGAATCCCCGTCACCACTGCCAAAGGCTCGTCCGAGAACACGCGAGCGACAACGCGGAGAATCGCCATCAGATGCATGCGCCCGCCCTGTGTACTCGCCTCCACATGCTCCACCATCAGGCTAATGGGGGCTGTCATTCCCGGCACCGCACCGCTAAAATCAATGTTATGGCTAAACTCTGCCGATGCTTCAAGCGAACTGACATGGGTCGGGTCGCCCTGGGTATATAGCACATGGAAGGTCACCTTGCCATCCGCTTCCACTACGCCCGTCTGCACTTGACTGCGCTCAAGCACTGCCATCGCTTCCGCACTCAGCACGCTTGTTTCCTCGCGAAGTCCTCCGGGAAGCGCAACCTCGCCCTCCACCACTGCTTGGCTTTGATTTTCTCCAACGAACCGCTGCAGAGGCAGTTCTTCACGTAAAATTTCTGGTGTGTCTAAGGCGATGTTGCCCTGTTTCTCAAAAATATCCATATTCATATCCATCATCCTTACTCCTCCTAGGCGGCTTTGTAGGAATCATATGCGACTTGGGAGGAAGATATGACGATTGATGCCGCATAGGTGTGGTTTTGGGCATAGTGCGCTTGCTCTTGCCATCCATCTGCGTTACAATCATTTCATCAACAATACCGCAAGAGAGGGGGTCTATTCTTGCCGTCCTCGTCCAATCGATTTTCGATATCCACCGCATCAGCGCGCCGCCTCATGCTCGTGCTCATGTCCGTTAGCACCATCTATCAATACATGTATTCCACCATGCTTTCCAGCGCCCTTGGCATGCTGCCGCTCTTTGGCGCAGCGATGTTCATGAGCGCACAGGTCGCCACCACGCTCTCCCATATTTCCTTTGGCGATGGGAGCAAGTACCTAACAAAGCGTATGCGCATTGCCTTTATGATTATTTCTGGAATTATGCTTTTATGCACGCTAGCGCTTTTATTCATCTATCCAGGATTGCTGATTACAAGGTCCGTGTGGATCATCTTCGCCGTTATCTTCAGCGCTGCTTTCAGGGTTATTAACGGCCGAAAGCTTACTGCCCGCAGGATGCGGCGCACCATCGGCAAACGCGCCTACTTCATCTTTATGGCGATGATTTACCTCATCCCCCTGCTGATTATTTCCTATCTGCTCTTCATCTCGGTTGACACAGTCAGCGCGTGGCAGCTCATTGGCAGTTTTCTTTTTGGTGCATTTCTTGACGGCTACACGCTGTGGCGCGAACGCGACTTTGTTGCGCACGAAGGAATACCCGACGATATCGACCCAAAAACGGTGAGCGACATCGCGTCAGAGCTTCGCGAGGTGAATGCGTACAGCGCTTATCAGAGGCTGCATGTGTTGATCATGCTCGCCTTGCAGCTCACCCTCGTGCTGGTATATACCTTCATAGGGCTGACCACGCAGGAGCTGTTCACCTGCATGATTTTGGCGGTTTCCTGCACGGTTGTGATGCGCGAGATGTCTATTCTCGTCCTTCGGCGCATCAAAAAACCCGTTGCGCTCCCGCTGTTGCTAGTCGGCTTATTTCTTTGGATCTACGGTCTAATTCTGTTCTATGAGCAGATGGGACAAGCGCAAAACCTGATCCTAAGCTATCTCTCCCTCGGTCTGAGCGTCAGCGGTCTGAGCATCTGCACCACTGCGCTTGCAGAGCTTGAACGCTCCATGTCCGATGTTGCTCATTTCACATTGCAAAACCGAATGCACGGCTATTCGCAGATGCGTGCAGCGCTGACCGAGATGGCGATGCTGATGGGACAGATGATCGCGCTGATCCTCCTAACCCTCATGTGCATTCCAGTCAATGTCCTTGAAAGCCTTGACCTTGCCCGAATCGCCGCGTCCCTAAGCCCGCTCCTGATCGTTCCGCCCCTGCTGCTGCTGCTTGGTGCGGTCTTTAGCGCACTTCGCTTTCCAATGAACAACCGCCACTTTGAAAAGCTCGCCAAATGGCTGACTCTTGAGAGTGAAGGTCTTGACAACCCCGCCCTGAAAAAGCAGCTGGACAGCGTTGTCGTCAAGCGGCATAAGAATCGCTTTGGCATCAAGATCATCATATGGCTTCTGCGTCCCCTGTACTATCACAAGGTCATTGGCACTGAAAACCTCGCCCCCTATGAGGACGGCAACATGATACTCGTATGCAACCACGGCGAAATCTACGGCCCCGTTGCCGCCAACCTCTATATCCCCATCACCTTCCGCCCTTGGACCATCAGCCATATGATGGACGAGGAAGCCATCATCGAGCATATGTACCAAGGCACCATGCTGCGCCAGAAATGGATTCCCGAGAAATGGAAACGCCCCATCATCAAGCTTTTCACTCCGATTATGGTCTGGCTTTTCAGCAGTCTGGAAGCCATCCCCGTATACCGTGGTCAGCCTCATGAACTCATGAAAACCTTCCGCATGACCATCGATGCGATGCAGGCAGGAGACAATATCCTCATCTTCCCTGAAAACGGCGAGGATCATGCTGAGGGCGAGCGGGGCTATGTGAGCGAAGGCGTGGGCGATCTGTACACAGGCTTTACCATGATCGCGCCTCTTTACTACGCAAAGACCAAGAAAAAGGCCGTATTCGTGCCCATCTACGCCAGCAAAAGCCAACGCACATTGACCATCGGCGAGGCCATACCATACGACCCCGCCAACGGTGCAAATGACGAGAAGCTACGTCTTTCGCGCGAGCTCCTCTCAAGCATGCAAGCCATGTACGAGCAAGAAAAGGAGTCCGATGCCAAGGCCGCCGCAAAGGGCGCTACATTCACTTGATGAGGCACCTTGGTCTTTGACTGAATTTGGATGGTCATAGCAAATACTGCGTTTATGCCAATCAAAAAAGAGGCAGCTGCATTTTTCATGCAACTGCCTCTTTTTGATTTATACCAATTCTTTTTCAATTAACTTGCTTAGTGTGTAGACGTCTTTCTCCAGCTCTCTTTGGTCAGGACCTTCGATCATCACGCGCACTCTGGGCTCTGTGCCGCTTGCGCGAATCACCAATCTGCCTTGATCCTTATACTTCTTTTCAAGCTGGGCAATCATGGCGGTGATTTTTTCATTCTTATCAAAGTCATACTTCTTTTTGTCATCCACATTTGCTGCGAACTGACTTTGAGGCATTTTCTGCATCACCTTAGCCAGATGGCTGAGGGGCTGCTGCGCCTTGACCATGGCGCTGATGAGCTGAATGGAGGTGACCAGACCATCGCCCGTGGTGTTATAGTCCAGCATGATCACATGCCCGCTCTGCTCGCCGCCGAGGTTGTATCCATCCTCCAGCATCTTTTCAAGCACATAGCGGTCACCGACTCTGGTCTTCTGCATTTTGATGCCGTTTTTCTTCATGCAGATATCAAGACCCATGTTGCTCATCACCGTTGCTACGATCGTGTTGTCTCGAAGTCGCCCCTGCTCCTTGAGGTAGATAGCGAGTATCGCCATCACGCGATCGCCGTCGATCAGCTGACCGCGCTCATCCACTGCAAGCAGACGATCCGCATCGCCGTCATACGCAAACCCAACATCCGCGCCCAGCTCACGCACCAGCTCGCAAAGGCGTCTGGGATGCGTCGAACCGCAATTTTCATTGATATTTGTGCCATCAGGCTCATGATAGTAGCAACTCACCTGTGCGCCAAGCTCCTTGAAGACCGTCGGTGCCACCTCGTAGCTCGCGCCCTGAGCGCAGTCCAGTACCACATGCAGACCATCCAGACGGACATCCGTGGTTTCCTTGACGAAATCCACATAACGGCGCGAGGCGTTGCGCTGGCGAACAGGACGACCCACTCGCTCCGCCGTCGGCATTTCAGTGCCTTCGGGAAGACCGTTCATCACGATTTCTTCGAACTTATCCTCAATCGCATCAGGCAGTTTACAGCCATTTTTATCAAAGAACTTAATGCCGTTGTACTCCACCGTATTATGGCTCGCGCTGATCACAACACCAGCATCCGCTTCATAATATCGGGTGAGGTAAGCAATGGCAGGTGTTGGCAGAACCTCAACCAGCACCGCACGCGCACCTACGCTGCAAATCCCTGCAACCAGCGCACTCTCCAGCATTTCGCCGCTCAGCCTTGTATCGCGCCCAACCATAATCGTTGGTCTATGTACATCACTAGCCAGCACATAGGCGCTAGCCTGCCCAAGCCGAAAGGCAATATCGCATGTAAGTTCTGTATTTGCAATGCCGCGTACACCATCAGTGCCAAAAAGCCTTGCCATCAAAACACTCCTTGTAGTTTCAAGATAGGGAAATACCTATGTGTTTGAAACGATTAAAATGATAGACCACTGGGGAATTTTCGTATGGGAAATTGGAAACAGCAACAATACAAGGGCGAAACCCCGATCTTTTCCGATGCTCGTTTACGCCCAGAAGATATCCGTGTTCTTGTCTTCAAAAACGATGACCTCTTTGAGGAATGAGATGGCTTTTTGCAGACCTTCGTTCACGCTCATCAGCGCATCTTCATGCTCAATGCTCAGCACATCGTCATAGCCTACCATGCGCAGGTTGCTCACGATATCCTTCCACACAGCGTAGTCATGCCCATAGCCAACGCTGCGGAACAGCCAGCTGCGCTCGCGCTCGTTGGTAAAGCTCTTGGTATCCAGCACGCCGTTAACGGGGCAATTGATCGGATCGATCTTGGTGTCCTTGGCATGGAAGAAATAAATCGCATCCCCAAGGTAGCGAATCGCGGCCACAGGATCGATGCCCTGCCAGAACAGGTGGCTTGGGTCAAGGTTTGCACCGATGAGCGGGCCGACTGCCGCACGAAGGCGCATGAGGGTTTCGGGGTTGTAGACGCAGAAACCGGGGTGCATCTCAAGTGCGATCTTTTCAATGCCGTGTGCCGCTGCAAAAGCGGTTGCTTCGCGCCAGTAAGGAATGAGCACTTCATCCCACTGATACTTCAAAATCGCCTGAAAATCATCCGGCCATGCGCAGGTCGCCCAGTTAGGGGTCTTATCCTCAGCACTGCCGCCAGGGCAGCCGCTGAAGGTAATAATGCGCTTTACGCCGAGTTTTTCAGCCAATAGCACTGCGCCGATAAAATCATCATGATAACGCTTTGCCTGCTCTTTGTCAGGGTGAACGGGGTTGCCATGGGCGCTCAGTGCACAGATTTCCAGATTGTTTTTCTCAAACACCTGTTTGAACTCCGCAAGCTTTGTATCGTCATGAAGCAGCACTGCGGGATCGCAATGCGCCTTTCCCGGGAAACCGCCGCAGCCTACCTCCACTGCCTGCACGCCGCTGTCAGCAAGATACTTCATCGCCTCTTCGAATGGCTGTCCGGAAAGAACAGGATTAAAAACCGATAGTTTCATGATGAATCCTCCTTATGTGGTTTTCTATTTCTCCTTCAACATATCACTCCAAGAACAATATGTTGTATGATGTATTGATCTGAGATAGTATACCCTTTTTACAGAAATAATTCAACCCGCCATCTTCGCCCGCCCATCCGGCAAAAACCCATGAAGAGCAGTTGACAGGGTGCTTTTGCAATGATAGACTTCTATAGGTAAGGATGAAAGTTGTCGGCTTTTATTTTCCGATACCGCGATGCCTTACAAAGGAGCGTACCTATGTCCTTATTGCATCAAGAATCGGGAAGCCTGACTTTTTCCGATGGTTTTTGCCTTTTGCCAAAGATGAACCGCGATGAAATCCCATCGCAGCCATCCCGCATGGCTGCTGATATGATCAGCCTTGGCTCTCATCCCGTTCATGGGGGCAGCCTATCGGTGATCGGCATGCTAAGGGCTGATAAGCTTCGCACCATTACGCTCGCCGTCCATACCGCGAGCCATCCATTTCTGATTCCATCATCGCGCCAGCGGGCGTTCATTTTTACCGCGCTTTGCATGAAGGACCCCTGTCCCGATACCAAGCAAAATGTAAAAATCGATTGTCCCTTTGGTCATATATTGATCTTTACAGACCCGCATACAGGGCAAACCTGTGCGCGCATCACCTATCACCGCGTTGCCGGCAAGGAGAGCGCAAACGGGGCATGTTAACATGAGGAGGGAAAGGCATGCAAGCGGCCATTAAGCCCATCATGCGTGATTATCTGATTCGTTTTCAACAAACTGCAATCAAAGAGACGGGGCGCAGACCCCTGACATACACGCGTACACCAATGGAAACCAAACTCGTTGTTCCCGGCTGTCAGCGCGCAGGGTTCGCCTTTTGGCAACCCATCGCATGGACGGACGGAATCGCACCGCTAGGGGATCAGGCAGAGAAATTCCACTACAGCATTGTGGACTATCTGTCCATGTGCCAGTTCCTGGAGATCCGGTTTCATCTCCCCGTTGCGCATATGGGCAGCCCGCTGAGCTTCCTGTACGGACGCACCTTTGAAACCTATAAAAACACAGATTTAGCGCCGCCATCGCGCGCATTTGAAGAAGCAACGCTCTACCAAACCCAGCACCCCAATCTGCCTTTGAGCTTCACCATGGCAGGCACATGCGATCAGGGTGATCCGCTATTGCTCATGCTTTGCGCTGAGGATGGACAAGCCTACGTTGTTTATACTGACCGCGAGGCGCCGCCCTTATACCTAAAGCTCACAGTCGATCGACTGCTACCTAAATTGCAATTCGTATACGATCTATAATTCCCCGTTCGTTTGCCCTGCCCGAAGGGAGGCCGGTCTCATGCGTCTAATAACTGGACAAGCGGGTATTATCAGCTATGCAGGCCTTGATAAGGAGCTTTTGCTGGCAAAGGCACGCATTGCCTATCAACAGCAAGGGAACGCCGTGCCTGCGCGTTTTTCTTCATTCCTCCCCCTCTTCCCCATCGAGCTCGTGCAAAACATGAGCTATATCGGCAAGAAGGCGGGGAACCTCGTTCGCAAGTCGTTTGCGGGCTTCTCCATTGATCCAATTGAATATCACACCAAGCTCTATGCGCAAATGCCCGAGCTTTACAGGGGTGACAATCAACGCCGTAATCTTGATTACGACGGGAATTTCCATGGGCGCGGCGTAGTCACTGTGGATGCCTCGTGGGCGGCTGCCTTCCCCCAGTATGAGCCGTTTCTTGGCGAGAGGCTATGCATCTACCTCATTGGCGGCGGACATCAGGCGGCCGCGGTACCAGAGAGCATTTACCCGCGCGGGGGCGGCATTGTGCGCGCGCCCGAAACCGATATGCTCATCACCCGCCGATGCGCACATTTTACCGCCTATATGAAGGAGCGCATGGCGCACGGCGAAGCGTATGATGCAGCGAAATTCGAAGGGGATTACATCATCCAAAACATGCTTGAACCCGTAACAATCACCCAATCCGAGATCGGGCGGCTGATGCAGGATTTGAGCATTATCAAGAATTTGCAGGACGAGGAAAGCAAGACCGACCTGTATACCGAGCATGCCAAGAAAGCGGAGCATATCCCCCAGTACGTGCCTTTCCGCTATGGCTGTGATACCTTTGAATCCATCCCCGCCTCCAGAACAACCCTGCGCCTTGCGCAGCTGTATTTTGAGGGGGACGATACGATACGCGATCTTTGGATGCCCTACCAAGATGTCGCAGCCTACCTCAATAAACAAACCATGACGCTGGATATCGCTGCCCTTTGCGGCGGCTTCCAGATCGCCCCTGCCCAAAGCGGCAAAGGCAGCTATGGTACGTATCCCGATCAAATCAGGGTGGTATTGCTGCGCGACCGTTCGCTGCCGCTCATGCAGACTTCCACCATCAACAACCCCGCCTACGGGCGCGGCATGAATCCCCTTGGCATGATCAATAAGCTGATCTACCTGAGCGAGAGCGATGAGCTGTGGCGTCAGGGAAAAATCGAGCATGACCCTGTCAGCATTCTATGCGAGAATACCACGCTATCCGCTCAGCCATTTCTTCGCATGAAGGCGCTTGCGGAGCTCCAAGAATACAAGGGGCGGCTGATTGATGCGATGTATCGCAGGGAGAGTGCGCTCTCTCAGCTGGAGGAAGGCACAAAAGCCTACACGCGTGCGCAGTCTCGCCTTGACCAAAAGGTGCGAAAGCTCACCACCTTCATCCAGCAAACCGAGTCGCAGCTGGGCGGCTGCCCCATGAGCGGCTACGATGCGGACATCCACTATCTGGACCGCAAACACCGCGCGCAAATTGGCTTGCAGGACGAATCGGAGTTCACCAAAGCCCCGCCCTTTGCGGTTGATGCACTGCGCGAGCAGAGCGTTGAAAGCGGCTATGCCATGCGCAGCAGCATTAAGTTTTTTGCCCACACGGAGCTATACGACCCGACCCTCGAGCGGGACAACGAGTTTGTTGAGCCTGAGGATGTGGATGTGGATGATGGAACGTCCGGAACGGATGAACCCATGAATGATGTAAATGCACTGGCCGCTGCGGCAGACGAGATTTTTTCAAGCCGCGAAGCCGCCGCGCAGGCTAAGATTGCACAGGCTAAGCTCGCCGCCAATCCGTCCCCTGTTCCCGCGGAGCAGCTCTCCATGCTTGATGATGCCGCAGAGCCGCCAGCGGCGGCGAACACCTCAGAGCGGGCGCACGATAGCGAGGTACATCCCGCCGTACCCAAAATCAAGCAGATCGCTATGCAAGACCTCATACAGCCCGATAGCAAGCCAACCATTGGCTGATGCAATCAATCGATATGCCAACAATCAAAGGAGGATTTTCATATGAACATTACCCTGCATGATATTTCCAAGATGCTGGATCACAGCACATTGCAGCCTTTCCTCACCCAAGACGATATCCGCCGCGGCTGCGAAATCGCGCTGCAATACGACACCGCCAGCGTTTGCGCACGCCCGGGCGATATGGTGCTGGTGGAGAAAATGCTTCGCGGAAGCGATGTCAAGGTCTGCACCGTCATCGGTTTCCCCCATGGCAACCACAAGCCCGAAATCAAGCTTTTGGAAGCCAAAGCTGCGCTTGATGACGGCTGCGTGGAGCTTGACATGGTGATCAACGTCGGCCGCATGATCGGCGGGGACGAGCAGTATGTACAGGACGAAATCGACATGATCTGCCGCACAGCGCACGCCGCCGATGCAAAGGTAAAGGTCATCCTTGAAACCTGCTACTTAAGCGATGCTCAGAAGGTGCGCGCATGCGAAATGTCAACGCAGGCAGGTGCGGATTGGGTGAAGACCAGCACGGGCTACGGCTCTGCCGGCTGCACGCTAGATGACCTCAAGCTCATGGTCGCGTCCGTGCCAAAGACCGTGCAGGTCAAGGGCAGCGGCGGCATTCGCGATCTTGATACGGTGCTCGCAGCACGCGCTATCGGCGCAACGCGCTGCGGCGTATCGGCAACTGAGAAGATTTTGAAGGAAGCACAGGAGCGTCTTAAAAACGGAACGCTGTAGGAAACAGATCAAATAAACCCATATGACTGTTTACGCCACGATTACAACCTGCGTGATCCGCTCCCATATGGGGTATATTTCGTCCATATCACTAGGAGATACAGCGATGCATCCCGCTGTCCAGTCGCTATCCGTCCCGCCCTCATGGATGTAAATCTCGCCGCCAAGGGGTGTACCCCACGGCGGGCGGCGGCTTTGCGCATGGGCAAGGTTGATTGCCTCCAGGGTTTGCTCGTCTATGCGCCCCTCATTAAAAGCAGACATTGCATCTTGGGCAGATGGGTAATCAAGCCCGAGGCTGCGCCCATATTTTCCATCGGCCTTCACTAGGCAAATGTGGTAAATTCCCTCGGGGGTTTTTCCATCGCCTTCCATTTTCTTGGTGCCCAGCGGCTCGCGTCCAAGCGCAATCGGGCAAACAAAGCGGCTTTTTTCATTTTCCAGCAAATGCAATACACGCCTTGATTTGATGATCATCAGCTTCATCTGTCCGCCTCCGTTTACATTAAGTGAATAACGTGTGAATGTACTGTAACATTCTAGCATTAGTTTGCAAAACCCTTGCGCAAAGCCATTTGTTATGTCATAATATTTTTTGATATCAAACGTAAGGTTGCCTCATGTGCATATCACAGCATTGCATCTTTGGACGCCCGCATTCTTTGATAATCCGTCTTTGAAAGGAACGTTGACCGAATGACAAAGCTTCAAAAACTCATTTCCCTGTTGCTATGCGTAAGCATGATGCTAGGCGCAGCAGCATTCGCAGAAGATGCAACGACCCTGGACCCAACCGAGGTAACAACCGCCGCAGCAACTACTGCTACAGAGCTTGCACAGGATACCGTGCTTGCAACCATCAATGGCGAATCCATTACATGGGGTGACATTGAGGCCGGTTACGAAAACCTCGCTGCTAACTACGGCGATTACTATGACATGACATTGCAGGAGAACATCCAGTTGTTCCGCGCTGCTGCACTTGATAACACCATTGTTGAGCGTTTGCTCATGCAAAAGGCAGTCGAGCTTGGCTTTGACAAAATGACAGAAGCCGAAATCGCTGAAAGCGACAGCCTATCTGATGCAGATTGGGACAGCGCTCTTGCTAACTACATCAGCTATTTCTATGCTGACCTGACCGACGAGAGCACAGACGAAGAAAAAGCTGTTGCTAACGCCGCTGCTGAAGCCTACTACAACGAAGCAGGCTATAGCAAAGAAACCCTTCGCGAAGAATATCAGCACTACTCCATCCTGACCAAGGTTCAAAACCTGATGGTTCAGGACGCAGTGGTTTCGGATGAAGACATCGAGCAGTCCTACCAAGAGCAGCTCGCATCCGACAAAGAGCTGTATCAAAACGATATCGCAGCTTATGTCGACTATAACATGTATGTTGACCAAATGGCAATGTACTCCATGATGTATGGCACAGACGCCACCATGGACTATGCATGGTACCGTCCCGCCGGCTTCCGCTCTGTCAAGCACATTTTGCTTGAAGTGGACACCACGCTGATGGAAACATACACCAACCTGCAGGCTTCCTTCGAAGAGCAGCAGGATATGGCAACCGCAGAGACCACTGGTACTGAAGCAACCGATGCAGCAGCGGAAGAAACTGAAGCAACAGAGCCTGTAACCGAGGAACAGGTCAACATTGCAGAGGCTGCGATCCTTGAATCTTTGGCTGCTACCATCGACGAGATCAACCAGAAGGTCGCTGAAGGCGCTGATTTTGACGAACTGATTGCAACCTATGCCATCGGCGCTGACGGCACCGCAACCGATCCTGGCATGACCACAGAGCCCTACATGACCGATGGTTATGAAGTCGCTTCTGTTTCCAGCAACTACGTTCCTGAGTTTGTCGAAGCTGCATTCAGCGTTGATACCGTGGGCGAAGTATCCGCTCCTTACCTGAGCAGCTACGGCATCCACATCGTAAAGTACATCGCTGATGTGCCTGAAGGCGCTATTGCCATGACTGATGCACAGCGCGAAACAAAGCGTACTGCATTGCTTGAAACCATGCAAAACGAGCTTTACTCGACCACCATGGAGCAGTGGCTCTCAGAGTCCACCGTTGATTACACCGGCGCAACCCCCAGCATCGCAGAGATCGAAGCTGCAACAGTTACCGAGTAATCACAAATCGAACAAATCATTTAAACACGCCTTTGAGCCAATCGCTCAAGGGCGTGTTTTTTGCATGCGTCCCTATAAACAAACAAAGCCGACGGCGTAATGGCCGTGCGGCTTTGTTTGGCTTCATGCATTGAATCTTCTGCTTTTCAGCTGCAAATGAGCTGATTTTTCCGATTAAACGCCTGTGGTGGTCTGGGGCATTTCCATGTCCATGTTGCTGCCGCCAGCGATGGTGCTGCCAATGTCAGCAACCTGCGTTTGCAGTTCGGTAAAGGTGATGTCCTTGCTATCAACCTTTTCCTTGAGCGCCTTGATTTTGTCCATCTCAGCCTTCTCTTCTGTTACGCGAACGACGGTGATGGCTTTGTCCACGGTCTGAACACGCTGGTCAATCATCTGCATCATACGGTCGGTTAGTCCACCCTGATATTTGGTGTCGTAATCCACGCCAATGATGACCATGTTACCAGCTGCAACTGCTACCGCGGTTTTTAGCTCAGAGAGCTTTTCCACTTCCTCGGAAATCTTATCGCTTACGCGAAGAGAATCCTCAATGGAATTAATGCCTGCTTCAGTTGTAGGCATTATCGTGGTTGGCATAACAGTTGCTACGGGTGGCATAGTCGTTGCAGGATTGGCACTAGGCATCATGCTGACTGTTGGGAGCGGACTAGGCATGACATCGGCGTTGCTTGCGCAAGACGAGAACAATCCCATGCATAGTATAGAGATCACCAGAAGAATCCATGTTTTTTTCAATGCTATTCGCCTCCTCGCGGCTATTGTGTGCAAAAGCAGTGGAAGGTATTTGCGACAATCCTTCCCAAAGACGGCACGACTAGCCACTTATGAGGCGTTTTTTTACTTTTTTCCCAATGCTTTTTCCACAGCTTCTCCAACTGCTTCGTAGAATGTGGGATGCGCACGCATGGTGCCAAGCAATTGTTTCCCCGTTAGTTTGAGCGAAATTGCAAGCGTTAATTCGCCAAGGAAATCCGTTGCGCGCCCACAAAATAACTGTGCACCCAAAAGAATCCCAGTGTCCTTCTCGAAAATTAATTTAATGAAGCCTCGACCGAGATTTTCGATCATGCTTCGGGCATTTTGTGTGGTAAGCGCCTTGCCCACAACGATTTCAGTGCCATGCGCTTTCGCTTCATCCTGCGTAATGCCAACGCTGGCAATTTCAGGGGTGGTATAAACGCAGCTTGGGATCAGCTGGGTGTCAACTGGCACGCGTCTGCCGCGCATATGCGCGACGGCTGCAAGTCCCTGTGCATGCGCGACATGCGCAAGCTGGTAAATGCCGTTGACATCGCCGATGGCATAAATACCCTTAACATTTGTTTGAAAATCACGATCAACGACAATCGTACCGCGCTCCATCGCTATTTCCGCGCCCTGCGCAAATAATCCGCTGGTCTGCGCCCTGCGCCCTGTTGCCAGCAGCACACGGTCGCAGATGATTTCCTGCTCGCCGTTTTTCTGCGCTGTGACAAGGAAACCATGGTCGTTTTTGGCAATGCCCGTGAGGCGAGTGCTTGTGAGCAGCGTGACGCCCATGCCGCGAAGCAGACCCTCTGCACTGCGTGATAGCTCTTTGTCCATCATAGGCAGGCAGTTCTTTTCCGCTTC
The DNA here is from genome assembly GCA_012523405.1 of Clostridiales bacterium. Lineage (GTDB taxonomy): Bacteria > Bacillota > Clostridia > Christensenellales > Aristaeellaceae > Limiplasma. The sequence continues at coordinate 56,000 of JAAYIN010000026.1, forward strand.
GACAATCGTCACGGCTACGCCGATTTTCGCATAGATACACGCCATCTCGACACCGATCACGCCGCCGCCAATGATCACAAGCGAATCAAAGGGCTTTGAGCCATTCTCATGCAGCAGATCGTCGCTTGTCCAAACCTCGGGATCATCACAGCCCGTCACGGGAATGCGCGCGGGCTTGCTGCCTGTGGCAATCAAAATGCGATGACCTTGGATTTCTTCTATCTCGTCATCTGCCAATTTCACTTCAACAGCAAATGGCGGCTGCGTGTTCATCAGCATGCCATTGCCTTGGTAGACAGTGACCTTTGCGGTTCTTAGCATCTGAGCGATGCCGTCGGTGAGGGTATCCACGATCTCATTCTTATGATTGAGCATCTCGGTCTTGTCGATGCCCTCATACGCGGCATGTAAATACGCCTTAGTAGGCACGCAGCCGCGTTGGAGGCATGTGCCGCCCAAACGATCACGCTCAATCAGCGCGGTGTCCAGGCCCTTTTTGGAAGCCTCTGCAGCAGCTGCATAGCCGCCCGGCCCGCCGCCAATCACAATCAAATCATATATCACCAAAACGCCTCCTCGTGTTGATTATAGAAAAAAGGACGGAAATCCGTCCTCCATTATTGATGTCAAAAAACTTATCAATGGAAGTTAGGTCATACGCTGGCACAACCATTTTGTTATGAGGGGGGCGAAGCCCCGAAGCAGAGTTACTCGCTAACTCAAGCCACACAGTCATAAAAAGGGGCGAAGCCCAGAAGCAGAGTTACTTGCTAACTCAAGCCACACAGTCATAAAAAGGGGCGAAGCCCAGAAGCAGAGTTACTTGTAAGCTCATGTCCCAATGTCATAAAAAGGGGCGAAGCCCCCCATTAATTGTGCGAAGCACCGCCGCCGCCGCCGCGATCCATGGAACGGATGCGCCCGCAGATTAAGGTGCATACGTCGCCTGCTACTTGCAGGAGCCTTGGGTCGCTGAGGAGCTTGAGCTTTTGGTCGAAGCGCGCTGCAATGGCGCTGATCAAAAACGGACTGCCTACGAGTGCCTTTTCCAGTTGGTGGAAGAGCACGGCTTCCATGGCATCGGTGAATATCTTGGCGGAGCGAATGATACCGCCTTCGCTGAGAATCTTGACCGATACGCCGCCCCATGGGAAACGCTCATCAACTGAAAAGCTGTAGGGGATGGATTCGGGGTATATCCATTCTGTGCCCGCAAATTGATCGGTCAGGTTTTGCAGGGAGTAGACATCCATCATGCGTTCGTCAAGCCATGCGGGCTTTGCACGGTATACATGCTCAAAGGCAAGGCATAGCGACTGCTGCAAAGTTTCAATGGTGATATCGGCGCATAAGTCCTTGAGGTTGACCACGCGGGAGGGTACGCTTTTCACGCCGCGCTGCTCAAGCTTTTTGGGATCAACGGTCAGGTAATGCTGCATAACGTTCATATTGCAGTTGACCATGAGCGTGCCATGATGATAGGCTGCCGATCCTGCTTTATAAAATGCATTGCCGCTGAATTTTCTGCCGCTTGCATGAAGATCGTTGCGCCCGCTGATCTCTACTTGGACACCAAAAGCACCCACTGCCATGCCAATGACATTGAGCTGGCGCGAGATATCAAACTCAGTTTTTGGCAAGATAAAGGTGAAGTTGAGGTTGCCCACATCATGGTATACCGCACCTCCGCCGCTGAGTCTGCGCGCGATTGTGCCGCCATTTTCCAGAAATTCATCCACTTTGAGCTCCGACCACGGGTTCTGATTACGCCCAATGACGATGGTATGCTGGTTTTGCCATAGGTAGAGAATCGCGGTATCCTCGGGCAATGTGTCCATCAAGTGCTTTTCGATCGCAAGATTGCGGTAGGGATCAGTTCCTCTTGCAATCAAGCAAGCAGTACGTCGTATCATTTGGTTTCTACGCCCTTTCGGGTTGATATCTGAGTATGGGGTTACGAGCCGCCTTCACCTCGTCAGGACGTCCAATCACGGCGTTGTGCGGGGTGTGATGCATCGCCTCGGGATCGTTTTGTGCCTCCCGCAGAATCTCGCCCATCACCAGAGCCGCTTGATCCAGTGTTTCCATGCTCTCCGTTTCGGTGGGTTCAAACATCAACGCCTCATGTACGATCATGGGGAAGTACATCGTGGGCGGGTGAATGCCATGGTCAATTAGAGACTTGGCAACATCCAGCGCACTCACGCCGATACGTTCTTTGAGCTCCTCGAGGGTGAGCACGAATTCATGCATGCAGATGGTATCCTTGGCAGGGGTAAAGCCCTGCGCCTTCATCTGGTGGAGGAGATAGTTGGCATTGAGCACAGCGTGCTCGCCCACTCCGCGCAGATCGTCTGAGCCAAGGGTCTTGATATAGCAAAGGGCCTTGACGAGCACGGAGAAATTGCCGTGGAATCCCTTAACCTGTAGTTTGCCCGCTTCGCCGCAGGATGCGACCTTTGGCAAGAAGGGGATGAGCGCAGACTTCACGCCTACAGGTCCGCTGCCCGGTCCGCCGCCGCCGTGAGGGGTAGCGAATGTCTTGTGCAGATTGAGGTGAGTGACATCAAAGCCCATGTCTCCCGGACGCGCAACGCCTAAAATCGCATTGAGGTTCGCGCCGTCATAGTAGAGCAGGCCGCCTGCGCCGTGAATCAATTCGCTGATGAGGAGGATATCCTTCTCAAATAAGCCTAATGTGTTCGGATTGGTGAGCATGATGCCCGCAATCTCGTCGGATAATAGCGTCTTTAGATGCTCGATGTCCACGCATCCGTCCTCGCGGCTGCTCACATTGATGATCTCATAGCCCGCCATGACTGCACTTGCGGGGTTTGTGCCGTGAGCGCTGTCGGGGACGAGAATCTTGGTGCGCTTTGTATCGCCGCGGGACTCATGGTATGCCTTGATGCAAAGCATACCTGTGAACTCGCCGTGCGCGCCCGCTGCTGGCTGGAGCGTAAATGCATCCATGCCTGTGATCTCGCATAGCGCGGTCTGGAGCTCATCCATGAGGTCGTAGCAACCCTGCACGTCTCCCTTAGGCGCGAGCGGGTGCACATTGGTGAAGCCCTCTAGCCCTGCGGCTATTTCGTGTAGGGCGGGGTTGTATTTCATGGTGCAGCTGCCTAGCGGATAGAATCCGTTGTTCACGCCATGGGTACGGTTTGCCAACTGCGCATAGTGCCTTGATACGTCTACCTCGCAAAGCTCGGGGAGCATAGGCGCGGTTTCTCGTTGCAGTTCCTTTGGGAGCGTTATAGCAGGGACATCAAGGACTGGGAGTACTTCGGATCTGCGTCCGCGGACGCTCTTTTCAAAGCTCAGTAATACTTGTTCGCTCATGCTTCGCACACTCCCTTCACGGCTGCAACCACGCTGTCAAGCTGTGTCTTGCTTGCCTTTTCGGTGACGCACCAGAGCATTTCATGATCGGATAGGATGAGTCCGCTGAGGATTCCCTCGGCTGCGAGCGCATCCTCAATGACCTGTGCGTTCTTTGGCAGGACGGTCACAAACTCGTGGAAGTAGCCGCCTGCGTATTTGAGGCTCACGCCGTCAATCGTGCAGAGCTGCTGAGCGAGGTAATGCGCCTTGCTCATGGAGCTATTGGCTGCGTCCGCAATACCGCTTGCGCCCATATAGTTCAGGTAAATCGAAGCGGTGAGGGCACAATGTGCCTGATTGCTGCAAATGTTACTGGATGCCTTCTCGCGGCGAATATGCTGCTCGCGCGCTTGAAGCGTCAGGACAAAAGCACGGCGACCTTCTGCGTCTGTGGTCTGCCCTACGATGCGCCCGGGGAGCTTTCGCTGCATGGCGGTCGTGGTGGTCATAAAGCCAAGGCTTGGACCGCCGAATGCCATCGCGAGTCCAAAGGGCTGTGCATCGCCGCAAACAATGTCCGCGCCAACCTCTGCGCCGCTCTTCATGATCGCCAATGCCATGGAGTTTGCGCCCAAAATGCACTTGACCTTCGCTTCTTTGCAAAGCGCAAATAAGCCTTCTGCGTCTTCAAACTGACCAAAGAAGTTTGGCTGCTGAACGTAGAAAGCGGAAACATCTGCTGCAAGGAGCTCGGATAAAGCATCACGATCGGTCACGCCATCCTTCATGGGGACAACGCGCACCTCATGATCGGTGCCATAGGCATAGGTCTTGATGACCGCTAGGGTGTCTGGGTGCACAGCTTCGCTTACGAGCGTTACGGTGCGCTTGCGGTCGCGGCACATCACAGCCGCTTCTGCTGCTGCGGATGCGCCGTCGTAGACGGAGGCGTTGCTCGCATCCATCCCCGTGAGCTCCGACATCAGCGATTGATATTCGAAAATCGATTGGAGCAGGCCCTGCGACATTTCAGCCTGATAGGGCGTATACGCCGTTACAAACTCCTCCTTGCCAGCCATGCGGGTGACAACGGGCGGGATGAAATGATCGTAGCAGCCAGCGCCGCGAAGGGTTAATGCATAGGAAGTATTCTTGCCCGCGAGCGCTTTCATCGCACTGAGCGTTTCCATCTGGCTCATGCCATGAGGGATATTCACAGGCTCTTTGAGCATGACGGAGCTGGGTACCTGCGAAAAGAGCTCATCCATGCTGCTCATCCCAAGTGCGCTGAGCATTTGCTCTTGCTCGCCTTGGGTATGGGGGAGATAATTAGCCATATAGCGGCTCCTTTCTATTCTGCTTACTTTGCGATGAGGGCCTCGTATTCGTCCGCATTCATCAGTCCTGTTTTGTCGCTAATGCCTTCGATCTTGCAAAGCCATGCTTCGTAGGGGGCTTCGTTGATCTTCTCGGGCGCGTCAAGCAGCTCTTCGTTAACCGCTGCAACGGTGCCGCCTACAGGCGCGAATACGTCGCTGACAGCCTTTACGCTCTCCACGTCTGCAATGGTGTCGCCGATAGCAACTTCGTCGCCTTCCTCAGGCAGGTTCACAAAAACCAAATCGCCAAGCTCGGATTGTGCAAAATCGCTCAATCCAACCAGCGCTGTTGTGTCGTCCTCAAACTTTACCCATTCATGGCTTTCTGTGTAAAACAAATCCTCGCGAATATCCATTTGATACGCCTCCTTGAAAATTAGAGTGAAATGACCTATGGTCTACTTCTGTCTGCGGTAGAATGGCAGCGGCACAACTTCGGCATCTACCAGCTTTCCGCGGATTTCGACCTTGAGTATTTTTCCTTCGATTTTATAAGGTGCTTCAACAATTGCCATCGCAATCGGAGCGCCTATATAGGGGCAATGCGTGCCGCTTGTGGTTGCGCCGACCGGCTTGTCGCGGTGATATACAGGGAACTGCTCGCGGGCAATGCCCCTGCCGATCATTCGAAGGCCAATGCGCGCCCTGCGGGGTTCGCCCGCTGCTACCAGCGCCTGCCTGCCGATGAAGGAGGGTTTTTCGAGCTTCACAAACATTCCAAGACCAACCTCAAAGGGGTTGATCGTGTCGTCCATTTCATGACCGTACAGCGGCATACCCGCTTCTAGGCGCAGCGTGTCGCGGCAGCCGAGACCGCAGAGCGCAAGGCCAAAGTCCGCGCCAGCCCCGACCAATATGTCAAAGAGCTTCTCCGCATCCTCCGCCTTGCTGTACAGCTCAAAGCCGTCCTCGCCCGTATATCCCGTGCGGCTCACTAGGCAGTTTACGCCGCCCACGTTCACATCGTTCACAAAACTATAATACTTTTGTGGAATCACGTCATCGGAAAGAATCGTTTTCAGTGCAGCCTCTGCATTGGGACCTTGGTAGGCGATCTGGCAGATGCCGTCGCTGATATCCTCAATCTGCACATCACCAAACTGATACTTTAAGATATGCTTTACATCTTTATGGCGGTTGGAGGCATTGACCACCATGAGGTACTCCTCATCACCCATGCGGTACACGAGCACATCATCCATCACGCCGCCCTGCTTGTTGAGCATCGGGCTGTAGCGCACGCGGCCAATCGCAAGGGTTGCATATTGGTTGCAAAGCAGATTTTCAATATTCGCCAGTGCGTCAGGTCCCTTAAAGGAAACCTCACCCATATGGCTCACATCAAAAAGCCCCAGCGCAGTTCTGACAGCCATATGCTCGGCAATGACGCCGCTGAACTGAACCGGCAGCGCATACCCCGCAAACGGAACGATTTTCCCGTGATTATCAACATGCTTTTGATACAGTGGAGTCTTCAAAACTTTCTCTTCCATATGATTACCTCCTGTACATTGTAACTGGTTTTTTTAACAGAAACAGACGCGATGCCACATTTTCATGTGAAATTTGTCGCGTCTTGGCCGCTGTTGCAAACGTTATCCGCCGCTGCGGATGTTTGAACAGCAACGAATATACTGATTGGGGCGAACCTGTTGATAGCTGTGTCGCGTTTTAGCAAGCGCGCACATTTGGCTAACCAGATCCCTTACGCCACCGAATATTCACGCTTCCTGTGTCATCTTCCAGTATAATGCAAGCACAAACCGTTTGTCAATTGATTATACAGATATAGAACATCGCAAAGGGCACAGGGCTTTGCCCTGTGAATGATATTTTTTTCACGAGTTACCCGCGTCTTGGTTACTGTGGATTTGAGAGATGCCCGATGCGCGTCATCAGCCGTTTCCATTCCAGAAATACTTCTTCTGTATATAGCAGGACAGTCCGTTATCGCAAATCATATGAAACCACTCATCGTCAATATCGCCGACGAAGTGACCGGTTAATCGCGTAATTCTACCCCCATAGATGCCAACGACCTCTGCGCTTGTTGATGGCTGTGCATACAGCAAGATATCCTCCGTTAAGTCCATGACCACCGACCCCATATCATGATCCGACGGAAAGCGAGTGGTAACGGTCTTCATTTCCTCGCCAAAGGCTAAACCTTCGCATAGCATATACCCCTTTGCATCGCCAACCGACACCTTCGCCCACTCGCCGTCAACCGAGTCCACCTTTACAGGCGTACCGCTGTAATACTCGCCATAGGATATCGCGTCTTGGGATGGGGCGGCGCGAAGATGAGACCTCATTTCACGCGTATCGCTCTTCACCATCGCGTACCCGTCGGTATTCATCATCTCAGTCGCTTCCTTGGAAGAGGTCGGCATTTGGGAAATATCAAAATGGCTTAGGTTTCGATCAAATAGATATTCTCCATAAACATATCTTTCTATATTCACATAACTATCGGTATTTGTATATTCGTCGATAACAGTCACCATTTCAAGATAATTCGCCCAATAGGACGTTAGTATTCCGCCGTCGTTCAAGCTCGCCAGCATCCAGTTCCCCTGATCATCTTGCTCAAAAGTGCCGTTCCAGCTTCGGTCGCCGCTTCCGAGGTGAATGTATACATAGCCGTCAAATCCAACACTCGCCGCTTCCCCATTGATCACAGGCAAAATAGCGCTTTGGCTCTCCAAGGCGTATGCTTCGCTTTTTTCATTTCGACCAAAAAAGAACGCTTGGCGCGCTCCATCTACCTTTTCCATCAGCACCATGAGCGTATCGGGGTCGCCTTCTGCCTTGGCAAACGACATTTCAGCGGGAAGAGCCTCGGCAATTGACTGGGGCAGTTTTTCCGCCGTATCAATGCTCACCTCAGGCACATAGCCAAGCGCCGTAGGGGAAGTCAGCAAGGTGACAAACGCCAATAGCATCGCAAGTAATTGTTTCATTTAATATCCTCCTCTATCTGGGTTCCTCTGCTCTATCTAACGAATGAACTTTTCTATTTATGGCATTTATATCCTATTTTCATTATTTTCCGCTACTTAGGCTGATTTCCCAAGAGATTTCGCAAAGAATTCCCTGTTATTTCCCTATATCCGAACGCAATATGCGACATTTTCAAATAATGTTCGTGTTTTTACGCTTTTATTCTTTACAAATCGATCATTCTGGTGTATGATATGCCATGTCACAAATCAACAATCACAACGCAGGAGGATGTATCGCATGAAGAAATTAGGAAGCTTATTGCTCGCACTTTGCTTGGTATTTGGACTGTTCACCGCAACCGCCAATGCTGAGGGTGTAGCTGCAGATGAAATCAAAGTCGGACTTATCTACATCGGCGACGAAAACGAAGGATATACCTATTCCCATTACAAAGGCGCTATGGAAATGAAGGAAGCCCTCGGCCTTAGCGATGATCAGATCGTTGTCAAATGGCTGATTCCCGAATCCGAAGCTTGCTACGAAGCCGCTGTTGATCTGGCCGAAGAAGGCTGCAACATCATCTTCGCTAACAGCTTTGGTCATGAAGATTACCTCTTCCAGGCTGCTGAAGAATATCCCGAAATCCAGTTCTGCCATGCAACCGGTACCAAGGCTGCAACAACAGGACTTGACAACACCCACAACTATTTCACCGGCATCTACGAAGCTCGCTACGTCAGCGGCGTTGTTGGCGGCATGAAGCTCCAGCAGATGATCGACGAAGGCACCATCGCTGTTGAAGATGCAATCGTTGGCTATGTTGGCGCATACCCCTATGCTGAGGTTGTCAGCGGCTACACCAGTTTCTTCCTCGGTGTTCGCTCCGTATGCCCTTCCGCTACCATGATCGTTAAGTACACCAACAGCTGGGCAAGCGCTGACCTTGAGAAGGAAGCTGCTGAAGCTCTTATCGCTGAAGGCTGCAACCTCATCAGCCAGCATGCTGATACCACCGGCGCATCCACCGCTTGCGAAGCAGCAGGCGTTGCGATCGTTGGCTACAACATCTCCATGATCCCCACCGCTCCTAACTACGCTTTGACCTCCTGCACCAACAACTGGGCACCTTATGTGACCTATGCTGTGCAGAGTGTTATAGCTGGCGAAGCATTCCCCTCTGACTGGTGCAAAGGCTACGTTGACGGCGCTGTTGCGCTAACAGAGATCAACGAAGCTGCTGTTGCTCCCGGCACAGTGGAAAAGGTTGCAGAAGTAGAAGCAGCTTTGGCTGACGGCTCACTGCATGTATTTGATTGCGCTACCTTCACCGTTGGCGGCGAAACCATCACAACCTTTGATACCGCTTATGGCTTTGAAGGCAATCAGCTTGTCTCCGATGGCTACTTCCACGAGTCCGAACTACGCAGCGCTCCTTGCTTTGAGCTCCGCATTGACGGCATCACCGAGAAGTAATCACTGACTTGTATGCCCTGCTGCCTGACCTACTAGGCAGCAGGGTTTTCTTGCTTTTTACTCCCCCTAAAAACCCCTATGGAGGCTATACAATGCAGCAACAACATGCGATCGAGATGCGCGGGATCACGAAGCATTTCGGCTTGGTCGTCGCAAATGAGAACGTGGAACTCACTGTCCGCAAGGGCGAAATCCTCTCTATTCTAGGCGAGAACGGCAGCGGCAAAACGTCCCTGATGAATATGCTCGCAGGCATTTATTTTCCTGACGCAGGTCAGATTACCATTGATGGGCGCGAGGTCGTCATCCGCTCGCCAAAGGATGCCTTTGATCTTGGCATCGGAATGATCCACCAGCACTTCAAGCTCGTTGATGTGCTCACAGCAGCTGAAAATATCATCCTGGGGCTACCCGGAAAGCTCCGCCTAAACATGAAAACCGTTGAGGCGGATATTCGCAAGCTCACGGATAAATATGGCTTTGAAATTGACTTGACCCGCAAGATTTACGAGATGTCTGTATCCCAAAAACAGACCGTTGAAATCGTAAAGATGCTTTATCGCGGTGCAAATATATTGATCCTTGATGAACCGACAGCAGTTTTAACCCCGCAGGAAACCGACAAGCTATTTGACGTGCTGCGCAACATGCGCAATCAGGGGCACAGCATCATCATCATCACCCACAAGCTCACCGAAGTGCTCAGCTTGTCCGACCGCGTGGCGGTGCTGCGCAAGGGCGAGAGCATCGGCACTGTGGATACCAAAGATGCAACTGAAATGTCCCTCACCGAGATGATGGTGGGCAAGAAGGTTGTGCTTGATATCGATCGTCCTGATCCCGTAAACCCCGTGTCGCGTTTGCAGGTAGACGGCGTAACCTGTATCGACCGCGAGGGCAGAAAAGTGCTTGATGACGCCACCTTTGATGCGCGCAGCGGCGAGATTCTCGGCATTGCAGGCATCGCAGGCAGCGGACAAAAAGAGCTGCTGGAGGCAATTGCAGGTCTTCGCCCTATGACAGGCGGCGTGATCACCTATATCGATGAGAAGGGCAAGTCAAGAGTCCTCAGCCGCATGAACGCATCTGCGATTCGTGAGCTGGGCGTTCGCCTTGCCTTCGTTCCTGAGGATCGCCTCGGCATGGGTCTGGTTGCCTCCATGGGCATGACAGACAATATGATGCTGCGCACCTACCGCGGCGGCCGCTCCTTCTTTCGCCAGCGCAAACAGCCGCGCTCCCTCGCTCAGCAGATCATGGAAGACCTTGAAGTCATCACGCCTAATATCGAGTGGCCCGTTGGCCGCATGAGCGGCGGCAATGTGCAAAAGGTGCTTGTGGGACGCGAGATTTCGTCCGCTCCGCAGGTACTGATGGTGGCATACCCCGTTCGCGGTCTTGATATCAACTCATCCCACGCCATCTACCGTCTGCTCAATCAGCAAAAGAAGCTAGGCGTGACGGTGATCTGTGTTGGCGAGGACCTTGATGTGCTGCTCGCACTCTGCGATCGCATCATGGTACTGGCAGGCGGCAAGGTCAGCGGCATCGTGGATGGCCGCACAGCTAAAAAAGAAGAAGTCGGACTGCTGATGACATCCGACCAGTACGAGCAGCAAAGTGCAAAGGAGGAGACAATCGCATGAGTACCGTTAGTGTGAAAGAGCCTTTGATGCATATCGTCAAGCGTGATGATAACTCCCTTTGGCGCAACGTCTATATCCGCGTGATCGCGGTTGTCTGTTCGCTCATCGTATGTGCGTTCATTATCTTTGGACTCACAGGCATGAACCCCCTCGCCGTATACGGCGGCATTTGGAACGGTGCCGTGGGAACCACCCGCCGCATGTGGGTTACCTTCCGTGATGCAGCCATCTTGCTATGCGTGGGTCTTGCCATCACCCCCGCCTTTAAAATGCGCTTTTGGAACATCGGCGCAGAGGGTCAGGTTCTCGTCGGCGCACTGGCAACCGCTGGTATGATGATTACCTTCCCCCAGCTCCCGCCCGCTTTGCTCTATACCGTTTCCCTCCTCGCAGGCGTGATGGCCGGCATGATCTGGGGCGCGATTCCAGCAATTTTCAAAGCGAACTGGAATACCAATGAAACCCTATTTACCCTCATGCTCAACTACATCGCCATGCAGCTGGTTACCTTTTGCATCATCTTTTGGGAAAACCCAAAAGGCTCCAACAGCGTTGGTTTGATCAACAAGGGCACCAAGGAAGGCTGGCTGCCATCCATCTTGGATAACGGCTACATCCTCCCTATCATCATCGTCCTCGTGATCGCCGCTTTGATGTTCATCTACATGCGCTACAGCAAGCAGGGCTATGAAATCTCCGTTGTCGGCGAGAGCGAAAACACTGCACATTACGCCGGCATCAACGTCAAGAGGGTCATCATCCGAACCATGATGATCTCAGGCGGCATCGCTGGTCTTGCTGGATTTTTGCTGGTGAGCGGCGTGGGACACACCATTTCCACAAGCGTCGCGAACAATCGCGGATTTACCGCCATCATCGTTGCGTGGCTTGGCAAGCTCAATCCCTTCTTCATGCTCATCGTTGCCTTTTTGCTGGTTTTCATGGAAAAGGGCAGCAGCCAAATCGCAACACAGTTTGGCCTCAATGAAAACGCCAGCGAGATCATGACGGGCATCATCCTGTTCTTCGTTCTTGGCTGCGAGTTCTTCATCAACTATCGCATCGAGTTTCGTGGCAAGCGTCATGAGGAGGTAAAAGCATGAGTATATTTTTGATTTTCCTGCAAAAAGCCATTACTCAGGGTGTTGCTATCCTCTATGGTGCAAACGGCGAGATCATGACCCAGAAATCGGGCAACCTCAACCTCGGTGTCCCCGGTATGATGTACATGGGCGGTATCGCAGGCCTCATTGGTGCTTTCTTCTATGAGAAGTACGCTGCTAATCCCATTCCCTTTGTCGGCATGCTCATCGCTATCGTCTGCGCGCTTCTATGCGCAGCCTTTGGCGGACTGATCTACAGCGTCCTGACCATCACCCTACGCGCCAACCAAAACGTCACAGGCCTTGCGCTGACCACCTTTGGCGTTGGCTTTGGCAACTTCTTTGGCGGCTCACTGTCAAAGCTCGCAGGCGGTGTTGGCCAGATCTCCACCATCGTTACGTCAAGTGCATTTCGCGCGAAGATTCCGTTCCTGAGCGAGATTCCAATCATCGGCGATCTATTCTTCAGCTACGGTTTCCTCACTTATTTCTCCTTAGCGCTCACCATTTTTCTACACTGGTTTCTCTACAAAACCCGCATTGGCCTCAACCTTCGCTCCGTTGGCGAAAGTGCTGCAACCGCCGATGCTGCAGGCATTAACGTCACGCGCTACAAATACCTCGCTACCTGCGCAGGCGGCGCGATTGCAGGCCTTGGCGGCCTATACTTCGTTATGGACTACTCCACAGGCACATGGATGAACAACGGCTTTGGCGACCGCGGCTGGCTGGCGATTGCGCTGGTTATCTTCGCTCGATGGCGTCCGCTCAACGCCATCTGGGGCTCGCTCCTCTTTGGCGGTCTATACATCCTCTACCTTTATATCCCAGGCCTGGAAAGAAGCACTCAAGAAATCTTTAAAGCCCTCCCCTACCTAGTCACCATCGTCGTGCTCGTCATCACAAGCCTTCGCAAGCGCCGTGAGGATCAGCCGCCGGCAGGACTGGGGCTCGCGTACTTTAGGGAAGAGCGGTAGGGAACGTTGGGGAACGTTGGGAGGCGGCTTTTTTGAAAAAAGCCCGCATAAGAGGGCGACAGCGCCAAACCCTCCCGAAAAACGGATTGAATAGATAAGAACAAATAATGGGTTCAGGGTAATGAAGTGAGCGAAGCTCCCCTACCGTACCCTCCGGACTAAATTGCGAGAAAACATTAAAAGAGCGAAGCTCAAAACAGCAGTGATCAAATCGATCACTGCTGTTTTTTGTGGTGATATATGTTTGTAACCTTGCCCTATTTAACCTTGATCTTGTGATCTAAATCCAGCACGCCCTCATGGGATTGAACGAGATACATTTCTTCGGGGTATTGGTCTAGATAGGGAAACAGATACTCCAAGCTTGTCGTGCTGTAGCCCGATCCGCCGTAGATATATCCGTACTCCTCGCGCATATTGGGCAAAACGAGATTGCCATCCCCATCAACCATCACCAGACTATATACGCCCCATTCATCCAGAACATCCGCTGGCCCATATTTCCAAAACAGCTCACCTTCTTCACCATAGAATCCATCGCCATTTCTGGCGATGAAGTCCGCCAAAGCCTCATCCTTTACATCCACATCAACATTGATATATGCCATGATGGGCGTGTAGACGACTTCGCTTACTGTGGCCGTGAGCGTATCGAATTCCGTTGGGATATTGGGGTGCGTCTTGATCATGTCGCCTTGCGCAAGGGTCGTATCAAGGGTGAATGTGACCATGCCGTCCTCAGGCAAAGGCAGCGTACCATCCTCGTTTTTTGTTGCGTAAATAGCTCTCCTGTCTTGACGTTCACCGATGGGCAGCGAGATTTCCACCTTGCCATCCAGATACACATCTTCCACGCTGAGTCTCCAAAGCTGAGATTCGATGATTTCGCCATTGACTTCGGTGCCGTTGGTAGTCCCCGAACTGCCGGCAGGCATATCCATAGGCTTCCCATCAAACCAGATGTTGTCGATCCACCAGCCTACCTTATAATCACTATACTCTTGCATGTCTTCTTGGGTAAGATAGCGTTTTCCGTCGCCTTCACCTACTTCGCCCACGGGATGATCCATATCCAGCATGCGATGACTATACTGAAGGTACAGCGACATGCCGTCATACCCCGCTTCCTTGATCGTGATCTCCACATTGTTGACCGTCACGGTTGCGAGATTGGACTTCATGATCTTAGAAGCATTTTGCGGCACTGCGCCAATGATGTTCTCAAATACAGTCCAGTTCATCAAAGCCATCGCCACGGTGGTGAGCAGCAGCATAATCATGAGCGCAAGCGCAAGCGTACGTCCGCTGAATCGCCTGCCGACTTTGATTTCTCCGCGGTTGTTGTGTTCATCCCTTACGATATTGCTGAGGGTTGATTTCATCGCCTGATGAAAGTCCTGAGGAACTTCAGGCGTGATTTGCCTGAACTTTCGACTAAAATCTTTTTCGTTCATTCTTCTCCCTCCCATTCGTCCTGGAGCAGAATGCTCAGTTTTCTACGTGCATGTGACATGCGCGACTTCACTGTTCCCGTTGGTAAGGACAGTATTTCTGCCACTTCCTCCACGGAGTTTCCTTCTAGATAATACAATGTGATCACCACTCGCATCTCAGGTTTCAGCGTACCAATCGCTTCCATCAGCGGGAGCAAATCCTTTTGCGTATCCTGCTGCGCAACCGCCATTGCGTCCTCAAGCGGAACAAAGCGCTGCTTCTTTCGCTTCCGAAGCATATCCTTGCAGGTGTTGGTCAGTATCATCATGAGCCATGGCCTAAACCTGTCCATACTTTTTAGCGTTGCTTTCTTTTGCCATGTGCGCATCAATGCATCCTGCACCGCATCGGCGCAGTCCTCATTATTGCCAAGCATCGACCAGCTGATATGATACATCAGCCTTTCGTGTTGCATCGCTTCGGTCTGAAAGGTCATCGCATCCACACAATCCCCCCTAAATGGGCGCCGCTGCTCATCATGCAGTATATCGGCACTTGCATCGCAAGGCTCAATCGTACTCATGCTTGTCATCGGTCGCTCCTCCTTTTTCATTGGAATCTTTGCACAAAGCCCTATTATGGGATTCAACTATAAGACGAACGCAAAGTGAAAAAGGTTCTCATTATTATAAAAAATAAAAGCATGGATGTCCATACTCCAGGCTGAACCCCAAGGAAGTATCTGAGGATCGAGAAATGAACGTGCGAATCTCCTCTGATAGCCATCCGAAACCAGCGGAGCTTCACTCGTCTATTGTGCGGTGGTTTGGGAACCTTGCGTAGCAAGGGTTCCCTACGCGTAGTCCCGACCGTGAGCGTTAGCGAGTAGGGACGGAGTGCAAAAATCGTCACAAAAGATCGCGTTAGCGAGCTTTTGTGACGCTCAGATTATTCATTTTGTACTTATTACATGATCCTTCCACATCTGCCAGCTCATGTCGCTTGGCATGCGCAGATCGCCTCTTGGGCTCAGTCCGATGCTTCCGACTTTAGGTCCGTCGGGAACGCAATTACGCTTGAATTGCTGGGTGAAGAACCTGCGCAGGAAGGTCGCCAGTTGGGTTGCTATTTTCTCTGGGTCATATACGCCTTCAAACGCCTGTGAAGCCATGCGCTTAAGTTTATCAGGTGCGCTGCCGCTGTCCATCATATGATAGAGGAAGAAATCATGCAGCGCATAGTCGCCCAAGATATCCTCTGTTCGCTGGCTGAGTTCGCCCTCCGTGACGGGGAGCAGCTCGGGACTGATGGGCGTATCGATGATATCCATGCAAATATCCCGAACCACCGCGTCAAAACAGGTCTCGCCAAGGTACTTCACAAGCCCCTTGACCAGTGTCTTGGGCACGGAGCAGTTGACGTTGTACATGCTCATATGATCGCCGTTGTAGGTGCAAAAGCCCAGCGCCATTTCGCTCATGTCGCCTGTGCCAAGCACGATACCGTTCACCTTGTTGGCATAGTCCATCAGGATTTGGGTGCGCTCACGCGCCTGTGCATTTTCGTAGGTCACATCGTGGGTACTTTCGTCGTGACCGATGTCGCTGAAATGCTGGCGAACGGATTTCTCAATCGATATCTCGCTGCTGCTCACGCCAAGCGCTTCCATCAGCTTGTCCGCGTTGCTCTTGGTGCGTGCGCCTGTGCCCATGCCCGGCATGGTGATGGCGTGAATGCCCTTGAGGTCAAGACCAAGCTCTTTGTATGCACGAACCGCAATCAATAGCGCAAGCGTGCTGTCAAGCCCGCCCGACACACCCACCACCAGATCATGGCAACCAATTGCATCAAGGCGCGTCATCAGCCCTGTTGTCTGAATCCGCACGATCTCGTCCATGCGCTCGCTGGCATCTGCGCCTGTAGGCACAAAGGGCAGAGGATCAAGTGTCCTCATGATCTTTTGATCCGCACTGGGACTTGCCGCGCCGCAGAGCACGACGGTTGTCATATCCTCTTGATTATCCTCGTACTGCTGGAAGTAGCTGCCGTTTCGTTGGCGCTGAAAGCGCAGTCTTCCGACATCCACATCTGCAATTGCCTGACCGCCTGTGGGCGTGAAGCGCTTGCCTTCGGACAGTGCTCTGCCGTTTTCATACACAGCTGTATATCCGCAAAACACGAGGTCGCTCGTGCTCTCGCCAAACGCTGCGCATGCGTACGCATACCCTGCATACAGGCGCGCACTTTGCTGGCTGAGCAGTTCACGGCGGTAAGGGTGCTTGCCCACGAGCGCATTGGATGCGCTTGGGTTCACGATGATATCCGCGCCCATGATCGCATAGCGGCTGGACGGCGGCATTGGTGTCCACAGGTCTTCGCAGATTTCAACTGCAAAGCGGCAATCACCCAGATCAAAGAGCAGCTCGGAGCGGAAAGGCACGCTTTCCCCAGCGATCACCGCGGTGCCGCTTGCCTGTTTTCCGCTGACAAACCAGCGGGTTTCATAGAATTCATTGCCGTTTGGCAAATAGGTTTTTGGCACAATGCCTCTGATTTTCCCATCATAAAGCACCGCCGCGCAGTTAAACAGCCTGCCGCGGTCTGAAAGCGGAAGTCCAACGACCACCGCCATTTTTCCAGTGCCCTCGGCTAGGCGCACGCAGGCGGCGAGCGCTTCCCTTTGCACCAGCTCATGGAGCAGCAAATCCCCAAGCGTATAGCCGGTAAGGCATAGCTCGGGGAATACTGCGATCTTAGCGCCCTGTGATTCAAGGTCTTTGATCGCTGATGCAATTTCGCGCTCATTCGCAGAGATATCCCCCAGATGAACCCGCACACTAGCGGCGGCCACACGGGTGAAGCTTGCAATATTTGACATAGGAATGCCTCCTTATCTCTTATGGGCAAGAGCGAAACTGATATTAGGTCACCTGAATGAGCATTGTCTTTTGCTCGTCCATCTCAACCTTGAGCAGTCCTTCCTTCTCCAGCGCCTTGAGCATATCGCTAAAGCGCTTGAACCCAAGCGCACGCTCGGAAAAGTCGGGGTAGGCTGCCTGAATATCGGCCTTGAGGATGCTTGGGTTGATACGCTCAAACCCGTCTTCCTTATAGTGCCCCAGCTGCTCGGCAACGGCCTCGCGCCAGTTGTCCATGCTCAGCTGCACCGTGGTTTCTGCTTCCTTATTGCTTTGTGCAATGGAAACCATCACGTTAAAATTATCGTTTCTTACGCGGAGTGTGCCAAAGCGTTTGACCATCTTTTCAAGAATCTTCATGAACGTGGCGCAGCCATACGACTTCTCATTGAAGTCGGGCCGCAAGCGAAGTAAAATTCCTTTCAGTTCGCTCGCGTACAGCTCGTCCTTGTCCGTTTGCTCATCCAATATGCTCACCAGGAGCTTGTTAAGCTCGATCTCGTCCAGCGGTTCTTTGTCCGCATTCGCCTTTTTCTTCACGTTTTGCTTACGGCTTCTGCCGCCAACGTTCTCCAAGAACTGGAACTCGTTGCACGCATTGATGAAGATATTGCTCGCGGCCTCGCTTCGGCTAATACCAAGAACAAATTTACCCATGCTCTTGAGCCTTCCTACAAGCGGCGTATAGTCACTATCGCCTGACACAATGCAGAAACTATCGATCAGCGGGTTGGTATACGCGACTTCGAGCGCATCGATGACCAGCAGGATATCCGCATTGTTCTTCTGGCTAATGCCATACCTAAGGCTCGGTACCACCGAAAATGTATTTGACAGGAGAACTTCCTTCAGGTCACTATACTGATCCGTATAGCCATAGACCTTACCTAGGAGCACGTCTCCTCTGATTTTGACTTTCTCCAGCACGTTTAGAAGCGTTGCTTCCTTCGCGCCGCAGTTTTCCAAGTCAACAAAAAGTGCAAATTTCGCACTACTACTCATTATTTTCCTCTTTCTCTATATACGGAAGGTGAATTTATCACCCCGTATCCACTGACGGCTTAGGTGCAGTGGTTCGTCATGCTGGTCAAGCACCACTTCATCAAGCAGAAGAAGTGCGTAGCCCAGCGCTGTGTTTAAATGTTTACTGACAAGCGGCGTTGCATACCCCAGTGATATATCATGCACCGCGGAGCTTGGAATAATGCCATGCTTTTGAAGCTTCTCATACAAAGAAGTCTCCTGATTATCCTCGCGCAGAAAGCTGAAACGCTCGGGAAAGCGATTGATCTCAAGCATGATCGGCTCACCGTCGCTCAGGCGCAAGCGGCAAATCTCAAGCACACGGTCGCCCTGCGCAAGTCCGAGCTTATCAATGTCCTCGGATGTCGCCTCTTCCAGCTGCACGCTAATCAGCTTTGCCGTTGCATTATGACCCTTTTGGCGGCACGCCGCCGAGAAGCTTGTAATCTGCTGCAAATCGCGCTGTATGCGCTCATCCGCAACAAAGGTACCCTTGCCCTGACGGCGCACCAGCAGACCCTCCTGCACAAGGTCAAGCATTGCCTTGCGTACAGTTACGCGGCTCACGCTGTACGTGTCGCATAGCAGCTGCTCGCTTGGAATGCGGCCGCCGGCAGGGTATACGCCTGCCATGATATCGTTTTTAAGCCGCATCATCAATTGCTGATAAAGCGGGCTTTGGCTCTTTTTCTCCAAAGGCTTGTCTTGCACATTCTCGCCTCCTTTTTAATATACGCCAAACAGCATAAGCAGTGAGGTATCCCCATTGAGCAGACCGATCGCATCGGCCATAATGTCCGCAGGCAGCTCGATCACAAAGGGCATCACCGCAAGCGCAATGGACTTAACGAATCGCTCTTCATACTCGGCTAGTGAGCTTTCATTCAAGCAGAAGAAATCCTCCTGATTGTCATAGGGTCTGTCCACAAGCGCGGACTCGTCCAGCTGCTCCATCGCCGCTTTGTACAGCAATGTAAGGGCAGGCTCATTCGTCTGGGGATGAATCCAGTCAATGCCAAGGCTCATATTGTAGGGCATCTCCTGTGCGTCGCGGCTGTAGCGGAAGGCAAAGTCGCCCGCAAGGGGATTCTCACGCCTCAGCGCGCCGTCAAGCGACAGGCTCACTGTGCCGATCGCTTCCGTTTCGCCCTCTTTGGGGAGATCCTGCGCATCCAGCACCGCCTCGACCTGCGTCACCTCATCCATGATCCATGTGAAGTTCATATACAGGTCTGCGCCGACATCCTTTGAGGTATAGCGATACTCAAAGCTGATATCAGAGCCGTTTGGCGTTGGGATATGCACGTTCACGCTGGTCGCGGTCTTTGAGAGCACAACCGTGTCTCCAATGGTGTAGGTTTCATCATCGCCGTCCACCGTGATCTGCATGCCCTTTTGCTCAGGGTCGAGGTATTCCAGCGTGCTCTCAAGCGAGTACAGGAATTCAAGCACAACATCCGCTGAATACATGTCATCGCTGTATAGATCGATGAACATGGTGGTAAAGTAGATGTAAATCTGGTTGTAATCGATATCCTCATACGCAATTGCGCTCAGCTGCTCGCACAGCGCATACAGCGCATCATAGGATACCTCCCTGCTCCCCTCGCCAGCCAATGCTTCATCAATCGGCGCAAGGAATGTTTCCGCCATGATGTAGCTCGCTTCGGGGTACATGAGTAGCGCGAGATAGGGCGTTTTCACGTCCATGAAGTAATAAGGTTTGAGCATAAACTCGAAGAAATTGAACATTTGAAAGTGCACGCTTGACCCCGCTAAGGCAGGGGATTTGATATAGCGGAAGCTGTAATAACCATCGTACTCAAATGGCAGGCGCATCGTATCCTTCAGATACAAGCCGCCATCAAAATACACACGGCTAAAGGGCTGCAAAAAGCGCTGGGTATCAACCGTTCCTTGAAGTTTAATCTTCTTTAGGTAGATTTCCCATGCCTCAAGGCTGGACTGCTGCCCTTGGGGGAATGCATCCGCATTCCCCCCCACTTGCAAGCTAAAATCAGATCTTGTAACCGTCATGTCATCCTCCGCCGAAACTGCCAGCGCCGAAAGCGGCAGCAGGCAGAGGCAGAGTAAAAGCGCAAACATGCGTGAGAAGATTTTTTGATTCATATGTATCTCCTCCTTTCAAAAGGACGGATTGTAGTTAGGCGTTATTCTTTGCGCGGCTTTGGGCACGTGCACGGATTTCGTGGTTAAGCTCGCGCTTGCGCATACGCAAATTCTGCGGAGTGATCTCAAGCAGCTCGTCATCCGCGATGAACTCGAGGCATTCCTCAAGCGTCAGGGGATGAATGCCGACAAGGCGCAAGCTGTCCTCGCTGGAAGCAGCGTTACGGATATTGGTGACATGCTTTTGTCTGCAAACGTTCACGACCAGGTCTTCGTTGCGTGCGTTCTGTCCGCAGATCATGCCTTTGTATACAGCGGTCTGAGGACCGACAAACAAGGAGCCGCGCTCCTGAGCGCCAAAGAGACCGTAGGAGGTGGATTCGCCATCCTCAAAGCAGACCATTGCGCCTGCGTTGCGGGTGGGGATATCGCCTTTCACAGGCTCGTAGCGATCAAACACTGCACTCATGACGCCTTCGCCGCGCGTATCGGTCATGAACTCACTGCGGTATCCGAACAAGCCGCGGGAGGGAACGAGGAACTCGAGACGTACGCGCTCCAGACCATGCATGGCTTCCAGTACACCACGGCGACGACCGATCTTTTCGATGACTGCACCGGCGGCAGCCTGCGGTACGTCTGCAACCATGCGCTCCATCGGCTCGCATTTTTTACCGTCGATCTCTTGGAAGAGAACCTGCGGCTTGCTGACCTGGAACTCATAGCCCTGACGGCGCATGTTTTCAATGAGGATGGACAGATGTAGCTCACCGCGGCCGCGAACCTCGAATGCATCGGGGCTGTCGGTTTCGTTCACGCGAAGGCTCACGTCCGTTTGCAGTTCCTTCATCAGGCGTGCACGCAGGTGGCGGCTGGTCACATAATCGCCCTCACGTCCTGCAAAGGGGCTGTTGTTGACGCTGAAGGTCATGGTAACGGTCGGCTCTGTGATCTTCACAAAGGGCAGGGCCTCCACGCACTCAGGGGTGCAGAGGGTATCGCCGATGGAGATATTCTCAATGCCGCTAAGCGCTACGATATCGCCCATTATTGCCTCTGTGGTTTCGATGCGCTTGAGACCATCGAAGGTATAGAGGGTGTTGAGGCGAAGCTGATTGGAGGTGATACCGGTGTTGTAATTGGAGATGATGACGGGCATGCCCTCGGTTAATTTACCGCGGCTGATGCGACCCACACCGATGCGTCCCACATATTCATTGTAGTCAATGGTGGAAATCAGCACCTGCGCAGGACCTTCCTCGTCACCTTCAGGTGCAGGGATATAGCTCAGGATGGTTTCAAAGAGCGGGATGAGGTCAGTGCCTGGCTTATCAAGGTCAAGGGTTGCGGTGCCCTGACGAGCGGACGCATAGACCATTGGGCGATCCAGAGCGGATTCATCCGCGCCTAGTTCGATAAACAGGTCGAGCACTTCATCAATGACTTCCTCGCATCTTGCATCGGGGCGATCAACCTTGTTGACCACAACGATGACAGGGAGCTTGAGGGCAAGTGCACGGCCAAGCACAAAGCGGGTCTGGGGCATGGGGCCTTCAAAGCTATCGACCAAAAGCAGTACGCCGTCAACCATCTTCAGCACGCGCTCTACCTCGCCGCCAAAGTCGGCATGGCCAGGGGTATCAACAACATTGATCTTGGTATCGCCGTAGTGAACAGCGGTATTCTTGGCTAGGATGGTAATGCCGCGCTCGCGCTCGATGTCATTTGAGTCCATGACACGATCAGCTACCTGCTGATTTTGGCGGTATACGCCGCCTTGCTTGAGCATCTCATCAACGAGGGTGGTCTTACCGTGGTCAACGTGGGCAATAATGGCAATGTTGCGGATATCGTTACGAATCATAAATTAATATTTCCTTCTTTCCATTCTGTGTGTGGTTATCCTGAGGAGGGGCTGCCGCTAATGAATGCTTAGCACATTGCAGGAGGCACCCCCGCGCGGGGAATGGACGCCCGCATCTGTTTGTTATTCATATACAGTACGAGTTGCAGTTTCTGCCAACTCCAATCCTTCATTGTTTTCCATCGCGAGACGGATTGACCAGTCATTTTCAAAGAGCAATACCTCGCGCTCCTCGCTGTCAAATGCGCGGCCGCTGCTGGAGGTCAGCCTAAGCTTCTCCACAGGCACGGGCTTATTGGTGACCCAGCGAACATAGCGGTAGGGCATGCGATCCATCAGCATCGTCACGCCGTACTCGTTTTTGAGGCGATGCTCGAGCACTTCAAACTGCAGCACGCCCACAACGCCCACAAGGAATTCCTCGCGGCCCGTTTCGGTTCTGCGGAAGGTTTGGATTGCACCTTCCTCTGCCAGCTGAAAAATGCCCTTTTGGAACTGCTTGCGCTTCATGCTATCCTCGGGACGAACCCTTGCGAAATGCTCGGGCGCGAATACGGGGATGGAGGAGAAGCGAATCTTCTGCCCTGTTGCAAGCGTATCGCCAAGCTTGAAGCAGCCGGGGTCAAACAGACCGATGATATCGCCAGCATACGCAGTTTCGACCGCTTCGTGTTCATCTGCCATGAACTGCTGAGGCTGCTTGAGCTGCAGCATCTTATCCATGCCCGAGTGATACACGTTCATTCCCTTGTCAAACCTGCCGCTGACAATGCGCAAAAACGCCAAACGGTCGCGGTGTGCGGGGTTCATGTTCGCCTGAATCTTGAAGATAAAGCCGCTGAAATTATCATCCGTGGGCTTCATCTCGCCAATATCCGACATGCGGGAAAGCGGCGGAGGGGTGATGCTGAGGAATGCTTCCAAGAATGGCTCAACGCCAAAGTTGGTCACAGCAGAACCAAAGAACAAGGGGGTGAGCTGTCCCGAGAGCACTGCTTCCTTATCAAAGGCATCGCCTGCGATATCAAGCAGTTCGATTTCCTCCTCCAAGCGATCACGGTAGTGCTTTTGGAGCGCTTGATCCGCCTCAGGGGTGCCCAGCTTCACGCAAAGCTCCTCTGCCATGCTCATGCCGTGGTTGCCGCCTGAATACAGCAGCACCTCACCGCTCTTGCGTTGGTAGACGCCTTGGAAGTCGCCGTCCACACCGATGGGCCAGTTCATGGGGCAGGAACGAATGCCGAGCACCTGCTCCAGCTCCTCCATGAGCTCAAAGGGATCCTTTGCAGCACGGTCCATCTTATTAACGAAGGTAAAGATCGGAATATTGCGCAGGCGGCAAACCTTAAAGAGCTTGAGTGTCTGCTCTTCAACGCCCTTTGCAGCGTCAATCAGCATGACCGCAGCGTCAGCCGCAACGAGCACGCGATAGGTATCCTCACTGAAGTCTTGGTGACCGGGGGTATCCAGAATATTGATGCGGAAGCCATCAAACTCGAATTGCATGGCAGAGGAAGTAACGCTGATACCGCGCTGCTTCTCAATCTCCATCCAGTCGCTTGTGGCGTGCCGCTCCGCCTTGCGCGCCTTAACGCTGCCCGCTTGACGAATCGCGCCCCCGTATAATAGGAGCTTTTCCGTCAGCGTTGTCTTACCTGCGTCAGGGTGACTGATGATGGCAAAGGTGCGGCGCCTGTTAATTTCCGTGTAGGTTTCCGCTGTTGTTTCTGATGGGGTCATGAAGGCTTGTTCCTCTCTTTACAGCTAAATAGTTTAATACGTAGTACAACATCCTATTGTACTATGGACTTCAAAGGACTGTCAAGCAAGACGTTCTATTGGAAGAAGGATATTTCAGCCACCCGCAAACTAGGATGTTTTCTTGACTTTCCCCATCCACTGCCGTATCATATTTGAGATGGAGGTGCATGATCATGAGCACGACAACCACACGCATTTGTCCCGCATGCCAAAAGCCCGCTACCCTAGAGGGCGCAACGTTTTGCCCCTATTGCGGTCAATCTCTAAGTGCACCGCAGCACCAGCCCTTACCCAAGGGTGCGCTTGACGCGATCACCAAAGCCAGCCAAGCCAAAAACCCAAAAGCAAAGCTGGACATTCTCACAAATGCAGAAAAAGAATATCCTGACTGCCTTGAAATTGCAGAAGAATTGCTTTTTTTGGGCAGATTACATGAGCGTGATGCTAAAAACGCAGATTATTCCGTCATCAAATGTTACCTCTACCAGCTCTACCTCACCCCCGAGGATTTCAGCAATGCCAAGGCAGAGGCAATGCGCACGGAATTTTTCTCGCATCCGCAGCTGGAGCGCTGTCTCGCCCTCGCCGCTGACGCGGGTACCTTTACAAAGCGCTACCTCACACGCCTTGCGGGAGAGTTTATCGACTTATTTTTGCGCGGAAGCAATGTCTACATGCGCTCGATCTTTGGGTTCACCATGGATAGCAAAGCGCCGCAGCTGCTTGCAGCTCCTGCGAATCATATTCTGCTTAACATCCACAGCGATCTTGCGTTGCCGCAGGATCAGCGCCATACGCTCTATGCCGCCTTCTACAACGCCTTTGATCGGCAGATGAGCGGCGAAACGTCTTGGCTTGACGAACTGCTGTCAAAAGACGGCTATCCCATTCCTCAAAAGTCATAACACCGAAAGGGAGTACCGATATTGCAACCAAATCAACCATCAGGAAACAGAGCAAGGCCTGAGGGCATGCCCCAAGTTGCGCCTTCTCCCAAAAAATCAGCCATTGGGGGCAAGCAAAAGCCGCGCGATGTGCTGCCCGAGCAAATGCCGGTCACGGACGATGTCACCGCCGCAAAGAAGCCGTCTGGTATCAAGCGAGTCCTCAAGATCATCCTAACAACCGTCATGCTGGTGGTCGGACTGGTCTTCATCTACCTCTTCTTGCTCCTTGGCGAGCCTTCCGAGGAGGTTAAGAATGCCGCCCCTGCGCCCACAGAGGCTAAAATCGACATGCCCATGCATGCGATCGAGTCCCCGGGCGACAGCAATGTGCAGTCCATCGCCGACACCTTTGATGCGCCTGTGCTCACGCTATACGGAAGCGAGCTATCCATGCAAAAATCCCGCATATTCGATACCGCTTTTCAGGGCGGGTATGCGCGGCGCGTGACCATTAGCTATACGTTTGACGATGGCAGCCTATTGCTGCTGGAGAGCATTCGCCCAACCTCAGCCATATCGCTTCTCAGTTCCTCTGATTATTCGCTGCAAAGCGGCAAGCTCTATACCCTTGGCGGCATGAGCGCAGCACGCATGGATAATGATACCCAGTTATGTATATTCAGTCAGGGCGAAGGGGTGGCGTATGCCGTCACCTGCCCGCAATCACATGCAGAGGACGTGACAATCCTACTGCGCCAAACCACGCTGACAAACCCCAGCGTCTCAAATTAATACAAAAGGAGCGTACCGTTCTCATGCAGCAATCCAACCGCACTATGAAAACATCGACATTGATAGCGCGATTCCTACCTTATTTTAAGAAGTACATTCCCGTTTTGGTTTTGGATCTATTTTGCGCGGCAATGACAACCATCTGCGAGCTTGTGTTGCCACTGATCGTTCGCAACATCACCACCTTCGCCACCACCGATATGGCATCGCTCACCGTGGAGTATGTGCTGCGCGTTGGCATGATTTATATCGTGCTGCGCATCATTGATGCGATGGCGATCTTTTACATGCAATCCCGTGGACATATTATGGGCACGCGCATTGAAAGCGATATGCGCCGCGACCTATTTGCTCACCTGCAAAAGCTCGGCTTTGCCTATTACAGCAACGCTAAGGTCGGTCAAATCATGGCGCGTATTACTTCAGACCTCTTTGAGGTCACTGAGTTTGCGCATCACTGCCCCGAGGAGTTCTTCATCGCGGCTATTAAGATCACTGTCCCCTTCATCATTCTCGTAGGGATAAACCCCATCCTCACCTTGTTGATCTTTGCCATATTGCCGATCATGCTCATCTTCACCCGCTTCTTTAACAAGCGCATGCGTTCTGCTTTTAAGGAAAGCCGCCACATTGTTGGCGAGATCAACTCACAGGTTGAGGACAGCCTGCTTGGCATTCGCGTGGTCAAGAGCTTTGCAAACGAGCATGTTGAAATGGAAAAGTTTGAAAAGGGCAACATCGACTTTGTCCGCGTCAAGAGAAAAACCTACATCCTCATGGGCGGTTTTGGCACGACAACGCGTGTATTTGACGGCTTGATGTACATTATGGTTGTCGTTGTCGGTGCGCTCTTTTTGATCAACGGAACGATCACCGCGCCTGATTACATGGCTTATCTGCTCTATGTCAGCACGCTGCTCACCTCCATTCGCCGCATCGTGGAATTCACCGAGCAGTTCCAGCGCGGCATGACGGGCATTGAGCGGTTCTGCGAGATCATGGACGAAGAGCCCGACATCAAGGATGCTCCCGATGCCGCCGAGCTTGCTAACGTGCGCGGCGATGTCACCTTTGAAAACGTGAGCTTCCATTACAGCGACGACGAAAAGTCGGTGCTATGCGATATCAACCTGCAAGTAAAGGCAGGCGAGCGCATCGCGCTGGTCGGTCCAAGCGGCGGCGGCAAAACCACCCTATCAAACCTCATCCCCCGCTTCTACGACGTCACCAGCGGGCGCATCTTAATTGATGGTCAGGACATCACCCGTCTCACCCAGCGCAGCCTACGCGAGAGCATCGGCATGGTGCAGCAGGATGTCTACATGTTCAGCGGTTCCATCATGGAGAATATCTCCTACGGCATGCCCGGCGCGACCCTTGAGCTTGTCACAACCGCCGCAAAACAAGCGGGCGCACATGACTTCATCATGGAGCTGCCCAATGGCTATGACACCTTTGTCGGCGAACGCGGCGTGAAGCTCTCAGGCGGCCAAAAGCAGCGCATTTCCATCGCTCGCGTGTTCCTCAAAAACCCGCCCATCCTCATCCTTGACGAAGCTACCAGCGCACTGGACAACGAGAGCGAGCGCTTGGTTCAAAAGTCACTGGAAGAGCTATCGGTTGGACGCACGACATTCACCATTGCTCATAGACTCACCACCATCCGCAATGCCACCACCATCTTGGTGCTGACCGAAAACGGCATTGAGGAAAGCGGTTCACATAAAGAACTCATGAAAAAGGGCGGTAAGTACTGTCAACTCTACCAGATGTATACGGAGGAAGCTTGATGAGCATTTGTTTTTCGAGGGTCAAAAGCGACGCATTTGAACTGGTATGTAACTTCTACGAAGAGGTGATCACAGACATGCAGTCTCGCGGCTTAACGCAATGGGATCTGAATGTCTACCCCACAACCCAGATACTAAAAGCGGACATCAAAGGTCGTCACCTCTATCGCATGGACGATGGCGATCAGCTGGTCGCAACCTTCGTCCTCTCAGCCGTCGATGACGCCGAATACAGCCAGCTCGCATGGCATTACGGCATCAGCCCCGCAACCCTGCACCGCTTTGCCATCGCGCCCAGCTTTTACGGGACAGGGGTTGCCAGCCGTGCCTTGACCTTCATTAAACAAGAAGCGCTCACCCTTGGCTACGACAGCCTTCGCATCGATGTATGCCAAGAGGAGGAGCCCATGATTCAGCTCTACACAAGCGAAATGCTCCGCGAGGTAGGCGGCATTACATTTGATGATTCGGATGTCAAGTACACCTGCTTTGAAACGCCGCTATCCGATGACTGTCCCATGCTGCCCATCCGCATGTTCCCCGCATACCGCCATGGCGAAATGACGCCATGGGGCGCGGACACCCTGCGCACAATATACCAAAAGCCCATTCCCGATGACCGCACAGGCGAGGCGCTGGAGATCAGCGCCATCAAGGACCTTGAAAGCGTCACCAGCATCGGCGAAACCCTCACCTCCCTTGTCCAAAAGAACCGCAAGGGCATCATGGGCGATTTCGCAGACGATGAATTTCCCTTGCTTCTCAAATTGCTTGCTGCCAAAGGTTCGCTCAGCGTTCAGGTACATCCCGGCGATGTCTATGCACGCGAGCACGAGGGCAAGCTTGGCAAGACCGAGGCCTGGGTCATCCTTCACGCCGAGGAAGGCGCGTCCATCCTATACGGCATCAAAGACGGCGTAACCCTAGAGATGCTTGGCAAGGCGCTCCACAGCGGCGAGGATGTCGAGCCCATGATCCAGCGCGTTCAGGTCAAAGCAGGCGATGTATTCTACATGCCTAGCGGCATGGTACACGCCATCGGCGGCGGCATTTTGCTCTACGAAATTCAGCAGTCCAGCGACGTTACCTATCGCCTATGGGATTTTAACCGCACCAACGACAAGGGCGAGAAGCGTCCCCTGCACATCCAGCAATCCCTTGATGTCATCGACCCCGCTTTGCTAGGCTCGCGTGCCGTCATGCCAAAGAGCGGCAACAACGAAGTCACAACCCTCCTTGACGTGCCCGCCTTCAAGCTGAGCTGCGCTTTGGTCAACGGCGAATGCGCACTCGCACCAAACCCCAAGGGGTTCCGCATGCTCACCGCACTTTCAAGCCTGCTGCTTAGCTGGGAAGGCGATGTAATGCCCCTCTCCGCCGGCACAAGCGTCCTTCTCCCCGCATCTTGCCCCGCCTTGACCCTCACAGGTGTAGGCCGCGCACTCATATCTCAGTAGGGGGACGGGAGGGATGAATAGGGGCTGCCGCCCCTATGACCCTGCTCAGGGGAGCTTCGCTCACTTGATTGCCCTGAAACCCTTTGTTTGGGGATGGGGAATGTTTTGAAGAATCCAATCCAATTATTTGTCTGGCAATTATTGCAGAATACTCAAAAGGGAGACGCAAACGCGTCTCCCTTTCGCTATATCCTACTCAGATATGATTACTTGCTTTCCGCTGCGCTTTCGCCTGCGATGCGTCCGAATACGAGGATATCGGTCAGTGCATTGCCACCCAAGCGGTTGGTGCCATGGATGCCGCCTGTGACTTCGCCAGCTGCATATAGGCCGGGAATCACATCGCCATTCACATTCAGGACCTGTGCATCAACGTTGATCTGGATGCCGCCCATGGTGTGGTGAACGGTGGGCACACGAGCGCCTGCGTAGAAGGGGCCCATGTCCAGCTTCTCGGAGTAGAGTGTACGGCCGAAAGCGTCCGCTTCCTTCGTCTCAACATGCGCGTTGAAATCTTCCACTGCTGCCACGAGGTTTTCGACTGGAACGCCCATGTTCTCAGCCAGCTCTTCAATGGTTTCGCCCTTCACAGCGCGGCCAGCTGCGACCAGCTCGTCAGCGGATTCATTGAAGTTGTTCTTCACATCACCTGTGGGGTAGGAGTGAGAATCAACAACGATCCACATGTAGTTATCCGTCTGCTCAAAGAGTGCGGAGGTCATGACGTCACGGCGCTCGCCCTCATCAACGAAGCGATTGCCTTCCTTGTTGATGAAGATACGTTTTTCAACGTCCTGCTCGATATTGCCTGACAGGCTGCCTGTAACAGGATCGCCTAGGGGCAGGAGCTGGATATTGCCCATCTGCACGAGGTTTGCGCCAACCGCTTCTGCCATCACGATACCATCGCCTGTTGCGCCGGTATGGTTGGTGGACAGAACGCTCTCGCCAAGGTCTGCCCAGATGGTGTTATGCTCTACACGCATTTCTACGTTCTTCGCAAAGCCGCCTGTTGCAACGATTACGCCGTTATTTGCCTTCACCGCAATGGTGTTGCCGGTTTCGCCCGTTGCGATCACGCCACCAATGCGGCCATCTGCGTCAACAGTGATTTCGTCCGCCGTGGTGTTTAGCATCACTTCAATGTTTTCATTATTGTCGATATAGTTCATATAGGTCTTGAAGAAGCCTGTTCCGACGGGATCAGAGGGCTTATGAGCGCGAGGCCACATGCCGCCTGTAACGGTGAAAGTGCCTTCTTGGAAGCCCATGCCGAGCTCCTTGAGCCACTGGACGCCGTCCCATGCATTGCTTACCAATGTGTGCACAAGAAGGGTATCGCCCTCATTGTCGCCGCCGTTCATGGTCTGGGTATAATGCCATTCAACGGAGTCATCGTTGGCTACAGCGACTTCGCTGCGGTCATCAACTGCGTTGAGTGCGCCGCCTGCAAGGATGGTGTTGCCGCCAACCTTGTTCAGCTTCTCAAGTACGATAACGGATGCGCCGTTTTGGTGAGCGGTGACTGCTGCTGCAAGGCCTGCGCCGCCAGCACCGATAATCACAACGTCCGCTTCCATCTCTACGTCTGCTTCTTTGACAACTTCCTTCACGACTTCAACCTTGTAGTTGTCAACGTTAACGCCTGCTGCTACCAACGCTGCTTCCACAGCTGCCACAATAGCGTCAGAAGTCATGGTTGCACCAGCGATAGCATCCACTTCGATGCTCTGATACTCAACGATCGCTGCGGGGATGCCTGCGATTGCGGGATCAGAAATGCCGGGGGTGTCGTTGTTTAGGATCACTTCGATGCCTATGATCGCGTCAGCTTCGTCCAGTGTGACCTGAACTGTGATCGCGTCAACGCCGCCGATCAGGCTGTCTCCGCTGCCTTCGTAAACGCCGGCGGCTGCAAAGCCTGCTGCGGGCAGGCATAGGGTGAGCATCATCAGCAAGCTAAGCAGTAATGCCATGTTGCGGTTCAATTTCTGCATATTGTATGTTCCTCCGTTTCATTTTTCGGTTGACAATTCTTTATCAACCGCACTGTTATTATTTTAACACCTAAAGTAACTTTGGACGCAAGGGGAAATATCAAATGAAATCGGATACTCGCATCCCGCCGTCCGTTCTCCATCAAACCCTTGTTTATCAATACTTACAGCGTGTATTGTGCCCATTGTCACATGGCGGTTCTATGGGTATATTCACATATTTGCTGAGCGAAAATCGATTTCGTAAATTTGCGCAATTTTATCGAAACCTCGATCGCAGCTCTGAGCAAATCCTTACACCAAGGCACTTTACTTGCATTTCCATCACATCGTTAAACGTTTTCGAAATGAACCTATAGTTACTATTGATTTACAGGCTTTGTATCCAGCATTGTTATCAAGTGATCGAAATTTACCATATAAAAAAAGCACTGAAATCAGTGCTTTCAGATAAATATTACTCAAATGCGTTAAACGGCACCCACACCTCAAGGTAAATCCTGCGCTTGCCCATGCTGCAATCCACCACCAGCACATGCCCAAACGCCATAGCATTTTGGGTGAAGTGATGCTTTTGCAGATGCGTAAGTACGCCCGCAAAAGCCTGATGCGGGTTATCAACGATGTCATCGCCCATATATAAAATCGTGTGCAGCGAAATGGAGGGCAGTAAATGAATCATTCGCTGGCCGCATGCGTCCTCCGCGGTCACCAGCCCCGGCTTTGCCTGCGCCATAAACGCAACCCCATCTTGATCCAAGGCAATGCTGATTCTGGTCAGCGGCATATCCTCAAGCCACGACTGGAATGTCTTGCAAACGTCGGCATCTTGAGGGATCAGCCCATCGGGGCGGGTATCAAGGAGCGTAACCTCTGGGCTGTAGCAAACATCGAACTCGTCCATATGCTGAGGGATGCGCTCAATCGAGTCCTCAAACCACTTGATCCCCTCCTGCATCATGCGGTAATTCTCTTCCTTCTTCGCCGCTTCCTCCCGCTTTCGGGCAAGCCGCTGCGAAATTTCAGGCAATGTATCCCCCGTGAGCGAGAACTGCTTGGACACTTCCTTCACCGACACGCCCATCGCGCGGTACTTCATATAGGACATCAGCCTAAACACTTCAAAATCGGTGTAGGTGCGATGTCCGCTTTCTTCCTTTGTTGGACTGATGATGCCTTCGCGTTCGAAATAATGCAAAGCACTAGGCGTTATGCCGAGCGTGCGTGCAACATCACCAATATTATGCTTCATATGGTTTCCTCGATTCTTACATTCAACGATGGTTGGTGGATATCTTATCAAGCGCTCTCATGACAGAATTGGCAACAATGCCTGTGAGCATACCCGTAAAAATGCCGACGACCATCAGCACTGCCAAATAATACAGCAGCTTGCTGGTATTGAGAATCATCATCGCCAGCACGACTTGTCCCACGTTGTGAAATACCGCGCCGATCATACTCACCGTGATCACGCTGACCTTTGGCACTTTCATAATCAAGATCATCGCGATCATGCTCAGCACCGCGCCTGCAAGGCTGTACATCATCGCCGTTACGCCGCCAAACATGAGCCCAGACAGCACCACTTTCAGCACCATCAGCACCAGCGCTTCCTTGATGCCCATTATATACAGCGCATACATCAGCACGCTGTTTGACAGCCCCAGCTTAATACCGGGAATCGCCACACCCAAGGGGATCAGGCTTTCCACATAGCCAAGCGTCAGCATCAGCGCGGTTAGCATGCTGCCAAGCGCGACCCGATGCGCTACGTTTGTTTTCTTCATTTAATATTTCTCCCATGGTTTGGATTTGAATGGCATAAGCCAATGAATTTATCATAATATCTTTGATGAAGGAAGTCAACAAGAACCCCTATCTATCCAAATATTTGATGAATGAATGAACCGCAAAAGCAATTTGATTATTTGTTACAAATGGGAAGAAAGTAACAACTTGGCTCGTTTACCATATGAACGAAAAAACACCCGCTCATTTGCAAACCAATCGGGTTTTTCAATGCTTGTTCACAAATGAAAAGAGGATATCGACATGATGAAAAAGATGATCACCTGGTTGATCCTATGCGCATTGATCCTTAGCACCGCCACTGCCTTCGCTGGCGCTAACACTTATCAGCAGCCCGTTGGCACCGGCTATCTTGATGGCAAGACCTCCGACAAGGTGTATATTAGGAAAGAACCAAATGCATCCTCCAAAGTATGCGGCATCTATTATTCAGGAACCTCCTGCACTTATGACTATGATCAGCTCGGCAACGAGTGGATGAAGGTCTTTCCCGGTGGGTCAGGCGGATATGTGCTAGCGGAGAATTTCTCCGCAACCCCCGTCGCCAGCATGCAGCCCATCGGCACGATTAACAGCACCAGCGGGAAAGTGAACCTTCGCACGAGCCCTGATACAGCGAGCGGCTCCACCATGCAGCTATCGCATGGCACGAAGGTAACCGTGATCGGTCAGCCCTCCAACACATGGTACTATGTTGATTATAACAACGGTTCCGTTGGCTTTATCATGGCCAAGTACTTAACCGTGGGCAACGCTGCCAGCGGCACTACCATCACCGCCATCGTCAACAACAAGCATGCCACCAATCGCCTGAATTTGCGCACCAGCGCAAGTACTAGTGCCATTTCACTTGGCAAATACTACACCGGCGTTTCGGTTACTGTGCTTGAAGTTGGCAAAAACGGCTGGAACAAGGTGCGCATCGGCACTTTGCAAGGCTATATGCAAAACACATACCTTATCCGCAGCGAGAAAAGCGGCTCGATTACGCCCAATATGCCAACTTTGACCATCCCCAATGGCAACGGTACGCTATACCTATTTGAGGCGCAGTCCACCTCCTCCAAATGCATTGACAGCAGTTGTATCCCAGGCACTCAGCTGCAAGTGCTCGGCGTGGCGGAGGACTTTTATCACGTACGAGTCAATGGCAAAACGGGGTTCATGCCCGCAACACCGATTGATCCCAATGGCGTTTATTCCTTTAGCAACCCCACAACCAGCTCCGCAAGCAGTGCTACAAGTAAGCCTACCGTCACGGCTGCGCCAAGCGTCCCCAGCACATCCGCCAGCTCCAGCAGCACTTGGACAGGCCCAACAGGCACGCACCCAATCGGCGAGTTCACCTATCCGATTGATGATTATGGTGCAGCCATCAATAACCCCAATCCAGCTGACAGGCTGAATATCCGCGCTGATAAATCGGAAACCTCAAAGTCGCTTGGCAAGTACTACAACGGCGCAAGGGTATCCATCGAGTCTCCGTCCGACGGCGTGTGGACGTACGTATCAATCGGTACGCTGTTTGGCTATGTAAAATCCATCTTTTTGGACATTAACCCCAGCAATCCCCCTGCATCCGCCATGCCTATCATGACCGTAAGCAATCCTCCGCCGACCCGTCACCTCAACCTCCGCCAAGAACCCTCCACAAGCTCCGAATCCCTCGGGCAGTATGCCAACGGCACAGCCGTAACCGTCATGGGCTACAGTGAAAAATGGGCGCATGTGCTAGTGGATGGACAAATGGGCTTTATGATGGGCATTTATTTGAAGTAAGGGATACGGCAGGGGAGCTTCGCTCACTTCATTACCACAAACCCATTATTTTACTTTTATAAACAAAAAATCACCTGCGAATCAACTAATTCGCAGGTGATTTTTGTTGCAGAAGTCTTTGTTTTTCAATCATCATTTACCCTTGACCAGATGATCCGTTTTTCGGGAGGGTTTGGGCTGTCGCCCTCTTATGCGGACTTTTGTCACAAAAGCCGCCTCTCAACGTCCCTTCGTCCCCCTCGTACCCATCCACGTCCCCCCTCACCCTTCAAACGTGGCCACAACCTTTGCGCCGCCGTCGTTCTCAATGGTGAGGTCACCGCCGTGGCTGGTGCAGAGTGTTTTGCAGATGTATAGACCCAGACCGTAGTGCTGGGAATGGATGTCATTGTCGTTGAGGCGGGAATAGGGGGCGATGCCTTTTTGTAGGAGTGCATCGGGGAAGCCCTCGCCGTCATCGGAGACAATTAGCTCAAGGAAATGATCTTGGTTGATATGGCAGTGGACGCGGATGGCGGTCTTGGCATATCGTGAGGCGTTGGAGACGAGGTTTTCGAGCACTTGGGAGACAATATCGATATCAGTCCAGACAGTGCCGCTGCCCTGAGCAGTGAAATGCAAAGTGTTGGCGCGGCAAAGGATGTCGGCGGTGCTTTTAAGGCGCTGGGTCAGAAGGTCGAAGTCAATGAACTCGGGCTTCATTTCCGCCTCTTCTAGCTTTTGCACCATGCTCATGCTGGTGGTGTATCCCTCAAGGCGGGTGACGTAGGCGTGCATCACATCGGTTGTGGATGCGATCTTCTCCTCGGTAACGCGCCCTTGCGGGACGTAGGTTTGCAGGTACTCGACGTAGCCGCGAAGAACGGTGAGCGGGGTGCGCAGATCGTGCGCAAAGGCGGCATTCAGGCATTTGCGCTGATCAACTTTGCGCCACATTTCCTTGTTGTTGGAGACGAGGGCGCGGCGCATGATCTCAAAGGAAGTGACGAGCCGTCCCATCTCGTTTTGCCTGTCATAGGTGAGCTGGAAATCCAGATCGCCCGCCGCGATTTTGCCCGATGCGTCCTCGATCAGCCCAAGCGGCTCCCTAAGCTTACGATTGTAAAACAGGATGCCCGTCGCCATGATGCACAGAAAGCTGAGCACGGGCACAAACAGAACTTGCAGCATATTATACAGCTCGTATTTTTGGATGTATTCGTCGTAGATCATCACCAGATCCGACTCCAACACCGTATAGCTATAGATGATCGAGCTGTCATACGTGGAATAGTAATGCTCGATTTGGGTGCTATACGGCTCGTATTCGCGCCACAGATCATCCATCAGTGTGCTGAAAAACACGAACTCAAACATGATCAGCACCACCGCGACGATCGCGCAGCTGATCACATACAGCATGAAGCTCCATTTGATGGGCAGGTTACGGATGAGATGTTTGCGCTCGCGCTTGCGTTTGAACCTCTTTGTGCGCCTCACTTTTTCCATCGGTAGCCCACCCCCCAAACCGTTTCAATATAGTCCTGCACATTCGCCTGACGGAATTTCGCGCGGATTCGCTTCACATGCTCCGCGATCACGCTGCTATTGCCCTCCGCATCGTAGCCCCAAACCGATTCATACAGGCGTTCCTTATCAAAGACCTGCCCGCGATTCATCGACAAAAACGCGACCAGTTCGTACTCGATTTTCGCCAGCGGGATTTCCTCATGCGCCGTCGTGCAGACCGTGCGCGCCGTGTAGTCGATCACCAAATCATCCTCGAAACGCACGCTCGCGGTGGCGTTTTTCCGCTCCTCGCGCCTCAGGTGTGCAAGGACTCGCATACCCATTTCCTGAAGCGAAAACGGCTTGGTAATATAATCATCCCCGCCTGCCATGAAGCCGCGGATTTTGTCCTCATCCTCCACGCGTGCCGATAAAAACAATATGGGACAGCTCACGTAGTCGCGAATCTTTTGGCAAACGGTAAGCCCGTCCATGTCTGGCATGTTGACATCCAGCACGATGATATCTGGTGATTCGCTCACGCGTGCCAATGCAGCCGCGCCGCTTAGCGCAGTGCTCACGCGGTAGTGGTTCATTTCAAAATAATCCTTCAAAAGCGAAACCACGCCCGGTTCGTCGTCCACGATTAGGATATGTGTTTGCAACGTCATCACCTCAATATTTATTACCGTGCAAATGATGTACTGGAGAGTCGGGGCACATCATCGCTGTGCTCATGCCACGCGATGCAGCCGTGAATCGTGCCGCGGTAGCAGCAATGCAGCTTCGTAATCCGCGTAAAATCGATCGGATGCATGAGGGAGGATGGTTTGGGAAGCGTTACCGCACCCGAATCCTCCAGCAGCTTGGAGACGAATTGCGAGCAAAACATATGACTGTGGCGATCGTGCACAAAATCCAGTTTGCATAGCAAAAGTCCAAGGACACTATAGTGATACTCATCCTTCAAGTCCATCATACTACGTATTGTCGTTTGAATAAAGTCAAATTGTTCATCTGTGACAATCATTTGGTAAAGCGCACATTTCGATTTTCCATTGCGTGCATAAACCTCGGTTTGCAAATTCTCCTGCACGAGTCCGGCAGGCAGCGGCGTGCAGCTGTGTATGCGTGCAAAGCTATACAGCTCATGCAGTTCTTTGTCCAGCGCAATGGAGACATGGGTATATTCATCATGCGTGACAGCGCGGATCATCTTGGATATCATCGTGCTCGTTTTGGTGAGCAGAATATAGATCGTCTTCATGGCGCGCACCCCTTTGCAGGACTTTCCATGCGCCGATAAATCAAAATGCCGCACACGCTCAGAAGGATCGTCCCCGCCAGCACAATCAAAGCAACCGTCTGCTGCTGTTCGCCCAGCGCATGCCCGCTATAGGTGGAGGTAACGACGGATGGAATGCGCGCAATCCCTGCGATGGACAGCCATGTGGTGAACTTCATCCGCGTCAGCCCCACGCAATAGGTGAGGATGTCCTTTGGCGTACCTGGGATCAAAAAAACAATGAAGCTGAGCAGCGTGAGGCGTTTGGGATTTTGAAGCAGCGGCATGTTGTCGATCTTGTCCATGGAAAAAAACAAAGCGATCAGGCTTCTGCCGTATTTGCGTACCAAGGCAAATACGAGCACGCTTCCAATCACGATCCCAAGCATGCAAAGCATCGTGCCTTCCCAGAATCCAAACGTATACCCCGCGCCGATCTCCAGCGGTTCACCCGGCAGCCATGCGATCACGACTTGCAGCGTCATCACGCCTACAAAGGCAATTTTGCTCCACGCGCCCTGATCCTGCACCCATTCTTGGAATAGCGCCGGATCATCCAGCATCGCCAGCAGCGGTCCGCCTATCCATATGCCAAACGCCGTGATCAGCGCCACCCCTGCCAAGAGTAAAGTGATGATGATGGCGCGTTTTGAAACGATATGTCGCGTGTTCATATGCTCTCACGCCCCTTTCCTACACCCATAGTATAGTAGGCGTTTATAAACAATCTATCTACGCAAAGCGTTTGATAAAACTGCCAACGAAAAAACAACGCTCCGACGAAAAGATTTCTCTTCTCGACGGAGCATTGATCGTTTAATGCAAGGCGGCAAATGATGCGCCTCATTTTTTAAATGCTTAATTTTTTAGTCTTGCTTGAGCAGAAGCTGAGCCTGAGCGGTGAGGTTTGCGAGCAATTCCTCCGCCTTTGCCTTGTCCCTATCGTTGACATTGACATACAGCTTGATCTTGGGCTCTGTGCCGCTGGGACGCACGCAGACGAAATGTCCGCCCTCCATCGCAAAGTACAAAACGTCGCTCTGGGGGTAATCCATCTTGGACGTGGTGCCTGTCGCTACGTCAAGATCGCTGCTGCTCATGAAGTCCAGCACATGCACCACCTTCACGCCGCCGATTTCCTTAGGCGGGTTTTTGCGGACATTGGCCATGATATCAGCCATGACCTTGAGGCCATCGATGCCCGGAAGTGTGGTTGACTGCACGCATTCCAAATAGTAGCCGAATTTGTCAAAGATTTCGTCCATCACGTCGCACAGCGTCTTGCCCTGCGTGCTGTAGAAAGCAGCCGCCTCAGCAATCAGCATGGAAGCGTTCACGCCGTCCTTGTCGCGCACAAAGGTACTTGACAGGAAGCCGTAGCTCTCCTCAAAGCCAAAGAGGAAGGTATGCTCGCCGCTATCCTCAAACTGCTGAATCTTCTCGCCAATGAACTTAAATCCCGTCAGCGTATCGTACAGCGCTACGCCGAAGCCATCGCATATCGCGCGAGCAAGCTCGGTTGATACCACGCTCTTGACCACTGCGCCATTTGCGGGCAGCTTGCCCTGTGCTTTTTTGCCGCTAAGGATGTAATAGAGCATCAGGCAGCCGATTTGATTGCCTGTGAGCAGCTGGAACTCGCCATTCTTATTGCGAACCGCAACGCCTAGGCGGTCGCAGTCGGGGTCTGTGCCAAAGATCGCATCCGCGCCGACTTCATTAGCCAAAGCCATCGCGAGCTTGAATGCATCGGGGTCTTCGGGGTTTGGCACCTTAATGGTGGAGAAATTGGGGTCAGGCGCTTCCTGTTCCTTAACAACGCTAACGTTGGTGATGCCGATCTCTCGCAGGATACGGCGCACAGGCACATTGCCGCTGCCATGCAGGGGCGTATATACAATCTTGAGGTTTTTGCCGACTTCAGCAACGACCTCAGGATAGATCGAAAGGGTCTTAACCCGGCGGATGTACTCATCATCCACCTCTGCATCGCCAATGATGTGCAGCAAGCCTGCGGCTTTCGCCTCGTCCTGCGTCATCATCTTCGCGGCAGTGAAGGATAGCGAGTTGATGCACTCGGTCACAGCGGTGGCTGCTTCCGGTCCAAGCTGCGCGCCATCCTCGCCATAGACCTTATAGCCATTGTATTGCGCCGGATTATGGCTGGCGGTGATCACGATGCCGGCAATGCCGCCCAGATACCGCACGCCAAAGGAGAGCAGTGCAACGGGGCGAAGCGCGTCAAACAGATAGGTCTTGATGCCGTTTGCGCAAAGAACCAGCGCACTTTCCAGTGCAAACTCCGTGCTCATGCGGCGGCTGTCATATGCGATCACCACGCCGCGGTCCCTAGCGCCCTCCAGCTCCAGCAGGTAGTCTGCCAGACCTTGGGTTGCACGCCTGACGGTATATGCGTTCATGCGGTTCATGCCCGCGCCGAGCACGCCGCGCATACCCGCTGTGCCAAAGCTGAGGTCTTTATAAAAACGATCCTCTATTTCTTTCTCATCAGCCGCGATGGATGTAAGTTCTGCAATGGTTGCCTCGTCATTTACAAAATCTTGAAGCCATGCTTCATAGTTCTGCCGATAGCTCATTGAAAAAGCTCCTCTCGCTCATTATTAATCGTTCTTGAATGCCTATATTATATTATAATTGATTTTCCATATGTTTGCAATTGTTTTATGCATGCTTCACAAGTTTACACAGATTCCGTTGTTTTTGGAATGCCGCAACTGCGCCTGCGGCATACTACATACCAGACGAAGAACGGAGTTGAGCGCATGATCGTAATGCAGGGAATCAGCAAATCCTACCCGCCAAAACGCGAGGAAATCCCAGTGCCCGTGCTAAATGATGTAAATCTTCGCATTCGCCCCGGAGAATACGTCGCGTTTGTCGGACCGAGCGGATCGGGCAAGAGCACGCTGATGAACATTCTCGGGTGCCTTGATACCCCCAGCAGCGGTGCGTATTTTCTGGACGGCGTGGATGTTTCGCATCTGGACGGGGACGCGCTCTGCATGGTGCGCAGGGAGAAAATCGGGTTTGTATTTCAGGGGTATCAGCTGCTTGGGAAGCTGACTGCGCTTGAAAACGTAGCGTTTCCGCTGATGCTTCGCGGGATCAGCGAGGAGGAGCGCTCACGGCGCGCGATGGAAGCGCTGCGGCGCGTGGCGCTTGACAAGCGGGCAAGCCACAAGCCCTGCGAACTCAGCGGCGGTCAGCAGCAGCGTGTAGCGCTTGCAAGAGCGCTCTGCTACTCTCCAAAGCTGCTTTTATGCGACGAGCCCACAGGCGCACTGGACGAGCAGAGCCGCGACGAGATCTTAACGACCTTCGACCGTCTCCATCAAAGCGGGCACACCATCGTCATCATCACCCACGACATGAGCGTCGCCAAGCGTGCGATGCGCCGCTACATTGTGGACGGCGGAGGCGTATTGGAAGAGGGCAGGTCACGAACCATTGACCGCAGCCCCGTGTAGCAGGCAAACAAAAATCCCCCTAGCGCGGTTTTGATCCTGCGCTTGGGGGATTCTTGCTTGTTAAAAAAGAGAATGAGCAAAGGGGCTGTTGCAGAAGTCTTTTCAAAAGACAATAGCAACAAAAATCCACCTGCGAATTACTTGATTCGAAGGTGGATTTTTGTATGTATTTACTACTATTTTGTAAGATAACGGCTGTTTTGCA
>JAAYIN010000027.1 GCA_012523405.1 Clostridiales bacterium
TCACCCTTTGCGGTGGTAATGGCTTAGGGGTTCCACCTGTTCCCATTCCGAACACAGAAGTTAAGCCCTAACACGTCGATGGTACTTGGCTGGAGACGGCCCGGGAGAGTAGATCGCTGCCGCATTCTAAATAATCCTCAGTAGCTCAATGGCAGAGCATTCGGCTGTTAACCGAAGGGTTGTAGGTTCGAGTCCCACCTGGGGAGCCATTAACCGTCCGAATGGACGGTTTTTTGCTATTTCAATATAGTGAAATAAATGATAAGAGGGGGAGAAACTAATATGGCAGTGAAATTGAGATCGGTTCAATTAGAAGATCGAGAGATATTAAGTAATCTTCTCGAAAAGTATAACTATGAATTTTCGCAATATGATCAGCTGGATGTCAATAAACTTGGGCTTTATGGCTATCAATATCTTGATTATTATTGGACTGAAAAAAACCGCTGGGCCTATTTTATTCAAGTTGACGAGAAACTTGCTGGATTTGTGATGGTTAACGACTATTCTGTGGTTGAGGACCGTAAAACAGATTTTGTTATTGCTGAGTTTTTTGTCATGTACAAATACCGTCGTCGCGGCATTGGCAAGGAAGCATTTTATCAAGTGCTTGATTTGCATAAAGGTACATGGCAGTTAAAGAGACATCCCAAAAACATCCCATCAGTCCATTTTTGGGATAGGGTCGTTAATGAATACACCAAAGGAAAGTACGAGGCGATTCTAGCCCATCCAGATAGCAAATATGAAGATGGCACATTAGCAGATATTTTCTTTTTCGAGTCATAAAATAGATAAACGCCTTAACGAAACTATATTCGTTAAGGCGTTTATGGATCATTTCATCTATTGTCATATCATTTAGGCGTTACGTGAACCTGTTCTAAGGAATAAATTAATCTTCATCCTCTTCCTCGGGCAACTCTGCGTTGTGCCAAACGTTTTGCACATCGTCGTTATCATCCAGCATGTCAAGGAGCTTGCCCATCTTGGTAAGCACTTCATCATCTGCAGGAACAACGGTGTTCTGAGGTACCATTTGAACCTCTGCGCTTAGGAATGCGAGACCTTCACCCTCGAGCTTTTCGCGTATAGCGGAGAACTCGTTT
The DNA here is from genome assembly GCA_012523405.1 of Clostridiales bacterium. Taxonomy (GTDB): domain Bacteria; phylum Bacillota; class Clostridia; order Christensenellales; family Aristaeellaceae; genus Limiplasma. The sequence continues at coordinate 1,110 of JAAYIN010000027.1, forward strand.
GGATCGGTGATAACTTCAAATGCATCGTCGAGGGCTTCCATGTCCTCTGCGCCTGCATCAAGTACAGTCATCATCATTTCATCTTCATCGGTCTCATCGGTGCGTTCAATCACTAAAACGCCCTTCTTATCAAACATGAAGTTGACGCTGCCTGTTACGCCCATGGAACCGCCATTCTTGGAAAAAGCATGGCGAACGTCGCTCGCTGTACGGTTGCGGCTGTCTGTGATGGTTTCAACGATGAGTGCAATACCACCTGGGCCATAGCCTTCATAGGTGATCTCCTCGTAAATCACATTCCCAAGCTCGCCGGCAGCTTTCTTAATCGAACGTTGGATATTGTCGTTAGGCATGTTGTTGCTCTTAGCCTTGGCAATGACGTCCCTTAACTTAGAGTTGCTATCGGGATTGCTGCCGCCCTCACGAACGGCGATGGCAATTTCGCGTCCGATCTTGGTGAAGATCTTGCCGCGTACTGCGTCCGTCTTACCTTTTTTTGCTTTGATATTGGCCCATTTGCTGTGTCCAGACATTGTATCAGCCTTTCTGTATATCATCTTGAAAGTATGCGTTAAAGCGCTGTTTATCAAGTGCTTGTCAACTAAAAATTATAGCACAACAGACACAATTGGTCAAACGCTACATATAAAAGAAGTGGTATGCGCAAATGCAGGTTGCAATGATTGATAAACTATGCTAAAATAACATCCATCGTAGTCGCGAAAAAAGCGATAGCGATACGGAGGAAAGCATCACTACTACCTGCTTAGAGAATTGCCCCTTGGCTGAAAGGGCAAACAGGCTATGCGAATGCTCCCGCCCCGTGAAGCTCGGCTAATCCCCGACGGTTTGCTGCCGTTAGAGAGCAACCTAAGGTGAAAACAGCAGCTATTGTTGTTTTAAGTCGGGTGGTACCGCGAAGGCTCCCTTCGTCCCAACGCATGAGATAGATTTGTGCACGGGAGCGAAGGTTTTTTTATATGTAAAGCTAAAAGGAGAGAGAACGATGGCAAAGGACAACGAGAAGAAACAGGGCTTTGTTGAGCACATTACGCCCAGAGATGTGGACTTTTCACAGTGGTACACAGACATTATTTTAAAGAGTGAACTGGTGGACTATTCACCTGTTCGCGGCTGCATGGTGCTTCGTCCCTATGGTTTCGCTATTTGGGAGAGCATTAAGGAGCAAATGGATAAGCGCTTTAAGGAAACAGGGCATGAGAACGTCTATATGCCCATGCTGATCCCCGAAAGCTTGCTGCTAAAGGAAGCGGAGCATGTAGAAGGCTTTGCACCTGAGGTGGCATGGGTTACTCATGGCGGCAATGAAAAGCTGCAGGAGCGCCTGGCTATTCGCCCCACAAGCGAAACCATTTTCTGTGCCATGTACAGCAAATGGGTGAGTTCATGGCGCGATCTGCCGATGAAGTATAACCAGTGGTGCTCTGTTATGCGCTGGGAGAAGAGCACACGCCCCTTCCTTCGCACCAGTGAATTCCTCTGGCAGGAAGGCCATACCATCCACGCAACCCCTGAGGAAGCGCAGGAAGAGACCATGCAGATGCTCGAAGTTTACCGCGAAGTAGCGGAAGATGAACTGGCAATGCCTGTTATCGTTGGTCAAAAGAGTGAGAAAGAAAAGTTCGCAGGCGCAAGAGCGACCTATAGCATGGAAGCCATGATGCAGGACGGTAAAGCACTACAAGCGGGCACCAGCCATAACTTTGGCACAAACTTTGCAGAGGCTTTTGATATTCAGTACCTGAATAAAGAAGGCAAGCTGACCTATGTGCATGAAACCAGCTGGGGCACGAGCACACGCCTGATCGGCGCAATCATCATGACCCATGGCGACGAGCGCGGTCTCAAGCTGCCCCCGCATATCGCACCCACGCAGGTGGTTATCGTACCGATTGCTGCACATAAGGGCGGCGTCATCGAGAAGTGCAATGAGGTATTCAGCGAGCTTAAGGGTTTGGATTTGCGCGTGAAGCTGGATGACCGCGATACCCTTTCACCTGGATTCAAGTTCAACGACTGGGAGCTCAAGGGCGTACCGGTTCGCGTTGAAGTTGGCCCCCGTGATATCGAAAACGGCCAGTGCGTTGTTTTCCGCCGCGATACCTATGAAAAGCAAACCGTTGCATTGGCTGATTTGGCAACCGTTCTTCCCGAGCTTCTTGAGGATATCCAGCAGAATATGTTCCGCATTGCAGCTGATTTCCGTCAAAGCCGTATCGCAGAAGCACATAACATGGAAGAACTCGAAAAGGTCGTTGATGGCGGCTTTGCAAAGACCATGTGGTGCGGCGAGCGTGCATGCGAGGATGAAATCAAAGAAAAGCTGAGCGCTTCAAGCCGCAATATGCCCTTTGATCAAACACCGATCGGTGATACTTGCGTATGCTGCGGAAAGAAAGCCGATAAGGTGATCTATTTCGCAAAGGCATATTAATATGAGCATCAAACAGGTGCTATGGGACTGGAACGGTACGCTGCTTGATGACCTTGCGTATGGCATGGACGTGCGTAACCGAACCTTCCCGACCTTCGGGCTGCCAACCATTGACTCAGTTGAAGCGTATCATGAGCAGTTCACGTTCCCGATTCGCATTTATTATGAGCGCGGGGGCGTGACTGAGGAGAATTTTGAGGCTGTTGCCCATGCATGGATGGATGAGTATATTAGAGGCTGCAAAGCTATTCCGCTGCATGAGGATGCCATAACAGTTCTTCAAAAGGTTAAAGATGCAGGACTTACGCAAGTCGTGCTCTCAGCAAGCAAACTCGACGTGCTCAAGGAGCAGCTCAGCTATTATTCACTTGAAGGCTATTTTGACAGGGTGCTAGGGCTTGGCGATATCTATGCTAAGAGCAAAGTGGCTGTCGGCAAGGTATATCTCGAATCCTGCCAAGTGCCGCAAACGGAGACCGTCATGATTGGCGATACCCTCCATGATGCGCAGGTTGCCAAGGAACTCGGCACGCATTGTGTGCTTGTTGCCAGCGGTCACCAAAGCAAGAAGATGCTGCTTGAAGCAGGGGTTATGGTTACGGACACGCTTGAAGAAGCTTTTGATTGGATTATGCAGCAAAACCAATGAGACTGTACAATAAAAAAACGCCGCTATGCAAGAATGATTGCATAGCGGCGTTTTGATATTCATTAGGATTTCTTTTCTTGCTCTCGCTCCCACATCTGTTCATTGAGCTGATTGATGTTTCCACAGCCCATTGTGAGTACCAGATCGCCTTCCTGCCAGTTCGCACGAAGATATGTCTCTGTATCGTCAAAGGTGGGGGTGTGGATGGCGTTGATGCCATTTGCGAGCATACCCTCAACGACTTGAGTCGCCTTGATATCGCCTGGGTCCTTTTCGCGTGCTGCATATATATCTGTCACAAGGGTGATGTCAGCGTCCTTTGTACAGGTCAGATAATCAGCAAACAAGCGCTTTACGCGGCTGTAGGTATGGGGCTGCATGACAGCCCATAGGCGATTGTGGGGCTGCATATTCGCAACGGATAAGATATTGCGCATCTCGGTCGGGTTGTGACCGTAATCGTGATAGAGCTTTACGCCATCAATTTCGCCCGTCAGTTCAAAACGGCGGTGCGCACCTTCAAAGTCCCCTGCTGCTTTGCATGCACGCGCCATGTCACCGCCTTCAATGTAGGCGCAGGCTAGTGCTGCCAGTGCGTTTTGTACATGGAAGAAACCAGCGACGCGAAGCTGCACATGTCCAAGCACTTCGCCGTGGAAGGTAAAGTCGAAAGTACCGCACCCGATTTCATTATACACAAGGTTTGCAGCGGTGAAATCATCATCATCGCTTAGACCAAAGGTATAGGTGGTGCAGCTAAGTGCGGAGAGCAGCTCGCGCACACGCTTATCCTCGCCATTGCCAATCGCAATCCCGTCCTGCGGCAAAAGCGCAAGAAATTCACCGAATGTTTCCTGAATATGGTCGATATCACGGTAGAAATCAAGGTGATCCGCATCGATATTCAGAAGCAATGCAACGGTTGGACGCAGGTGCAGGAAGCTTGCGTTAAACTCACATGCTTCCGCTAAAAAAATATCGCTTCTGCCAATGCGTGTGCTGCCGCCGATAAAATCAAGCGAGCCGCCAATGTGGATGGAGGGATCAAGTTCGCATTCCATCATAATCTGAGCGAGCAATGCGGTGGTGGAGGTTTTGCCATGTGCGCCGCAAACGCCGATTGCGGTTTGGTAGCCCTCCATAAGCTGCCCAAGAAGCGTTGCACGCTCGATATTGGGAATCCCAAGGCGCTCCATCTCAACGCGCTCTGCGTTATCGGGCAATATGGCAATGGTGTACACCACAAAATCCGCACCATGTACATTTTCGGGCTTGTGCCCGATAACAACAGGAATCTTCAAATCATCGCGAAGATGCTTGGTTGTATAGGTTTCAAGTCCATCTGAACCGCTAACGGTATATCCTTTTTCAAGCAAAAATTGAGCAAGACCGCTCATGCTTGAACCGCCAATGCCGATCATATGAATATGTTTGCCCTGATAATCCCGAATGTGAGGGGTCATCACAGTTCACCTGCTTTCATGTGCTTTGCAAAAACATAAGATATTATGCCTGAATAATCGTATGCAGACATAGCCACTAAGTATTATACGCTGAAAAGGTGGGTTTAATCAATAGAATTTGATAAACAGGGATAATTGGGCGTATTGATTTTGTACTGTATCAAAAAATATGCTTTGTTGGCAAGGGTTTTATTCTGTGCTACAATGCTTATTGATAAGGCTCCAAGTAGAAAGGAAGCAAGCAAATGCGTATTTTGACCTCCTATCACCATCATACGGGCAAGTTGAGCGCACCGATGAAGCTGGCGGTTATCAGCGATGTACATAACGATGCATATGAGGATCTTTTCCCAATGATTGAAGGTGCTGATGTGCTGCTCGTGCCGGGAGATATCGCTAATCGGTATACGCAATCCTGTGATCGCGGGTTGGATTTTCTGCGTGATGCTTCTAAGCGATTGCCCACTTTTTTCTCCGTTGGCAACCACGAAACCAGAAGCAAAGAGTACCGAAAGCTCATATCGCAGATCGAGCAGACAGGTGCAGAGGTGCTGATCAACCGCTATGTCAGATTTGAAGAAATATGGCTGGGCGGCTGGTATGAACCCGATATCGTGCGTGTGGACGATATGTTGGATGAATTTGAAGCGCTTGAAGGCTGCAAGGTGCTCATGTGCCATAAACCCGATCAGTATATGAAGAAAATGCGGGATCTTGACCTTGACCTTGTCGTGGCGGGACATGCGCATGGCGGGCAGGTGCGGATACTAAATCGCGGGATTTATTCGCCCGATCAAGGATTGTTTCCCAAATATACCAGAGGCGTGATTGACGACAGGCTGATCGTGTCAGCAGGGGTATCCAATCCAAACCACTTGCCGCGCTGGGGCAACCCATGCGAGGTATTGATGATCACGCTTGATTAACGAAATATGAGGAGACTTGATTGATGAATACAGTAAGAGAAATCCATGCGGATGAGATTACGCAAGCCGTTGCCGACCTTTGCATCAAAGCATGCACATTGCTTCCCGATGCAGTATATGGGATGCTGTGCAAGGCATGCGAGTGCGAGCCTTATATGTCTGCAAAGGAAACGCTGAAACTGATTCGCCGCAATGCGGATATTGCCAAGGAGCAGCATATGCCCATTTGCCAAGATACCGGTATGGCGGTGGTCTACGCGGAAGTTGGGCAGGATGTTCATATTGTGGGCGGATTGCTCGAAAAAGCGATACATGCGGGCGTTGCCAAGGGATATACAGATGGTTACCTGCGAAAGTCTGTTGTTTCTGATCCTATTAGGCGCGAAAATACAGGGGACAATACCCCTGCGGTCATTCATATCAAGCTGGTGGCGGGGGATAAACTTCATATGACCGTTGCGCCTAAGGGCTTTGGCAGCGAGAATATGAGCCGCCTAGCCATGCTCACCCCATCGCAGGGAATTGATGGGGTAAAGGCATTTGTAGTGGAAACAGCGAAGCTGGCAGGCGCAAACCCATGCCCGCCGATCATGCTCGGAGTGGGTATCGGCGGTACATTTGAAAGGGTGGCAGAGCTTGCCAAAGAAGCGCTCATCGAAATTCGAACGCAGCCGCATCCCGATCCGTACTATGATGCGCTTGAAAAGGAATTGACAGCTGCGATCAACGAGCTTGGCATTGGTCCGCAAGGCTTTGGCGGGCAGACGACTGCACTGAGCGTACGGATCAAGGCATTTCCAACGCATATCGCAGGCCTTCCTGTGGCGGTCAATGTGGGCTGCCATGTAACAAGACATGCCGATGTAACGCTGTAGGGAGGGATGAAAGATGAAACAACTCACAGTACCCTTTGATAAGGAAGTATTGAGCGGGCTTGTGGCAGGTGAGAATGTAGAAATTACAGGCGTGCTTTATACGGCGCGCGATGCAGCGCATGCAAGGCTTTGCATGGCGCTGGACGCGGGAGAAGAACTGTCTGTTGATCTTTTGGGACAGACGATCTTTTACGCAGGACCAACGCCCACACCACCTGGGAGGGCATCGGGCGCGATTGGTCCAACAACTAGCATGCGCATGGATGCGTATACGCCAACACTTCTGCGCTATGGCGTGAATGCGATGATCGGCAAGGGGGAGCGTTCAGCAGCTGTTATGGAAGCGATTGCGGAGTGCGGAGCTGTGTATTTTGCCGCGATTGGCGGCTGCGCTGCCTATATGGCATCCTGCATTGAGAAATGCGAAGTGGTCGCCTACGATGATCTTGGAACAGAGAGCATCAAGCGTCTTGAGGTGAAGAATCTGCCGTTAACGGTTGCGGTTGATAGCCGTGGCAACGATGCATATGAGCAGGGTGTGCATGCATACCTTAGGCAATCGCGATAAAACGCCTGCTTCATGCACGAAAAACATGCGTTTATGCACTATACATGCGATTATTCAAAAATAATTTGAATAATTATTCATAAAGCGCTTGACAACCTGCATAAGTGGCTGTATACTATGCACATTCCCTAAGAAATGAAGCTCATAAATTTGAGGAGGATATTACAATGAAAAAGATTTTAGCAATGATTTTGGCAACAATGATGGTACTTGGCTGTGTTGGTGCAGTAGCAGAAGGCGACTTCGTTATGGCGACCAATGCGGAGTTTGCTCCCTTTGAATACAAGGAAGATGACGGCTCTATCATCGGTTTTGACATTGAGATCGCAGCAGAGATCGCAAAGGATCTTGGCAAAACACTGAAGATTGAAGACATGGCGTTTGCCTCCGTTGTTCCTGCTGTTCAAACCGGCAAAGCAGACATCGGTATTGCAGCCATGACGATCACCGATGAGCGTCTTGCAAACGTTGATTTCTCCACTCCTTATTTCATCGCAACACAGGCTTGCATCACCAAGGACGGCAGCGTTGTTGTGGATGCAGAATCTTTGAAGGATAAGAAGATTGGCGTTCAGGAAGGCACAACCGGTCAAGTGACTGCTGAGACCTTCACCGCTGTTGAGAATGTCAGCGCATTTGCAAAAGCAATTGATGCTGTCACCGATCTGAAGAACGGCAAAATCGACGCAGTTATCGTTGACCTGCCCGTCGCAAAGAACATCCTTACAGCTATGAACGATGCAACCCTCATCATGCTCGATATCGAATTCGAAGCTGAGAACTACGGCATCGCAATCAAAAAGGGCAACGCTGAATTGGTTGAATCCATCAACGCAACCCTTGCTCGCATCACCGAAGACGGCACTTTGGATGCAATCACTGCAAAGTACTTCGAAGGCGTTGCTGAATAAGTAAATTTTGATCACTAAAGGATTACCATAGATGCTATAGGCATTGGAAGCGTCGCAGAGAGGACGGCATAGGGGCATAACCCTGAGCTTGTTCCTTTCTGCGACATTCCTGTGTTTATGATTGGAATGTGCCGCAGCGCACAGTGTGGTAGCCGATGTTTCTAAGCAATGGAAGGAAGCGAGGAAAAACACATGTGGATGTGGCTACAAACAGCCGCGCAGGTTGGCGCGGCGGCAGTAGAGAAACTCTCGATTTTTGATCAATGGTGGCTCGCCATTGAGGAGAGCGCGTACGCGGGTACGCTGAACTTCTGGGAGAACATTTATAAGGAAATCTATCAGAATGTGATTTTCAACGACCGCTGGATGAACTATCTCAGAGGTCTTGGCGTGACGCTGGAAGTCAGCTTTTTTGCGGCGATTTTCGGCATTGTGCTGGGTGTTGTGCTTGCGCTGATGCGCCTTTCGGGCTCAAAACCGCTCAGCAAGATTGCGGGCGCGTATGTCGGCATCATGCGCGGAACGCCTATGCTGCTGCAAGTGCTGCTGCTCTATTTCGGTGTATTTGCATCGGTCGATATTGATAAGGTCGTGGTGGGTATCATCGCCTGCGGACTCAATAGCGGTGCGTATGTATCTGAGATCGTGCGCGGCGGTATCTTAAGTGTAGACAAGGGGCAGACGGAGGCAGGTCGTTCGCTGGGACTGACGTCTTGGAAAACGATGAAGCTGATCACCCTCCCGCAGGCGTTCAAGATTGCATTGCCGTCGCTTTGCAACGAGTTTATTACGCTCATCAAAGAGACTTCGATTCTGTCCTATATCGCGTTGGTCGAACTCACAAAAGCGGGCGACTATATTCGCACAAAGACATATAGCGCGTTTACGCCTTATATTGTTTCGGGTCTGCTCTACTTGCTGGTGGTTTCCATCCTAACCAAACTCATCGGCATGCTTGAAAGGAGGTTGCGTCAGGGTGATAACCGTTAAGAATCTATCCAAGAATTTTGACAAGCTGGAAGTGCTCAGAGGCATTGATCAACATATCGCGCCGGGCGAAAAGGTCGTTGTCATCGGCCCATCGGGAAGCGGCAAGAGCACATTCCTGCGTTGCCTGAACCTCCTTGAACAGCCTACAGGCGGGCAGATTTTGTTTGAAGGAACGGACATCACCGATCCTAAATGTAATATCAATAAAATTCGCAGCAGGATGGGCATGGTTTTCCAGCAGTTCAACCTGTTTCCGCATCTAACCGTCATGCAAAACCTGACCCTTGCGCCCATCAACCTCAAGATGATGACCAAGGACGAGGCGAATGCAAAGGCGATGAAGCTTCTGGAACGCGTTGGGCTGACGGAGAAGGCAGAATGTTTTCCAAAGCAGCTTTCAGGCGGTCAGCAGCAGCGTATTGCGATTGTGCGTGCACTTTGCATGAGCCCCGATGTGATGCTCTTTGACGAACCTACCAGCGCGCTTGACCCTGAAATGGTCGGCGAGGTGCTGGATGTTATGAAGAGCTTGGCGAATGAAGGCATGACGATGGTGGTTGTGACCCACGAAATGGGCTTTGCCCGCGAGGTGGGTGACCGCGTATTGTTCATGGACGAGGGCTTGGTGCTGGAAGAGGGCACCCCCGAAGAAGTGTTTGACAATCCGCAAAATCAACGTACGCAGGACTTCCTGCGCAAGGTGCTATAAGCACTCAAACCCCCGCAAGCCTTTTGGCCTGCGGGGGTTTTGTAAATTCGGTTATACGGCGTATGACCACAAATAAAAGAGCTAATCGCTTGTGTGCGTGAGCTGCTTTTGGTATAATGATTAGATACTCGGGCATACAACAGACATAAACATAAGGGAGGCAATGCGGATGACTGCAAAGAAATTGGCTGGCGGCGCGATAGGACTGACCTGGCTGGTGCGCCGATTCGTTCCCAATGCGCAAAACACGCACGATCAAGAAGTTCGCGCAGCCTATGGCACACTTGGCTCATGTACAGGAGTCGTGGTCAACCTACTGCTGGCTGCGTCCAAGTTTATGATGGGCGTGATTAGCGGCTCGCTTGCCATTACCGCAGATGCAGCGAATAACCTGTCCGATGCGGCTGGCAGCATTGTAACGCTCATCAGCGTTCGCCTTGCTAAAAAACCTGTGGATCAGGAACATCCCTTTGGGCATGGACGCATGGAATACGTCGGCTCGCTGGTGGTAGGCGCGCTGATTGTACTGATGGGCGTGACATTGCTTAAGGATGGCATCACATCGATCCTTCATCCCGCAGCGCTCGCTCATTCATGGATTGTGGTGGTTGTGCTCGCGATCTCTATTCTCATGAAGGGCTGGCTGTACTTTTTTTATAGAAAGCTCGGTATCACGATTAACAACGGCACGCTGATCGCGGCGAGCAAGGATAGCTTTAGCGATGTGCTCGCAACAGCAGCAGTTCTCATCAGCCTGCTGATCAACCGTATCTTTGGTCTCACGATCGATGGATACATGGGTGTTTTGGTAGCGCTTATTGTCCTGAAGGCAGGCATTGATGTTTGCCGCGAGACGATGGATAGTTTGCTTGGCGGTAAACCAGACCCCCAGAAGATCGAGCAGATCAAAGAACTGTTGCTTAAATACGATGAAATTCTAGGCGTTCATGATTTAGTTCTTCATGATTATGGTCCGGGACGCTGCATCGCGTCGGTACATGCGGAGGTCAGCGCGAAGTCCAATATTGTCGAAATTCATGAGGTGATCGATACGGCAGAGCGCGAAATCAGCGATAGAATGCATATGGCGATTTGCATTCATATGGACCCAATCGTCACCGACGATGAAAATGTAAATCGAGTCAAAAGACAAATGACAGAGTTTTTGCATCATACAGATGCGTCTTTATCCATGCATGATTTTCGCATGGTCCCCGGGCAAGAGCAGACCAATTTGATCTTTGATTGTGTACTGCCCGCGGGGTATCAAGGGCGCGATGAGCTGCTCAAATCGCTTAAGGCATATGCGCTCTCGCTTGATGAACGTTACCGCCTTGTCGTGCAGTTTGATACTGATTACACCTAATCCAGCCTTTGCCAATCTGCTCTGGCAGATATATCCAGCGGGAGGGATGCATATACTTCGTTCGTTAACAAAGGTGAACAGCGAAGGAGGAACTTCCCTATGAATCACGTTTTTAGCAGTCGCAAATTGGTTGCGGTATTGCTTGCCATGCTATTGATTTTTGCATCCTCGGTATCATTTGCACAGGAGGATATATTCAATTTATTGATGCTGGGCATCGATACTAAGAATCCGGAGTCGCCCGGACGAAGCGATACCATGATCCTAGCGCAGATCACGCCATCAACGGGCGAGGTGCGCATGGTCTCTTTTTTGCGTGACCTGTATGTGCCGATAGAGGATGTTGGCAAAACGCGCCTCAATGCAGCATATTATTTTGGCGGCGCAGAGCTTGTCCAAAAGACGCTGGAGAAGAATTTCGGCGTGCAGATAGATAGCACCATCTCTGTGAATTTCTCTTTGCTTGAGGATTTGATTGATCAAATCGGCGGAGTGGATGTGGATGTGGCACCCTATGAACTCGCGCAGCTTAATACAACCATTCGAGGCTTTAACAAGAGCTACGGCTTTAGCGTGGATGATGATGTGCTCGGCAGTGCGGGGCTACATCATTTAAATGGCAAGCAAGCGCTCAGCTATAGCAGAATTCGAAAGATTGACAATGATTTCAAGCGCACAAGCCGTCAGCATATGGTGCTCAAAGGCATTATGAGCGAGTTGACGAAGCTTGACTTTCTGTCGCTGTCAAAGCTGATCGCGACCAATATGAATCGCGTAGAAAACGACATCAGCTTATCTGATATCAATCGACTTTTGCCAATGGTGCTCAATATCAAGAATATCGAAATGACAACTGCGCATGTGCCGTTTGAAGGCACCTATTCAGACCAGACCATTGACGATATGATGGTGCTTGTGCCTGATCTTGCAACTAACCAAAAGATGATACAGGAGTTCCTTGCTGGGGAGACTCAGGAATAGTCTATTCATCAGAATCATCATCATGAAAAGCTCTGATTACCGCGCGCCAGATTTTAGTGCCGATCAAGCAGCATAGCAAAAAAGCAAGGATATTCAGTACAACCTGCCACCATGCAATACCCATAGAGATCACCTCATGGATATTCTAGCAAAAATGCTTACAGAATACAAATGGTGACTAACGGAAGTAATTGATGAAAATGGAAGAACGATATCGCGCGATGCTTTTGCAGCCTTATGCAGAATGCTGCCTATGAGCAAAGTCCGTTAACCCAAAAAACACGCAACCCCCGATGCAGATATGACATCGGGGGTTGCGTGTTCCTAAGCTTAAATGGAGTACTTCTCCTCAAGCTGAGTCCAAGCAGGATCAACATCCAGCGTGTTAAAATAATCGCGTGGGGTTTCTGCACGGCGAATCATTTCAAAGAAGCCATCCTCGTGGTATAGCACTTCTTTGCAGCGGAGCTTGCCATTGTAGTTATAGCCCATGCTCAGACCATGCGCGCCTGTATCGTGGATCACAAGCAGATCACCGATGTCCAGCTGTGGTAGCATGCGGTCAATGGCAAACTTGTCATTATTTTCGCAAAGGCTGCCTGTTACGTCCACCTGTTGGTCATGGGGCAGATGCTCTTTGCCAGGAATGGTAATGTGATGGTATGCGCCATACATTGCGGGACGCATGAGGTCACAGGCGGAAGCATCAAGTCCGATATAATGCTTGTGGATATTCTTCTCGTTGGTGACATGCGTTACTAGCCAGCCGTTGGGGCCAGTCATATAGCGGCCAAGCTCGGTCTTGATCGCAACGCCTGAGATGCCGTTTTGGGTGAATACTTCGTCATACATGGCGCTCACGCCTGCGCCGATTGCGTCAATATCTGCTACGGGCGCATCGGGGAGGTAGGGGATGCCAATGCCGCCTGACAGATTGATAAAGGAGAGGGGAATGCCTGTCTCCTCCATAAGCTCCTTGCCTGTTTCAAAAAGGAGTTTAGCAAGGGCTGGATAGTAGGTGGGATCGGTGGTGTTGCTGCTGAGGAAGGAATGAAGACCAAAACGCTTCACGCCATCGTTTTTCATGGAAACAAGCGCTTCTGTCAGCTGCTCGCGGGTCATGCCGTATTTGGCGTCGCCCGGATCGCCCATGATGGTGTTGCCGATGCGGAATGTGCCGCCAGGATTAAAGCGCATGCAGATTTCTTCTGGAATGCCGCCATTTTGACGGAGAATCTCCACATGGGTGATATCATCCAAATTGATATAGGCACCAAGCTTACGCGCAAGTGCAAACTCTTCGGGAGGTACAGCATTTGCGCTGAACATGATATCCTTGCCGGTAAATCCGCAGCTGTCCGCTAGCATCAATTCCGTCAGGCTTGCGCAGTCAACTCCGCAGCCCTCATCCTTGAGAATGCGAAGGACGCCGGGGGTCGGCAGTGCCTTGACGGCGAAATACTCACGGAAATCTGGCACGCCATGAAAGGCGGCGGCGAGACGACGAGCGGTTTCTCGAATATTCTTTTCACAATAAAGGTGAAAGGGTGTTTGAAACTGCGCAGCAGCATCAAAAAATACTTGATCTTGTAGGGAAAAATTAGGCATGAATGCATCCTCCTGTATAACCTGCAAATTTGGTCGAACGCTGCTATTCTACCATAGAAACCCTATCAAGAGCAATCGAAATACAGCGGATGTGCAAGCTTTTTGGCCTCGACACGTAATGCGTGTGTAATCAAAGAAAATCATCGCCTGAGTGCATAGCACATGGGCGATGAAAATAGGGGGAGGATAGCTGGCGGGTTAGCGCCAATTTTGTACAAGCAGGAAGAATCCTTCAAGCAGTCCAGGCATGCCCACGTCCTCAGCTGCGACGGCAGGCACTTTGGCAACGACTTGATTGCCAAGCTTCACGCGGACTACGCCAAGCACATCGCCTTGCATAACAGGCGCGTCTACGCCCTCTACAAGCTCGATTTCAAGGGAGAGCTGCTTTTCCTGTCCGCTCTTTAGCAGCATGCTGATTCCTGCGCCAACGGCGGCTTCCACTTCCTCAGTGATGCCTAGATTGACAGGGATTGCGCGACCCAGCTTCTCGCCTTTTTGCAAAATCGTCACGCGCTTATAGGTATTAAAACCATAGTCTAGCATGCTGCGCGCTTCGTCAAAGCGTGCTTGGCTATTGGTAGAACCAAGAACGATGGCGATCAAGCGCAGGCCGTTTTTGGAGGCGGTTGCGGTCAGGCAGTATTTGGATATGTCCGCACTGCCGGTTTTCAGGCCGTCACAGCCGTCATAAAAGCGAACCAATCGATTGGTGTTGGTGAGATCGGTTGTTCTGCCGCTTGGGTGGATGAGGGTATCCATCCAGACGGATGCATAGGTGAAGTAGGCATCGTGTTTGCAGACTTCACTTGCAAGGGTGGCGACATCGCGCGCCGTGGTATATTGCCCGTCTACAGGCAGTCCTGTGCAGTTCATATAGTAGGTGTTATCCATCCCCAGCTCTTTGGCACGCGCATTCATCATCTCACAGAAGCCTTGCTCAGTGCCCGCCATATGCTCAGCAAGGGCGCAGGCAGCATCATTTGCGCTTGCGATGATGGTGGACTTGAGCAAATCTTCCAGCGGATAAGTGGCGCCGCGATCAAGCAGCGCTTGGCTGCCGATTTGAGCAGCGGCTTCAGCGCTGATGGTGACACTGTCGGTCAGATTGAGTTGACCAGCCTCCAACTGCTCAAAGCATAGGAGCAATGTCATCAGCTTTGTGATGCTTGCCACCTGACGCTTCTCGTCTGCGTTCTTTTCGAAAATAACAGTCCCCGTCTCCGCTTCCATAAGCATGGCACTTGGGGAGGCGATTTCAACAGGAACAGCCGATTCCAAGGGCTTCGTGCTGGCTGCACCTGTGGTGGTTGTGAGGATGAGGAGTGCTGTTAGCAATCCAACAACCCGCTTTAGCAATGATTTTTTCATATAAAAAACTCCTTCCATAGCTACGATCCTGTTGGTAGCATACCCATGGAAGGAGTGAAAAAACAGTTGATTACGTGGTAATTCTTGCCTTAGATTTCTGCGATCACAGCATCAATCAATGCGCGGAATTTGGTTTGTGTCTGCGCGCCAACATCCATGACCTCTTGGTGAGAAAGTTGCTGATCCAAGATGCCGGCAGCCATATTGGTGATGCAGCTGATGCCAAGTACGCTCATGCCGCAATGCCTTGCTACAATCGTCTCGGGCACTGTTGACATGCCGACTGCGTCCGCACCGAGGATTCGTGTCATGCGAATTTCCGCGGGGGATTCGTAGCAAGGTCCGTTCATCCAGCAATAGATACCGCTTTGCAGCTTAATACCTAGCTTTTGAGAAGCAACTAAAGCGATTTCGCGAAGCACGGGGGAGTAGGGTTTGCTCATGTCTGGGAAGCGAACACCGAACTCGTCAAGGTTGGGACCTGTGAGCGGGTTTTTACCCGACATGTTAAGAAAATCAGTCATTAGCATTAAATCGCCGGGTACATAGGCTGTGTTAACACCACCCGCAGCGTTGGTGACGATCAAGGTTTGAACGCCTAGCAGCTTCATCACGCGAATCGGCATGGTAACCTCGCGCATGTCATAGCCCTCATACGCATGGAAGCGCCCTTGCATCATGCAAACGCGCTTGCCGTGCAGGGTGCCCGCATACCAGCGTCCTTCGTGACCGGGGGCGGTAGAAACAGGGAAACCGGGAATGTCAGCATAAGAAATGCTTGTCACATTTTCAAGTGCTTCAACGTACTGTCCAAGGCCGCTGCCAAGGATCACTGCGATATCAGCACGTCCGCATGCTGCCTCAATCGCATTTGCCGCGGTATGAAGTTTTTCCAAATAGACCTTGTTCATATTCAATGACCTCCTAGTAATATAATGAAATTACAAATCTGTAGCAAAGGATGAACCGCCGAAACGCTCATCTTGACCGAATAATTCGGATATGGTCGCCGCCACATCAACGAAGCTGCTTCGCGTGCCAATGTCTGTGAGTCCCGTCATACCCTGATGCCATGCGAGAATGGGAATATACTCGCGTGTGTGGTCTGTTCCTTTGTAGGTAGGGTCGCAGCCGTGGTCAGCTGTGATGATGAGCAGATCATCGGGATTAATGGCCTGCTTAAGGTCCGCAAGCTGACGGTCAAATACTTCCAAGGCCTCAGCATAGCCCTGTACATCCCTGCGATGACCGTAAAGCGAATCAAAATCAACGAGGTTGACAAAGACGAATCCGCTGAAATCCTGTTTGAGGGTTTCAAACAATGATTCCATGCATGCAGGATTGCCTGCCGCGTGATCGCTCTGCGCAATGCCGCTCATGCAGAAGATATCTTCGATCTTGCCAATCGCCATGGTGTGGACACCGTGGTCCGACAATGTGTTTAGCAATGTATCCTTAGTGGGGTAAAGCGAGAAATCTCGGCGGTTCAGCGTGCGCGTGAATGCGCCCTTGCCCGTGCCTATGAACGGTCTTGCAATCACGCGAGCGGCTGCATGCTCCCCGCATAAAATGCCGCGTGCTGTCTCGCATAGCTCATACAGCTTCTTTGGTGGATAGAGCTCCTCGTGGCATGCGATTTGAAATACGCTGTCGGCGGAGGTGTATACGATGGGAAAGCCTGTCCTCATATGCTCCTCGCCAAGCTCATCTAGGATGACCGTCCCGCTTGAGGCGTAATTGCCAAGTGTCTTTGTTCCGATAGCCTCTTCAAATGCAGCGATGATCTCCGCTGGGAAGCCGTCGGGATAGGTCGGAAATGCGTGATCAAGCGTGAGCCCCATCAATTCCCAGTGACCGGTTGTCGTATCTTTTCCTGCTGATCTTTCAGCGGCGCGTCCATAGAGCCCGCATGCATCCTTAGGTACATCGCATGAAATGCCCTCAAGCCGTCCAAGCCCCATATGTGCCAAATTAGGCAACTGAGGCTTTTGCTGATCGATAATATGCCCGAGAGTATTGGAACCTTCATCGCCGTAGGCAGCAGCATCTGGTAAGGAGCCAACACCCACGCTATCCAGCACAATGAGAAATACTCTTTTCATAAAAACAAGCCCCCTTTACTCTGTCCTTTCATTGTACAACGAAATATGTGAAATGAAAAGAGCGGATATGTGATTGGAATGTGGTCAAAGTATTAAACTTGTTACACAAATATGAATTATTTGGATTGACCTTTAATATGTCAAATGATATAATATCTAACAAACACAAATGATAAAAGCATTTGCGTTGCTAATGATAAGGAAAAAAAACAAGGAGGATGAACCGTGAAAAAGATCATCTCAACGTTACTTGCTGTTATGCTTCTACTGGGAACAGTACCTGCAATGGCTGCTAAAAAGGCGAAGGGAAACACGTATTCCATGCCAGCGGAGGGAACTGTTCTTCAAAATATCGAAGATCGCAACATTACCCTTCCATCTGACCTATCCGACAATCCCGTAATCTCAGGCGAAAGTACTGTCACAGGCTTACCGCTTGCAGAAGGTGCTTTGTACCTACCGATGCTCGCTCAGATCAGTAACCCTGTTGATAAGGAAACCAACATCGCAGGTACTGGCTACCGTGCACCTTGGGGCGGACAGTATGCAGACATCATGTATGAAGGCATTCTGACCCGTAAAGGCGAGACCCGTGTCACATTCCTCTTCAGCGATAGTCTTGCTGATAACCAGCCTCTAAGCACCGGTCCTATCCGCTCCGCACGTATCGGTCACGTACTTCTTCGCGAAGAGTGGCAGGGTGGTTTGATCTTTGCTGGCGGCCCTAACAAGGAAGATAACAACATCAAGAAGATGCTCAAGGACTTTGGCGCAACTTCAGCCGGCGTTGTTTTTAACCTGCTAGACGGCAAATACACTGAATACAAGCAACGTGTAAGCGGCCTTGCTGGCCCTAACAACGTGGACGTGAATGTAGCGGGTATCCGCACACTCATCCCCTCTGGCACCGTTGCTACACCGCATCCGTTCCTGTTTGCAGATTCCAGTCCCTATGTGGATGGATACGAACTTGCATACTCCATCAATCTTGACTGGGGTCACAAGCATTATATCTCTCACCTGCGCTATGATGAAAACGAAAACATCTACCTGCGCTACACAGGCGACTATCCCTACATCAGCATCGCAGCTTGCGATGACCGTAGCGATGAAAACGCAACACAGATGTCCTTTAGCAATGTTATTATTCAGCGTATCGATTATGAATACGTAAATGGTAACTCGATCATGCCTGACATGCAGAGCGTGGGCAAAGGCAATGCGGATATCTTTATCGCAGGCCGCTACATCCCAGGCTACTGGGTACGTGAAGATGTTTCTTCCCCGACCATCTTCTTTGATGATCAGGGCAACCAATTGGAGCTTACTCGCGGCAAGACCTACATCGCGCATTTCCCGCCAGAAAGCCTATTGACTTATCAGGCAAACTAATCATCGTTTGATGACAAGGTCACCCCTGGCATATTGCCGGCGGTGACCTTTTTACATCCAATTGATGGTGCTAAATTGGCTGGGATCATGCTGGAAATCTTACGTAAATTCCGTGATATATAGCCATGGTGCTTGCAACCATTGTGGTTATGTTCTATAATATATCGGTATGTTGTCCAATAAAAAGGCAATGTCATAGGAAGGATGAACCCCATGCAAAATGTACGCAAGGTTTCCAATTATGTGACTTATTATCTTCGGATATTGCTGTATATGTTCAGCGCATTTATACTATATCTTTTGGCCTGTGCGCCTCTAGCGTCACTCTTCATTTTTGATGAAGGATCGATGTTTCGGAACTTGTGGCTGCTAACGCCGGTGCTCTTTATCTTTTTGATTTTGCCGCTGCGCTTCTCTTTTGCAGATGCGCTCGTGCAGGACTCGCCAGTGGATCGAAAATTTCTTTTTGATAAAGCGTTTTCATTCAATAGCTATATCAAGAAATTTGATGAAAGCATGCTCCATTTGCTCAATGTCATCAAATGGGGCATCCCATTTTTCGCGGCTACAGGCGGTTTTCTCTATTGCTATTTTGGTATGGGCTTTTCGGAAATGATCAGCCTGATTATCAAAGTGGGTGAGGGACTAACCGGTATTTGGCATGCGATCGCTAATTTCTTCATTACCCTGTTTGGCAGTATCCATACACTGGGGGCTGGAAGCAATCCCATGCTTGTGGGGATTAGCGCCATTCTTGTGCTGATTGGTATCACCATTTTGATTTGGCTATACGGCATTGTCAGAAATAGTGCGACACGCTACATCTGGGTGATTGCAAAGCGCAAGGGCCGCGGGATTCGCCAAGAGGTGAAAAGTCGCCTAAAGGGCAGAAGACTCGAACAATTCCTAGTATCCCTTTTAAACCTAGTACTCCTGCTGCCCTTTTTGCTGGTGGTCGCGTATTCGATGCGCGGTGTGCTGAGCGATCTGTCCACAACCAGCATGCTGGCGATTGCACGGATGGATTTCAGCGTGCTTTCTTATGCGGATGCTGTTGCGCCTTTGCTATTGGCCTTTTTCCTATTGTACTTGCCTTTACTGCCCGCACGCCGCTACTTAACAGCTGCTTTTGCTGTTCGCGGTAACCGCAGACAAAAGAAAAATCAAGAAACAATTCAAACAGAAAGCGGCGCAGTAGACAAATCTACTGCACAGGCTTGAGGATGAAGATGATCAGACTAGATAAATATTTAGCACTGAGCGGAGAGCGCAGCCGGAGCGAAGCGGGAAAATCCGTTCGCGGGGGCTGCGTTCGCGTAAATGGCAATGTGATCAAAGACCCTGCTATGAGGATCAACGAGACGGATTTGGTGACATTTTCAGGCGAACTTATTGAGAACCAAGCCAACCAATATATCATGCTTCATAAGCCTACAGGCGTACTGACGGCTGCTAGGGACAAGCATGCACAAACGGTGATGGACCTTTTGCCCCAAGCGCTCGCCAAGCGAAAAGTGCTTCCTGTGGGCAGGTTGGATAAGGACACGACGGGCTTGCTGCTGCTAACAAATGACGGTGTGCTTGCGCATCGTGTACTCAGCCCCAAAAGCCATGTGTGGAAGAAATATGTGGCTACGGTCGAAGGGATGCTTGATCAGGAGGATGTGGAGGCTTTCGCGGAAGGCTTGCAGCTTTCTGATTTTGAAGCAATGCCTGCGGTCCTTACCATCTGCAGCGCAGGGGTGGAATCCAGCATTGCAGAAGTGGAAATTCGCGAAGGCAAATTCCATCAGGTCAAGCGCATGTTTGGGTCACGCGGGCATGAAGTGATCAAACTGCATCGCAGTACCTTTGGATCGCTTACATTGCCAGATGACTTGCCGGTTGGCGAATATCGCCCGCTGACAGACGACGAGCTCGCGGCACTGATTGGGTGCTCGAGCGCTACACAGCTTACGGAAGAAGGATTAGTAGATGGCTGATCATTATTACACTGCAGTGCCGACCAGCGAGCATAGACCTGGTTTGACCACCTATGAATATCGTGGTCATAAGCTGAATTTTGAGACGGATAGCGGCGTTTTCTCTCGCACTGAGATTGACGAAGGCACGGATTTGCTCCTTAGAACGCTTCCTGAAGTGATGGCTGGTGATGTGCTTGATCTAGGCTGCGGCTATGGCGTGATCGGTATATCGGTGGCCAAGCATTGGAAGGATACCAATGTGCTGATGGCAGACGTGAATGAACGTGCCTGCGGTCTTTCGGTACAAAACGCGAAGAAGAACGGCGTTGCGGCAAAGGTGATCGCAAGCGATGGATATGCGAACATCCCTGAGGGCACATTTGATTATATTTTGCAAAATCCGCCGATTCGCGCGGGAAAAGCTGTTATTTATGAAATGTTTGCACAGGGTGCAGCACGGCTGAATGAAGGCGGTTCACTTTGGTTGGTGATTCGCAAGCAACAGGGCGCGCCTTCAGCGCAGACCTATCTGAAAACGCTGTTTCATCAAGTGACTATACCGCGGAAAAAAAGTGGATTTTGGATATTCTGCTGCACGAACCCTCAAAAAAATACAGAGGTGAATGAACAATGATTTACGACGCATCGTTTTTTGACAAACCAATTGACCGTAGGAATACAGCTTGCGAAAAATGGGATGGATTGATGGCAAAGGAAAAGCGCGAGCTCAACCCCATGTGGGTTGCCGATATGGATTTCCGCTGTCCCAATGAGGTGCATGAAGCGATGGTGCGTCGTGCGCAGCACCCTGTTTATGGCTATACAGCGCAAACAGATGCTGCTGATGAGGCGATGTTGGCGTTCATGGAGCGCAGGCACGGCATTACGCTCACCAAAGAGCAGCAAGCCATGCTCCCATGTGTGATCACAGGCCTAAAGGCGGGTGTGTGCGCGCTAACGGAGGTTGGTGATAGCATCATTGTGCAGCCGCCTGTATATGGGCCATTTTATGCGTCTATACGAGCCAATGACCGCATAGTGCTTGAAAATCCGCTCATCTGCGATGGAAATGGCAGATATACCATGGACTTTGATGGTCTTGAGGACTGCTGCAAGGCAGGTGCAAAGCTGATGCTGCTATGCAGCCCGCACAATCCCATTGGTCGTGCGTGGACAAAGGAAGAGCTGACAAAGCTTCTGGAGATTCTTGCCAGATACAATGTCGCCTTGATTTCCGATGAAATCCATGAGGACTTCGTTTTTGAGCCAAGTCGCTTTGTACCCATTCTTTCGCTGGCAGAAGCTGAGGATGCAAAGATTTTCTCGCTCACAAGCGCAAGCAAGAGCTTTAACCTCGCAGGGCTTCAGCAGGCGATTTTATTCACTCGCAACATGGAGCTTAAGGAAATGGTTCTTAGCAGCATGAACCGTGCAGGCGTGGTGTCTGGCAATATCTTTGGCATGGTAGCAAGTGAAGCGGCCTATCAACATGGCGATGCTTGGCTTGATGGGATGCTGAGCTATGTGAAGCAAGGCGAGATGATCGCGCGTGAAGAGCTCGGCAAACGACTGCCCAAAGTCATCTTTACCCCGCTTGAAGCAACCTATCTAGGTTGGCTTGATATGCGTGCCTATGGCTATCATAACGAGGAGCTGATGAAGCGCACCTATGATGCAGGCGTTGCATTTACAACAGGCACGTTCTTTGGCGCTGAGGCTGGAGACGGGTTTTTAAGAATCAATCTGGCATGTCCGCATGCGCAGATCATCGATGCAATCATACGCTTGGAACAAGCAATCAATGGATAATGGAGGAATAGCAATGCAAGAACTAAACAGTATTATTGATCAACTTAAAGACGAAATGGTGGATACCTTGACCAAATGGATTCAAATTCCAAGCGTCAAGGGCGATGCAGAGGACGGCGCACCCTTTGGCAAAGAAGTCAAGCGTTCGCTTGACGTTGCGCTAAGCGACGCGAAGGCAATGGGCTTTGATGTTCGCAATATCGATAACTATGCGGGCGATGTTCGCATGGGCGTGATCGGCGAGGATCCCCTTGCGATTCTTGCACACCTTGATGTTGTGCCCGCAGGTGATGGCTGGAAGGTCGATCCTTTTGGTGCGGTCATCGATGGCGACCATATGTACGGACGCGGCACAACCGATGATAAAGGTCCTGCGGTTGCTGCACTATACGCCATGTATGCGCTCAAGAAGGCAGGCGTGAAGTTCAAGCGTGAAGTGCGCTTAATCCTTGGCTGCGACGAGGAAAGCGGCTGGGAAGACATGGCGTACTATACAGAGCATTGCGATATGCCCAAGACGGGCTTTAGCCCCGACGCTAACTACCCTGTGATCAACACCGAGAAGGGCATGCTGCATCTGGACGTTCATGCTGATTATGCACAAGATGGCTTGGTGGTAAAGGCATTTAACGTTGGCGAGCGCTGCAATGTAATTCCTGGCATCGCAACGGCGATTGTTGCCGGTGATGCGGCACTTTGCGAGAAGGTAAACCGTCTTGCCAGTGATATGCATATTCAAGTGGGAGCAGTTATTGGCGAGGATGGCGATATCCTTTTGACCTCAAACGGCATTCCCGGACATGCGGCCTATCCCGAATCTGCGAAGAATGCAATCGGTCAGCTGCTCATCATGCTTCGTGCGCTCGGCGTTAGCGGTGCACTCAAAACCCTTGCGGATTGCGTGGGCATGGAATATGATGGCTTGGGTCTTGGCATTCGCTGCAGCGATGAAACCAGCGGCAAGCTAACCTGCAATATCGGCATCATTCGCTATGACGCGAGCAATGGTCTTTACGCGACACTTGATATTCGCTATCCCATTTTGGCCAATCATGTCGCGCTGAAAGATACGCTGGTAGCAGCGCTTGGCGATGGCATCAAGGTCACTGTGGATACGCAGAAAGACCCGCATCATGTCGCTCCCAACAGCAAGCTGGTGACCTCGCTTCTTGAGGCATATCATGAGGAAACAGGACGTCCCAGCGAGTGTTTGGCAACAGGCGGCGGCACCTATGCGCGTTGCCTTGAGGAAGGCGTAGCCTTTGGCAGCGCATTCCCCGAGGATGAGGAACTTGCGCATCAAGCAGGCGAATACCTGAGCATCGATGGGTTGATGGTTAATGTGAGAATTTTCGCACGTGCCATTATCAAGCTCGCATGTGAATAAGAAATAGTAAATCAAAAGAAGCGCTGACAAATGTCTGGCGCTTCTTTTTTTGTGAATGGATAGCAAGTTGATTCGCCTAAGCGGAATGTGGTATACTGACAGATGAAAATCATTGCACGATCATCCTTTGTGATCTGTGAATTCTGATAGAAATCGGAGAAGAACGAATGAAAAGAACCCCCCTTATGAGGAAAATCAGCATTGTGATGATTGCCGCCTTGATGACAATCGCACCATCGTTTGATATGAGTGTCGCAAGAAAACTCAGACCTGATGCCGTTGACTTAGGTGGATTTATTTTTCAGGCGATAGGGCGTACCATTTCATCGATCAGCACGGATTCACTTACACTGTCATTGCTCTTTTTTGTGATGATGTGGCTTGCCAACCGATACATATTCCACAAGCCCAAGGAAACCAAGGTGGGAGAATACCTGCTTTGCGGCTTTTTGAGCATCATGATGCTCTGTGCATCCAGTATTCGCGCAACTGAATCAATCCAAACGCTCTATGAGAATGCATTTCAGATAGTCAAGGCATTGCTGTTTTTAGCGGGCTTTTTCCCGCTGTTGCTTTGCGCCATACGCGGACTCAATGAACTGCTGCATGATGGTATCAAATTGCGCTGCATCACCAAGTGGGACAAGCACCCCTTCTTATTTCCAATGATTGTGATTGCAGTTGCTTGGCTTCCGCATCTGATCATCAAATACCCTGGTGTATGGATGATCGATAGCTGCCTGCAATTTCGAATGTACCTAGGCATGACAGACCCCATAACGCCCCATCCTCCGTTTGGCACATTGATCTATGGGCTGATTGTCTCCTTTGCGCTAAGCACGCCAAATCCCAATATCGTCTATTTCATTTGCACGTTGATTCAAACCGCCATTTTTATTGCGGTGCTCAGCTATTCACTGTGGCTGATGCAAAAGCATGAAGCGCCTATGTGGATGTGCTGGCTTGCGCTTGTGCTTTATGCGATCTCGCCTAGCTATGTGGGCTGGTCTATGGTGCTGGTGAAGGATAGCAGTTACTTAATTCTCTGTATGCTGGCAATGGCGCTAATGATTGACTTTATTGGAGACCGAAAAGGTTTTATGTCAAGCAAGCTTCGCCTTCTCTTGCTTGCAGCGGATATCTATTTAATGATATTGACACGCCACAATGGTGTATACATTGCTGTTCCGATTCTCATCGGAATGGGCATTGTATTGCTCAAGGACAAAATTGGCAAAATGGGTATGATTAAACTTGGTATGCTTTCGTGCGCTGCGCTGCTGCTTGCGTTTGGCACGAGCGAGGCGATCATCTATGCGCTTAATATTCAGCATGTGGAAATGAACGACTGGCTGTCTATTCCATTTCAGCAGACGGCGCGTATTGTCAAGCTACATGGTGACGAAATTCCAGAGGAAGAGCGAGCGGCCATTGATCAAATTGTCCCCTACGAGACCATTGCACAGCTATATACCATCAACAATGCAGACCCAATCAAATGGGATTCCAACGATGCGCTGGACCGCGAAAAGGATGCTAGCATTTATTTGAATACATGGTGGAAACAGGTGAAGCGATATCCAATGGATGCGCTGGATGCCCTGCTAAACATGAATGTCATTTTGTTTGATTTGCAGGATAATTTCCCCACCTATATTGGATTATCTGACAATACGATGTACGATCATGTATACCAGTACTCTTTTAATGATCTGAGCTTTTATAATCGCGAGGAGATTGCGCCTCTGAATAGCATACAGCTTGCGCTGACGGAGTGGTACTACCGCTTTAGCGATATGCCTGTCATCGGACCATTTGCGAGCATGGGCTTTTGCATTTATGTGATGTTGATGACGATGTATCTGACATGCGTGCATAAGCGCGGACGCGCATTGCTTGCATGGCTGCCATCGGTTATTTCAGCGATATTCGGGCTGTTTTGTGCGATTGTCTATACGCGCTACCTCCTGCCAACCATGTGCGCTCTGCCCTTGTGGTTTTTCTCCTATCATGTCGCTGGACAGGTGAAAGAAAAGTAACAAAAGACAAACAGATGCGGTTGACTATTGATGGAATTTATTTGCACGCAAGTGATACAGCCCTTCCTTTGTCACTTCATTCATTATTGGTACTCTTTGATAAATGGATTTATTAGGAGTATGCTACATCTTGTCGGCACGTCGTTTATTCCAAAATATATGTCTGTTAATCACTATATTCTATGAAAATTCATAGCAAATAAACATTAAAGGTGGGAAACATATGGCAAAGAACAGACGTATACTAGCAATGCTGATTGCGGTTGCGGTTTTTGTGGTCATGATGTTTTCCACTACTTATATCGCATGCCACGGAGATCATGACTGCCATGGAGAAGATTGCCCAATTTGCCATGTCATTGACTTTTGCAGCAAAACGTTGAAATCATTTTGCTTCGCAGCAATTTCAGCAGCGATTGGTATTGCTTATACTTATATCGCGCGTGTTAGGCTCGTTGGACAGTTGCAGCGAGCGGTAAAAACGTCACTGGTTACGCTTAAGGTGAAGCTTTCGAATTGAGATTGAATTGATAACAAGGAGAATCGTCTGCCGATAGAGGTAGACGTATTTGGCGTTCATAGGTTTTGTTGCTAACCTCCTTGTTTTTTGCGTCTATTTTCAATTTAAAATGATATTTGGAGGCTATTTTCATGAAAAAAATATTATTTATTATGCTGGGTTTCTTTACGTTCATTTAAGTGATTTACGGCAATACATTCGCTCTTGCAAGCGCAGATGCTAATGTTGATTCGGACAAAACAAGCATTGTGACCACTATCTTTCCGGAGTATGACTGGATGTGCCAAGTGCTTGGAGACAAGGCGGACACGGTTGATTTGACGATACTTTTGGATAGCGGCGTTGACCTGCATAGCTATCAACCAACAATGGACGATATGGGTAAGCTTTTAAACTGTGATATGTTCATTTACGTAGGCGGATAGTCTGATGGATGGGTTGAAGCTGCGCTATTAGGTGCGGCGAATGAAAACATGGTTGTCATCAACCTCCTTGAGGTGCTGGGTGATACGGTCAAGACGGAAGAGGTAATCGAGGGCATGGAGAAGCATGATCATGATCATGCAGACGAAGACCACGACCATGAGGCGGAAGGACACGCAGACGAAGAGCATGATCATGAAGCGGAAGACCATGCGGCCTCAGACCGTATTACAGCCGTGAAGAAAAAAGCATGCGCAAAGCAATATGGAAAGAATGGGGATTACGCAGCTGTCTCGGCGCTGTTATCGCGAGTTGTCAGGGCAGCAGCAGCGGGTTTTGCCTGCGCGCGCACTTTGCGCCACCAAGAAACTGCTGCTGCTTGACGAACCTGTAGCGGGGCTTGATCCTAAAGTGACGAGCGATATGTATGCGCTGATCCAAAAGCTTAACCGTGATGATGACATTACCATCATCAGGATTTCCCGCGATTTGAATGCAGCGGTCAAATACGCAAGCCACATACTGCACATGGATCATGAGTCTTTGTTCTTTGGCACTGCTAAGGAGTGTCAAAAAAGTGAAGCTGGAAGAATCTTTTCCAATGCGGAAGGGAGAAGCTGATGATGATGGGATTGATTGAAAAGCTGACACTGTATTTCAATATGGCGTTATCACCTGATGACTACATGGGAAAAACAGTGAAGATGAGCGGAACGTGTGATACCTATCAGGCAACTTCTCAGGAGTTGGAAGAGCAGATGAAGCCAATCTACCTCTCCTGTACAGCGCCTGATGTGACGGGGTGCTGCGCTCGAGGGCTGGAATTTGTGCTTGGCGAGGCGCGTACATACCCTGAGGATTATCCTGCACTTGGCAATATTATTACGATTGTTGGAAAATTTCAAATGTATGAGGAGCATAGATATAGGTATTGTGAGCTTGTGGACGCGGGGCTAAGCTATTGATAGGTGCTTGAAGCAGGTTAGTAGAACCTCATACCTTAACGTTGATAATGAAAAAAGGAGATGCAGCTGTATGGCTGTATCTCCTTTGATTTCATGCTGAATCAATTGCACCTATCAAACGTTTCTGCCACAAGGGCAACCTCCAGTCCGATATGCTAAAGGGATATCTGCTCATTAGCTAGGCGCTTCATCGTCTTGTAGGAGAGCAGACAGACCAAAAGTGTTAACATATCCGCAGCTGGTTGGGAGACGTAGATGCCATCAAGCCCCATCATACGTGATAGAATCAAAATACATGGTACATAAAATAGCCCCTGCCTGATGACTGATAGAAAAATACCAAACTTTGATGCACCAATGGTTTGAAAGGTAATGGTCATCATATAACATAGTCCGAAGGCGGGATAGAGTGCAACTTGAGAGATGAGGAGCTTTGCGCCATACTCCACCACCTGCGGGTTTTGATTAAAGAGCATGATCAAGGGCTTGGAAAGACTAATATAAAGGGCAGCAACCAAAATGGACAGTAACAGGGATGCTTTGAGTGCGAAGGCAACCGAATCATGGAAACGCTCTTTGTTCTTAGCGCCAAAGGCATAGGACGCAACAGGCTGGTAGCCCTGCATGAAGCCCATGATGATGTAGGAGCCTATGAGGTTTAGGCGCTGCACGATACCATAGGCGGCAATGATTAGATCACTATTTGGCAAGGTGCCTGCGACCATATTGGTAAGTGACGTAGCGATTGCGAGGCAAATCTGAATCACAGCACTTGGAACGCCGATCGAAATGACATTCTTGAAGAAATAAGCACTGGGACAGATGGACTTGATCTTCAGTGGAATGATAGAGCGGCCACTTACATAATACCAGAGGAGGATGGCGAAGGTGACGAACTGAGAAACAGTTGTTGCAATGGATGCGCCGGCAACACCAAGATTCAGTCCCCAATCAAACATAAAGATGGGGTCGAGGATGATGTTCAAAACTGCACCAATGGATACGGCAATGGTGGTAATCTTGACCGAAGACTCAGCACGTGCAACGCAGTTTAAGCTCTGCGCAGGGATGTTAACGATCGCAGCGACGAACATCCAAAGCGCATAGTCCTTTGCCTGCGGCATGACTGCCTCCGATGCACCAAAGAGCCGCAGGAGCGGTTCCATAAACACAATGCCAAAGACGCATAAAAGGATGCCGATAACAAGTGAAATGGCTGCTACAGTCGATACGGTAGAGGTCGCAGCATCCTTGTCCTTTGCGCCCAGTTGCCTGCCCATCAGTACGGCTGCACCTGCAGCGAAAATGTTTTCAATGGATACAAAAATGAGCAAAAGCGGAAGTGTGACGCCAACGGCTGCGAGGGCGGTTTCGCTGCCCAACATGCCTATGTAGGCGGTATCTACGATGTTATATATCGCCTTAGCAAGCAAGGCGATGGTTGCGGGGACAGCGAGCTTGACGATGGCTTTTGATGGTTTTACGTTTGCCAGCAATGACTCTTGGCCGATGGTTTGATCCTTACTCATTGTTATTCCTCCGTTTGATTACGCCGTATAGCAATATATCCATAGATTTACTTGCGATTTCTTCGTGGTGCTTGATGTCGCTATCGTTACGCTTGCTCCATCCGCTATTCACAAAGTCTTGAAATAACCCAATCACATCCATTGCGCTCTCAAGCTTGATATCATCTCGGATCTCTAGCTTATTTAGCAGCTGCATAAGAATCTGTTGGTTAAATGTATCAAAGCCCTTCTTATGCATGCTGATTTGCTCTGACAAATGTTGGGGCGGGGTAATAACAGCATCGAAAAACAGCTGCTGATAGATTGGGTGTGCATCAAAGAACTCACGGCGTGCGCCGAAGTAATCAGAAAGCTGCGTAGTGGTGTTAAGGCTTATGCGATCCTTAAGAAATGCTGTGATTGTATCAAAGCACTCCTTCACGCATTGCAAATAGATGGCATCCTTGTCGCTGAAGTGGTGGTACATCACGCCTTTGGAAATTTCGCCATCTTGGCAAATTGCGTTAAGTGATCCTTGAGCATAGCCATGACTGGCAAATTCTATGAGTGCGTAATGTAGAATTTTATCTATGCTTTTCTGTTTTTTTTCTTCTCGTTTCATCCTGTCATCTCCATTTGCAAAAATAGACCAGTCGGTCTGTTTGCAATCATACCACAAACAGACCGACTGGTCTATAAACAAACTGTGAACATCTTAAGTGCTCTACAAAACATAGATGGGCAGATTTGAACCCAACTGAGAAGCAAAGAAAAAAGCCTTGATATTTCAAGGCTTTTATGGTGGGACTAACTGGGCTCGAACCAGTGACCTCCACGATGTCAACGTGGCACTCTAGCCAACTGAGCTATAATCCCGAATGTGCTGTATGCAGTGAATACATTACATACAGCGTTAATAATATTATCATAGTTTTGATGAAATTGCAATACTTATCCTCAAAAAAAGTACTGCCATGGGGAAAAACGCTATGACCGTGTATGCCGAAGCCTGTAGGAACAACGATCTGCTGCGCCGAAAATAAAGCTTACAAGAAACAATAATAGGGCAGCTGGTATCAATAATATAGCGGATAGGGCAAAACCCAACCAGAAAACGAGCGTGGCGAGAATGGATTTGAGGCGGTGCAGAGCGCTTGGATGGCGCGATGATTTGAGGGGGTAGAGGGTAGGCAGCATGTGATCATCTCCTTTGCTCATGCGGCAGGCGGAGGGGTCTGCCCTCTGCCTGCCAATCGTGTCAATGTGGGTGGTCATTCGCTGACAATACGGTAATAGACCTTTGCTGTTAAGACGTAAACCGCTGTGTACAGCAGCGAAAATACGATGAATGTGACAATGGCACTGCCTGCAATCAGCGTAGTATTGGTCATCATCAGCAAGCGGAACATGCGTGTGATGCTTGGGAAGGCGAAGGCGATATGAATACCGGCGGTGACAAGCGGCAGGAAGAAAACAATCAGAATTTGAGAGCTGATGGAGCTCTTGATTTCCTTTTTGCTCAGCCCCACCTTTCGCATAATGCCATAGCGCGCTTTGTCCTCGTAGCCCTCGGAGATCTGCTTGTAGTAGACGATGAGGATCATTGCCATCAGGAAGAGCGAGCCAAGGAACAAGCCGATAAATAAAAGCCCGCCATAGAGCCCCATGGATTCGTTTTTCCAGCCTGCTTTGCTTTCAATCGATACACTGCCGCCTGTTTCTGTATTGATTACAGCTCTTAACGCGGTTGAGAGAGCGCGGGTAAACGCGAGTTCGTCCTCGTTGCTTCCACTGATGTCAAAACAGAGGGCATGCCGGACTTGTGAAGCGTTCTTATTGTAGACATCAGCTTGCTGCGCAACAATTGTGTTGAAGGCATCCATGTCCTTCACGATGATGGTGATGCCATTGTAGATAGACGCCATGATTTCTTGTCCTGCATTGAAATCGCTGCCTGTTAAGTCTTTTTTGATAGTATAGGGGGTTCCCATGAGGGATAATGCAGGCTCATTATAGGCATCGCGTGTTGTTTGAATCAAGATTTCTCCGTCGTTTAGCGTTTCGCTGGAGTTGCTGATACGGTTATAGTCTTCCAGTGTAAGGATATTCGAATAGTATATGCATTCCTCGGTCATCAGATTTTCAAGCGTCTGAGGAACATCAACTAAGAAAGCATCTCCTTGCCGATAGATGACGAAGCTAATATAGGTATAATCCAGGTCGTTGCCTGAAATGAGATTTGCACGCTCAACCTCTGATTGGACGATTTCTTTGGCAGCGGGAACCTGATCGAAGTTGTCAAGCTCTACGGAGATATCAGTCCGCTGTCTTTTGTCAACGATGTCTTCTACACCAAACCATAGCGCAACGGTTGAAAATACGACCACCAAGACCATGGTGGAGAGAATGCAGATGTTGGCAAGTCCTGCTGCGTTTTGCTTCATGCGGTAAATCATGCCTGATACGCTGATGAAGTGATTGGTTTTGTAATAGAAGCGTTTATTCTTGCGCAGAATCTTCAGCACTGTGACGCTGCCTGCAATGAATAGCAGGTACGTGCCGATGATTACCAGTATGACTGCGATAAAGAAGGTGTACATGGACAAAATAGCATTGGTGATCGATACGCTGATGTAATAGCCTGCACCAAGCGAAATGACACCCAGTAGGGCGAGAAACCAACGTGATTTTGGTTCGCGTTCACCGACTTCGCCTGCATGGAGTAGATCAATCGGTTTTGCACGTTGGATTTGCCAAAGTGAGTTGATGGTGATCAGCACAAAGATGATGGCAATGTATGTGCAGGTTGTGATCAGCGAGGAGATGGAAATAGCGAACGTAAGAGCTGCGACTTCGCCTACTAATCTACATAATATGAGATATAGCAGCTTTTCAACCAACATGCCGCCACCAAGACCCAACACCAGACTGACACTCAGGATGATCAAGGTTTCAAGGATGACGACGTGGCTGATATGCTTTTTCTCCATGCCAAGCACGTTGAAAAGACCAAACTCTTTCTTGCGTCGCTTCATAAGGAAGCTATTGGTGTAGAATAGAAAGATCACACTAAAGATAACGGTGACAAATACGCCCAGCTCCAATGTAAACGCAAGCGTTCCAGAGCCAACCCCCTCGTTTTCCGAGAGGGATAATATCATGTAGAGCATCGCGACGGTAATAATGGAAGTGAGTATATAAGGATAGTAAATCTTGCGGTTCTTGCGGATATTGCTGAGCGCAAGGCGAGCGAAAATCCCCTTATGCATTTCTTGCACCACCTGACTGAATTAAGGTCAAAGTGTCGGAAATTCGTTGGTAGAGCGCTTGGTTTGTATCGTCGCCGCGGTAGAGCTGGTGGAATACCTCGCCGTCCTTGATGAAAAGTACGCGGGAGGCGTGGCTGGCGGCCTTCACGGAGTGGGTCACCATCAATATGGTTTGCCCGTCGTTATTGATCGTGGAAAAAAGCTGCAAGAGCGCGTCGGTTGCGCGGCTATCCAGCGCTCCTGTGGGTTCATCGGCTAGAATGAGCTGAGGATTGGTAATCAGTGCGCGGGCGATAGCGGCACGCTGCTTTTGTCCGCCAGATACTTCATAGGGATATTTGGAAAGAATCTCGGTGATGCCAAGCTTTTGGGCGATGGGAGCGAGGCTCTTTTCCATCTTGGAATAGTTTTGCCCTGCCAGCACCAATGGCAAGAAGATATTATCGCGGATTGAAAAGGTATCGAGCAGATTAAAATCCTGAAAAACAAAGCTGAGGTTCTCGCGCCTGAAAGCAGAGATTTCTTTCTCACTGATGCCTGTCAGGTTCTTTCCATTCAGCAGCGCCTCGCCGCGTGTGGGTTTGTCAAACGCTGCTAGGATATTGAGCAGCGTTGTTTTGCCGCTGCCGCTCTCGCCCATGATCGCGACAAATTCACCGTTTTCGACTGTAAAGTTCACATCGCTTAGTGCCTGCACCTGATTGCCGCCGAAGCGAGTGGTATAAATTTTCTGCAAATGCGTTACTTCTAATATTGACATAAAGTAGCCTCCTTTTGATTGAGTACATAGATAGTATAACGGGTAATTGTGATCTCTACCATCGTTCTTTCTTACATTTTGATTGGTTAACTTACAATCTTGTAACGTAATCGATTAAGTTCAGTGAGGGCTTAAATACTGCGAGAAAAAGCAAAGTGGAAAATCGACCGAAATGGCTCTTGTAAACACCACTTAAGTTGTACGATAACGATTTAGTTTGCTTTTTCTCGTCCAAATTTTGTCATAATTCTAATGATCAAAACATAGCTTGAAATGTCGCAAAAATTTGTTGGATAAAAAAAGTAATAGATAATCGCCACAATTTCTGACAAAACTATTGACAAATGCCTAATGTGGGTGTTATAATTCCGTAAACGATTAAGTAACAAGAATACAGATTAAAGGAACAGATGATGGTTACTTTAAAGATGATTGCCGACAAATGCGGTTACTCTACTGCTACGGTGAGTAAGGCGCTCAATGATATGCCGGATATAAACATGGACACTGCACAGCGGATTCGTGATGTCGCAGAATCAATGGGATATATGCCCAATGCTGCAGCGCGAACACTTAAAACCAGTCGTTCTAAAATCATCGGATTATTTATGTTTTTTACATCCGGTACCATCTGGACACATGAGTATTTTAGCCGAATCGCAACCAGTATTCAAAACGTTTTAGAAAATGCAGGCTATGATATCGTCCCAATTCACTCCAATCGTGAAAACGATATCGGAAGCTACCGTGAATATTGTCGCTATCGTGGATATGACGGTATCATTGTGATGAGCGCTGGCTTTGACAGTGCACAGCTGATGGATTTGGTAACAAGCAGCATTCCGCTGGTTACCGTGGATTATGCGTTTAACAACCGCTCGGCGGTACTATCTGATAATGAACAGGGCATGAACGATCTTGTGCGTTATATATGCAGCCAAGGGCACAGGCGGATTGCATTTATACACGGAGAGGATACCACCGTTACCCGCGTTCGAATCGCCAGTTTTTATAAGGCGATTGAGGAACTGGGTATTATGGAAAGCGAGGTCTATGTGCGTGAGGGCATCTACAATGCCCCCGAATGCAGTGCAAAGATCACAGAAGAACTCCTAAACCTTCCGCTGCCGCCTACCTGCATCATTTATCCTGATGACTTTTCCTATATAGGCGGTATGAACCAGATTCGAAAGCAAGGTCTCAAAATCCCTGCTGATATCAGCGTGGCGGGATATGACGGCATTCTCCTCTCGGAAGTGCTCCAGCCAAACCTCACCACCATCAAGCAGGACACCGAGGGCATGGGTTACTATGCGGCCACTATGCTTTTGGAAGCGATTGAGAAACCGCGCACCTACATTTCCCGTCATGTCACGCGACCGTCGAGGCTTTTAACCGGCGGCTCTATAGCGGATATTCGCGGGAAATAGAAAGCCTACACGGCATGGGTGCACCACTAATTTTGTTCCTTTGGCCTTAGGGAAGGCCTCAAAATATACTATAGGAGGATATCACTTTATGAAGACACGGAAACTTCTAGCCTTGGCAATGGCATTGGTTATGATGCTAGGCGTTGCATCCACAGCTTTCGCTGAAGATGCTGTTACCCAGCTCCCACGTAACGAAACATTGTACTTCGCTGGCCAACAATGGGGCACAGTAGCCACATGGAATCCCATCGGCGTTAACCAGAACAACGCAATGGCTACAACTGCTCAGGCAATCGGTAGCCGTACCATTATGTTTGAGACCCTTTACATGTACAACTTCATGGACGGTTCCATGACTCCTTTGCTCGCTGACGGCGACTATGCATGGAACGAAGAGTTGACTGAAATGACAGTTAAACTCAACGCTGCTGCAAAGTGGTCTGATGGCACAGCTGTTGTAGCTGATGACGTCGTAGCTACTTGGGATATTGCAATCAAAATCCAGAACGGTACCGCTACCAACTACGCTGCATACATCGCAGGCATCGAAGCTGTTGACGCATCTACCGTTTCCATCAAATCCGCTGTGAACGCTGAAGGCGCTCCTGTGAACCCACTAAAGGTTGTGGAGTTCCTAGGCAATGCTTTCATCGCTCAAAAGGGCTGGATCGACACAGTTGTTGCTCGTAACAACGATGACGCAACTGCTATCCTAAACGACGCTGCAGAAGACGTTGTTTACTCCGGACCTTACACCAAGTTTGTATCCAATGACCAACAGGTTGTTCTCGTTCGCGATGACAATTACTGGGGCCAGGATGCTTCTATGTGGGGCAGCCTACCTGTTCCGAAGTACATTGCACACACCATCTTTGCTGATAACGCCGCTGGCGAAACTGCTTTCAAAGCAGGCGAAGTTGACGTTTGCCAACAGTTCCTACCCAACATCCAAGATCTATGGCTCAAAGATGAGCTGCCGATCTCTACCTACATGGAAGAAGCTCCCTACCAGGTTTGCTTGACCATGCCTACTGCTTGGTTCAACATGAACATCGCAGCTTGCAACAACGTAGCTCTTCGTAAGGCTATTGCTCTAGCAGTTGACTATGATTCCATCATTGCAAACGCTATGACCAATCAGAGCCCTACTTTCGCAGATGTTCCTCGTTCCATGATGAACCCCACTGCTGGTGAGCAGGCTCTATACGATCATGACGCAGTTGCTGACCTTCAGTGGGCAGGCAACGACGTTGCTGGCGCTATCGCTCTTCTTGACGAAGCTGGCATCGTTGATACAGATGGCGACGGCTGGCGTGAGCTAGACGGCGAAAAAGTTTCCTTGAACGCATGCTGCCCCAACGGCTGGTCCGACTGGCAGGCTGCTATGGAAATCGTTGCTGATGCTGGTAAGAACATTGGCGTAGAAATCACCACATTGTATCCTGAGTGGGCAATCTACCAGACAGTATTCACCAACCCCAACCAGACCGAATATTCCATCTTCATGTACTCTCCTGATGGCGCTGGCCCCGCACAACCTTGGGGACGTGTTCGTCAGTTCATGGGCGGCGACCTTATTGGCATCGAGAACAACTGGACAGGTAACTGGGGCCAGTACACCAATGCTCGCATTGATGAAATCCTTGCTGAAATCCCGCTGACCACAGATGAAGCTGCACTAAATGCACTATACACCGAAGCAGTTGAAATCTATCTAACCGAAGTACCTAACTTCTCACTCATGTATCGTCCCGCTGTGTTCCATGAAGTGAACGAAAGCGTTTGGACTAACTACCCCGATGCAACTGACGGCCGTAACATCCCGCCGGCAGACTGCACCGATGGTTATGGTATTGCAGCTCTTTATGGTCTTGAGCTTGTTAATCCATAATTAGGTAATCGTGCTTGCAGCCATACGTCTGTTTATCAGGCGTATGGCTGCTCCCTTTAAGGTGTAAAATGCTTATTCGGGAAGGAAACAGAGCGTATGAAGAGATACCAAAAGTACTTTACCAAAAAGATTATCTGGTTTATCGTTACACTGATTGTAGCACTCATATTGAATTTTATTTTACCCAGATTAATGCCTGCCGACCCTGTGGCGGCGATTACCGGTAAACTTGTCAGTGGATCAACAGATGCCACTGCATCAGCGCGTATCTATGAAAAATATCAAGAAGAATTTGGTACCAATAAACCCATGATAGAGCAATTCTTTATTTATATTGGGAACTTGCTAAAGGGCGATATGGGTACCTCTTTTGGTCAATACCCTCGAAAAGTGAATGATATCGTTGGATCAGCTATTTGGTGGACAATTGGTCTGCAACTGCCCGCCATCATTGTTGGCTGGCTTATTGGCAACGTATTAGGCGCATTAGCCGCTTATATTCGCAAAGGCTTTGATAAAGTTCTTATGCCTTTGTCGCTGTTTTTCAGTAGTGTTCCCGCCTTTGGTATGGCGGTTGTTTTGTTGGTTCTTTTTGCAGTTAATCTTAAAATCGCACCGGTATCAGGCGGATACGGGTTCGATATGATTCCGAATTTTAGTTGGGCATTTGTTTGGTCGGTGATTACTCACTACCAATTGCCATTCTGGTCTATTGTTTTGATTTCAATAGGCGGTCAAGCGATTGGCATGCGCTCAATGTCTATTTATGAGCTCAATGCAGACTACGTAAAATATGCTCGTTTCCTTGGTATTAAAGATAGAAAGATCGTCGGTTATGTGTTTAGAAACGCTATGCTCCCACAGGTAACGGGACTTGCGCTTTCCATCGGCACAATGATTGGCGGTGCGTTGGTGGCAGAAATCATCTTCAGCTATCCGGGTCTTGGCTCGGTTATGTATTCTGCAATCACCGCTGCGGACTATCCGCTTATTTCTGCAACCACTCTGATCATTACCATCATGGTATTGATCGTCACCTTTGTTTTAGACATTATCTATGCATTCATTGACCCGCGTGTCAAAGCTGCCCAGTTTGATTGAGGGGAGGTAGAAACGAATGAAAAACACACTAAAACAGGTTTTCCACTCAGGTAAGTTTGTTGCCGGATTCGGTATTTTGGTTTTTATTTTGCTTTTGATGCTTATCTACCCACTCTTTAACCCGGGCAATCCGTTGGAGAGAATCGGTGTGGGTACATTTGCTGCGCCAGGTACATATGTATCGGTGTATGATAGCATTTCCGCTGAAAAAGAGATCTTGCGCCTGAGCGATGCAGATGATAAGCGCCTCGCTCAGATGATGAGCATGGAAGATCGTGTGAGCATGATCGCTTGGTTTACGGCTATGGACATAGACGTTACCGGGCTTGACATGAACGATACCGATGCCCTGCTTGAAATGTGGCGTGCCAACTATGACGACAGCGCTCGTCCAGCCGGCATGACCAAGTCAAAGCGTAACTTCTATGCACGTTTGAACAATACCATTAACGACGCTAGCACCGCAGAGGCGCTTAGCGTAACGGAAGTGGATCTCGCAACGGGCGAAGCGACAGATGTTGGACAGATTGGCAAGACTGATTATGTCAATATCAACGCAGTTGCCAATGTTAAAACGCTTCCTTTGGGTACAGATAACTTTGGCCGCGATGTGCTAAAAGAACTTGTTTCAGCATGCGGCACCTCTTTGATGATTGGTGTAATTGCAGGTATTGTTGCGACGATCATCGGATTGATGCTCGGTTTGCTAGCAGGCTACTTGGGCGGCGTTGTGGACGACATCATTATGTTTGTCACCAATATTTTCACCGTTATCCCAAGCTTTGTGCTCCTGATCCTCATTTCCTACTCACTAGGTCAGGATCAGCGTGGCGCGTCAACGGTTGCTGTTGTTATTGGTTTAACCTCGTGGGTATGGACGACTCGTTCTGTACGTTCGCAGGTTATCAGCCTTAGAAACCGCGACCATGTCAACCTATCAAAACTCTCCGGGCATAGTGTCATGAAAATTATAATGAAGGATATCCTGCCCTACATTGCGAGCTATGTGGTCATGGCATTCATCCTTCAGGTCAGCTCAGGCATCCTTGCAGAAGCACAATTGAGTCTGCTGGGTCTGGGACCAAAGACGACAGAAGTTCCTACACTGGGACTTATGATGAACTGGGCCATGCTCTATTCCGCACACCTCAACGGCTCATGGTGGGCTTATTTCCCTGTCATTCTAACCATCGCGCTCATCTCGTTCTCGCTTAACCTGATGAACACTGGTTTGGATCAGGTGTTTAACCCCACTTTGAGGGATTAAGGAGGACGGCGTAATGAGTAAAACAATATTAGAAGTCAAAGATTTAACGACTAAATACATCACCCGATTTGGCGAGGATGTATATGCGGTTGACCATGTTTCCCTGAAAATTGAAGAGGGCAAGAGCCTTGGTATTGCGGGCGAAAGCGGCTGCGGTAAATCAACGCTGGCGCTGAGCCTTATGGGCTACTATTTCGCACCGCTGCATTATACGAGCGGCGAAATCATCATTGATGGCAAGAACATTTCGGGTCTTGATCCTGATGCTGTTCGCAAGGATATTCTAGGTACAGAGGTTGCCTATATCCCTCAGGCTGCAATGAATGCTCTGAATCCCACACGAAAAATCTACAAGTTCATTGAAGACGTTGTGCTTGCTCATCAACCAAAGCGCAACAAGAAGGAAATCTATGAAATGGCCAAATCTCGCTTTGCGGAGCTTGGACTGCCTGTTTCAGCGCTTGATAAGCACGCAGTTGAGCTGTCGGGCGGCATGAAGCAGAGAGTTGTTATTGCAATTTCTACGATTCTTTCTCCCAAAGTACTGATTGCTGATGAGCCCAGTTCCGCACTTGACGTTACCAGCCAAAAGATGGTTATCAAGATGCTGCGCGACATGATGGATAGAGGATTCATCAAGGCGATGATCTTCATCACCCATGAACTCCCGCTGCTGTATAACGTGACCGATGATATCATGGTTATGTATGCAGGTCAGATTGTTGAGCAGGGCTCAGCGAAGGAAATGGTCTTTGACCCGATCCATCCATATTCACGCGGATTGATGCAATCCATCCTTGTACCAGAAGAAGGCACACGCGATAACAAGCTGGCCGCTATTCCCGGCACACCTCCAAACCTTAAAAACCCGCCGAAAGGCTGCCGCTTTGCTGCACGATGCAAATATGCGGTTCCGCAGTGCCATTTCAACGCGATCCCAATGATCGAAGCAGGAGATGGACGCAGATTCCGTTGCGGTCATTCGATTCAAAATCTGAGGGAGGTATATGAAAATGACAAATGATGCCCTCAAAGAAAGACCTCTATGTTTAAGCGGTAAAGGCGTTACCAAAGTATTTGGCTCGGGCGATAAAGCAACGGTCGCAGTTGATCATGTTGATTTTGAGTTTCGCGAAGGCGAATTGATCAGTATTGTCGGCGAAAGCGGCAGTGGTAAAACGACGCTTTCAAAGATGCTTCTTGGACTGATCAGCGTTACAGAAGGCGAGGTCTTCTTTCAGGGAAAACCTCGAGACATTTCAAACCGTAAAAAGCGCCTTGAATATTGGAAGGGAATCCAAGCGATTTTCCAAGATCCGTTCTCATCCTTCAACGTCTTTTCAAAGATTGATGCGGTGTTATTGGACTGCATCCGCATGCGCGGTGGCGGCCATCTATCAAAGGAAAAGAAAATTGAAATGATGACTGAGGCTTGCGGCTTTGTCAACCTGAAATATGAAGAACTGACCAACAAATACCCCTTTGAGCTTTCCGGCGGACAGATGCAGCGTCTGATGATTGCACGTATCTTCCTATTGAAGCCCAAAATCCTGCTAGCTGACGAACCCACCTCCATGATCGATGCTTGTTCTCGTGCAACCATTCTTGATATGCTCATGAATTTGCGCGACGAAATCGGCATGACCATTATTTTCATTACTCATGATATTGGTCTTGCTTACTATATTTCAGACAGCGTCTATATCATGGAACACGGAAAATTCGTCGAAAAAGGCACGCCTGATGAGGTCATTTTGACACCGCAAGCAGAGTATACCAAGCGGCTTATCAGCGACGTTCCGAAAATCCACGAACCATGGGATCTATCAACAGTGTAATGAGGTGTAATAATGGATATTAAGAAAGTGATTTCCGAGATGACGCTCGAAGAAAAAGCGTCGCTGTGCTCGGGCTCTGATTTTTGGCATACGCAAGCGATTGATCGTTTGGGTGTGGAAGCTGTTATGGTTAGCGATGGTCCTCACGGACTTCGCAAACAGGCAGATGTGGCTGATCATTTGGGCATCAACGATAGCATTAAGGCTGTTTGTTTCCCAACAGCATGCGCAACTGCTGCCAGCTTTGATAAGGATATGATTCATGAACTGGGCGAAGCACTAGGCGATGCTTGCCAGAGTGAAGAGCTGAGCGTTATCCTTGGACCCGCTATTAATATTAAGCGGTCACCGCTTTGCGGTCGTAACTTTGAATATTTCAGCGAAGATCCCCATCTGACATCTGAATTGGCAGTGGGATTGATCAACGGCATTCAAAGCAAGAACATCGGCACAAGTGTCAAGCACTTTGCGCTTAACAATCAGGAGAACAGGCGTATGTCGTCCGATTCGATCGTAGATGAACGCACGCAACGTGAAATCTATCTCCCTGCATTTGAAGCTGCTGTAAAACGCGCTCATGCATGGACTGTGATGTGCTCCTACAACCGCATTGATGGTGTGTATGCATCTGAGCATCCAAAGTACCTAACCGAAATCCTCCGCGATGAGTGGGGCTTTGATGGCTATGTGATGAGCGACTGGGGCGCGGTGAGCAATCGTGTCAATGGTCTAAAGGCAGGACTTGAGCTTGAAATGCCTGCTTCAAATGGCGTTAATGATGCACGCATTGTTGAGGCAGTTCGCGCAGGCGAATTGGACGAGAAAGTTGTCGATTTGGCAGTGGAGCGCATCCTTACGATTAACGAGCGCTACCTGCAAAACCGCAAGCCTGAAACCGTCTGGGACAAAGAAGCACAGCATGAACTGGCTCGCAAGATTGCAGCGGAGTGCATGGTACTTCTTAAAAACGAAGATGCCGTTTTACCTCTCATGCAGGGTGATGACATCGCTGTTATCGGTAAGTTTGCGAAGTCTCCTCGCTATCAGGGCGGCGGCAGCTCGCATGTGAATAGCTTTAAGGTCACAAGCCTGATGGATGCGCTGGAAGGCGTATCTGGCATTACGTATGCACAGGGCTATGACATCGTAACGGAAGAGTCCGACGAGAAGCTTATCAGTGAAGCTGTAGAAGCAGCAAAAAATGCAAAGATCGCAGTGGTTGTGGCTGGACTTCCGGATGCATTCGAAAGTGAAAGCTACGATCGTGCGCATATGGGTATGCCCAAATGCCAAAATGAGCTGATCGCCCGCGTGGCAGAAGTGAACCCCAATACCGTGGTCGTGCTCTACAACGGCTCTCCTGTTGAAATGCCATGGCTATCCAAGGTGAAGGCTGTTGTAGAAG
This sequence comes from Clostridiales bacterium, assembly GCA_012523405.1. GTDB lineage: Bacteria > Bacillota > Clostridia > Christensenellales > Aristaeellaceae > Limiplasma. Next base: position 43,052 of record JAAYIN010000027.1, read on the forward strand.
CTTATTTGGGCGGACAAGCAGTTGGCGGCGCAACAAAAGACATTCTCTTTGGCGACGTTAATCCCTGCGGTAGGCTTCCTGAGAGCTTCCCCCTCAAGCTGGAGCATAACCCTTCTTACTTGACTTTTGGCGGCGAAGGTGACCATGCACCCTATAGTGAAGGCGTGTTTGTAGGCTATCGTTACTACGAGAAGAAAAAGATCGACGTGCTGTTCCCATTCGGCTATGGACTGAGCTATACCACATTTGACTATAGCAACCTAACAGTGAGCAGCAAATCGATCAAAGACACTGACAGCCTAGTGGTTACAGTCGATGTAACGAATACTGGTAAGGCGGCAGGTAAAGAAGTTGTGCAGCTCTATGTCGGCGACAAGGAAAGCACAGTATTCCGTCCTGTACGTGAGCTGAAGGGCTTTGAAAAAGTACAGCTCGCACCAGGCGAAACAAAGACCGTTACCTTCACATTGGACAAGAATGCTTTTGCATATTGGAATGTACAGCTTCATGACTGGCATGTGGAAACGGGCGCATTTGACGTGCAAATTGGTCGCAGCTCAAGCGATATAGCACTATCGGAAGAAGTAGTTGTGGAAAGCACGGTGGAAATTCCGCAGCATTTCACGCTTGATAGCATCTTCTTTGACCTCATGAAGAGTGAGAAGGCGCGAAACGCGATGAAGCCCCTGCTTGACGGCATGTCATCGACATTCGGTGCTGATGTAGACGAAGAGAAGAGTGATGTAGCACAAAGCGCTATCTCAAACGACATGGCGGCAGCGATGCTTCAGTACATGCCGCTGCGCTCGATTGTGAGCTTCGGCGGCGGTCAAGTTACTCACGCTCAACTTCAGGCAATGCTTGATCAATTGAATCAATAAAAATAGAAATAGGCATGAAAGATGCCGAATCAACAAGAAGCCCCTTCGCAATTGCGAAGGGGCTTCTTGTTGATTCGATTGCCTGATGTTGGAATTGCGAGCCAAACACGACTTAATAGAATTGAAACAAGATAAGGTAGAATAAGTTGCGCAAATTGAAAAAGGGAAAGAAATAGACAAGGTTTGCGGATCTCTGTTAGAATGAAGTCACAACACACCCATTCTGAAAGGAGCCAACAAACCATGTCTGAGAGA
>JAAYIN010000007.1 GCA_012523405.1 Clostridiales bacterium
AATCACCCCTGCAACCTAGCTCAGGGGAGCTTCGCTCGTTTCATAGCCCTAAACCCATGATAGGTGAGAACTGTATTGCACTGCCCGCATATCCGATTTTCGGGAGGGTTTGGGAGGGGAAATCACCCCTGCAACCTAGCTCAGGGGAGCTTCGCTCGTTTCATATCCCTGAACCCATGATAGATGAGAACTGTATTGCACTACCCACATATCCGATTTTCGGGAGGGATTGGGAGGGGAAATCACCCCTGCAACCTAGCTCAGGGGAGCTTCGCTCGTTTCATAGCCCTAAACCCATGATAGATGAGAACTGTATTGCACTGCCCGCATATCCGATTTTCGGGAGGGATTGGGAGGGGAAATCACCCCTGCAACCCCGCTCAGGGGAGCTTCGCTCGTTTCATAGCTCTGAACCCATGATAGATGAGAACTGTATTGCACTACCCACATATCCGATTTTCGGGAGGGATTGGGAGGGGCTTTTGTCACAAAAGCCGCCTCTCAACGTCCCCCACCTCCGTCCTCACGTACACCAAAAAGCGCAACCCGCTTCATGCAGGTTGCGCTTTGATGATCACGAAGATAGTTTAGCCAATCGTTCCAACGAATTCATGGTCGTTTGTGAAGCGAGCAAAGATCGCAGGTGCGCCAAGCTCGATTTCACCCATGTCCTCGTTCCCAATGGAAAGTGCGGGCGTTTTGGTGGTCATGGCGGCTGCATCCTCTCGGGTTGCGCCAAAGCTGATGAGGTTTTGGAATGCACGGATCATGGTGAGCGTGCTTCCTGCGAGGGTACCGTCGGCAAGGCGAGCAGCGTTTTCCTTCACGAAAACCTCTTGGCCGCCTAGCTGGTACTTGCCATCGGGCATACCAGCGGCTTCCATAGCATCGGTGATGGCAACGGTCAATTCTGGGCCTTTGCACAGCATCATCATCTTGACGATATCAGGATGCAGGTGAATGCCGTCACTGATTACTTCGCAGGCAAGGCGAGGGTCGACCATGGCAGCGCCGGGCACGCCAGGGCTGCGGTGGTTGAGCGGGCTTTGCGCGTTGAATGTGTGCGTCACATGTGATGCACCGCATTCGGCTGCTGCATGTACTTCCTCGGCGGTCGCATTCGTGTGACCAAGGCTGACGGTGATGCCGCGGGAGGTGATTTCCTTGATGAATTCAAGCGCACCCTCTTGCTCTGGCGCCATGGTGATGAGGCGGACAATGCTCTCGTAGTCACCGACGCATCTGTTCCAGTTTTCCATTGTGGGTAGAAGGAAGAATTCCTTTAGCTGAGCGCCTGCTTTGCTGGCAGTCAGGAACGGAGCTTCCATATGTGCGCCAAGAACAATTGCGCCATCTGGCTCGGGACTGTCCATAACGGCTTTGATGCCGCGGAGGGCAGAAATGGTATCCTCTGGGCTGGCGCTCATGGTGGTGGGGAGGAATGCGGCGACGCCAAATTTCTTGAGCTCGCGGCTCATGTGGCGCACAGCATCCTCACCAAACATCGTGTCCTTGCCCATGAAGGCGTGGATATGTACTTCAACAAACCCTGGCAGCAGCAGATCATTGTCAAGGTCAATTAGTTGTTCTCCTTCGGCTTGGAGCCCGTGGCCAATGGCAACGATTTTGCCGTCCTGAATCACAATGTCAGTGTCCTTTTCAAACTTTCCATCCATAAAGGCGGTTGCGTTTTTTATGATCATGCGTATCTCCCTTTCAATCTGCGAGCTTATTGATTCTTAAACTCGGTGTAAATCTCTTGGTATAGTGTTTCAGATGCGCCAATGTTTTCAACGTACTCGGCGTTTTTGATCATGTCATCTGGAACGCTGAATACAGGGCTTTGGGTAAATGTTTCGCTGAGGAACTCATTTGCAGCCTTGTTCACGCACATGTAGGCCTGCCACTCGGCGTTGTGTGCAGCAATCTGAGGATCCATCAGGAAGTCAAGGAATTGGTGTGCGCCGTCAACGTTTGCAGCCTGCGCAGGAATGACGAAACCGTCAATCCCAAAGCCCAGACCTTCTTTGGGGTAAACAACGGTGAGGTCAGGTGCGTCCATCATGGACAGGAATACAAAGGGTGTGAACATGAAGCCAACACTTACTTCGCCGCTGGATACTGCGGAGTATGCATCCATATCGCCAAAGAGACGGATGTTCTTGTAAAGAGGCATGAGCTTCTCTTTCATTTCATCAAGAACAGCTGGATCGGTTTCGTTAAAGCCCTTGCCCATGGTCTTGAGGGTAATGCCGCCAAGGATGCGTGCGCTGTCCATGATCGCGATGCTGTCCTCTAGGCGCTCGTCCCATAGGTCTTCGTAGCCTGTGATTTCAAACGGCACTTTTTCAGCATCATAGATGATGAGCGGGCAGCCTGCGGTATAGGGGATGACGTATTCGCTGCTTGGGTCGAAGGGCTGATTGAGGTATTTTTCGTCTAGGTTTGCATAGTTGGCAAACTTGGACAGGTCCAGCTTTTGGATGAGCGCTTCTTGCTGAAGGATGTTCAGTGCGTAGTCGCTGGCGAGGATGAGGTCGTAGCCTGCGCCGCCGCTTTGGGTGATCTTGAGCAGCATGTCATCATTGCTCTCCATGGGAGACCAGATGACCTTGATGCCGGTTCTTGCGGTGAAGTCTGCGAGCGTGTCGTCGTCAACATAGCCGACCCAGCTTAGGATGTTGATGACCTTTTCTTCCTCAGCAATGCTGAATGCGGGGATGACCAGTAGTAAAACCATTAGTAAAGCGATAAATCTCTTCATAATAGAATTCTCCTTTCAAATTGGGCTTCCTTTGGATATGCTTGTGATATTATGTCGTTCGCTGCGATTATGCAGGGAGGACTGAATTAAGCAGCTTTGAAGCTGCGCTTTCTCTCGCGCGCTGCACGCACGGAAGAAACATAACGGCTAAGCGCGACGGCGATGAAAATCGTAGCGATAATCAACGTACAGAGCGCATTGACCTGCGGGGAAACCCCGACTTTGACACTCGAGTAAATCTTGATCGGCAATGTACCCTCGCCAGCGCCATAGACAAAGAAGCTGATGACAAAATCGTCAAGGGACATCGCGAGCGCTAGAAATGCACCGCTGACAATAGCAGGGCGGCATAGGGGAAGGGTAATATCCTTCACCACGCGTGCGGGGCTTGCGCCTAGGTCACGCGCTGCATCAAACAGCGCCGTGTCCATGCCCACCAGTCTGCTCTTCACCGTCATAAAGACGTAGGGGATACAAAACGACGAGTGCGCGAGCACCAGCCGCATATCATTGCTTCTTAGACCGATGGCGTTGAAGAGAATCATGAAGGCAAGACCGAGTATGATCTCTGGAATCATGATGGGAAGCGAGCTGAGAGCCTCCATTGCGGTGTCTATCTTGGAGGGCTTCTGCTTTTGCACCAAAGTGCGCTGCGCCATACCGATTGCGCCAAGTGTTCCGATGACAACGGATATCAGCACGGACCAGAAGGCCACACGAAGGCTGAGAAACAGTGCATCGCCAAACCCGCCTCGCCCTGAAAACAACTCCTTATACCATTTGAATGACCAGCCCGTAAACTCAATGGGGATACGGGAGGAATTGGCATTGAAGGAATAGACAACCACGACGATGATGGGAAGGTACATCACGATGAGTACAAGAGCGATGAACAGGATAGAACCAAACGATTGCTTTTTCATATTCATCCCTCCTAAAATAGACTCAGGTCTCCGCTGCCGCCAACCTTACGGTAGATGGCGATCACGGCACCTGTCAAGCTGAGTAGCAGAACGCTTAGCGCGGCTGCGAGCGGTAAGTCGCGGCTGTTGATCAGTCGCTGGATCAAGCCGCCTGCAAGGACGCTCTTGCTGCCGCCCAGAAGATCGCTCAGGAAGAACAATCCCATGGAGGGAATGAACACCAGCACACATCCGGCCATCAGCCCTGATAAAGTGAGCGGGACGGTGACGGTGAGGAACGCATGAAGCGGACTAGCACCTAGGTCACGCGCAGCCTCTACAACCGAGAAATCAAGTTTGTCAACGGTGGTGAAGGTGGGCAAAATCATGAACGGGATGAGCGCATAGACCATACCCAGCAGCACTGCACCATCCGTATAGAGCAGTTTCAGCGGCTCTTTGATAATGCCTAGGGAGAGCAGAATGCTGTTGATCGGTCCGTTGCCTGTGAGCAGTATGCGCCAACCATAGATGCGGATCAGTGCGTTGGTCCAAAATGGAACGATGATCAGCAGCATCACAATCGAGCGTGCAAAGGGGTTGAGCCTTGCCATTAAGTAACCGAAGGGATAGCCGATGAGTATGCAGATGGCGGTTGTCATCGCTGCAAGCTTCAGGCTGTTGAGGAGCACGCGAAGGTACTGCGGGTCTGCAAGCCTTGCGTAGTTTTGGAGCGTCAGCTCGTTTGTGACGCCGATCACCTCGCTGCGGGATAGGAAGCTCAGGCCGATGACGTATAGAAGCGCTACAAAGACGAAGACAATCGTCCATAGAAACATCGGCAGCTTCAGCCATAGGGAGAAGCGCAAATCGCGCTTGCTGCTATCCATCATTACACATCCCCTTCGCTATCGGAGGTGGATTGCTCATCAGGAACGATCGGTGCGTGCCGCTGGCTCCAGCCAACATAGACCTCGCTACCGACAGGATAGTTGTCAAGCTCTGCGGATTGGCTGATGGCGTTGATGGTGAGCGTATCGGACAGGGAGATATGCGTATGCTGCATGCCGCCTGAATACTCCTTGCTCTGGATGGTGCCCTTGAGCTCCATGCCATGCTGCGGTGCCTTGCCATAGCGAACGCGCTGAGGGCGGAGACAGAGCGCAACATCCTCGCCGGCTGCGGGGGAGTAGTATTCGTCCAAAATGCCGGGGATCATCGTGCCGTTCACATTGACCATGACTTCGCCTTGATCGTTCTTCTCTGTGATGGTGCCATGCAGTAAATTGCTTTGACCGATGAAGTTGGCTGCAAAGAAGGTACGTGGGTGTTCATAAACATCCTCAGGCGTGCCGATTTGCTCGATGCGCCCGTTTCGCATGATGACGATTCTGGACGACATATTCAGCGCTTCCTCTTGATCATGGGTGATGTAGATGAAGGTGATGCCGAGCTTTTTTTGAAGCTGCTTGAGCTGATGCTGCATGTTTTGCCTGAGCATGAGATCAAGTGCGCCAAGAGGTTCGTCCAGCAAAAGAACCTTTGGTTCAAGGACGATGGCCCTAGCGATAGCAACGCGCTGGCGTTGACCGCCTGATAGCTGGTTGGGCATGCGCTTATCATAGCCTTCAAGCTGTACGAGCGTGAGCGCATCCATGACGCGCTTTTTCTGCTCGCTCTTGCTGATTTTTAGCACCTTCAAGCCATATGCAATATTCTGGAACACATTCATATGCGGGAAGAGCGCATAGTTTTGAAAGACGGTATTGACATGCCTTTTTTCAGGCGGCAAAGTTGTTACATCTGCACCTTCAAGATAGACCGCACCTTTTGTGGGGCGCTCCAGTCCTGCGATGATGCGAAGCGTCGTTGTCTTGCCGCAGCCCGATGGACCGAGCAATGTAAGAAATTCTCCCGGGTAGATATCCAGGCTTAGATCGTGCAGGATGGGTCCCTGACCAAAATCCTTGTATAGACCGTCCAAGCGCAAGATTGGTTGTTCACTCATTCATGTTCTCCTTTTGTTTGGCCGCAGTACATAAAACGTCGAGCAGTGCTTTGACATGCGGCCAGATTTCTTCGTTTGAACTATAGATCACCGTGCATCCCTCACGTCTTGAATTAACGAGTGATGCATCCACCAGCAGCTTCATATGATAGCTAATGGTGGGTTGGGTACAGTGAAAAGCACGGTTGATCTCGCAACCGTTCATCTCGTTGTGAGATAGCATACTTAATATGCTCAGTCTTGTCTCATCACACAAAACCTTCAAAATAGGGATCGAAGCTTTGAAGCAATCCATGTTTACCTCCTTGTCCATCAACATAGACGATTATCTATATCGATGACAGTTTATATCATATATAGAGAGTTGTCAATATAGAACGGGAAATTATTTTGGTAACAATGTAAAAAACGTCAATATTTTCGATAAGAATCACAGATGACAGAAAAGATGAAAAGTGCTATAATGATCCGACGTTTACCACGGACTAAAGGAGGCCTTGTGATGACAGGAACTACGGCAATGTCTAAGCACGAGACAATCGCAGGTAACATGGATACATCGCTGCTGAAGGTACTTGCACTGGTGTTCATGCTGATCGACCATATGGGTGTGGTGCTTTTCCCGTATTCACAGGAGATGCGCGTGCTTGGCAGAATAGCCTTTCCCCTTTATGCATGGTGCCTCGTTGTGGGCAGTGTGAAGACTCGCAGTCCTCTTAAATATGGGCTGAGGCTTCTTGGGCTCGCGCTCATATCCCAGCCTTTGTACATGATGGCGCTTCGTCATACGTGGACGGATTTCAGCATCCTTTTTACGCTTCTCATTGCCCTGATTGCTATCAGCGGTATTCGTGCACATTTCTTTGGAAGCGAAATCTGGGTTCCCGCGCTGTGCTATCTTCTCCTTGGATTTGTCAAGGTGGATTATGGCTGGAAAGGACTGACCTTCATCCTCGTGCTCTATGGAGCAAGGCAAAACAGGGCAGGTTTGATCTCCGCCTTCCTTGCTTATGCACTGTACTGGGGTGCAAGCAGCTCAACGGTGATGGACTTTTGGGGGCTTGAGTTTGGGTTTTTACAGTGGCCTGGTATCGGCACAGTTTTGATGGCGTTCTTCCATTTGCAGTCGATGTGCTGGCTTGCGCTGCCGCTGATCGCGGTGCAGACAAACTCGCGGCTTAAAATGCCAAAATGGCTTGGCTATGGACTCTACCCGATCCACTTGATCGTGCTCATCATTTTGCAGCTCACAGTAGGCGGGGCTACATTTAGCGCACTCGTTCAAGGCTTCTGATTTTTTGACCGCCTATCGGCAAGAGAGGTATAGAAATTGATTAAATACAGAATTTATGTGGATGCAGCAGCAGATATCCCCGAGACGGAACGCAAACGCTATAAGATTGGCATTCTGCCAATTCCAGTAGCGATGGGCGACAAAACCTATCAAAGCGGCACGGAACTGTCAAACGAAGAATTTTACAGCTTGATGGAAGCGTACGACGGGATTCCGGTTACTTCGCAGATTACACCGTTTGCATTTGAGGAACTTTTTAAGGCAGAGCTAGAGCAGAGGACCGAGCATCTGATATTGGTGCTGATCAATGCCAAGGGATCTGCAACCTATAACAATGCAATCGCAGTGCGGGATCAGTTCATGGAGGAAAACCAAGACGCATCAAAGATGCAAATTCATGTCTTTGATGGTACATCCTATTCGGGCGGCTATGGCTATGCGGCGATTTTAGCAGCGCAGAAACTCGAAATGGGCATGAAAGTGGAAGAAGTACTGCCCATCATTGAGCAGCAGCTTGGCAAGCAGCGCATTTACTTTGGTTTGTATACGCTGAAGTATGCGGGCAAATCGGGACGCATTCCATCAGCGGCGGTATTTGTTGGCGAGGCGCTGGGCATTAAGCCAATTATGCGAATTTCAGACCACAAAATCACCACAGTGGGTAAAGCGCGCGGTGAAAAGAAATTGGTGAAAGAAATTGGCAAAATGGTGATGGGTGATATTGAATCGCGTACACCATACAGCCTTGTATACGGAAACGATGATGCAGCGCGGCAAGAAATGTATGACGAAATGGTTAGACGGCTGGGCTATCCTCCTGTCTACCAGTTCCAAATAGGGGCGGCGGTTGCGATCAATGCGGGTCCTCGCATTGTTGGTGTGATCTTTGAGGTGCGAAAGAAAGAACGCGATAAGAATTCATAATAAAGAAATCAAAAAAGCTGTCAACCATAAACGTGGAAAGCGTTTACATGGTTGACAGCTTTTTATGTGATTCAATTAGATAAAATCCTCACGCATTGGCGAGAAGATATCAATGAGTACTCCCGCTTTGAGGCAGAGCGTGCCGTGAGGGATGTTTTCAGGGAACGCGATGGTGTCGCCCTGCGAAACCTCGACATCCTTGCCATCAATGGTGAAACGATATTTGCCTGACTTTACATAGGTGCTTTGGATATGCGGATGGGTGTGGATAGAACCCACGCCGCCCTCTTCAAAGTGGACCTCAACGATCATGATCCCATCATTATATGCAAGCACCTTGCGGCTTACACCGCCGCCAAGCACGGTCAGCTCAACATCTGCACCATATACAACCTTTGCTTCCATCATTTATCACTCCTCTAGTTAATGTGGTTTCTACCATTATAACAGAGTTGGTCATTTCAAACAACGCTGATCAATAGGATTGATGAAATTAAGTATACGCTGGCGGAGTGGATAGGTACTGCCATTTATCCAGGTAAAATCATACGGATGAAGGTTTGCTGTGAAAGCATTAAGATAGTATGAACAAATATTAAATTGGAAATTATTTATAAAAAGTAAGGTTATCGTCTTTACAAACGAAGAAGATTCTGTTAAAATATAGACAATAAGATGTAAACGCTTACATAATTAGAGCGGGTAAACACGAGAAGAAACATACTGTAATGATACAGTTTGTGATAAAAGCATCAAACACACTTGAGGAGGCAACCACTATGAAAAAGGTCCTAGCTATGGTTCTCTGCCTGGTCATGGTTCTCAGCATTGCAAGCATTGCAAGCGCAGAAACGGTTCTAAAGCTCAGCGAAGTTCATGCTGAAGGCTATCCCACCGCGTTGGCAGATCATGAGTTTGCACGTTTGGTTGAAGAAAAGACCGAAGGCCGCATTAAGATCGAAGTTTATACAGGCGGAACACTCTATGGTCAGGAGACTGAAGCAATTGAAGCTTTGCAGCTTGGCGACTTGGCTTTCTCTCGCGTGTCTGCATCTCCTGTTGCTAGCTACGTTCCTGCTATCAACGCAATCCAATTGCCTTATCTCTATAAGAACAGCGCTCACCAGTGGGCAGTTCTCAATGGCGAAATCGGCCAGAAATTCCTTGCAGACATCGAAGCTTCTGAGTCCGGCTTAGTCGGCCTGTGCTACTATGATGCAGGTTCCCGTAACTTCTACCTAACCAAGGAAGTCAACTCTGTTGCTGACATGGCTGGTTTGAAGATCCGTATGCAAAACAGTGCTATGATGGTTAAGATGACAGAGCTTCTTGGCGCAACTGCTGTAACAGGCATTGGCCCCAACGATGTATACTCCAACATCACCACCAAAGTTATCGACGGCGCAGAAAATAACTGGCCCACGTACCAGAACATGGGCGACTATGAAGCAGCTAAGTACTTCATTCTTGACGAGCATACCCGTGTTCCTGAAATCCTTTTGGCATCCGCTGCTGTGAAGGCTACTATTGACGAAGCTGACTGGGCAATCATCGAAGCTTGCGCACAAGAGACCCAGGCTTTTGAAATCGCAGCATGGGAAAAGAAAGAAAAAGAGTCCGAAGAAATCGTTCGTGCAGCTGGCAGCATCGTTGTTGAGCTGACCGAAGAAGCTAAGGCTGAGTTCGTAGCTGCTGTACAGCCCATCTACACCGAGTATGGCGCTGGCTATGAAGAAGTTATCGAAGCAATTAAAGCTGTAGGCGATGATTTTTAATCGACTATTTCACTGATGAAACTTTGAAGAAGAGGCAGAGTCCTGCCTCTTCTTCTTGATTGAATTACTTTGGAGAGGATGAGCCAATTTGGTTAAAGTCCTGCAGACAATTAATAAGTATGTTCATACTTTTTTTCTACTTGTTGCGGAGATTTCATTGGCTGCAATGGTCATCATTGTGTCAATGACCGTAGTCATGCGATATTGCTTCAATACAGGCATTGGCTGGGCTGAGGAAGTCCCGCTGTTGCTTGTTTCGCTGTTTGCTTTCCTTGCGTGCGCAATGGGCGTTCGTGACCATACGCATATGGCTGTAACGGTTATTTATAACCGCTTTGCAAAGGATAGCAAAGCTCGTCGTGTGCTTGACACCCTAACGGATGTTTGCATTCTTCTATGCGGTCTGTTCATGCTGTACTACGGCGGACAGCGCTGCCTTAAGATGATGAAACTTCCAGGTAAGCTCCCCATGACTGGGCTGCGTACGTGGTGGCAGTTCCTGCCAATTCCGCTAGCGGGTTTCCTAATGTCATTTGACTCCATCTTGTTTTTAACCGGCGTACTCAAGCCTCATGAGACTTTGTTCGCAGAGCAAGATATTGACTATTCAGAGCAAATTATCCATATGGATAAGGACGGCAATATTATCAAATCAAAGGTTGAACTGGAAGCTGAAAAAAGTCATGAGAAGGAGGACGCTCAATAATGGATGTATCTACACTTGCAATTATCATCCTAATAGGTGGGTTCTTCCTGCTTATGCTACTGAAGGTTCCTGTATCCTTTGCAATGCTGCTGGCAACGCTGGGCAGTGCACTTGTAGCAGGTACTGCTTTGTCGGATATTGTCAATCAGATGATTTCTGGTGTGAAGAGCTTTAGTCTCTTAGCTATACCATTTTTCATATTAATGGGTGAATTCATGTCCGCAGGAGGTATATCAGACAAGATTGTCGCTTTCGCCAATCTGATGGTAGGACGCTTTCAGGGCGGTCTTGCCTATGTTAACTGCCTTGACTCCATGTTCTTTGGCGGCGTTTCAGGTTCTGCTGTAGCTGACGTATCCTCCTTGGGCTCTGTTGTTATCCCCATGATGAAGGAAGCGGGCTATGACGAGGACTTTGCTGTTGGTCTGACGGTCACAACCGCATGCCAAGGTCTTCTGATTCCGCCGAGCCATAACATGGTCATCTATGCACTTGCTGCAGGCGGCGGCGTGACGGTTGGATCATTGTTCATGGCTGGCGCGGTTCCGGGCGTGCTGCTTGGACTGTCCATTCTGCTGTACTGCTTTGCTGTACGCAAGAAGTACAACTTCCCCGTAGGGCGAGGTGCACCCAAGGGACAGCGCCTCAAGACCGTTATCGATGCGATTCTTCCCATGATGACGCTTGTCATCATCCTTGGCGGTATGGCATTGGGCATCTTCACAGCAACGGAAGCTGCGGCTGTTTCTTGTATCTATACTTTCATCCTCACTTATTTTGTATTCCGCTCGGCAAAATTAAGGGATATTGGTACAGTATTTAAGAATGCGCTGAAGACGCTTGCAATCGTTTTGACATTGATCTCCGTTGCAAAGGCATTTGCGTTCATGATGGTTACATTGCGTGTTCCCGACATGCTGACAACTTTCTTGGTTGGCGTGACGAGCAATAAAATCGTGCTGCTGCTAATCATTAACGTATTGCTGCTTGTTCTTGGCTGCTTCATGGACATGGCTCCTTTGATCATGATCATGACGCCCATTTTGCTGCCCGTCGTAACAGGTCCTGCAATCGGTCTAAGCCCTGTGCATTTCGGCATCATCATGATCTTCAACCTTGCAATCGGTCTGTGTACACCTCCTGTAGGCTCGGCTCTGTTCGTTGGCTGCGCAGTTGGTAAGACTCCAATTGAAAGAACCAGTAAGAAAATGCTGCCTTTGTATGGCGTAATGGTCGTAGGCCTTTTCGTTATTACATTCCTGCCAATCGTATCAATGTGGTTGCCAACAGCCCTCGGTATGGTGTAAGATAGACGTTGGCATTTTAACATGAATATGTTCCCCCGGCACATCATAACCGATGTTCCGGGGGACACGTATGTAAAAAGAAGGAGAAACCCAATGTTCGATTTCATCAAGAAGCTCGATAAGAGCAAAAAGACGCTACTGTACACTTGCTTTTTTGCATTCTTTTGCAATGGTTCACTGACACTGATGATGGGCTCAGCTATGCCTGATCTAAAATTAGCGTATGGTCTGGATAATACGCTAGGCGGTCTATTGATCTCCGCGCACTCCATCGGTAACCTCGTCGCGGGATTCATTAGCGGTCTCATTCCGCTGTATATGGGGCGTCGCCGCTCCGTTATGCTCCTGTCATCACTTGCAGCCATTGGCTTCCTGATGATGATCATTTGGGGAAATCCTGTTTGGCTCTTCCTTGCGTTTGTGTTCTCGGGCGTTGGCCGCGGCGGTATCACCAACTTTGATAACCGTATGGTCAATATCATTTCAGGCGGCAGCCCAGTTGCTTCCAATCTGCTGCATAGCTCATTTGCAATTGGTGCGATTTGCTCGCCCATGATTTTCCTACTTGGAAAATCCCTCTTTGGCTGGAAAGCTGGTCTCTGGTTTGTCGCGATTTGCGGCTGCATCAGCCTATTCAACCTCAGCCGTATGAAGCTTGATGATGATCGCCCTGATCGCACTGACAAGACGCAGAGCACCATGTCATTCCTCAAGAACCCATCCTTCTTGATCTTGGCAGCCATGATGTTTTGCTACCTCTGCTCTGAATATGCCATCAATGGCTGGCTCGTCAGCTATTTGCAAAACAATGAAGCGATTGTTGCGAGCTTCGGTCTTGAAGGTGAAGCACTCACAGCTGCAATTGCAACCTATAGCCAAACCATGGCTACGCTTCTCTGGGTTGTTATTCTTGCTGGACGCCTATTCTGCGCCGCTGTCTCTGCAAAATTGCGCCAAAAGCGTTTGATGATGGTATTCAGCGTTGGCGCAGCAGCGTTCTTTGGCATGATGCTGATGAGCACGAGCATTACCATGGTCACCATCTCGGTGGCAGGTCTTGGCTTCTGCATGGCGGGTATCTGCCCGATGATCTACTCGGATGCGAGCATGTTCACCAATACCTATCCCATGGCAACATCCGCGCTGCTTGCAATTGGCTCATCAGGTGCTATCTTGATGCCGACAATCGTTGGTACGCTGGCTGAGAAGTTCGGCTTCGCAGGCGGCATGAGTGCGATCTTTGTCACGGTAGCGCTATTGGTTGTGTTCTCGATTCTAAACGTTGTAGTGAAGACTCGCGTACCTGCTGAGTATAAGGCGCAAGCGCAGGCTTGACCAAGAACAGTACAATAGATAACAAGAGGCTGTTGCGAAACAGCCGTTATCTTACAAAATAGTAGTAAATACATACAAAAATCCACCTGCGAATCAAGTAATTCGCAGGTGGATTTTTGTTGCTATTGTCTTTTGAAAAGACTTCTGCAACAGCCCCTTTTTTTGATGATCATCGCCTTGTTGGATATCAACAAGGTCGAGCGTTGGAAGAGGGAAAGCAAACCTGTCTACTGAAATGCCTTGTCGTTCACATCGTATCATCGAAATTTGCCTGAACGAATGTCAAAGGCAATCATTGCAAACGGCGGAACACAAGGGAATTGGTTCGTTGACTTCAAGGAAGATCATGTGAAGTACATCGCATTTCCCAATGAAGTACTTCAGTACACGATTGGCAATCAAGAGTAAAAGGACATGGTTTGCGGCAAATGCAATGGTCAGAATAAAAAACAACGGTTGATGATCTAGGCATCCACTTGGATGCGAAAATCTCAACCGTTGTTTTGATTGACTCCTTTATGCAAGGGAGTTATGCATTCGCTAGCTTAGAATACGGGGATAACACCCTGTGCGTATTCTTCGTTGGTGAGCATGTAATCTTTGACCTTGTCGCTTAGAAGAACGGTGCGAAGAGCCTCTGCCCAAGCGGAGTCCTTGTCTTCGGTGCGAGTGACAACGTAGTTGGTGTAAAGCTTACCGATTTCGCCTGCTGCATCTTCCAGAACAAGTGCGTCGGTGCCGGGCTTGAGGCCTGCGCCGATTGCATAGTTGCCGTTGATAACTGCAAAGCTAACGTCGCCTAAAGTTGCGGGGATCATTTCAGCGTCCATTTCAACGATTTCAAGGTTTAGGGGATTCTCAACGATGTCAAGCTTGGTTAGGCCTGAAGCGTCGGTGGTGCCTTCGGGCAAGGTGATCAGACCAGCTTGCTGAAGAAGAAGAAGGCCACGGGTTTCGTTGGAAGGATCGTTGGTTACAGCGACGCTATCGCCCTCAGCGATGTCAGCTAGGTCGCTCTTTGTGCCGGCATAGATGCCGAAGGGCTCGTAGTGAACAGCGATGGTGGGGGAGAGCTGATCCGCTTCTTCAACGGAGGAGTTGTAAGCGTTCAGGTAGGATAGATGCTGGAAGTAGTTAGCATCTAGGTCGCCGCTAGTGGTTGCGGGGTTGGGGATGGGATACGCAGTGAAAATCTGGATGTCCAGATCATAGCCAAGTGCTGCGAGATCCTCTTTGATGAGTTCGAGGATTTCAGCATGGGGGCTTGCGGTTGCGCCGATGACGATCGTTTCGTTCGCAAATGCGGAGGTAATGCCAAGGGTTAGTGCCAGAACCAGAAGAAGTGCAAGAATCTTTTTCATGTGGATATTCCCCTTTCAAAATGTGTTTGTGTCTTTATTTTTTCCGATGGTCAAACCATGTGGTCAACCTCGTGCCGGAAACGGTGATCAGCTGTACCAAAACCACGAGTGCAATGCTGGTGGAGTACAGAATGTCGAGTTTGTTTTGGTTGTAGCCTTTTGTGATGGCCAGTGCACCAAGACCGCCGCCGCCTGCGGCACTCGCCATAGCGGTATAGCCAAGGATGGTGGTGATGGTGATCGCTGCACCGTTGACCAATGATGGAACGGCTTCGGGGAGGAGCACCTTGAAGATGATTTGCAGATTGCTTGAACCCATCGACTGCGCGGCTTCCAGAATGCCGTGATCCACTTCCTCCAGCGAGTTTTCCACCATGCGCGCAACGTAGGGGAATGCGCTGATGATCAGCGGGAAGATGACGCTGCGAGTACCGATGGCACGTCCCATGACGATGCGGGTGACGGGCAGGAGCATCGCGAGCAAAATGATGAACGGTATCGAACGCAAGAAGTTCACGATCACGCCGATCACGGAGTTGAACATGGGTGCGGGCATGATATTGCCCTTCTTGGTGATGGTGAGGATTACGCCAAGGGGCAAGCCGATCAAGTAGGAGAACAGTGCTGCCCAGCTTGTCATGTAAAGTGTGTCCTTTGTGCCTTCTAGTAGCAGAAGTCCTAACTTTTCCCAAGTCATTGTGCATGCACCTCCTCAACTGAGAGTCCCGCTTCTTTTAGGTAATCCTTCACTCGAATGAGCGCTTGCGGGTCTTCGGGTCGCTCAATCAGCATCTGTCCGTAGACCTTTTCGTTGAGCTGCTTGATATCAGCGGATAGGATGTTCACATCAATTCCGCAATCCTTCACCAGCCTGCTAATGATCGGTTGGCTGGCACTTTCGCCGTCAAAGACGATGCGCAAGGACTCTTTCTGCGGTGGGGCTTCCTCCTGCGGAAGAATGCCGAAGAGCCTTTTGCCTGCAATGGACTTGGTATGCATGAATACATCATCCACCGTGCCCTGCTCCGCAAGCTTGCCGCCGTCAAGGATCGCAACCTTGTTGCAAACTTGCCTGATGACCGCCATCTCGTGGGTGATGATGACAACGGTGATGCCGAGGGTCTCGTTGATCTCTTTGAGAAGGGCGAGAATGCTCTGGGTGGTCATCGGGTCAAGGGCGCTTGTAGCTTCGTCGCAAAGGAGCATTTCGGGATCGCCCGCAAGGGCTCTGGCGATGGCAACTCTCTGCTTTTGACCGCCGCTAAGCTGCGCGGGATAGGCATTTGCCTTATCCTCAAGCCCGACGATCTTCAACAATTCCGTTACGCGCTCGTTCGCTTCCTTCTTTGGGACACCCGCAATTTCAAGCGGGTAGCGCACGTTCTTAGCAACTGTTTTTTGCATCAGCAGGTTGAACTGCTGAAAGATCATTGCCATGCGGCGACGCGTTTGGCGGAGCTCCTGCTTGGTCATCGCTAATATGTTCTGCCCGTCGATTAGAATCTGTCCATCGTTTGGGGTGTCTAAGCGGTTGAGGCATCTGATGAGGGTACTTTTACCCGCGCCGCTCATGCCAATGATGCCGTAGATGTCTCCCTTATGGATGTTGAGGTTGATATTATTGAGTGCTACCACCTCGCCCCCGGGAATCTGATACACCTTGCACAAACCACGTATCTGTATCTGTGGCTGCTGCTGATCCGTCATCTGCTAGCACACCTTTCATTTGAATTTAGATTAAAGAAAACCCGCTTCGCGCATCTGCGAAGCGGGTCTTAACGGTAAATAAACCTATTAAGCGACGCAACACAAAAAGCACGAGCAAAAATCGCACGCACACATCATGTTCATCTGCATGGCACATTGATTCGTCATGTACGATTCCTCCTCGCTAGTGTTGTGATCCTAATATTGTTGGAATAATACCATAGATAATTAAGGATGTCAACATCAAATCACGATAATTGGGAATGTGTACAGTAAAAATGCAGAAGCGAGAGGATGCATTGCATTGACAAACCGATGGTTGGGAAGCGCATAGCGCTTGTGAATCCATGCCTTGAGCATTCAGGGTGTGCGCCTAAAGGAGAAGAAAGGATTATCAAAAGCGAAGCGACAATGCGGGGGCAGTCGCTTCGCTTGATTGATTAGCCGAAGAGGTAGGTGACTTGCGCCTCTGAGAGCGAGTCGATATCCACGCCGAGCGCTTTGAGTTTGCGAAGCGCGACATCCGCATCCACTTCAATCGGGACGGAATATAGATCGGCTGCGGTATTTTCGGTTTCTTGTGCGATCAATGCGGCACACTGCGCTTGCAACGCGAAGCTCATGTCCATGATCTCCACTGGATGCCCGTCTCCTGCGGCAAGGTTGACAAGGCGACCTTGTGCAAGCAGATAAATGGTCTTGCCATTTTCAAGCACGAAACCCTCAATGTTCTTTCGGATCTCGCTGGATGAGGCTGCCATTTCGCGAAGCCCTGCCACATCTACCTCAACGTCGAAATGACCAGCGTTGCACATCATGGCGCCTTCCTTCATCAGCAGCATATGAGCAGGCGTGACGACGTCCTTGCAGCCCGTAACGGTGATAAAGAGATCGCCAAGCGGTGCGGCGTCGGTCATGGGAAGCACTGTAAAGCCGTCCATAATCGCTTCAATTGCGTTGACGGGATCTACCTCAGTTACAATGACCTTTGCCCCAAGCCCCTTTGCGCGCATGCTTACGCCCTTGCCGCACCAGCCATAGCCGGCGACAACAACGGTGCTGCCTGCAACGTTTAGGTTGGTGGTGCGCATAATGCCATCCCACACGCTCTGACCTGTGCCGTAGCGATTGTCAAAGAGATGCTTGCAATCAGCGTCGTTGATATTATACATGGGAAACTTAAGCGTACCCGCTTGTGCACGGTTGCGAAGTCGAATCACGCCTGTCGTGGTTTCCTCGCAGCCGCCTCGGACGTTAACAGCCCACTCTGGGTGTTCCTCGTGCAGTATGTGCACCATGTCGCCGCCATCGTCAATGATGACATGGGGGAGGGTGGAGAGTGCGCGGCAGAGGTAATCGTGGTACTCCTCGTCTGTGCAGGCGTGGGTTGCATAAACGGTAACGCCGCTTTCGCTGAGCGCTGCGCAGACATCGTCCTGCGTGGAGAGCGGGTTGCTGCCTGTTGCATATACCTCTGCGCCGCCAAGATGAAGCACCTGCGCGAGGTACGCGGTCTTGGCTTCTAGATGGATGGAGAGCGCAACTCGAAGCCCCTTGAAGGGCTGTGTGCGCTGGAAGTCCACAGCAATGCCGGCGAGCACTGCCATATGGCGGCGTGCCCACTCGATTTTCTGTGCGCCTTGCGGTGCGAGAAATTGATCTTTGATAATAGAACTCATAATTTCACCCCGTAATCAATTGATAAATCGGAAAGTAGATGAAAGGAACAAGAATGGCAGGCAAGAGGTTTGCTACATTGATGTCCTTTTCAAGCAGCATATTGATGCCGATCGCCATGATGAGCAGACCGCCTACAGCGCTCATCTCAGTAATGACGATCTCGCTGAGCAAGGGAGCGATGGCATTGCCAAGAAGCGCGATAGCGCCTTGATAGATCAGCACAGGAACGGCAGAGAGCATCACGCCGATGCCCAAAGTGCTGGAGAATACAAGGGCAGCAACGGCGTCCAGTGCGGACTTGGCGATGAGGGTGGAATGATCGCCGCGAATGCCGCTGTCAAGCGCGCCGACAACTGCCATTGCCCCTACGCAAAAGACAAGGCTTGCGGTCACAAACCCCTTCGCAAACGTGCTTTCGCTGTCGCCGCCGCGTGTGAGCTTGCGCTGGGCATACTCGCCTAGCTGATCCATCCGTTTTTTGATGTTGATCAGTGAGCCGGCAACGCCGCCAATCACCATGGAAAGGATGACTAGTAAGGTATTTTGTGTTTGGATTGCGCCCATCACTCCGATGAGAATAACGCTTAGTCCAATGCCTTGCATTACGGTTTTGGAAATGTCTTGGTTCATGCCCTTGCGCAAAAGAAGTCCCAGACCAGAGCCCACAATAATCGCAATGCAGTTGATGAGTGTGCCGATCATGTCGATCAGCTTCCTTTCTTTGGTGAGTTTCATGATTCGAAAAAAGAAGCTGCCCGCTAGTGCGTGACAACTTCTTTTGGAATAGCTATGTAGATTACTGCACTACAGCAGCGTCCACAGGATACACGCTGACCTGCTTCTTGTCGCGGCCCTTACGCTCGAAGCGTACGATGCCATCAACCTTTGCAAACAGAGTGTCGTCACTGCCGATACCTACGTTCATGCCGGGATGGATATGGGTTCCACGCTGACGAACAAGGATGTTGCCAGCGATAGAGAACTGACCGTCTGCACGTTTTGCGCCTAGACGTTTGCTCGCGCTATCGCGACCGTTACGGGATGAACCCACACCTTTTTTGTGGGCGAAAAATTGAAGATTCAGCTTCAACATGATGATGTCCTCCCATCATTAATTTGTAAATACTTAGGGTACTGAGCTGCAACATCTGAAAAACCTTGCAGCGTTGTTTGAAGAATAATACGAGCATCATGATCGGCGCTACTGGATAAGCCGCTTGGCAGCATGACCGAAATCATCGCCGTGCGCTCATTTTGTTTCACCAATGGCGTTATGCCCGCTACGCTATCAAGCGCATTTGCACAAGTGGTAATCAGCACGCTGGCTGCTGCACATACGATATCTTGTCCACTCACGCCGTAGCCTGAGTGACCTGATACTGCCAGGCCGCATATCCCGCTGCTGTCCCGCTTTATATCCACGGTGGTCATCAGCCGATAGAGGTGATTTCAACCTTGGTATACTGTTGCCTGTGACCAGCCTTACGGTGGTAATTCTTCTTACTCTTATACTTGTAAATGATGATTTTTTCGCCCTTAACCTGCGAAACAACCTTGCCCTCGACCTTTGCGCCTGCAAGTGTTGGGGTTCCGATTTCAACGCTGTCCTCGGAGCCTAGCATTAGCACGTCAAAGCTGATTTTGCTGTCAATTTCCTGATCCAGCTTCTCTACATAGATTGTGTCGCCCTGTGACACACGGTATTGCTTGCCACCTGTTAGGATTACTGCATACATGGCAAAGCACCTCCTGATTCATACTCGCCAAACGATTGGGTGGCATTGCTGCACTTGAAAACCCCGCTTGAGCGGCTTACCGAACAAAGTTATCATAAAACGTGCGTAATGTCAAGAAAAAAACCGAATTACGCATGTTTTTAGACTGTCTACTCAATCGGGATTTCAGCGGCCTGCGCAATGCCGTAAAGGTAGTTCCTAAAAGACTTTGAAAAGCCGCTGACAATTTGGGTTTGGAATGCGCTGTCAGTGCCGCTGAGCTCTTCTTTCAGAGCTGTTTGCAGGCTCTGACGTGTAGCATTGCTGCGAAGCTTCTTTTCGAGATTTGCGCGGCGCATGAGCGGCGGAATCTTCGCCTTCATAATCGCCTTGGACATTGCAGTCCAACCAAACAGCGAGATCACAGCGCCGATGAAGAGTCCTGCGACAAAGCCTAAAGGTCCTGTGGAGATCAGGGCAATGCCGCTCCCTCCGCATAGCAGACCCACGATGATGCTGACGATCATGCCCATCATCGTGCCAAGGAACGGAAGACCCATCAAGTCGCTTGTATTGATGCTCACGTTGCTTGAGCTATCGGTGGTGAGGTTGAGCTGCATCTCTTTGCGCGGCACATCGTAGCGGTCGCAAATGGGATCAACGAGCTGCTGGAGATCGCCGGTTAGGTCGCTGAGCCATTGCTTCACGGCAGGGGCAAGCGCTTCCTCGGCGAGAGGGGAGTTCAAAACGCGCTCCATTCTGCTTTGCATGCGGGCATTCATTTCATCAAGCGTGTCAATCTGCCCATCCTTCCATTGGTTTGTGATGGGGATGGCAGCTTCCTCAAGGATGAGGTCGATGAGGGAATTCACAACGCTCGGAATCAGAGAGGGGAGCGCATCATTTGCGATCTCGCTCACCTTGGCATCGGTGACTTCTTCCTCAATGGCCTTTCTGAATTCACGAAGATTTTCATCGATCCAGCCTGCATATGCCAGCCCCTTAGCAATGGAAAACTCGGGGTCTGGGCAGCACACAACCACTGCATCCGAGAAGGTCTCGCGGCATAGATCACGGAAAAACGGCATTCGAGAGGCACCGCCTGTCAGCAGCACAAGCTTTGGCGGCTTGTCCGCTGTGACTCTGGCAGCGCCGGTGAGTGCGTTTTCAACAGCGGAGGCGAAGCTTTGCCCGTTAAGCGTGGATAACGGATCGTAAATCAAATGATTGGCTTCCTCGCTGTCCAGCTCAAGCATTAGCTTTTGCACGCCGTCATAGCAGATGCGAAGTTGTTTTTTCACCTTTGCTTTTGGATCGATGGCAAGGCGGGTGAAGAATTCCTCCTTGACACGCCTCGCTTCAATCTCGCAGAAGCTGTACCAGCTCTTGCACTCTGCAAATACCTGTTTTATATCGTCGCGGTCGCGGTTTTTTTCAACTGCGCGGCGCAAAAATTCCTCGTCTAAAAATCCGCCGCCAAGCATCACATCGCCAAATGTACCAACGCCTGTCTCGCGTCCATCCACGATGTAGGCAAAATCCAGCGTTGAGCTGCCGATGTCAATCACAAGGGCGGATTGGTTGAGTATATCAACATCAAGGGCAATGGTCCTGGCATATTTGGCGTAGAGAAACGCAGCTCGCGATTCTGAAATGACCTGCGGTTCGTGTATACCTGCACGCATCAACAGATTGCGGTAGCGCGCGCGGCATGCGGTATTCCATCCTGCGGGGCAGCCCACGACAAAACGATCGCCTGGCTGAATCGAGCCTGCATCCGTCAGCTCCCTTAAGACGCCGCGGGCAAAGCGCACGATGTCCTCATAGCTGGCAGGATCGTATGTGAAGCGGCTTTTAAATCGCACGCTGAGCCCGTCGGCAAGCGCATCCGTATAAGCGCGCTCGCCAACAACAATCTCGCCGCCTACCGTGCCAACGGCACTCAGAAGGCTGCGAGCACCCGCAATGGGGAGGATGACAGGCTCAATGCCGGAGCCTTGTTCAAAGATGGCGACGGCAGATTCGCCGTCGCCCATATCAAAACCAATATAACGCATAGGTACTCCTTGCTTTTTGATCAAGCTACGTCTATCTTCACCGCGGCGGTACCGCGCCTGAGCAAGCGGTAATCCGCAATGGAAACGATCGCGGGCGATAATGTACGCGTTTCCGATTTACTGGGCAGTGCGCTGAAAAGCTTTCGGCTTTCGCTGCTATAATCCAGTGCACGAAGCCCCATGCCTTCAAGCATCTGCTTGGCAGCATCCTCCGCAGGAGCGCGGACTTCCTCTTCGCAATCATAGAGCGCTTCCAGTAAATCTGCCACACGCGTAAGTGTAGCTGTATCAGTGCATTCTGCGCCGCCGCGCAGCTGCTCGTTGAGATAGGCAAAGTCGCTGACATAGCGGTCAATGGCGCGAAGCTGTGCATCCAGCAGCCCAAACAGCTTATCGATATCGGGCTTGAGGGTAATGCGAACCTCGTCCATGGACGAGGTTACTAGCGCCTTTTTCCTTGTGGTGGTAAAGAGTGCAAACGCGGTGACCACCAGCGCTGCAAGCGCAAGCACCCAGCCAAGTGTGAGGTTTTTAAAGTAGCAAACAAGCCCGACGGTGATCTGCAAAAACGCTGCGATGATCCAAAGGTAGGACTTGCTCTTGACTCCGGTGACTTTTTGGCTCTGGGGAACCCAGACCTTGGTCATGACATTCGCTTCAAGCAGACCAACCGATGTTTTGAGGCTGCTGAAAATAATGCCGATTTGCTGGCGAAGAACATCGTCCTCCATTTGCGAAAGCGTGTTCTGCTCGGTTTGAAGCAGCGCATGGCGAACGGAATACACCACGCCTGATAAATCGCTTTGCTCAGTGAGCGCAGCCTTTAGCGCGGGTTTTTGCTCTTCCCAGTTTTCAAAAGTGTTCATCATGACGCTCCTTAGCTTAGCGTGAAGGCTTTTTCTTGGTAGCGGAGGACTTGGATGTGCTCGCGCTGGATGTGCCTGCCTTGGCTTTTGCGGCAGCCTTTGCAGCAGAGGCCTTGCTCTGAACAGAGGACTTGGATGCGCCTGTGGAGGGCTTCTTAGCGGTTGCAGAAGACTTTTCAGTGCCTGTGATCTTCGCGGTTGCGGATGCCTTGCTGTTGCCGCCGCCCGTTAGATTCTCCACAACATCGCCCAGACCTTCAAATAGGCTGCTTGCAATGCCGCTGGATGCGCTGGAAGAACTATCCGAATCTCCGCCGAACAAGCCGCCCAGCACGCCGCTCAAGATACCGCTGTCCTCTTTTGAAGAGGTAGAGGAGGACTGTGTGGTCTGGCTGCCCATGAAGCCTTCTAGCAGATCGCCCAATATGCCGCTGTCGTTATCATTGGATGTGGACGAGGATTGCGTGTTGGTTGAACCGCCTATGAAATTTTCAACAACGTCACCAAGAATGTCGCCGCCTTTATCCCCAAGAGCACCCATCAGATTGTCCAGTAGTCCCTTTTTCTTTGCCATAAGGAGCACCTCTTTATCAATATAGAATAATGAAATACAGTTTTATAGACGATTGAGCATGGAAACTTCATCCTCCGTCAGCTCGCGCCACATGCCTCTGGGCAGGTCGCCAAGCCTTAGCGGACCAAAGCGAATGCGGCGCAGGAGCACCACTTGATGCCCGATCTGCTCAATCATTTTACGCACCTGACGGTTGCGGCCTTCGTGGATGGTGATGAGCATGTCAGTATACAGCGGCTTCACGTCCAGAATCTTTCCTTTTGCGTTGGAGGTTCTTCTGCCGTCCACCATCACGCCGCGTTCCAGCTTTCGGATTTCCATCTCAGTTACTTGATTACTTACGCGCGCGAGATACACTTTATCCACCTCGCCTGAGGGATGCAGCAAACGCTTGGTTAAATCACCATCGTTTGTCAAAATAAGCAGCCCTTCGCTATCGTAATCCAGACGACCGACAGGGTATAGGCGTGCGGGGAAATCGCGGAATTTATCAAGCACGGTTGCGCGGTTTTCAGGGTCGCTCACCGTTGTGACCTCGCCTGCCGGTTTATGATACATAATATAGAATTTCTTGCTTTCGGGAGTGACCTCATTGCCGTCCACACAAACGACCTGACCTTCTGTAACTTGGGTGCCCATCTCCGTAATGACTACGCCATCTACGGTGACATGTCCCTCGGCGATCAGCTTCTCAGCTGCACGACGCGAAGCAACCCCGCAGGATGCCAGATACTTTTGTAAACGCATAAAAAACCTCCCGTGCGAATTTGTTATTCACACGGGAGTAGCATATCAAAAAATGTGTTGTTTGACAAGCATATACTTACTCTGCCAGTGGCAGTTGGCTCAGCGGCCATTGCTCTATAATCTGTCTGAGATGGTAGTGATAGTCGGCGGTGGCAAGGCTCTGGGTGAGCACAAGGGGCGTACTGGCAAGCGTGTTGCCGCCCAGCATGATGCGCGCCTCGCCCACTACATCGCCCGCTTCCAGCCCTGCAATCAGGATATCGGGCATATCATATTCTAAAATGGGAATGTCACCCTTAGGCACAGGTGCGGTGAGTGCTTGCTCTGCGCAGATGTAGACGGTGTCCTGCGTGCCTTCTTGGACAGGGAGCACGCGGACGGTTTCGCCTTGGGCAAGCGCTGTGAATTGCTCGTATTGATCAAAGCCAAGGTCCATGATCCGCGCGGCCTCATCAAACCAATCACCGCAGCATAGCACTACGCCAATCACATCCAGACCATCGCGCTTTGCGCCAAAGACAAGGCAGCGACCTGCCGCTTTGGTATAGCCCGTTTTGATGCCTGTTGCACCCTCGTACTGGGTTAGCAAGCGGTTTTTATTGTTGAGAATGCGGTTATAGCTGCGCCCTTCCCATGGGATGGACGCTCTGCTCGTGGAAACAATCTCGCGGAATAAATCGTGCTTCATCGCCTCTCTGGCAATCATCGCCAGATCATAAGCGGTGGTGTGATGCCCGCTTGCAGGTAAGCCGTGTGGGTTCACAAATACTGTGCTATCGCAGCCTAGCTCTGCCGCCCGCTCCGTCATCATCTGGCAAAAGGTAGCCACATCGCCGCCGATATGCTCTGCGATAGCCACGGCGGCGTCGTTGCCGCTTGCGAGCATCAATCCGTAGAGCAGATCACGAAGCGTGATTTTTTCGCCCAGTGATAGGTAGATGCTTGTTCCGGGCACACCGTAGGCGTTGCGTCCCACGGTCACGACATCATCCAGATTGCCTTTTTCCAGCACCATGAGCGCGGTCATCACCTTGGTTGTAGATGCCATAGGAAGCGCCTGATCTGTGTTGTGACCCAGCAAAATCATGCCCGTGCTGCGCTCGATAAGCACGGCAGATTTGGCAGAGGAGCTGATGGTAGTGCTTGCCGGCGTCTCCTCTGCACGCGCATTGCCGTTGATGACGGTGAGCAATGCGCAGCAAAGGACGATCACAAAGGAGCGCAGCTTTTGTAGCGGCAGCTTCTTCATGATAGCAGGTCATCCTCCTCTGTATCGAAATCAAGGGTTTCGACTTGCGTTTTGGTGACCTTTTTGGTTTTCTTCTTGTCGGGTTTGTCGCTGCTCTGCCCAAGGTCTTCAATGAGCTGGGGGAGGAGCTCAACAATGCGCTCCATGGGGCTGTTTGACTGTGCGGGGAGCATCTTTACCGCGCCGTCGCCCACAACCAAGAAACCAACGGGCTGAACGGATACGCCTGCGCCTGTGCCGCCTGCAAACGGAAAGCCTTCGGTTGTGGCGGCCTTGTTTTTGCTGTCCTCGGCGGCGTATTCACCGCCGCCTGCGATAAAGCCAAAGCTGACCTTTGAAATAGGGATAATGGTTGTCCCCTTGGTACCAAGCACGGGTGAACCTACGACTGTGTTCACATCTACCATGCTGCGGATGTTTTCCATGGTGGTTTGCATCATGTTGTCAATGGGATGCTGCATATGCTTCCTCCTTAGGTTGGGACTGCTTACTGCGTGCACGGACATATGCCGCGCTAAGCAGGATGGCTGTAATTCCTAGGCTTCCCAATCGAGCGCTGAATATACCCTCGATATATACCTCGCTTCCTTGATCTGAAAAGTCAGCATTGATCCTTCCAGTCATCGCGCTTGGGAGCCTCTTGAGCAAGGCGAGCGTTTCAAGAAGGGTTGTGGCGGCGCTAAAGCACAGAGCGGTTGCACAGGCATCCTGCATGGAAATGCGCGCTTGCAGATGAAGGCTTGTGAGGTGTATGGAATGAAAAAATCTTTGGCGGACTTTCTTGTCCAGCACGGCTTTGAGTACTGTGATGTCAGCTTTGGCAAGGGACTGCGCTACATCGCTTTGCTCGATTAATTGCTCTTGATCATTGTCATTTGGTTTGCGCTTCTTAATGAAGGGAAAGCCAGCGGCTTGAAGCCTGATGCGATACCCCAAGCGTTTGCCAAGCCGAAGTGACCAGTGAATGGAAATGGGCGTAATCAGCAGCGCATACACTGAAAGAAATAAAAAATAGAGATTCATAGGATCACCTTTCTGGTGTAAAGTGTGCACTATACCGTTTTATTCTATACATCCAGCGTAAAGTTTACAATTTCTTCATTTTTACGCTAAACATTATCCATGTGAATGGGTTATGCTATCTAATGACCCAAGTTGCATTTTTGGGCATGGGAGGACATGACATATGGGCAAGACAATTGGTATAGATTTAGGCACAACAAATTCATGCGTTGCATTTATGGAAAACGGTGATCCAACGGTAATATCAAATGCTGAGGGCGGCAGAACGACGCCATCGGTTATTGCATTTACAAAGGATGGGGAGCGCATTGTGGGCGCAGCTGCAAAACGCCAGCTGGTTACCAACAGCGCAAGGACGGTTACCTCCATCAAGCGCGATATGGGTACGGATAACCGAACCAAAATCGACGGAAAATCCTATACACCTCAGGAGCTTTCTGCGATTATTTTGCAGAAGCTAAAAACCGACGCAGAGGCGTATCTGGGCGAGGACGTTACAGACGCTGTGATCACCGTACCCGCTTACTTTAGCGACAGCCAGAGGCAGGCGACCAAGGACGCTGGTAAGATCGCGGGACTAAACGTGCTCCGTATCATCAACGAGCCTACAGCAGCTGCATTCGCCTACGGTATGGACAAGGGCGGCGCGCAGAAAATCATGGTATTTGACCTTGGCGGCGGTACATTTGACGTATCGGTGCTTGATATCAACAACGATGTCATCGAAGTGCTCGCAACCGCAGGCAACAATCGCCTAGGCGGCGATGATTTTGACAGCTGCATGGCCAGCTATTTAGTTGAGGAATTTAAGAAGAAGGAACGAATCGATCTCACGCGCGACAGCGTTGCCATGAGCCGTATTCGCGAAGCGGCGGAAAAGGCGAAGATCGAGCTGAGCAGTGCCACCATGGCCAGCGTCAACTTGCCCTTCCTCACATCAGACAGAAACGGTGCAAAGCATTTAGAGCTTGACATAACGCGGGCAAAGTTTGATGAATTGACAAGGCATTTGGTTGATGCGACGATCGAGCCTGTGAAGCAGGCAATGAATGATGCCGGACTGAAAGTTGGCGAGCTTAATCGCGTGCTTTTGGTGGGCGGCTCAACGCGTGTACCTGCGGTTCAGGCAGCTGTGAAGAAATTCACCGGCAAAGAGCCAAGCAAGGATATCAACCCGGATGAGTGCGTGGCAATGGGCGCAGCACTTCAGGGCGGCGTAATGGTGGGCGAGGTGAAGGGGCTTTTGCTTCTTGACGTAACGCCCCTGTCCCTTGGCATTGAGACCATGGGCGATGTGTTTTCACGCATTATCGACCGCAACACCACCCTCCCTGTGCAGCGCAGTCAGGTGTTTACCACCGCTGCTAATTTCCAGACATCCGTGGATATTCACGTGCTTCAAGGCGAACGCGAAATTGCAAGCTGCAACAAAACGCTTGGCAGGTTCAAACTGACGGGTATCAGGCGTGCGATGCGCGGTATCCCGCAAATCGAAGTTACATTCTCCATCGATGCCAACGGCATTGTGAACGTATCCGCGAAGGATCTTGGCAATGGTAAATTCCAAGAAATTACCCTCACCCAGAGCTCCAACATGTCCTCCTCTGAAATCGATAAGGCGATCAAGGATGCGGAGCGCTATGCGTCTGAGGATGCGATCAGGAAGGAATCCATTGAGCTTCACAACCGTGCCGAGGAACTCCTATATCAAGCAAAGTCAGCTCAAAAGAAGCTGAACAGCAGCGATAAGGAGCGGATCGAAGGCCTTCGCAAGCAAGTGAAAAAAACGATGGACGACAAGAACGATACAGCGCTTAAGGCGGCGTGCGATGAGCTTACAACGGCGATGCAGGCAGTTGGACGCTTTGTGGATGAGCATGATGCAGCAAGCGAAGATGGCGCAATGGATGCGGATTACTCCTCAACATCCGGCGATGACGAGGACTTGACCTGATTGCTGGGTAGCGCAATTAGGAGCGAGCGGGGGAGGTAGGCTGAATGTTTGGCTACGTGACGATTCAAATGGGGTCACTTTCTAAAGAACAATGTGACCGCTACCGTGCCTTTTATTGCGGACTGTGCCGCAGCCTCAAGAAACGCTATGGCGGTCTGGGTCAAATCACGCTGAGCTACGACGCGACTTTTCTTCTGATCATCCTCAGTTCTCTTTATGAGCCTGACGAAACAGGCGGGACAGAGCGATGCGTGCCTCATCCATTCAAACCTCATGCTTATATCGAAAATGAGATTTGTGGATACTGTGCGGATATGAACATCGCACTTGCTTATCATAAATGCAAGGATAACTGGATGGATGATCGCAGTGTGATCAGCGCAGGGCAGATGAAGCTGCTTGAAAAAGCATACAACAAGGTTCATGCTGCATACCCCGAAAAGTGTGCGGAGATAGAGCGGTGCCTGCTTGAAATATCCAAGCTGGAGCATGAAAACTTGATGGCACCCGATGCACCGGCGAACCTCACCGCGCAAATGCTCGGGATTGTATATCGATATAAAGAGGATATGTGGGGAGATACCCTGCAGCATGTGGGCGAGGCACTTGGGCGCTTCATCTATTTAATGGATGCCTATGACGACCTGCCTGCCGATATCCGCAAAAAGCGGTATAATCCATTGCAGCCCTTTGGCAGCAATGATGACTATGAGGATTTTGTCAAAGACAGCTTAACGCTGCTGATCGCCGAATGTACGGAGGCCTTTGAAATCCTTCCGCTCGTGCAAGATATAGACATTTTGCGCAATATCCTGTATGCTGGATGTTGGTCGCGCTATGAACAAATACAACAAAAGCGCGATCCCAAAAAGGGAAAGCTGGAGCCAAGCAACAAGAATGGTTAAGGCTTTCACATACGTTAAGCTGATGGAATAAAACAACGCGCTTCGCAGATGTTTATATAAGCGGAGAATGCCGGTCGAATCAAAAGAACTGTATTTTTTCGCACAGCTCTTTGATTTGGCAAATGAAGGAGGACGGGTCATGAGAGACCCCTATGAGGTACTAGGTGTTTCCCAGGGGGCATCGGATGATGAAATAAAGGCCGCTTATCGTACGCTGGCCAAAAAATACCATCCTGACCTGAATGGCGGTTCGGCGGAAGCTGAAACCAAGATGAAGGAAGTCAACGAGGCTTACTCCATCCTAGTCAAGAATAAGGGCAAGGGTGGATATAACCAAAGTTATGGCGCTAACGGTCAAAATGGAAATCCGTATGGCGGATACCAAGGACAGGGCGGCTATGGCGGTCAAAACAGAGGGTATGGCAGCCAAGGCGGAGGATACGGAAGCCAAGGAGGCGGCTATGGAAACCAAAGCGGAAACGGCGGTTTTGATTTTGGCGGCTTCGGCTTCGATTTTGAGGATCTATTTGGCGGCGGCTCGTCGCGGCGCACATATCAGACGAGCAGTTACCATGAAAATGATCCAGAACTTAAATCGGTTGAACAGTCTGTTTTATCGGGCGCGTATCAATCAGCACTTCAGCAATTACGCGGTATCGCGGGCCGCAAGGCTGCGTGGTACTACTGGAGTGCACGGGCGAACATGGGTGTGGGAAACCGCATTGCTGCGCTTAATGATGCAAAAACCGCGGTTAATATGGCACCTGACGAGCAGGCGTTCCGCGAGCTTTTAGCGCAGCTTAATGCAGGTGGACAGGCATATGGACAGCGAAGTGCGCAGGGCGGTTTTAGCTCGTACTGCTGCTCCAATCCGTGCCTATCACTATGCGTTGCAAATATGTTATGCAACTGCTGCTGCAGAGGCGGCGGTAGCGGCTTCTATTGTTAGACTGATAGGAAATGAGGGCTTACAATGTCTTTTTGGGAAAAGATTAAACAAACGTTTCGCTCTTTTATGAACGGACGGCATGGTGCGGACCAATTTTCAATGGCACTGCTGTGGACAGGTCTGGCCTGTTATTTGATAGGGTCGATCCTTGGCTCTATCCAAGGCTCTGTAATTTGGGCACTGCTTGGATTGGTACTGAATATCGCTGGATTTGCAGCATATGCTTTCACGATATTCCGCATGTTCTCCAAGAACAACGATAAACGCAATCAGGAAAATCGTCGGTATACCACGCTGATGAACAAAGCAAAGACAAAGCAGAAACAGCGTAAAGTACGATTTAACAACCGTAAACAATACAAGTACTTTAAATGCCCGAGCTGTAAGTCCTGGCTGAGATTGCCGCGCGGCAAGGGCGTGGTAACCGTCACGTGCAGCCGTTGCCATAACAGTTTCACGGAAAAAGCATGATGATCGACCTGCGATGCAATTGCATGTATCGCAGGTCTTTTTGCTCGAAATCAGCCGTGGTAAGATATGGAATTCAATTATCGATGGTTGAAATAATACGCTGTAAGCCTTATAATAGAAGAAATCTCCAGCTTTCTAGGTAAATAATCAATCTTTCTCAAAAAGTGGGATGATTTCGCTGGGCCAATTCGTATTATAAGCGTAACAGGCCACAAGCAATTGTGTAATCGGAGGGATCTATGATGAAACGCTTTCTAGCTATTATGTTGGTACTAACGCTATTCATTAGCGTCGTGCCCGCAACCTCAATGGCTGCATCGGAGTATGCAACAGTCACTGGTGGTTGGCTGCGCCTGCGTGCGCAAGGAAATTTTGACTCGGATACAATCAATAGTTACTATACCGGCACCGTGGTAGAAATTTTATCGACTTCTGGCAGCTGGTATCGTGTCAAAGCACCTGATGGAAATACGGGTTATATGTATAACACCTATTTGAAGTTGGGTTCGAGCGGCTGGGACGGCACAACGACTGATGGTTCAGCAGTTGTCGTCAGCCACAACGGCTACGGTGTACGCCTACGCCAAGGCCCCGGCACAGGCTACCGCATTATTAAGGTATATCCTGTAGGCACAGGCGCGACTGTCATTCAGCGCGGCTCTCAGTGGACAAAGATTTCGATCAATGGCTCTGTGGGCTACATGATGAACCAGTTCCTCAACTTCGGCGGCGGCGGCGACGTTCCCGGCAGCGGAGATGTTGTTTGCAATGCAACGATTTGGAGTAGAAATGGTTACGGCGTCAGACTGCGCACAGGCCCCGGCACGAATTACTCCAAGATTGGTGTTTACAGCGTAGGCACCCGTGTTGAAGTGCTCAAAAAGGGCTCCGTGTGGGATATCATTCGCGTTGGTAGCCGCGTTGGCTACATGATGAACGACTTCCTTAACTACTATGATACCAATAAGGTCGCAAGCGTTGGACTGAACAACAGCAATCCTATTGTTGGCTCGGTTCTACAAGCGTATGGCCTCTCGCCCTCTCAGGCAACAGTTTCGTATAGCTGGCTTGCAGACGGTGTTGAGTGCGGCACAACCTCTACCTATACTGTATCTCAAAGCGATGTTGGCAAGAAGATTCAGCTGAAGGTAACAGGTACAGGCAGCTACACAGGCAGCGCAACCAGCGCATTGTCAAATGTTGTTGTGAGCAATACGCAAATCACAAAGGTTGAAATGAGCAGCATAACACCTGTTGTTGGCGAGAAGCTGACGGCAACCGTTACACCAACCGATGCAAAGGTCATTTATGCATGGAAGGTTGATGGTAAGCAGGTGAGCAACGAAGCAACCTATACTGTCAAGGATACCGATCTTGGTAAGAAGATTCAGCTGATTGTCACTGGCACAGGTGTCTTCTCAGGTACGGCATCCACCATTGAATCTGCAGCAGTTGCCACACAGGGCAAGGTCAGCAGCGTCAATATTTACAACAATAACACGTCTGCAAATGCAAACGCTGAATCACCTAACGCCGGTGATGTGCTGTCTGTAAAGGTATTCCCTGCAGCAGCAACCGTAGACTATGCATGGACAGTGGACGGAGCGACCGTTGGCACAGCAGCAACTTTGACCGTGAAGAGCGAATGGGCTGCAAAGACCATCAAACTGACCGTCAAGGGCAATGGCAGCTATGTTGGCGAAGCAACGGATACAACCAAGGCTGTCACCAACCTAGCGATCATTACTGATACCGCGATTGTTGGCGTAGCAGCTCCTGTAGCCGGTGGGGATCTCGTGAAGAGCTTCACTGCCGCACAATATACAGGCGTTGTGGATTGGCTGCCAAATACCGAAACATTCAAGCCAGGTCTTGAGTACACAGCAACGATTACTCTTACACCTGTAGGAACCTATTCATTCGCTGGCGTTGCAGCAAACGCGTTTACTGTTGCTGGCGTACCCGCGACAAATGAAGCAGGCAAGAACATTGTTACTGCAAAGTTCGCCAAGCTTGAAAAGCAAACCTTGGATAAGCTTACCATTGCTGGTCTTGTAGCTCCTGTAACGGGTAATCCGGCGGTACCGAGTATTGCTGGAACAACACAATACAAGGGCATGGACATCACTTGGACACCTGCTGTTGCGGATGCATTCCTAGCAGCTACTCCATATACAGCCGAGTTCAATCTTGTAGTCAAGGGTGACAGCTATATTCTAGCGGACAATCCTCAGATTACGATCGAAGGTGTGCCTGGAGACGCTGAGATGTCATACGATGCGGCAACGGGCAAAATCACAGTGGCGTTTGTAGCAACTGCGGCAGACCCGACAGTACCTACTGATCCAACTGTGGATAAGAACATAAAGATCACGGACATTCAAGCTCCTGTAACAGGAGAGATAGGTACAGCAAGCATTAATGCAGGCACGCTATACAAGGCAGCTAATATCACTTGGCGTGAAGGCGATTCGGATATCTCGGCTGCTTTCGAAGCAGAAAAGGTATATACAGCGATATTCAAGTTGGAATTGCTAGATGGCAGCCAAATTGATTCGAGCTATACCGTTACCGTAGACGGCGCATCTGCTGAGCTGTATGAGGGCGGATATGTAGCCGCAGTATTCCCTGCAACTGAGAAAGCTGCTTCCCAAGGCGGAGAAGAGCCAGGCGGCGAAGACCCAGGTACGGACGGTCCGACAGTTCTAGAAAGCATTGGCGTCGATCTCAGCGGTATTACGACACCTGCGACTGGTACGAGTGACAATAGCACCATGGGCCCTTCATCAGACTATACAGTTCTTGGAAGCTGGTGGAAGCCTGAGCTGACAGACGGAACATTTGCGGCTGAAACTGACTATGTACTGCACATCCTATTGGGCGCAACCGAAGGAAACGACATCGATGCAAACACTCAGATTGCTGTAACAACTGGTGCAAATAGTTGGAATAAGTGGTTTGACACTGATAAACATCAAGTAAGTCTCTCACTTATATTCAACAAAACAGAGAAAGCAGCTGACACTGATCCGGAAAAGAACGATGAAACCGAGGGTGCTGAGATCGCACCAATGATCAACTTCATCGCTCCTGGTCCTGCAGCCCCTGCACCTAGTGTGGATGATGCGCAGCAGACCGACGGAAATGACTGGCAGGAACCTGCATATACAGAGCCAGAGTACGTTGAGCCTGAGTACGTTGAGCCTGAGTACGTCGAACCTGAGTATGTCGAACCTGAGTATGTCGAACCGGAATATGTAGAGCCCGAATACGTAGAGCCCGCAAAAGAAGAACCAACATACACCGCGCCCGAGCCAAGCGAACCTATTGAGGTGAAGCTGGATAAAGGCAGAGTCAACGTCGACTATTACTATGATCTATCTAATGCAGGTTACTTGAGCGCAAGCATGGACATTGATGTGGAGCGCTTGCCTGATGGTTTGAAGCTCAAGAATAACATCATCAGCGGCACGCCAACCAAGGTCGGCAAGTTCAAGACAATCATGACGGTAACTGATTTGCAGGGGAATGCTTGTGAAATTGAAATCAACATCTCGATTCGTGAAGCGAAACAAGAAGAGAAGAAAAACAATGACAAGCAAGAACCCAAAGTCGACGAAACCTATGTTGAACCTACCACAGACGAATTTTTCGACGATGCTTATGTAGATCCTAATACGGATTTTGGTGATGGCTGGTAAAAACAGCTGACTGACATCAAAAATCTAGTAACGCTCATATGAATGAGCACAACACCCCACCAGCAAATGGTGGGGTGTTGTTTGTTGATGGGTATGCAAAGCTGCATATGAAAAAGGGGCTGTTGCTATTGTCTTTTCAAAAGACAATAGCAACAAAATCCACCTGCGAATTACTTGATTCGCAGGTGGATTTTTGTGTGTATTTACTACTATTTTGTAAGATAACGGCTGTTTTGC
>JAAYIN010000028.1 GCA_012523405.1 Clostridiales bacterium
ACACTGGAAATGGTATGATTTCTGCATGGGGACACTCTCCTTTTTGGGAGGTACGCGGTTTTGTTGCAGAAACATTGTACCAGAAAGGGTTGAGTGTCTTCAACTTTCATTTAACTTTACAATACGCGACTGGCATGAAGGAGGAAAAAATGATGACGACCATCAAGCGAACACTAGCCTTGCTGTTGGCATTTGCAGTCACTTTACTAGCACCGGCAAGTGCTGCAACGGCGGCTGCGGAGACTACGGAAAAAAGCGCCATCCATGTGGAGCAAACACTGCAAAGCCCTTTTTTGAAGCTTGATCTGAATGCGGACGTGACCGTTTATGAAAAAGGGACGCCGCTTACCATCTACACAACGGATTATGCGCGTTCGGATTCGGCCAAATGGATAGAGATGTTCTTTGGCAGTGCGGATGCAGATGTTCAGGATCT
Source organism: Clostridiales bacterium (assembly GCA_012523405.1). Classification (GTDB taxonomy): domain Bacteria; phylum Bacillota; class Clostridia; order Christensenellales; family Aristaeellaceae; genus Limiplasma. The sequence continues at coordinate 437 of JAAYIN010000028.1, forward strand.
TGTACAGGTAGATGAGAAAAACAGGAGTTACTATCCTGATATTGAGCGTACGTATGAAAAAGGGGATGTCTTTGCTCACTATACTGCCTATGAGACTAGATTGTATGTGACCTATGAGGAATTTGAAATAACGAGATGGTGGAGTTATGCACAGATAGACGAGCAAGCACAGGGGCTGCATACGACACCTCAGCAGGCGAAGGATATCGCTTGGGATTGGGTCAACCGTCTTGATGAAATCATAGGATGGGATGGATTTAAACTCAGTGCTTGCTATACCATGCCCGCTGTCATATTTGGGATGATGCCCGATGCGCAGGTTGAGGAGAGCGAGGATGAAAGCCTTCTTGGCTATTACGTTGTAGAATTCGATAGGGTATTGAGCGGTATACCGGTTGCCCATGATGAGCCTCCCTATACCGACGATACAAAGACGGACATGCGCAGCGATGTGATACAAATATATATCGATGATAGAGGGATATTCCTTGTTGAGGGACAGTATCGCAGTTTTCTGGAGGCAAAGAACGAGCAATTGCTCATTTCGCTTGACGATGCGATTGGAATTCTTCGGGATCACATGGATTATGTGATGTTCTATCCCGAGGAGCCCAATTGTGAGATAGATGAAATGAGCCTGTGCTATCGGTTGGTTCAAACGCTGGATACTTCAGATAAAGATGTGAATGCCCGCATGGAGGCACGTCCGGCATGGCGGTTTGCATCCGGCGTTAATCGGCATATGACGGATGTATTTGTGATGTTTATCGATGCTGTTACTGGCGAGGTATTGCCATGATGAAGCTTGGCAGCATCAATCGATCCCTTCGCGTAAACCTCGCTAATGTAGTGACTGCGCCAAATTTTTGGATTTCCGCAATGCTCCTGTTTGGCGTGCTGTTTGCGGAGGTCGCAGAAGGAGCCTTCTTGGGGCCTTGGCGTATGGCGGATCAATCTGGTTTTGGAGATGCTTATTATTTCAACATTTCTCTGCACTTTGGCTATTATATTTATGCAGCACCGTTGGCTTGCGCATTTGCAGCCAGCGGGATGTTTGTAAGCGATTTGGAGGCGGGTTTTTATCGGCTCAGGTTGATGAAAAGTGGACGCAGGGAGTATCAATATGGCTTGTTCTTAGGCACGACGATTGGAGGAGGGCTTGCGCTGATGGTCGGCGTACTGCTCTTTGCTGTGGCTTGCTCCATCATTTACCTGCCGTATTATCCTGCGACTGATTTGGTCGCGCCCCAGGCATGGCTACCCATGCTAAAGGGGCAAATGGGGAATTGGAATTTCATGCTTGTTAGCGCGCTGCTCGCCTTCCTGTTTGGCATGGTGTGGTCGGGCGTCGGATTGGCAATTTCGGTGCTGTCACCCAATCGGTATGTCAGTTATCTTGCTCCGTTCATCATTTGCTTTTGTGCTGTGCTCGCATTGCCCAAAGAATTTCAGCCCCTAGAGATGCTGGTGCAAATGAGCTGGTATGAAACGTTTACCTTCCCAAAGTTAATCAGATACCAAGCTGTGCTTTACTTTACGGTTATGGCATGGTTTCGATATGCATTTGAAAGGAGGGTCATTCGTGGGCAAGGCTAGATTTATGATGCAGTCATCGCGGAGCTGCTTTCGGAAGTGGAAAAATGCGCCGAGGATGCTAACACTGCTTGGGATGATTGCCTGTATTACTATTATCTACGCTGTTCCATTTGCTGAAAACGCCAAAGCGCAAGGTGAGACGCTTCAATGTGCTGAGATATTCATCGCAATGATGAACTGGAGATTTTCCATGCTTTTGCTTAGCACGGCGATTTTGCTATTGTTTGGCGATCTTCCGGTGATCGAGCCATTTACGTCAAATGCGCTGATTCGGGGAACGCGCAGAGGTTGGATGGCGAGCCAAATCCTGTATGTGGCAATCACTGCCTTCGCCCTGACGGCGTTTATCTTCGTGATGACCCTTGTGGTCGCCATGCCCAATATGAATGTTTCCAATGCGTGGAGCAGACCAGTCAAACTGCTTACCAGCAGCGGGCGAATTGCGATAGCGCCAGAGCGCATGAAATTGCCGTTGCCCCCATCAATCGTTGCGGATTACTTGCCGTGGCAAGCGTTCGGACACAGCTTCGCGCTCTTCTTCCTACTGGGGTGCTTTTATGGACTGGCATCCCTGACGCTCAGAATGAAGTTCCGCTCTGCTAGTTTTGTTTTGCTCATGATCATCAATGTGATCTCGTGGGCAACGGGGATGCTTCCCCATGAGAGCTTCGGTTACGCTCTGCTCTCCATCCTCTCCGTTCATTACCATACATCGCTTTATAAGCATGAGATGGTTACTGTCAATGCCATGCTGCCTTCATTGGGCGCTTCGTATGCGGTTTTGCTCTGCGCGGTCCTTGCTATAGGGGTTGTTGCCTTGGCGCTGGTGAAGAAATACGACTATATTCAGATGGAGGTCGAGCAGCCATGATAGCGGTTAAAGTGGAAAAACTCGTCAAGCGCTTTGGTGAAAACGAGGTTTTGAAGTCGGTGACAATGAACTTTGAAGCCGGAAAGATTTACGGTCTCGTGGGGCGAAACGGTTCTGGTAAAAGTGTGTTATTGAAGTGTATCGCCGGTTTGGTCATCCCCACGAGCGGATCAATCGAGGTTCTTGGTAAACGCATCGGGAAAGACGCGGACTTCGCACCAGATACGGGCATCGCCATCGAGCAACCGGGGTTGCTCCTCAAAAAAAGTGCGTTTGAAAATATGCGCATCTTATCAGCGCTGACGAAAAAGCCGTCTTCTTCGGAAATTTCGTATCTGATCGAATTGGCGGGATTGAATCCCAAGGAAAAGAAGGCTGTCGGAAAGTATTCGATGGGGATGAAGCAGCGCTTGAGCATTGCGATGGCTCTGCTGGGAGATCCAAAGCTGCTGCTGCTGGACGAACCCATGTCCAATCTGGATCAGGCGGGTGCAGATGAGATGCGCACGCTGTACAAAAGCCTTGCTAAAGAGGGCAAAACGATCCTTGTTGCTACGCATGTGCAGGAGGATGTATCGGAGCTTTGCGACACCGTATGCTA
>JAAYIN010000029.1 GCA_012523405.1 Clostridiales bacterium
ATATAATAGTTAGTCTGTGTTTCGCTGCTTCTACCTGCATGATGCTTCCTTCTGAACCACCGAGAAATCCTCGGTAGTTGCGTCCTCACGAACCTCGGGCGACGGTTCTTTGACGAAACCCCTATGAGATTGATATCCCAAAACTTGTGACGTTTCCGCGTTTTAAGATCGTCAACTTTAGTCGTTATTAGTTGTCATCGGCCGGTTCGCTGACCATACTCAGTCCCCCGTTTTCGCAGTCCATCCCTCAGGTAGCGCCTCACGAGTCCAGCCAAGACCCTTCACAGCGATCCACTCCCGGACCGTCCGGACGCAGCCAACCGACAAACGAAAAACGCGCGGGATGATGATATGCTGTGTATTAAGGTTATCCCTTACAGCGCACTGTAGTAATCACGAATCTTCCTTGCCATCAGTCTTCTGCGCTCCAGCAAGAAAGCAGGATAATCTTCATGCGTCATCGAATCAGCACTACTGGGAATACAGTTGTCTGAAAGACTAGCGTAATAGCTTGCTTCATCAAGGATTGTGCCTATGATGATCTCTCCGGATTTGCATTGCTCAAATGCTGTTCGGAAGTACTCATTTGGTGCCTTCTTACCTATGGCGATATTCACTCCTGTATCGAGGTATGTGTAGTTGGCTACTTGGTTATAAATCGTTTTGTCAGTAAATCCATTCTGCTTCAAGTATTCGCGCGGAAAAATGTGATGTACATTACCTGCGGAAATCAGGTCAACCACTCTTGTGCTATTTGAGAGCAGGGATTTATCCCCAAAGAATATTTGTGCTGCAAGGAAGGTTTTGAAAAACGGACTATTGATGGAGGAAGTTTCAAGATTCTGCACCAGTCGCACATCCCAAAATGCATCCGACAACATTGAGGATTCGTTTTCATCAAAAAACTCAACAAATCCTTTGGACACGATTCCCCGGAGGTCCCTATCCATTTGTGATTCAGGAGAACCTATGTAACGGCTGGTCAAGGTAGACAACACGAACCATTTCTGTATGTATCTTTTGACCTGCATCTTGGGCACATCGCTTGATTTCTGCAGCATGAGGAAGAGCGTGTAGGCGAAATCCAAGGTCATCTTCGAATTGAGCAAATCTGACGAAATGAAACCTGCAGACTTGATAGCAACAATAAACTGCTCAAAGTTGTATTGATTCATAAAGTTCAGCACACCTCCGCTAAGCTTTGAGAAGCTCTCTTGCGCAATATCCTCTTTGTAGCTGCGATCAACAAAATCTCGACCGGACAGAAGGCTTACAAGATCTCCAAGCTTTCCGCGACCAAAAACGTGCATGAATGACACACGGAGCATATCACTGTAATCTGGATCATAAATAGTCTCATTGTCATTTCGAAGCCAGCTCAATTTAGGAGCATAAACGCTATTCATGAACTCCTTGTCGTGAGACGCCAATTGGCTATAGAAATTTGGATCTACAGCAAGATGGCAGAAGTAATCAATAGCTTTTCGTAGCATGTGACCACCATATTTCCCATCAGCTGCAATCTTCGACATTGCGAAGTCTGCTTCGTTTAGCCTTTTCCCTTGTGAGTTAATGCGTACAAATATCTCTGTGACCTCACTGATATCAAGCTGAGGTACCAGTATGATTGCTCCTAATTGACAGCTTCTGATTGATAAAAGCTGTGTGATCTTTTGATTTAGATCCTTTTTGTCAATCTCGGGGTTTCTGAACGCATATTGATTTACGAATTCATAGCTGTCAAAACCATTATCAAATACCTCTGCAATATCCGGAATCCAAAAAGAACTATTGATGTGCGCAGGGGTTTGGACAGCAAAACGATCCTCGTCACCTGTTGCCAGCGGGTTAAATGCAATTCTTATCGTTCTTTCATTGTAATCATCATCAATTATCGCTTTTCCGGCTATCGCTGTCATGAGTGCTGCGACACGCTGTTGGCCATCTATTAGCACTTTCTTGCCCAGTGAGTCCTTGCCGTTCTTTAATCTGACATTTGGATTTTGCCAGATAATCAAGTAGCCAGTGGGGTAACCATTGTAAAGGGAATCAATCAAATCACGGACTTGAGCGGCTCTCCAAACGAAAGGTCGCTGAATTTCCGGAATGGCAATTTCCTCTGCATCAATATATCCAAGCAATGTGCTAACAGAGTATTGTGTCACGGTGTATTTGTCATAGGCAGCCGGCATTGTGTAACCCTCCACAGATCATTATTCAAATTGAGCACAAGCAAATTTGCACACTCCCAACGCACTGCCAATTGGCAATTGGGGATGCCTACGAGCTATTGCAAACACTTGAACATCGAATGTGATTGTAGCAGAAGTGCGAACATTTGGCAATTCACCCGAGGCCCCCTAAAGCACATGGGACCCATCCACCGGGTTGTTGTTTTCGCTGCCGCGACACCACGCGACACCACGACACCAAGGGACGGTTC
>JAAYIN010000030.1 GCA_012523405.1 Clostridiales bacterium
CTTGCCTTTAGGGTATCTTTTTCTTGTTGTATTTTGGTTCTCATAAACTTATTTTACAACAAAAAGCGAGAGTTGTCAGTTATGACTTCTCTCGCTTTTTTGTTGGGCTGTTTTGCAACAGCCCCTTCTTTGTCAATTCACTTGTGAAAACTTATTCTGCGTAGGTTCCCATGACTTCTACATAAGTTTCGGGGGTAACAACGATAGCGTCAACTGCGGTACGTTCTTCAACTTCTTCGCCATTGATTAGCTTGATGAGAACGTCAACAGAGCCGCGGCCAACAGAGTCAGAAGAGAAGTAAGCAGAAGCCTTCATTGCGTTGGGGCCTTCCTTCTTCCATTCGTCCTTTGCCATGTAAGCGCCAAGACCAACTACGCAAGCGTCAGCGTCTAGGCCAGCGGATTCCAAAGCACGCAGAGCACCAACGGTGCCTTCTTCGTTAGCGCCTGTTACCAACCACTTTTTGATTTCGGGATGAGCGGTAAGAACGGCTGCTGCTGCGGTGTTGCCCTTGTCGGTGGTTCCATCGTAGTCAGCCTTGAAGATACGAGCGGCGTCAAAGTCGGGGCAAAGTTCGGTGAACTTGTCATATTCGCCTTCAGCGCGGGGTACGCAGCTGGAAACGGTGTCCATGGTCATGATAAGCAGTGCACATTCTGCATCTGCAACCAGCTCGTTAGCGGTAGCATAATCTGCCAGCCAAGCGCCGTTTGCTTCGCCGATTACGTATGCGTTGATGCCAACCCAAGGAGCGAGTAGGTTTTCTTCTGCATCCTGAAGAGCGTCATCAGCAGCAACTACTGGGATGCCAGCTTCAACCAGCTTATCAACAGCAGCCTGAGACATGGTCTGATCGGGGATACAGGTCACAACGCCAACAGCTTGATTAGCGATCGCGTTGTCAATAGCCTTAAGATATTCTTCGGGGCTCATCTTTGCATCAACAAAGGTAAAGTCATAACCGGCTTCCTTAGCAGCAGATTCTGCAGCTACGCCTTCATCAATAAACCATGTTTGATCGCCAGCTTTGTAGATACCATAGATCATACCCTTGCTCTCTGCCAATACAGAAGTAACACTGAGAACCATTGCGAGGGCCAAAACAATTGCTAGAACCTTTTTCATGGAAAATCCTCCTTTAATTATATCGATATGCCCCACTTGGCATATTCTCAAAGTGATGTGCTCACATCAGCCATTACGCTTGCTGGCTTCCAGCAGCTGACGCTCGCGGTTTTGTTTGCGGAGATAGTCCGAGGTGAGTGCGAAGAGCAGCAATGCACCCTTTGCGACATATTGCCAGAACGAAGGTACGTTAACCATCGTGAGACCCGTGTTAAACGCCTGAATCAGGAACACACCAATGAGTGTGCCGCCCATGGAACCAACGCCGCCTGTGAAGGAAACACCGCCCAGCACAACCGCTGTGATGGCATCGAATTCAAGGTTAACATTGGCGGCGGGTTGACCGCTGTTCATACGTGCAGCGAATACGATACCGCCGATAGCGCACAATACGCCCATCATGACAAAGGACAAAAGCACAATGCGTTTGGGGTTTAGACCTGCCAGACGAGCTGCATCCTGATTGCCGCCGATGGCGTAGATGCTGCGTCCAAAGCGGGTGTTGCTAAGGATGAATCCAAAGATGATAAACGCAACAATCATGATCCATACGGTTGCCGGAATATCTAGGAAACGAGCTTTCCCGATTTGAATAAATGCTTTGTTTGAGATGGCAACAGGCTTGCCGCCGCGAAGAATATAAGCAAATCCGCGTACAATACTCTGGGTAACGAGCGTTGCGATGAACGCTTGCAGCTTAATTCGATTGACCATGAAAGCGTTGAACACGCCAACGAGCGCGCCTGCGATAATGGTAATAATGAAGGCAAGAATCAGGTTTACCCCATTGCTGACCAGCAGCGCCGCAAGTACGCCCGAAAACGCCGCCAAGGAGCCTGGGGACAAGTCGTTTTGACCTGCGATAATCAGATAGGTGTGTCCAATTGCAATCAGTCCAACCAACGACGTTGCAACTAAGATATTGACAAAGTTGGTCCAGCTTAGGAAGTTTTTGTTGAGTGCGGTGAACAGGATGAATACCACCAACGTTGCGCCTAGCAAAATTAGTTTGTCACCACTGATCGTTTTTTTCAGTCGTTCTTTCATGCAATATCACTCCGATCATCTGCGTTTATATCGACCATACCCATTGCGAGCAGGCGGTCTTCTGTAGCATCCTCGCGCATGACTTCTCCCGCGATCTTTCTACCGCGCATCACGATAATTCGGTCGCTTAGCCCGATTACCTCCGGTAATTCGGATGAAACGAGAATTACGCCAAGCCCTTGCTTTGCAAAGGCGCAAATCATACGGTAAAATTCGGATTTTGCACCAACGTCAATTCCCTTTGTTGGCTCATCCAAAATCAGCACTTTGGGGTTTGTCGCCATCCAGCGTGCTACAACACATTTCTGCTGGTTACCGCCCGAAAGCTCCAGTATCTTCTTCTTTGCGGAAGGGGTACGAATGCTGAAATCCTCTATGCCCTTTTTGGCAACAGCATCTTCAGCCTTGGTATCCAAAACGCCGAGCTTGTTGGAGTGTTCCTCTAGCAGTGCGATGTTGATATTGTCCCGGACATCAAGGTTGGCTAGTATGCCCTGCGTCTTTCGGTCTTCGGGGACTAGCACAATGCCCCTGCGCATTGCATCATGCGGGCTCTTGCAAACGATCTTATCGCCATTGAGGTAGAGCTCGCCGCTGATCATTTTATCCGCGCCTATGATCGCGCGCATGGTCTCCGTACGCCCTGCGCCAACAAGACCTGAGAAGCCAAGCACTTCGCCCTTGTGAAGCTTGAAGGAAATGTTCTCAACATAGGTTGATGAGATATCCTTCACTTCCAGCAGCACGTCACCGATCTCTTTATCCCTGTCAAGGTTGTTGTAGATATCGCCCAGATCACGGCCAACCATCATGCGAATCAATTGACCATCGGTTACTTCGGACGTGACCACGGTATCCACATAGCAGCCATCCTTAAACACGGCGACCTTGTCTGTGATGCTGAAGATCTCGCTCATGCGGTGAGATACGTAAATGATGATTTTTCCTTCGTTGCGAAGCTTTCGAATGATCGAAAAGAGGCTATCGATTTCCGAATCGCTAAGGCTTGCGGAGGGTTCGTCAAAGCAGATAACGCGCAGATTTTCGCGGCTATAGGCCTTCATGATCTCAACCATCTGCTGATAGGCGACGCTTAGATCCTTCACCCTATCAGATGCCTTGATGGGCAGACCAAAGTCAGCAATGATCGCCTCTGCCATTTCATTGGCTTTGCGATTGTTGATCACGCCCAACATATTGATGGGCATTCTGCCTAGATAGATGTTCTCTGCAACCGTTAGTTCCATGAGAATTTGGCGTTCTTGATAGATGATGCTCACGCCTGCCGCTATCGCTTCCTGTGGGTTGCGAAAATGCACTTCCTCATTGTTGATGAGATACTGACCGCTTGTGGGCTGGTAGTCACCATTGAGGATCTTGAGCAATGTGGATTTACCTGCGCCGTTTTCACCAAGAAAGGCAAGAACCTCGCCGCTCTTAGCAGTGAAACTCACATCATCTAACGCTTTTACGCCAGGAAAGTATTTTGTGATATTCCGAAACTCCAAAATGTTTTCCATTAGGCAGCGCCTCCTATATCGCTTTTCAATTGCTTTATTGGGATAAGTATATCATGCATCATCCATGAATATTTCGTTTGCATTGCTTATTCATTTGGATTTCTTGCTATTTTAACAGTTTCTCCTTGAAACTCCTCAAACCGCTTGTATACTTACATTATCATATTTGATAAGGGAGATGACTCGATGAAAAACATTTCATCCTATATCCTTGAAAATTCAAGCGGGATAAGGGTTTGTCTGTCTCCTGCCGGTGCATCGATACAAAGTGTGGAAATGAACGGTTTGAGCGGAATATTTACTGATGTTGCCCTCCCGCAAACCAGTCCGCCCGATGGCAGCTATGCGGGATGCACACTTGCACCCTATGCAGGCCGCATAGCGGGCGGTATGCTCCCAATCGATGGAAAGATGCACTCGCTCTGTCCAAACGAAGGAAAAAACCAGCTCCACGGCGGAATGCATAATCTGTCGCACATGCTCTGGCAATCAGAGCCTCGCGTTACCAAAGAGGACACACAGAGCATCGCTTTCCATGCGGCACTTGCCCATGATGTCGACGGATTTCCAGGCAATAGGGAATTTACGACCCGATACACGCTTTGCGAAAATCGACTAGACATTCATCTGGAGGCGACAACCGACCGCCCCTCGCGCGTCAATCTGTCCAATCATACCTACTGGAACCTCAGCGGGGATTTTACCCGCGATGCATCGGATCATCGACTATGGATCGCGTCGGATGAGGTCTATGTCAATAACGAGGAGCAGCTGGTCATTGGCAAATGGGATACGGCGGATAGTTGTTTTGATTTTCGTGCGCCGCGCGAGATTGGTTCGCCTCATGCCATGGTGCATCCGCAGCTCAGGCTTGCCCTTGGGTACAATCATTCCTTCGTCTTGCGGTCGCAGCCGCAGGATGAACCCTCTGCGATGCTAGTGCATCCCGCGAGCGGGCGCCGCCTGAAGCTTTTCACTGATCAGCTTTGCATGGTCGTTTATTCGGGCGGATACCTTGATCCGAGCAACTGTGCTGTTGCGCTGGAGCCGCAGGAGCATCCCTATGCCCCCGCTATAACGCACCAACCTGACTTGGTTTTTGACCCCGAGCATCCCTATCATCGGCATATTGCCTTTGTCTTGGACACCGTGCCTACATAATGCCGTGCTTGCGGAAGCTCTCAACCGCGCTCATCCCTGAACGGATCGCTTCGCCCACCGTCTTTTCTCCTGTTGCCTTTTCATATGCGAGGGTGATCACTTCCTCCTCGATTGCCTGTGGAATGATGAGCACGCCGTCGACATCGCCAAAGACAATGTCCCCTGGGGTCACATGCACGCCCTCGATTTCAATGGGCACACGGTAGTCGATGACCTTCCCGCGCGGTGCTTGATCCTGCGCGTAGCGGCCATAGGAAAAGCAAGGGAAGTCCAGTTCCAATATGCCTTTAGTATCGCGATGAAAGCCGTTCACTACTGCACCAGCTGACTTTAGCACCTGCATTCTGGTGCACATCAGCTCGCCTACCAGCGCATAGCTTGGGGAAGAACCCGAGCAGAGGTATACCTCATCTTCCTTCAGGTCATCCAATGCCTCCAGCATCATGCCGAAGGATTTTTGCATGATGGGGTTGTTGCCGTAGTCGCTGCTGAGTGATGCATCTGCTTCCAGCACCGTCATCGCGCGGCCTGCCACCACCATATGATCCTGCATCGGCTGGATGCGGCTTGGCAGAAACTGATGCAGATACCCCATCTGATCCAAGATATCACCCAGCACAGCAGAATACAGTTCCTCGCGCATCAGCTGAAATAGCTGTGCATCGTTGTCCCACTTCTTCATATTGTCCTCCTCATTGCACTAATGCGCCTTTGGCTGCCGACAGTGCATTTTTTTGATATGTGCGTAAATAGCCATCCTTGAGCTCCTTTTCGGGACGCTCCCATACGGCGCGGCGCACGGCCAGAACCTCGTCATCAACCCGAAGGGTAATCGTGCGATTGGGGATGTCCACGACGATTTCGTCGCCGTCCGCCACCAGCGCCAACACGCTTCCTTCATAGGCTTCGGGCGATATATGCCCGACAAATAGCCCTCTGTTTGAGCCTGAAAAACGTCCATCTGTGACAATGCAGCAGCTTTGTGCCAGCCCCATGCCCTCAAGGTTTTTCATCGGGCGATACATTTCGGGCATGCCCGGTCCGCCCTTGGGTCCTTCATAGCGCAGTACCACCGCTGTGTTTTCAGCCACTTCGCCTTGCAAAATCGCATGGCATGCGGCTTGCTCTGAGGGGAATACCTGAGCTTTCCCGCAGAATACCTGTAAATGCTCTGGAACAGCAGCGGGCTTCACCACTGCGCCATGCGGGGCAAGGTTGCCTGAAAGAATGGCGACCCCGCCAGTTTGTGAAAATGGATGGTCGATGCTGCGAATGACCTCGGGGCGCTTGCTTGCTTTCTCCTGCGTAAGCACCGCGTCAAGCGGTTCTTGGCTCGCTGCCATGCAGTTAAGATGAAGCAGCTGCCTCAGTTCGTACATTACAGCGGGGATGCCTCCTGCATCATCAAAATCTGCCATATCATAGGGAGAGGCAGGGTATACGGAGGCAAGCTGAGGCACTTTCTTGCTCATTTCGTCAAATGCTGTCAGCGGCAATTCGCCCAATCCCGCTTCGTGGTATATCGCCTGTAAATGCATGATGGCATTGGTGGAGCCGCCGATGGACATGAGTACCGCCATGGCATTTTGGATGGATTTCTCCGTCATCTGCATCCGTGCGGTAATCCCTTGCTTGACTAGCTCCAAGATCGCACGCCCTGTTTGGCGCGCCATGATCATTCGCTTTGCCATCACAGCGGGGACGGTTGCCGCGCCTGTGAGCATCATGCCAAGCGCCTCCGCCATGCAGCCCATGGTGTTGGCGGTTCCCAGCATCGCGCAGGAACCAACGCAGGGTTCGGCAATGTTCTCAATGAACTGAAACTCCGCGTCCGTAATCGAACCACGCCTCTTCCAACCAATGGCTTCCGTTACGATGTTTCCATCATAATGCTTATCCTTATAGGTGGCTGGAAGCATTGGACCGCTATTGAGCAGCAGTGCGGGAATATCGAGCCTAGCCGCCGCCATCAGCAGACCTGGGACGATTTTATCGCATGAGCCAAGCATGACCATGCCGTCAAAGCGGTGCGCACGAACCATGCATTCCACAGAGGAAGCAATCAAGTCTCGGCTTGGGAGGATGTACCGCATCCCATCATGTCCCTCGGCAATTCCGTCGCAAGGGGCAATCGTGCCAAAGGTCATTGCCGTGCCGCCTGCCGATTCAATCCCCAGCTCCACCTGATGGCAAATCTCATTGAGGTTCGCATGCCCAGGCGTTGCAGTCGTATAGGTGTTGACAATCGCAATGAGCGGTTTGCTTAGCGCTACATCATCAAAGCCCATTGATTTGTACAATGCACGCTTGAGCGCGCCACCGTCGCCCTGCAAAAGGGAATTATAGTAGGATGTCAAAGCCGTTTCCTCCTTGCTCATTCAGCTTGATAGTTGTTTGGAAGCGTTCCGCGATAAGGCGTTTCACACGAGTACAGCCCGCCTGCTCTGCCGCCCGACGCGGCTGTTGTGATATAAAGTGTACTCATATCATCGCCGCCAAAGCAGCAGCAGGATACATCCGTCTCAGGCAGTTGTATGCATTCATCCAGTGCCATGCCGCGGATGGGATCAAATCGCCTGATACAGCTCCCGCCCCATAGCGCAACCCAGAGCATGCCCTCCGTATCGATGCAAAACCCGTCTGGGCTGCCCATATGAGAGGGAATGCGAATGGCGGTGCGCCGATTGGTCGGTATGCCGTTGGAATCAAGATCATAGGCATGGATGCAGCCCGTTGGGGTATCGGTATGGTAGAAGGTACTTGCATCCGCCCATGCCATGCCGTTTGGTATGTCCATAGGCGCGGCGGTGTAGATGATCCTGTCGTTTTTGATCCCGTAAAATGCGCCCAGCGCGGCACAATCCAGTCCTTCGCGCTTGTAGCACATGACCCCCGCCCACAGTCTGCCTTCTTCGTCGCATTTGCCGTCATTGAAGCGCAGATAATCCGCAAAATCAAAATGGGCAATGGGGGAAAGCGTAGCATTGTCTAAATCCACATGGTAAAGCGTATCCTGTACGCCTGCCAGCAGATCGTCCCCCCATGGAACGATAAAGCCAGTATGCTTGGGCATTTGTAGGGTGAAGAATAGCCCTTCATCCTCTCGGTAGCCGTACATATGCTTGCCGTCAATATCAACAAAGTAAAGCGCCTTGCGTTTTGGGTGCCATATGGTTCCTTCGCCGAGCAAAAGCGGCGGTGTAGGTAATTTTTTTACGTCAAATGCCTGCATATCCATCCCCCTACTTGCATAAACACCGTCGATTATGGTACGCTTTTATCATATTTATTTCGTTGGAGGCATCTATGTATTTTGACTTCTGCGTAGGTCAAGCAGGTGCATCAGGCGCGCCTTATAGGCTTGACACAATCTTTCGTATTATGGGTAATGCTTCTTATCAAACCCCGCGTAAGCACATCACGCCCAACAAAACCTACGTCGTCCTCACCACCCATGGGCATGGCATGATTCACTACGATGGATCAGTGCGCCATGTGGGCAAAGGGGATTATCTGTTCATGCGTCCGCATACAGATTTCAACTACGGATGCGCGGAGGATTCATGGCATTTCTGGTGGTTTGAGATTTGCGAGCCGCAGTCGTTTATCAAAGAAAATCAAGTGTATCATATCGATTCGTTTGATTTTCTGACTCGTTTAATGGAAGAAAGTCTATATAATGCGAAGCAGGATCATTGGGATATCGCGCAGGTATTGATTATCTCTATGATGCTGCTGCTTAAAAGCAATCAGGAAAATCCGATTGAAACCAAGAGCGATGATTTGCTTTACCGCGCAGATGTTTTCATTCGCGATCATTTTAGTTCGGTCAATGTATCGATGCTTAGCGCGCATCTTGGCGTACACGATCGCACGCTGCGCAATGCGTTTGAACAGTCCATTGGCATGTCGCCAAAGAAGTATATTGTTCGCTTGAAAATGGAAACCGCTCAGCAGCTTTTGCTGCAAACCTCAGCATCCCTCAGCATGATTGCTGCGCAAATGGGATACTCCAGCGCATTTCATTTCAGCAGCAGCTACAAAGATTACTTTGGTATCTCGCCGAGCGATTACCGCAAAAAGCATTACTCTTAGCGGTCGGTAAAGTCGTTTGCTGCAACCACAGGCAGCGTTGCGCCGCCATCCATTGTCAGCGTGCAGCCCGTCATATAGCTTGCGTCGTCCGATGCCAGGAACGCTATGCCCTTGGCTATTTCCTCGGGCTGAGCAAATCTGCCCAGCGGGATCAGCTTTTCTGATTTGCGCAGATGGCTATCGGCAGCCCAGCCTATATCGGTGTATCCCGGCGCAATGGCAACCATGCGCACGCCATGCAGCGATAGCTCCATAGCAGCATTTTGGGTGAACTTGGATACGGCGGCCTTTGTGGGTCCATAAATGGTTGAACGAGGCCAGTTAGCGATCGCCTGATTGGAGGTTACGTTAATAATCAGACCTTTGATATGCTGGTTAATCATGCGCTTTGCTGCATGTTGTGCACTGAAATAAAGCCCGCGCCAGTCAACATTGGTCATGTTTTCAAATTGCTGGGGAGTAGCGTCAAGAAAATAAACTTCGTCGCTAATGCCCGCGTTGTTGACAAGCAGATGGATTTGAGGAAAAACGCTGTCGATCTGCTCATACATATGACGGATATCATCCAGATTGCCCATGTCGGCATGAACCGCCATCGCATGAACACCCATCTCCTCAGCAAGCCTGCATACCTCAAGCGCCGCTTCTTTTCGATTATGATAATTCACCACGATATGATAACCCTGATGCGCAAGCTCCAATGCGACTGCACGTCCAATTCCTTTTGCCGCACCTGTTATAACAGCTACTTGGTTTTTCATCATCATTATTCTCCTTTTGCATCAACCACTTTGTTATATTATAATTCACACACACGCCAGATGCCATGTTGAAATCGGAAACGCATACAGAAATCGGCATGCAAGGTAAAATAAGACTCCATAAAATGCGCTGTTTATCGCATGATTTAGCGTATCATAACAAGACAGCCGATGCTTGATAAAAGCATCGGCTGTCTTGTTATGATGTCATGAATGTCCTATTCTCTGCTCGGATAGATCACGAGCTTTCCAAACATCAGCCCATTCGTCTTCCATATGCTCTCGCTCCTTGATGAGCTCAAATATCTTCTCAACCGTTTGATGAAAGCAAGTGGGTATCTCCTTGGGGCAATGAAGGAAATTCCGGAGGGTGTGATATGCGTTTATCATGATGACCCCTTATATAATGAATTTGGATTGATAACGGTGCTTAGTTTCGTCAGTTCATTTGTCCTCCATGAAAACCAAATAAGTAACCCGATCCAAGTCAGCGATGAAAGCATCGATCTCATCTGCCGTTAAGCCATCGGTACAATACTGAGCGACAACTGAGGACAGGGCACCAAAACTGCTGGCTTCGTCTTCCGCTGGGAATGCGGTGTCATACGGCACACGAAGGTTTTGCGCGATTTGGCGATACATATCAATGCTCTTTGGAGAGATCGACCACTCGTTATCACTAAAGCTTGCAATTAGGTTCTCCTTTTGAGTGATCTCGTCTCGGAGCAAAGCGGTCTGTGATTCGTCCGCGCTGTCAAGCTTGTTTTGGAGAGATTGAAGCTCGGCATTCAGCGTTTCGAGTCTGGATTCATACGCTGGGTTGCGCAGCGGCTCATTTTGATTGGGACTCAGCGTATATTTTGTGCCTGCATCCATATGCTGTGCGCAGAAGGAAACAAAGCGATTCGCAGCATCTTGCTTGAGAGACGCCGCATTCACAACCAAAACTTCCATACGGGCATTGAGCATTTGTGTCTTTTGACTATCAAGCGTTGGCGATAGCAGCATATGCATCCTATCGCTGTCGTTGTAGGTGATGCCAAATCCCTGATAATAAGAGTACAAGAGCGGCATGCCCCATTGCTCATTGTCTTGGGAAAGCAGATGAGCATTTTCTACCACGCTGCTGAGCAATGAGCGAAAGGCGGGCGTATCGAAGGTCAAGCGTTCGCCAGTCGTTTCATTTTGGAATATGTACTCTTTGATCATCAATGACACGAGCGTATCAATGGAGGATTGCTGAATATCACAGAGCGTATAGTCCCTGTTGTCCTCTGCATAGTCATCCAGCCAAATAGCGATTATTCGGAACAATTGGTCATAGGTGGTTGGATAGTCTCCAAGTCCGAATTCCTGCCATTTGCTTTCATTGATTGTCCAAGACAACGGCTGAAATGCGATAGGATAGCCTAGCAAAGAGTCTCCATCGAATATCGCATTCTGGATGGTCGGATAGAGCTGCTGAGCCATCGAAACCAACTCGCTGCTGGAATTGAGAGCAGCTGCGAAGCCTTTCGTTTTCATGGCGGCAAAGTCACCCGGTGCAGATGCAACCATGAGATCAATATCGGAGTTGGCAGAAATAACGGCCTGTTTCAGATAATCACTGCTACTTGCATTCAAGCTGACAACTGCGATGTCTGGATTTTCAATCGAAAAATCAATGATGAGATCAGGCGATAATGCGCCTATCAGGTTTAAAGCCGTTTGGGTGGTTTCTCCGTCAATACTGATATCGCGGATGAAAACGCGGCTGCTATATGGATAGGCGTATATCCCGCTTTGCGAACAGGCGGCGGGCGTGGTGCTACGGGCGTAGGATACAGGGAGGTAGGCTTTCGTTTGAGACTGTCCAGCTGCGTTCACCAACGCCACTCGATTGGCGGCGTAATAGGCTAGCGCATCCTTGGCGGCATACCACACCATGCCGCTAGAAATTTCGTTGGGCTTGAAGCTAGCAAGCTTGAGGTCGAACGTTTCGGAAGCGATATCATATTGCCAAATTGCGCATTCCTCGGCTTCCGTGAATATGGCGAGCTTCCCATCTGCTCCCGCTGCTAATCCCTGTGCACCAGCAAGAGCGCGAGCTTTGCTGCTCTCGTCCGCGAAGCGAAAGCTCACCAGCTCTGTCTTTGCATAATCGCTGTAATTGTCTGTTCCAAGCAACAGGAATAGCTCTCCGTTCACATAGGCTGTGCTTTTGATATCGCGGATGAACGAATCTTCCTCCGTGCCGCCTTTTAGGAGATCAGCGGGCAATAGTGCCGCCTCCTGCATTTTTTCATGCGCTATCTCAAACACCTGCCCGTTATAAGGATGCAGACCATAGAGGGTTTCGCCGTCCGTAAACAGATAGCGGATGGCCTTAGCCCATGCCTGTGCATCCTCTTCGCTTTTGGGTGGCTGCGCGGCGTATTGATAGGCGGCGGAGGAGGAGAGGTCATAATAAACGTCAGGGGTTTCCATGCCCTCGGCCCAATGGTAGATGGCATAAGTTCCAAGGATGTAGAGATCGTTTTCCAGCCAGCAGAGGGATAGCGCGCTTTCATAGAGTTGCACGGCATTCAAGTTCAGTGCCGTTGGCAGTTCCTTTGCTTCCTGCGCCAGAGCGCATGAACAAATCGATACGCATAATGCGAAGCAAATCAGAATAGATAACAGCTTTTTCATGTGGGTACCTCCCTTTCAGTGATGTTGACCCTCACATTCCTTATGCAATAGGGACAGCCGCAGGTATAGTTTGGCAGCGCAACTACAAGGCGAATGCGCCCAATTAATCCTGCGCTGGATGATTGCCTTGGATGTCTTCCCATGAGATGAATCCGTTTGGGCATTGATGATGATTGCACTGTATTCCATGGCGGCATGCGGCGGTACATCCAGCCCGTCGTAATTGCGCATACAAGACTTCCTTTTTGCTTTTATGCGGCAAGGTACTGTCAATTACATGACGACGCGATGCCAAGAAAGGTTCTCGCGCAGGATGTAAATACTTCCTATTTTTTCTTTCTCACACACAAAGGGTCAAGGAGCGGTTTTTCAACCAATCCTTGACCCTGATTCAGATTTATACAAATACTACATCATGCGATCCCTGCATGGCTAGCTTCTTGATTTCCTGCACTTCCCAGAGCGAGTTAATCATGGGGAACATGATGGCGATTTCGCCGAAAGCAGATGCGCGGTACAGCGCTCGCAGCTGCGTCCTGAAGATTTCTGGGCGGGTTAGGCAGATGCGAATTGCCCGAAGACTCATTGCAGGGTTTTCTTCTGCAGGGAGCTTGAAATAATCTACTTGTTTGTCTGCGCCTATGTCGAGCGTGCGGATGATGACGGGCTTACCTGCCATGGTTTCCGCCGCAGTTTTGCAAGCGCTCATCAACGTTTCTTCGGTTGGATAGTCCTTGCTTTGCAGATAGAGGAACTCACTGCGAAACAGACCAATGCCCTCAGCATCATTTTGCAGCACCGCGCCCACATCCGCTTGACTGCCGATGATTGCATACAGCTTGATCTTTCTTCCGTCTTGCGTGGTGGATGGCTTGCCGTGCAATTCCTTGAGTCGTGCTTTTTGCTGGTGCTCCTGCTTGCGCTTGGCTTCAAGGCGTGATGCAACCTCAGCATCGGGCGCGACATAGGCAATGCTCTCTTGACCGTCAACGATGACATCCAGACCATCTCCAGCATCATAGGAAAATCCAAGCCTTGGATAGGAAAAAGCAGCACTTTTTTGTCTGATTGTCATCTGTATGCTATACTGCCATTACATCAAGCACAAAAGGTTGAGGGGTACTTTCCATGAAAATGCATGTGAAACTCGGGATTATTTTTTCATCCATCACGCTCATTCTCACATTGACATATACTATTTTCTTTTATACGTATGAAAGAGATGTGTTTAGTACCACTGCCAAAGAGAATTTGACGGCTTTGGGTGAACGCATGATTACGCAATTTGACGAGTATATTCAGGTAATGGATTACACGCTTGAGAATTTAATTGCGAACTCCGAATTTATGAATGCGATGGCAATGCACACCTATTTGCCCGACCGTGACCAGCGCATGCTTGAGGCAAAGAATACGATGGGCAATGTGCTGTATCGTGAACCGCTGAATAAAAACTTCTACCGCGTCAATGCGTTCAATCGCAGCGGCATGTTCTATACCAGCAGATTTGATAACAGGGACACAGTCAATTCGCTGTCGTATGATATCACTCAAGTTGCAAGCGGCATACAATGGCTGGATATCGCAGATGAACAAAGATTCAAGCGCATGCTCGTAGCGCCGTATCTGGATCCTTGGACTGTGGGCAATGATGTTTCTGTATTTGGTGCCATGCGCTCCATTGTTTGGATGGGGCTGCATGTGGGCTATCTGGAAGTGCAGGCAAGGGAAGAGGAGCTCGCGGGTATCTTTTCACCGCAAGGCTTGGAAGGCGTGAATGTCTGCGCTTTCATCAATGACGGAAGCTTGATTTACGAAAGTGAAGAGGGGATTGCGCCAAGAGGCATTGCCTATTTATCCGAGGAAAAAGACGGCACGCAAGAACGTGAATCGCTCTATGAGTTGTCTCTTGTCAGCGATAAAAATTCGCTTGCCATCTATATTTCTCAAAGCACAGAAGCGCTTGATGCCTCTTTGTTTCACATCATGTATCGCTTAGGCATTTTTGCCATCATACTGCTGATCATTTCTCTGCTCATTATATTCTTGGTTTCAAGCCACCTGACACGCTCTATCAGGCAGCTTGAAAAGAAGATCAGCGGCGTTCATTTGAGCGATCGCGTGCTGACGCCCGGTATCAGCGGTCTGAAAAAAGAAGACGAAATCTATCGGCTGGAATCCGCGTTTCGCGCATTGCTTGAGCGCTTGAATCTATCGATTCAGGACGAGATGCTTGCGCAGGAATTGCAGCTGTCTGCAAGGATGGGTGCATTGCAGGCACAGATTAATCCGCATTTTATCTATAATACGCTCAATGTGATCAGCTCCAAAAGCTTGGAACATAATGTGCTTGATATCGCAGAGATATGCGATAAGTTCTCCGAAATGCTTCGGTATACCATCAATATCGAGAACAAAACGGTCACATTAAAAGATGAGCTCAAGCATGTGCTGAACTATTTGGAACTGATGAAATCACGATATGAGCATAGACTCCATTACAGCATTGATATACCTGAAGATATTCAGCAATCCATGCTTCCCATGCTCTCGCTTCAGCCGCTGGTTGAAAATGCCATACAACATGGTTATTTGCATAACGCGAGGGATATGGAGATTAAAATCAGCGGACGCATGGACTCGGGTAAGCTGTCCATAGAAATTCGGGACAATGGTGATGGTTTCAGCACGGAGGTTCTTCAAAATATGTTGGAATTTTCCATGCAGCTTCGTCAAAACAAATATTCCATGCAAAAGGAGACCGCTGCTTCCGGAAAGGGCGTAGGAATGATGAATACGCTTTCCAGACTGTACTATTTTAGCAATGGCAGCATGACGTTTTCACTGTTTAATGAAGACGGAGCAGTGATTCAAATCAACTTCATGAAGCAATGGGGGTGTGATGATGATGTTTGATATTGTATTGGTTGATGATGAAATAGCATCGATCAAGTTTATGAGGCAGTTGATTAAGTCCTTTGTTCCCAGCTTTCAAATCGTTGGTGAGTTTGAAAATGGGTATGACGCACTCGAATTCTTAAAAACGCGTTCGGTAGACCTGCTGATCACAGATGTGAAAATGCCGATTATGGATGGCGTGACATTAGCGAAAGAAGCCAGATGCCTATATCCGGATATTCATATGATCATCGTAAGCGGCTATGCGGAATTTGGCTATGCAAAGGGAGCCATTGAAGCGGCGGTGGAGGAGTATTTGCTCAAGCCTCTTAATATTACGCATACACAAACCGTGCTTGGAACGGTGGAAAAGAAGCTGATAGATAAGCAAATCGAGGAGAAAAACAAGGCGGTTCGCAGCCTGTTCACTGCCCCAAACGCGAATCTAAAATTGATACGCAAGCAGATAGGACAAAGTCCGTTTTATTTGGCAACGATTCGATTTGGCAATCTGCAAAGCCAGAGGGTTCATGGTGAATTCTATCAATTGGGTGTAAGCCAACCAACTGAGCTGAAAAACGTTTGGGTTTTGCAGGGACGTGAACATGCGGAGTGGTTTGTGATGTCGGAGATGAAAATCAAAGATATCGGTCAGCTGCTTGGTTTGGTGAAAGCAAAGACGAATCTGAGCACCCATACCTGCGTTATTTATCAAAAGCCTGTGGCGCTTAACAATGTACGTGAGCGTGCAGAAGAGATGAGCAATTACTTGGATGATAAGCTGGTGATTGGCAAGTCAGCCGTATATGATGTGCCGCCTTATGTTCGCCCCCAATATGAAAACTTCCCCAAATCTGAACTCCGAAAGCTTGACTCTGCGATCACGAGCGGAAACAACAGACTGATCAAGGAGACATTGCTGACATGGGCGGTGCATTGGGAGCAAAATGCCTTGCCCCAGCGGTGGGTTGAGCGTGCGATTGACCAGATTGTTCAGCGGGCACTTGAATTCGTCAAGCAGCCTGATGTGGATCATTTGCGTATTTTCAAGGAGATTGCTGAGCTGTATTTGTATGCGCATAGCACGGGCGACCTTATGCTTGGGGTATGGGACATTGTATTTGAACCGCTTGTGAACACGAAGAGCGGGCGGCAGGAATCAAGCAAGGTATATGACCAGATCGTCGGATACGTCGATCTGAATTATGCCGAAGCCTTAACGATTCAAAATACATGCTCGATATTTGGCATCTCTCAAACCTACCTCAGCAGACTTCTGCGCAAATATGGAGAAACAACGTTTACCGAATACCTTACCAACTGCCGAATTGAAAATGCAAAGCGTTTGATTTGCGAAAATCCGGAGATCAAGGTCATTGATGTTGCGTCTTTAGTTGGTTATGATGATGCATCGTATTTTGGCAAAGTATTCCGCCTTCGCGAAAACATGACCCCATCGCAATATGCAATGCAGGCTATGAAGCGCTGAGGGAAGTGCTGGATATTCCCGTGCCATGTGCAGGAATCTCCGTTGCTAGGGGTGGTGAAGACTCCTATAATAAATATATCAAATAAACCTAAGGAGGTCATCCTTCCATGAAAAAAATGTTTTCCCTATTCCTCGTGCTAATGCTGGCACTGTCGCTGGCGACCGGCGCAATGGCGGAAGAAACCATTGACTGGGCATCTCGC
>JAAYIN010000008.1 GCA_012523405.1 Clostridiales bacterium
AATTTGCGAGCACCATGTGATATACAGAGCTGGACATATCAAAAAGCTTACTTTATTGAGTATGTTGCGTCAAACAATGGCTGCATAGCCCCTTGGGCGACCACATCGCCCTTTTTTCATGAGGTGGCATCACCCGTTAGCTTATATGCGATTTCAAATCGTGTGTAATTAACACCGTAATGCCCGTTTCCTGATCTCATATATCGCAAAAAGCTCTTATCTAAACATTTCCTCAATAGTCGCAGCGTATGTTTTTTTTAAAATTCCTTCGCGGTTGGGTTTCCGCAGACGACCAAATCGGCTAGAAAGCACCTTAGCACAGGGGAAACACGCTAAACGGCTTTTAGATATCATGTAAATGGAGTATAATACATTTTATACAATAACCTATGTATTGTTTAATTGCTTGGGCAAATGGACAGGCGATGGACAGGCGATGGACATGCGTATTTTCACAGCTTGTATGCTATGCTTCATGCGCTATGGAGACAGAATCCCGATTGATGATAAAAGGAGCAACTATGGTACGAAGTTCAAAGAATTATTGGCAACTATTTAAAACCACCTTTTTGTTAAGTGCATTCACCTTTGGCGGAGGCTATGTAATCATTTCACTCATGAAGAAGAAATTCGTGGATGAAATGGGTTGGCTGGAAGAGGAGGAAATGTTGAATTTGGCAGCAATCGCGCAGTCTTCACCTGGTGCCATTGCAGTAAATGCCTCTATATTGGTTGGGTTTCGGCTGATGGGTTTGCCTGGCGCACTGGTTGCGATTGCAGGTACCATCATGCCGCCGCTGCTCATTTTATCGGTCATTTCTTTTTTCTATGATGCGTTTCGCAGCAATCCCGTGGTCAGCGCCGTTCTCAAGGGCATGATGGCGGGTGTTTGTGCTGTTATTTTTGATGTCGTGATTACGATGGGCGGCAAAATCATCAAGACGAAGAAATGGCTGCCCATTTCGATGATGGTTGGCGCATTTGTTGCGTACTATGTGTTTAAAGTCAACATCCTCTATATTATTATCTGCTGTGCAACTCTGGGCGCGCTGGTCAGCGTGCGCGACGAAAAAGCCGGAAAGGAGCACCTGTAATATGATTTATTTGGAGCTTTTCTGGAGTTTTTTTCAAATCGGGTTACTGAGCTTTGGTGGAGGATTGGCAGCAATGCCCTTGATTCAAAACCAAGTCGTTGACATCCACGGATGGCTGAGCTTGCAGCAGTTCACGGATCTGATCACCATTTCAGAGATGACACCGGGTCCTATCGCCATTAACTCTGCGACCTTTGTGGGGATGCAGATTGTTGGCTTTGGCGGCGCGCTGGTTTCGACCTTCGGGTGCATTTTGCCCTCCTGTTTCATCGTATCACTGCTGGCGTGGTTGTATGGAAAATATCAGGATATGCCTGTGATTCGCGGGGTGCTGGGGGGACTTAGACCCACAGTGGTGGCATTGATATTATCGGCAGGGCTGTCTATTCTCGTGCTTTCGTTTTGGGGACAAGCTGGATTTTCATGGCAGATTGCATCGGTCGATTGGATTGCGGCGGCGTTGTTTGCTATCGGATTGCTGTTTCTTCGCAAATTTAAAACAAACCCTATCATCATCATGATCGCCAGCGGTATCGTCGGAGGAGCATGCTATCTATTGTTTTGAGAGACAGACCATGACAAAGATGGATTTTCCTGCCCCGTTCTCCCCGATAATTGCGGTAATTTGCCCCGCGGATATATTCGCTTTGGCAATATCCAAGACCTGCTCCTTCTCATACCCGAACGACAGAAAGCGCATGTCCAGCCTTGCGTCTTCACCCGAAAGCGACATATTTCGGGGGCTGTACTTTGGAAAATAGATGCTGCGAATGCCTGTCTGGAATCGTTTGGCATCCTCAAATGCACTTAGCTCCTCCATCGAATACTCGCCCGCAATTTTGCCGCCCTCCAAATGAATCGCGCGGTCAACCAAGTCCTTCAAGTAGTAGATGCGATGCTCTGCAATCACAATCATCTTCCCCATGGATTTTAGCATGCCAATGATCTCTTTGATTTTCCGGATTGCGCCCACGTCCAAATTGGAGGAAGGCTCGTCCAGCACATAGACATCCGGATTGATGGCAACCACGCGGACCCTCGACATTTCGGCGATATTAATCGCCGCGAGGTTTGGATAGATCGCCACAATCTGTTGGATGACCCCATAAATCGCAAGGTAGGGAATGAAGGAGGCGATGGTGAATTACGCTCTGTTCAAGTTCATTCTTTTCCTTGGGCATTTCATCACTCTTTCAAATTCACGCATCAATCGTGTACCTAGTATACAGCCGATCGCGTACCCAATATACAACCAACCATTTTGCTTGTCAGCATCTAATTTACCAGCTTTCATATTGTGAGGGAGATATCCCAAATCGCTTCTTGAACAGATAGTAGAAATGATTTGTACTGGATATTCCGACTGTTTCGCAGATATCCGACATTCGAAAACCCGAGTGTGCAAGCAAATGCCTTATGTAGCAAAGAATATGACCTATCACTGCCACTAGAAGCATCCAAACCGTATTTTCCTCTTTTTTCATCTGTCATTCTCCTTTTGACTCAGAATATTCAGTCGTTTTTATCTTGCGTCCTCATTTCAAATCATCTAGCGCTTCTGGCGACACAAACACAGCGCGTAAAAAAAGGTATGCTCTCCAACATTTCAAAAATGTTCACAAGAGCATACCTTTTTAAATTTTACTAAATGTCATCGTTTGAATTGGTTTCATCCTTCTGTTCTTCGTCGTCCTGTTCATTCCCCGGCTTTGAAAATTCGCCGCGTAAAAGTGACCGAACAGAGAAGAATAATAGGATAATCGCAACAACTGCAAACACAACGAGTGCAATGCCATAGAGTAGCCCGCCTTCTCCTTGGAATGCTGCCTCGCGCAAACCCCATGCAAGGTATAGCAGATAAGCACCACAGGCAACCCGAAGGATGAGACTAAACTGCGGAGGATAGTTTTTCTTCGTGTCAGGTGACATCGTCTTATCCTTTCTTGCGCTTAGAAACCAAGTCAATTGTTACTGCGCCAAGAAGTACAGCACCTTTTACAATTTTCTGTACGTTGGTATCAAAACCTGCAAGGGACATACCGTTGTTTAGAACACCCATGATGAGTGCGCCGACAACCGCTCCGAATACAGTACCGACACCGCCGGCAGTCGCTGCACCGCCGATGTAGCAAGATGCGATAGCGTCCATTTCAAAGCCGTCACCTGCTTTTGGCGTAGCGGATTGGTTACGAGCAGAGAGTACGATACCTGCGAGGCCGCAAAGCAGACCCATGTTTGCATAAACCCAGAAGTAAACCTTTTGGGTGTTAATGCCCGATAGACGAGCTGCTTTTGCATTGCCGCCCAGTGCATAGATTTGACGTCCCGCAACAGTCTTTGTGGTAATGAAGTTGTAGATTACAACGACGATTGCAAGAAGAATCAGCAGAACCGGGATGCCCTTATAGGAGCCGAGCTTATAGAAGAAGAACATGACAATGCCGCAAATAATAGCATCCTTGGCAATGAGCTGCCATGTTGGGATTGTGGGCAGATCATGCTTCTTTGCTGTGCGAACGCTTCGGATCTCGCCAATGATGATGAATGCACAGATCGCAAGTCCAACAAAGATACTAACAAGGTCAACATTGCCAACTTTGTAGTTCGGCAGGAATCCTGTGCTGATCCAGTTATAGTCAGCAGGCAGGGGGCCTTTTGTTTGGGACTTGAGGATGACGTAGCAGATACCGCGTCCCATCAGCATGCTGGCAAGGGTTACGATGAAGGGCGGGATTTCCAGCTTTGAAACGAAGAAACCAACAAAGCAGCCCATCAATACGCCCACTACAAGCGATGCAAGCATAGCAAGCGGGGTGGCCACGCCAAGATCAACGATAAGCGTACCGGCGACTGCGCCGCAAGTAGCAACGACAGAACCAACACCAAGGTCAACGTTACCTGTCAGTACGCATAGGAGCATACCAACAGCCAGAATAATAACATAACCGTTTTGCATGATTAGGTTATTGATGTTGATGGGGGTCGTGTTTTTGCCGCCTGTCATCAAGGCGAAGATTAAGAATACCGCAATCAGCGCAAGGATCATGCCGTATTGCTTCATGTTCATGTTCTTCTGTTTGCTTTTGTTAGAAGTGATTTCGGTTCTCTCCAACACAGAATTTTGCATTACGCATCTCCCTTTCTATTGTGTGCCATGATGCACCCCATGATAGACTCTTGTGTCATTTCGTCGCCGCTTAATTCGCCTGCAATGCTACCTTCGTTGATAACGTAGGTACGGTCGCAGGTACCAATGATCTCGGGCATTTCAGACGAAATGACAATAACGGCTTTGCCTGCTTGGGCAAGCTCATTGATAACACAGTAAATCTCGTGTTTGGCACCAACGTCGATACCGCGAGTCGGTTCATCCAAAATCAATACATCGGGCTGTGTGAGCATCCATTTTGCCAGAACAACCTTCTGCTGATTTCCGCCTGACAGTGATCCAACGGTCTGGTCGACGGAACTTGCTTTTACATTGATGCGTGTGCGATACTCTTCTGCCTTCACAGATTCCTCACGCTGGTTTACAATGCCCTTATTGGAGAAGAAATGCGGAAGTGCTGCAAGTGTCATATTGAACTTGATGCTGTCAATGGTAATGAGGCCATAGGTTTTTCTGTCCTCAGACACGTATGAAACGCGGTTAGCAATCGCATTTTTCACAGTACGCATGTCAGTTTTTTCGCCGTTGACATAGACATCGCCTGTGATTTTCTGTCCGTAGGAGCGACCAAAGAGACTCATCGCTAGCTCTGTGCGCCCTGCGCCCATCAAGCCGGCAAGACCTACCACTTCTCCTGCATGAACCTGAATGTTAATGTCCTTTAGAATCTGGCGCTCTGCATCCTCGGGATGAAACACATTCCAGTTCTTCACCTCAAACACCACGTCCCCAATTGCGCAGTTCTCACGTTTGGGATAGCGATTGGTTAGTTCACGGCCAACCATGCCCTTGATGATCGCTTCCTCGGAGAATGGCTCGTTCGTCTTATGAAGTGTTTCAATGGTGCAGCCATCGCGGATGATCGTGATCGAGTCTGCTACGTAGCTAAGCTCGTTGAGCTTATGAGAGATCATGATGCAGGTCATGCCTTGCTGCTTGAGTGTCAGCAGGAGCTCTAGCAGCTGCGCACTCTCTATATCGTTTAAAGCGGCAGTTGGTTCGTCCAGGATCAGGAGATCCGCATTCTTGCCAAGCGCCTTTGCAATCTCGATTAGCTGCTGTTTACCAACACCAAGGGTGTTGACAGGTACATTCACATCTTCATTTACCAGTCCCACTCGAGCTAAAAGCTGCTGTGCATCGCGGCGAGTCGCTGTCCAATCGATGATGCCATGTTTTTGACGCGCATTTCCCATGAATACGTTTTCGGCAACGGATAGGTAGGGACTTAATGCGAGTTCTTGATGGATAATAACAATTCCCCTTTTTTCGCTATCGCGAATACTATGGAATTGGCATGTTTCGCCATCGTAAATAATGTCTCCGCTGTATGAGCCATAGGGGTAAATGCCGGACAGTACATTCATCAAAGTGGATTTTCCTGCCCCGTTTTCACCGCAGATGGCCATGATTTCGCCTTTTTTCACCTTTAGATTGACATCATCAAGCGCCTTCACGCCGGAAAATGCTTTTGTGATGTGGTTCATCTCAAGGATATATTCACTCATATTATGACCACTCCTCTTGTTGTGAACGCTCAATACCGGCTACGTTTCAGTTTGATTTGAGCCGGATTTATTGAGAAAAGAAAGGGATGGCATTTTGTCGCCATCCCTTAGATTGCATAAGAAGGTCATTTTCTGCTTTTGAAACTCTCTAGCATCCAAGACCATTTAGACAATCTCTCAGGGATTACAAGAAACTTGCTTTCCCCGAAGCATATAGCTTGGTAGAGCTTATTGGCCGAGCTGTTCTGGGGTGTAGTATTCTCCGCCGATGATCAGTTCTTCATAGTTGCTCAGGTCAACTGCAACGGGTGTGCACAGGTAAGAAGGAACTGTGATCACGTTGTTGTTGTAGGTCTCTGTGTCGTTGATTTCTGGCTCTGTGCCGTTGATAACAGCATTAACCATGGTCACGCACTTAGAGGCCAGCAAGCGGGTGTCCTTATAGATGGACATGGTCTGTTGGCCAGAAATGATGTTCTTAACAGCCATCAGTTCAGCATCCTGACCAGTGATCAGGGGCCAGTTTTCAGAGGTGTAGCCTGCTGCTTCAAGAGCAGAGCGAATGCCGTATGCGAATCCGTCGAATGCCGAGCAAGCGATGTCGAGGTCTTCGTCAGCATAGAAAGATGCGAGATAGTTTTCTGCCCATTGCTGTGCAGTTTCTTGTGACCAGCGAAGGATGCAAGTGTCGTCAAAAGAAGTACGACCGGTCTTGCAGACCAATACGCCATTGTCAAGGTAAGGTTGTAGAACCTTCATAACGCCCTGGTGCAGAAGCACTGCGTTGTTATCATCAGGGGAGCCCATGAAGAATTCGATGGTGTAGCTTGTGCCCTCAGCTGCGTTTGCAAGATCTTTTGCGGTTTCGATGTATTCGCCGATTGCGCGGCCAACACCTTCGTTGTCAAAAGATGCATAGTAGGAAACAGCGTCCGTGTCCATCAAAAGACGGTCATAAGCAACGATTGGGATGCCAGCTTCTTTAGCCTGTGCCTCAACACCGGTCAAAGCGCCAGAGTCAACAGCTGCGATAACGATGCAATCAACCTGCTGTGCTGTGAGGTTTTCGATCTGGGAAACCTGCATCTGGACATCGTCCTCAGCATACTGAAGGATGACTTCATAGCCAAGAGCTTCGAGCTGTGCTTTCATGTTTGCGCCGTCATTGATCCAACGTTCGGAAGACTGCGTAGGCATTGCGATACCGACTTTTTTGCCTGCGCCAACTGTTTCTGCGCCAGCGAAAGTGATACCAATAGATAGTACCATTGTCATTACCAAAAGTAACGCGAGTAGCTTTTTCATGTTGGGTTCTCTCCATTCATTTAATTATTCAAGCCGCTAGGATGTTTTTTTCGCTCCCTATGCTTGTTATTGTCTGCATTTTATCATAATAATTTTTACGTGTCAATAGATTACGTACAAATTATTCAATTTCGTATGTTTTTTGATTGTGTCAAAAAATATACATAATATTACAACGCCTCATCAGATGTGAATGTTTATACCGCATAAGAAACAAAAGAATTGTCGCAATTTTAGTGAACGTGATTAATTTTTACAACTTTCCAGATAAGACCATGTGATGTATTTAGCTGTTCCGATTCAGAAACTTAAACAGGAACAATGTTTAGAGGTAGTTATATTTCCGAATCACACCGTACTTTTTCAACAATTTGTACCTAATTTGAATTGAATCCTAAAAAACAGTTGCAAAAAGAGTACAAATTGTGTATAATGTAGCAACGGTATAAACAGAAGACTTTCAATGGAAATCATTAGCTTGTTATCTAATTTATTTTGCTTCAAGGGGTGTTTTTGTGCCACCAAAGTATAGGTTAATCGCAGATGAAATAAAAAACGAAATAGTCTCTGGCAAGTATGCGGCAAGTAAAGAATTGCCAACAGAATACATGCTGGTAGATGAATATGCAGCGAGCAGACAAACAATACGACGTGCGCTTGCACAGCTGGTTGACGAAGGGATGATTTCGCGGCGGCAAGGGAGCGGAACACAGATCTTGCGGCGGACTGGAGAAAACGAGGACGGAAACCGTCTGTCCGTTGCGATTGTGACAACGTATATCAGTGATTATATTTTCCCCAGCATTTTGCGCGAGGCGGAGAATGTGCTTTCCGGACATAATTGCACATTATCCATCTTTGCAACACAGAACGAGATTTCTAACGAGAGAAGAGTTCTCAAGCAGCTGCTGGATTCGCCTGTGGACGGTGTGCTCGTGGAGGGAACCAAGACAGCATTGCCCAACCCGAATCAGGATTTGTATCGTCAGCTCATCTCAAAGGGGATTCCTTTGGTGTTTATTCATGGCAACTACGCGAATCTGCCAGAGGCTTTGTCCGTGCTGGATGATAATGAAAACGGCGGACGTATGCTGGTGGACCACTTGAGGAAGAAAGGTCATCGCAACATCGCAGGTGTTTTTAAGAGCGACGATATTCAAGGACCTCTACGCTACGAAGGGTATACACAAGCGCTTTGCGATGCTGATATCAACATCAACGATAAATGCATCGCATGGTATAACACAGAAACGAAGGGCGATTTATTATCAGGAGGATTCGCATCGTACTTTGATTATATTCTTGAGGAATGTACGGCTGTCATTTGCTTTAATGATGAAATCGCGGGTTACGTGGTTGGATACTTCCGCGAAAAAGGTGTGGCAATCCCCGAGGATATAGCGGTTGTAAGCTTTGATAACAGCTGGTATAGCGAGTATGCACCTGTTCGAATCACGTCACTATCGCATGGTGAATATAATGCAGGCCGCAGCGCAGCAGAGTTGCTGATACGCCTTCTCAATGGCGAAGTATGCCAGTCCGAAAAGTTACCATGGATCCTTATGGAGAAAGAAAGTAGCTAATTGACCCCCGCAACTCTTCGAATGGACGCATTGAGCACGCCCAAGAGTTGTGGGGTTTTTGTTGCCATGATGAAAATCGAGATGATCTAGTAATAGGTTGTAAGCAAGACACCGAAAGTCGTGAATATATCTTGGGAAGCAATAGAGCGCAATTTTATAAAAGAAGAGAAAGATTAGCAAGTGCCAATCTTTCTCTTCTTTTATAACCATATTGTTTTTGCACTCTATCCGGACTTTTGAGTTCCAATCAGTTGATTGATTTTCGGTATTCCAACGGTGATTTGCCCATGACCTGCTTAAACGCAGCGGCAAACTTACTGGGACTGTCATAGCCCACAAGCCCTGCAATCTCGGACACATTCACATATGGTTGCTGTTTAAGCATGGCAGCTGCTGCGTTCATGCGATAGGTGCGCATATAAGAAAAAAAATCGGGCTTCCGTACACGCTCTTGAAGCAATTTTTCAGTAGTGTCATGGCAATATCGTAGCGCTCGGCCAGTTCCTCAATGGAGTAGTGATTCCCCAGTTCTCCAGTCAGTAAAGCTTGGATCGCCTTGATCTTTTCCACCTGATTTTTGAAGAAATCGGGACACTCCTCCCGATGTTCAGGCAGCTCCAGCGCATCCAAATACAACAGCAGCTCGAATATCTTGATGCGAAAATAGTCCTTCTTGATCTTAGCTGGCACATTATACAGTTCGGAGAAAAGATGCTCGATCGCGGGGGGTCGCCAGGAATCACGAAAGGGTGCTCCCCCTCACAGTATTTTTGTTGAAGCCCATAGAGGTCAACCGGAAAGTCTTTGATCTGCTCCCCTAGTTCCTGCGCTGCAATGTCCATCACAAAGGCGATGCAGACTCCGTGATAGTGGCACAGGGCCAATGCCACATGCCTCGAGTACTCCCTGCGCCTGTCCACCCGAAGCTCACCTTCACTAAGGTAGCAGTAGGCATTGTCGCCAACCGCCGATTCTATACGCCCCTCGCGGCAATGGTCGAGATGAGGGATTCCAGTGCTGTAATGTAGTCGGCAGGCATTCCTTAAAGACATGGCGGGATTGGACAAAAAATTACAAGCCATGATAGAAAATCAGTTTTCAATCCGCGAAGAATTGAAGCCCATAGATAGGCGGCTTGAGGTTTTGGACAAGCATATTGAGCAAGCGGAATATTACCTTGAGTTCAAGCAGTTCAATCAAAAGCGCAGGCAGATGAAGCCCAAGCACCAAGAGGATTATACCGAAGCCCACCGCCGCGAGTTTACCCTTTATGAAGCCGCAGAACACTACCTAAAGGGCGTGATGAACGCTAAGACCAGCTTGCCGATAAAAGAATGGAAAGCGGAGCGCACCAAGCTGACCACCGATAAAAAACGGCTCAATGGCGAGTATGTTTCTCTGAAAAATGATATCGCCCAAGTCGAGAAAATCCGCAGGAATGTTAATGACATTATGCG